>CAZREI010000024.1:0-2448 GCA_964599285.1 uncultured Candidatus Saccharibacteria bacterium | reverse complement strand
TGTATATTAGTAAAATTTGTATATTATTTTAGATTTGTATATTCGTGATTACTCCAAAAAAATGAGGCGATGGAGGCTACTTTTATTTTTAGCGTTCTTGATTATTCTGGCGGGAATTATTATTGGCCGCTTGTTTTATATCCAAGTTTTAAATCATAAATTATATCAATCGTGGGCATTAGGACAGCAGGCTGGATTCAAAGAAGTGACCGGCGAGCGCGGCCAGATTTTTTCTGAAAACAGCAAGGAAAGTGATGGCAAATCCGGATCAGGCGCCATCAAAAGCTTGGCCATTAACAAAGACAAGTGGCTGGTGGCGGCTGTTCCCAAAAAAATAAAAGACAAAGCGGCCGCGGCTCTTATTTTGTCTAAGGCATTGGGTCAGCCGCTCCAAGCATTACTATCCAAACTGGATCGCGCTGATTCCTATATCATCATCAAAAAAGATTTGTCGGATCAGGAACTAAAAACTTTGCAAAGCGCTAACATAGAAGGTTTATCGCTGGAAAATAATCCGGGTAGGTACTATCCGGAAGAAAGCATGGCGGCCCAGACCATCGGATTTTTGGGCGGCGGCCAGACCGGCCAATACGGGCTGGAAGGCTACTACGATGATGTGCTCAAAGGCAAAGAGGGAATTCAAAGCGACCAAAAAGGCTTGGGGTTAATAGGCAACCAAAATCAATCGCAGGATTTGGATGGATCGGATTTGTACTTGACGCTAGATTATAACATTCAGTTCCAAGCAGAGTCGCTGTTAAAAGAAGTCCAGAAAAATCTTGATATTACTTCTGGCCAGATTATTGTGATCAAGCCCGATTCTGGCCGCATTTTGGCGCTGGCTAATTTCCCGTCGTTTGATGTTAATCAATATTCTAAAGAAAAAAGTTTGGCGATTTTTCAGGATAGCGCGGTGCAAAAATTGTTTGAACCTGGATCGGTTTTTAAGCCCTTTACCATGGCTATGGCTTTGCAAGAAGGCAAAGTGACGCCGGAAACGACCTTTGTGGACAGTGGCGCGGTCAAGATTGGCCCGGACACGGTCAGCAACTTTAGCCACGAAAAATACGGCCGGCAGAACATGTCGGGCATTCTGGAAAAGTCTATAAATACCGGCGCCGTGTTTTTGTCGCAGCTGGTTGGGCATCATACTTTTTTGGATTACATGGATAAATTCGGCTTTGCCCAAAAAACCGACGTTGATTTGCAGGGGGAAGTCTATTCCAAAAACGATCGCTTGCGAAGCGGATCCGATTTTGGCTTTGCCACGGCGTCCTTTGGCCAGGGCAT
This sequence comes from uncultured Candidatus Saccharibacteria bacterium, assembly GCA_964599285.1. GTDB lineage: Bacteria > Patescibacteriota > Minisyncoccia > Minisyncoccales > Staskawiczbacteraceae > VGLO01. Next base: position 1,158 of record CAZREI010000024.1, on the reverse strand, counting down.
TGAGATGACGCCCATTCAGCTGGTACGTGGGTTTTCCATGTTTGCCAACGGCGGTCGTCTGGTAAAACCTTACGTAGTCCAGCGTATTGTTCATGGTTCTGACAGCCAACAAACCCAGCCGGAACTTTCCCAGCCCTTAATTTCTGCCACTACGGTTGCAGAGGTTAATCAAATGCTCATCAATGTGGTTGATCATGGTTTTGGCGATGGGGCCAAAATTCCTGGGTACTATTTGGCGGGAAAAACCGGCACGGCCGAAGTTCCGTTTGAAAATAAAAAAGGGTATTACACCGACCGGACCATTCAGAGTTTCATCGGCTACGGCCCGGCGCTCAAGCCCGAATTTTTAATTTTGGTAAAGCTAGACGACCCGAAGGTTCCAAAATCAGCGCTGTCGGCAGTGCCAGTCTTTAAAAAACTGGCGCAGTATATTATTAATTACTGGCAAATCCCGCCGGACTACAAGGCCCGCTAGGCAACTTCCATCAAAAGACATCGGGGTTTGCCAGGCGAATGTCTTTTAACGGAAGTTGCCGTCGCTTTGGCGAGAGCACAAGCCCGTTTGCAGGAATTTTTCCTGCGGGAAAAATTAGCCTTCGGGCTCTGCAACTGGAAAGGTTTGCGGATTATATAAAAAAAGACGGGCGGATGCTTGGCACCTCGCCCGTTTTTAATTTTTGTGACCGTTATTTATTACCCCTAATTTCCTCAACAATTAGGCGGCGGTTGGGGAAATGTTTTTGCACGTCCACCAGTTCATGTAACTGCATGCGAGCGATCTGTTCAGCTTCCTCTCTGTTTACATCAAAAATGGTGATCGATGGATTTTTGTTGCTTCCTTCAAAGTAACAACAATATCCCTGAACGGGAACCGTAGTTATCATCTTTCGATCTCTTGCATAACCACGACGCAACGTAGCAATGATAAGACCAACAACGAATGCCAAACAACAGAGCGGCAACATAATCTCTGACATGGTAATCCTCTTTCTAACTAAACAAGGAACTTTGTTAAGGATCAACTCTGGCGGTCCCATGGGGATTTGAACCCCAGTTACCAGGATGAGAACCTGGCGTCCTAGGCCGGGCTAGACGATGGGACCAAGGAGTAATCACGAATATACAAATCTAAAATAATATACAAATTTTACCAATATA
>CAZREI010000023.1:0-3081 GCA_964599285.1 uncultured Candidatus Saccharibacteria bacterium | reverse complement strand
ATATATTAATAATGCTGCCAAACAAAAAGTCTTAAATAAATTAAATTCTAAACTCTAAATCCTAAATCCTAAACAAACTCCAAATCTAAAATTCTAAATCCCAAAACGTTTTAGAATTTAGAGTTTAGAATTTAGAGTTTCACGAATATGGATCAACTCATTATCATCTTTATCAGTGCAGTGGTGGCGCTCTTGGTCGGATGCGTTATTGGATACTACACTCGCCAATCGCTGGCCAAAAAACGGGCCGGCTCTTTAGAAGCAAAGCTGCTCAAAAAAGTACAAGAAACCAAGGAAGAAACGGCAAGGTTGGTTAAAGAGGCTGAAAGTAAATCTTCCAAAATTCTTGAATCATCTCAAAAAGAGGTTGATGAACGCCGCCGAGAATTTTTAAAAGCCCAGCAACTTATTTTGGACCGCGAAAAATTGTTGGAAGAAAAAATCGGCGTGTTTGATAAAAAAGAAGTTGAACTGGCTGACAAAGTGGAAAAATTAAAAACAGTAAAGGAAAGTTTAGATAAACTGCGGCTGGAAGCGGAAACCAAGCTTGAAAAAGTGGCCAGTCTTTCGCGGGAAGATGCCAAAAAGGAATTGCTGACGCTGGTGGAAAAAGATTCGGAAAAAGATATTTTAGAGCGCATTAAAAAAATGGATCAAACGGCGCACGACGCGCTAGCGGTTCGAGCCCGGGAAATTGTGACGCTGGCCATTCAAAAATGCGCGGTTAATCATACCTTGGAACTTTCCACCACCACCATTCATTTGGCCAGCGAGGATATTAAGGGTCGGATTATCGGCAAAGAGGGGCGCAACATTAAAACGTTTGAAAAAATAACCGGTGTGGAGGTGCTGATTGACGACACGCCCGACTCGGTGGTGATCAGTTGTTTTAACCCCGTGCGACGGCAAATTGCCACCATGGCGCTCAACAAACTAATTCAAGATGGCAGAATTCAGCCCGCCAAAATTGAAGAAAAAGTGGAAGAAGCCAAACAGGAAATTTCAAAAGTGATAAAAGACGCCGGAGAAAAAACGCTGTACGATATGAGTATTTTGGGCGTGCAAGATAAGTTGGTGCAAATTTTGGGCAGATTATATTACCGCACCAGTTACGGCCAAAACGTGTTGCAGCATTCTATGGAAGTGGCGCTGATTGCCGAAACGATTGCCGAAGAGCTGGGAGTAAACGCGGCGGTTGCCAAGCGCGCGGGACTTTTCCATGACATTGGAAAGGCACTGGACCAACAAATGGAAGGAAGCCACATTGAAATTGGTATTAAAATTTTGGAAAAGTTTGGCGAAAAAGAAGAAATCATCCACGCCATGAGGAGCCATCATGGCGACTATCCGGTGGATTCCGTTGAAGGAGCGATTGTTATTGTGGCAGATTCTATTTCGGCTTCGCGTCCGGGCGCTCGCAAAGATAGCATTGAAAACTATTTGCAGCGGCTCAAGGCGTTGGAAGATATTGCTAATAAGTTTGAAGGAATTGATCGGGCTTACGCCATTCAGGCTGGCCGGGAAATCCGCGTGTTTGTTAAGGCTGATAAAGTAGACGACTTGGCGGTGCAAAAAATGGCTCGCCAGATTGCCACTAACATTGAAGAAGAATTAAAATATCCGGGGGAAATTAAGGTGACGGTCATCCGCGAAAATCGAGTGGTAGAGTATGCGCGATAGAAGAAACGAATGAACACGAATTGACCAGCGAATTTCCACGAATTACGAATCTAAAGCCGCGGGCTTCGCCCGCGGCTTTTGCAATCAAAAAGCGCTGACATCCCAATCAGCGCCTGTCAGAGAATGATCTAATGATCTATCGACCTCTGCGATAGAATTCATCTCCTTTTTTGGAAAGCATAAACGTTAACTCACGGCTCTCCTCCTTAAAGACAATGGGAATTCGGTAAACGTTACCCACTTCCAATCCTTGCCATCCACGGAACTTTGGGCCGTGAATTTTTTTGATGGTGAGCTGCCGCTGGCAAGCGTCTTTTTCGGTAGTTGCTCGCATTAGGGCGTCATAGAGCATGTTGGCACTAAGTCCTCCTACGCTATTACGCAAGTTGGGCTCGATTGCCGCCAAGAACTGGTTGCGCTCTGAAGGCAACTTTCTCCTCGTAGCATTTTTACCGGAGGTGATGAAAAACTCCCAAGGTCTCTGGCCATTCCCGTTAGTTTGGTTTGCGGGAGCAGTTTCCGCTACGGACTTTTGCTTACGCGAAGACCTGCGATGAGGGAATTGCCTTGTAGGTGATGCGTTATTGCGGGAATTGTTTGCCATCCTATCATCCTGCCATCGTTCCTGGTAGCGTCGTTGGGCTTCGCTTGCCCAAGCAGGTTCTTTTGCAAGAACCCACTCAAGATGCTCACGGTTCCGAGTTATCCACTCCAGTGTTTTTTCTCGGTGAGCATTCCTTTTGTCTTCGGCATTGCGAATTTCTCTTTCAAGACATTTTTTGCTCTGCCGATAGTTTTCCTCAATCAGCTCGATGTGTGCCAACAGCTCTCGGATAATGCCGGGAACAGCGTCTTCTTGGCGTTGATCATCAGCATTTTTTTGTTCAAGATACGGTCCTATTTCTTCCATGGGCATATCGACCAGCATCAGCATCTGATTTGCAAACTGCATCGCCGCCGGCGAAATCTTTACTGCTTGTTCGGACTCTTTGATCTCTCGAAGCAAGGCGTCCCTTTTCATCTCAAATTTCTTTTTAGACTCCTTTCCGGCCATCACCAATCGCCAATCTTTTAGCGATCGCTCTCTTCCCTCGATGTTGTTGCGGTAGTGCTTTATTTCGCCCGACAACATCTTTATTTGACTTTTTAGTCGGTCTTTTTCTTTGAGCATGTCCGCTATGCCGATTTCGTTCAAAAAACCAGCGAACCGTTTTTGAAGCTGAGTTGACTTGCCTATGAGTTGCTCTCGTTCCTTTTCTAGCGCCTGCCACTCTGTTTCAAGTTGTCTGGTTCCCATGGTTGCCTCCGGTAAAGGGGTGGGTGGGGCGAGTAAATTTTTAATGAGCGAACACAGGGCGATCGAGGAGATTCGAACTCCCGCTAACGCTGCCACAGAGCGTT
>CAZREI010000022.1:0-7152 GCA_964599285.1 uncultured Candidatus Saccharibacteria bacterium | reverse complement strand
TGGCATTAGGATTTAGGATTTGATTAGGTCAATTAGAATAATTAGGTTAATTAGACTAATTCGATAACTACTTTTGTGAATTCTCAATCCACGCATTTAATAATGGATACTGCGTGATAAATTTATAGTTAAACAACTTCAAAAGCATCAAAAAATCTTCCAATTCGCCGCGGAATTTTTCCGGCCCGGTGAACACCTCCCATAATTGCAATACGGTATTTTTGGCGTAATGGTGCAAAATTTCGTAATCGTATTTTCTAATTAAATAGATGATTATTTGCTTAAATTCTCCGCGGTCAAGCCAAATTCCCTGACAGTGCTTGCAAAAATCTATCTTCACTTTTGAATGGTCGTATCCAACTTCCACCATCGCCATGCGGCAAACCGGACAGCGCTTGTCAATGCGGCGCATGTCAAATTTACTCTTGTCGCGCCAAATATCAAAGTCCAGCCATTCAAGTTGCGCGTCTTTGTCATCTTTGGCCAAGCGCAGTTCGTCGCGGTCAAACCAAATGCCCAAACACTCGGGGCAGTAGTCCACTTCAACGTTATGGAAGAGCATTTGCTGCAACGGTTCTTTGTGATGATTGGGACAAAACATCTTCATGGAACATGAAACATGGAACATGAAACAAAACTACGACGACGTCTTTTTGTTATATGTTATGTGTTCCATGTTATGTGATATTGATTTAAGTGTAGCTAAAAAACCACTAAAAAACAAGGAATAAAAAAGGCCCAAACCAGTTGGCAGGGCCTACAACCTCAAGTTATTATTTCCCACAAACTACATGGCTATGATTGCACTTTTAGATAATCAACAATGGCGTGAAACTTTTTCTCTGCTGTAGCAGAAACAACCGTAGTTTCTGGCATGTCATAAACGGAAGTCTCTTGCGGAAAATTATTATCCACGCATAGTTGACCTGCAACACTTTGGTAAAGAGCAACGACTTCCGTGCGCACCCTATTGCGCCGTTCTATTGCTTGTGGCAATTCATGGATTGGTGCTACGATTTGCGCTCTCCTTTGCCAGAACTCATTGAGCCTCTCGACCGCATTTTTCACATCGCCAAAAGACGTCATGGTTCGTCCTCCTAAGTTAAAGAACTGTTGTTAATACTTGATTACAATTTACTTCACTGATTTAATCATGTCAATCAAAAATCGGGCGATACCCGATTTTTACAATCTGCAATTTACATTCACAAATTTCAAATTAATAGTCTTCTCCCATTCCCATCGATGGCATTCCGCCCATCGGATTTTTCTCATCCTTCTTCGGCAGTTCAGACACTACAGCTTCCGTGGTTAGCAGCATAGACGCGGCAGAGACTGCGTTTTCCAGCGCTGTTCTTACTACTTTGGTCGGATCTACCACGCCCGCTTTTATTAAATCTTCATACACCATCGTTTGCGCGTTAAATCCGAACTCACCCGCACCCTCTCGCACTTTCTGCGCCACTACTGCTCCGTCAATTCCCGCATTCTGGGCAATCTGGCGAATCGGTTCTTCCAAAGCCCGCTTTAAAATATTCAATCCAGTTTTTTCATCGCCTTCGGCCACCACATTTTCTAAAGAAGCCAAAGACCGAAGTAGCGCCACACCTCCGCCCGGCACAATTCCCTCTTCCACCGCCGCGCGCGTGGCGTGCAAGGCGTCTTCCAGTTTATGCTGTTTGGCTTTTTGTTCAACTTCGGTAGCCGCGCCAACTTTCAGCACGCCAACTCCCCCAGCTAACTTTGCCAAGCGTTCCTGTAATTTTTCTTTATCAAAATCCGACGTCGCTTTTTCGATTTCTTTTCTAATCTGCAAAATCCTGTTTTCTAATTCACGATTTTCTATTTTATTTTCAATAATAGTAGTATTTTCTTTCGTAGAAATAACTTTTCTTGCACGGCCAAGCATTGATATATCTGCACTTTCTAATTTTATTCCCATCTCTTCTGAAACAACTGTGGCGCCGGTGACGCAAGCAATATCTTCCAGCATTTCTTTTTTGCGGTCTCCAAATCCGGGCGACTTGATAGCCAAGGCCGTGAAAATGCCCCGCAACCGATTTACAATTAACGTGGTCAGTGCGTCGCCTTCCACGTCGTCGGCAATGATCACCAGTTCCTTTTTGCCGGCCTTAACAATTTTTTCCAACAATGGCAAAATTTCGGCCAACGCGCCGATTTTTTTGTCGGTAATTAAAATGTAAGGATCTTCCAAAACTGCTTCCATTTTTTCCTGATCCGAAACCATATAGGGCGAAATGTAGCCGCGGTCAAACTGCAGTCCCTTTACAATTTCTTTTGACAATCCAAACGTTTTTGATTCTTCCACCGTGATGACGCCGTCCTTGCCAACCTCTTCCATAACCTCTGCAATTAGGTCGCCCATTTCTTTGTCTTGCGCCGATATGGTGGCCACTTGGGCAATTTCTTCGCGTGCGCTAATGGATTTGGACATGGCTTTAAGTGCCCCAACAATAGCGTCTTTCCCTTTAATAATTCCTTTTCGCAGTGCCAGAGGGTTGGCGCCAGCTGCCACATTTTTTAAACCTTCGGTGGCAATGGCTTGGGTCAGCACAACAGAAGCTGTTGTGCCATCGCCTGCCGTGTCATTGGTTTTTTCAGCCACTTCTTTAATAATCGAAGCGCCGATATTTTCCATGGCGTCTTCCAGTTCAATTTCTTTGGCAATGGAAACACCGTCGTTGGTGATGGTGGGCGAACCAAAACTTTGCCCCAAAACCACGTTGCGCCCCTTAGGCCCCATGGTCACCTTAACGGCATTGGCAACTTTGTCCAAGCCGTTTTTGAGAGCCTTGCGGGCATTTTCACTGTAAATAATTCTTTTAGCCATGTGATTATAATGCCAATAATGCGAATGTGTCGCCAATGTTGCTAATATTCGCGTGGGCGCATTCGCTAAGCGCTTTCGCATGCTCGTATTGGCGTCATTGGCACGTCATTGGTAAATTGGCATTATTTATTATTATTCTATAATCGCAAGAATGTCGCCTTCGGAAGCGATGAGATATTCTTTCCCATCAATCTTAATTTCATTGGGTCCGTATTTGGTAAACAGCACTTTGTCGCCGGCTTTGACTGAAACGGGGACAATTTTTCCATCGTCAGTTTTTTTGCCCTGACCAACGGCAATAACCATGCCCTGTTCAGGTTTTTCTTTTTGAGCGGTATCGGGCAAAAAAATTCCCGATTTGGTTTTCTCTTCTTCTTTAATGGGCTCGATTAAAATATGATCGGCGAGAGGTTTTATCGTCATGGAACATGAAACATGGAACATGAAACAAAACTACGACAGTGTTTTTTTGTTGTCTTTTCCTTGTATCGGTTATGTGATTTAACCGTGAATTACGAAATGGACAATAAAAAGAATATTTCTTGTCTTTCCTCCAATTTTTGGCTATAAATTCGCTATAAATATTTTACGTAGCTTGCTACGTAAAATATTTCTATCAAATTTCTATCTCAAAAATTGGGGGAAATCCAAAGAAACCATTTCGTGATTCACGGTTAAGATTCTAAAAAATTTCCTGCTCAAAGTCAAGAGTTCGTGAAAAGTTTGCACCAAAAATTACAGGTTAACTCTATAATACTTTAGCAAACGGACTAACGCGTTCCTTATTTCATGCGCCTTGCAATGCGTTAACATCCCCAAATACGACTGTACAGTTTGGCGCAAATGCTTTTTTGTTACCTGGCCGTTTTTATACAGTATTATTTTCTGCGTTACTTTTTTAAACATCCTCTTTTTTGTCTTAACCCGCAAAATAGTGTGGCTGGGAAAACTTACGTACCCTAAAAAATCGATGCCCTGACGATACTTTCTAAAAATAATTTTGCCAGGGTGAAGCGTCAGTCGCAAATGCTCATGTAAAAAATGCCTTACTTTTAAAACTATGCTTTCCAGGTACTGTCGGTCAGTATGCAGTATTACAAAATCATCGCAGTAGCGGATATAGTGCTCTGCCTTTACTACGTGCTTGATATATTGATCCAACTCATTTAAATAGATGTTGGCAAAAAGCTGGCTGGTAATATTTCCCAAAGGCAGCCCTTTTTGGAAACTTTTCACAATCAAGGTAATCAGCCACCTTGCTTCATCGTCGCTCACTTTTCTGTTTATCAAGGCAAGCAAAATATCCTGATCAATGGAATCAAAAAACTTTTTAATATCGCATTTTAATGCCCAACAGGTCTTGGTGTTATTCCTGCTTGCTTTGTTAAAAAAGTAGTGCAAGCGCCTGACCGCCCGATGCGTTCCTTTTTCAATTCTGCACGAATAAGAATCAAAAATAAACGCCTTATCAAACATATCGTACAGTTTTGAAAATATCGCATGATGCACCACCCGATCGCGCACGCAAGCCTTGTTTATTTTCCGCAGCTTCGGATCCTGGATGTAAAACGTAGTATAAGGCGCGTGGGCATATTGCTTGTGGCTTAATTCACTTCTTAGCAAAGATATTTCCAGGGCATAATTTTTTGCAAATTCCGCGACATCCGCTTTCTTTGTTTTCCCTATCTTGAAAGCATGCCAGGCGTAAAACAAATGCTTGGTTGAAATTATTTGATCGTAAAGGCTTTGCCCTTTAACCCCCCCCCCTCAGCTGTTTAAAATTTGGTTTCATAACTTTTAACCGTGATTCACGGTTTTAACACAAAGGAGAGTTTGAAAACTCTCCTTAATGCGATACTTCGGAACGGGCGCGGATATTGTGATTGGAGTTGTCCGGACTGTAGTAGTTCACCTTGACCTTGCGGTTATCGGGATTCCGGTTGACGATCGGGACATTGCCATTGTCATACCGCGAGCCCATTTTTGCCCAATTTCATGCGTATCACCGGTAATTTTTTGCAAAATTACCTGAGTTATCTCTGTCCGTCGCAGAGCAGTTTTCTAAACCTTAGAAGTTTACTAAAATTGGGCAAGCAGTTTCCTGTGGCCAACGAGGGAAGTTAGCCACGTGGTCATACTAACAAATCTTACAAAGTTTTGCAAAAAAAATACCGCGGATGCAAATTTCTTTGTGAAATTTGCAACCGCGGCCTAATTGCTCGTTTTCGCAACGCGCGGCGTGGCGAAAACGAGCAACCCTCACGACGAGGAAACCGCGGAACGGGCGCGGATATCGTGATCGGAGCAGCCCGGACTGTAGTAGAGCACCTTGACCTTGCGGTAATCGGGATCCCGGTCGACGATCGGGACACCGCCATGGCCAAACCGCGAGCCGGGACAGAGCGTCCAGTTGTCAATGTCCAAGTGCTTTTTGGTGCGATCCCAATAGTTGAGGCCGTGCACCATGCGTTCCAGGTAGGTTTCCGTCTTCAGTTTCTGATCCCAGAAGTAGCGCGCAGAGAGATTTTTGTTTTCCTCGTCTGCTTCCTGGCGATCGCGCACCCAAATGGCATAACTGCCTTGGTTGGGATCACGATCGTGGTGGCAAATGGCCTTGTCCAAATCGTCGTAGTAGCGCCAGCAGGTAAGATGGCGATGACAGAGGTCAAAGATGCCGTTGTTGGTCATCCTGACTTCTTCGGGCATGACAATGAGCTGGTCAAAGCCGGGCTGGTGGCCGGGAACTTGGATTTTGGAAGTCGCTACTTCAACATTGCTGTAGCGTTTCCAAAAATCCTTCCAGCCGTCCAGTTGGCGGTCGGTATCGGGCAAAACGATCCGCCGTTCTGCCATGACAATAGCACCGCCGGCCAGCTGATCGCGCTGATCTTTGGTAAGGCAGTTAAACCATTCCAAGTGGGTCAACGTGATGTGGCCGGCTTGAAATTTTGCCAAAAGATCTTTTTGCAGACCAGCCAATTTGGCCGCTTCTGCGCCGATGAAACTACTCATCGTTTTCTCCTTCTTAAACCTTAGGCCGCCGAAATAGCAGCCATAGCCAGAAATCCTCTCTTGCTAAAAAGACTTTTGGCTATGGCTGGTTTCCTTTAAAAAGTGCAGTTTTTGAGTAAAACCTATCGTTTTACTCTATGGCTTTATGATAGCACTATCCAAGCTATATGTCAAGGCTTTTGGCACTGAATTCAACCTGCAAGTGCAACACTGCGGAGGTTAATGGTATTTATGCTCATGTTAAGTTTTTCTAGCTCTTTTGCCAATGCCTCTAAAGGGGTGAGCCAGTTGAGGCGTTTTCTCGGACGGTTGTTGAGGTTGTCCTCCACTGCTTGCAGTTCTTGGTTGGATATCACTGAAAAGTCGGTCTTCTTGGGAAAGAAATCCCGGATGAGGCCATTGACATTTTCATTCGCTCCCCGTTCCCAAAAGTGGTAAGCATGGGCGAAGTATGGAGTCAGGCCAGTGCGTATTTGCAATTCGTCCCACTTTTGGTTTTCTGAACCGTTGTCGAAGGTCATCGTTTGACGTAGGCCTTTGGGAAACTGATTCATTCTACTGGTAATAGCGGTAACGGTAGCATCAGCAGTTTTGGCCCGTAATTTCGTAATGCACACCACTCCTGTTTTCCGTTCGAGCAACGTGTTGATGCCAGCTTGGTTATTCTTGGAAGCTACACTGTCTGATTCCCAATCACCTGGTCTGGTTTTTTCTGCAACGACCTTTGGCCGAACATCAATGGATAGTCCTGGCATACGTAGCACTCGCTGACAGCGTCGTGCGCCTTGGTGGGTACGGCGCTTTTTGCGTCGGCGAAGGTAACTTCGTAAATCTTGGCAGCCGGGTTTGAGTAAACCATATCCATCACGGTGGATTTGAGCATAGATAAACTGGTAAATGGCTTCGTGGGATATTTTCTGGTTTGGATGGTCTATGGAGATTCGACCGGCGATTTGTTCGGGCGAAGTGCGTTTCTTAAGTTCGGTGACGACGTAATCGCGGATAGTTTGGTTTTTGAGACGGTCGTGGCGGCCTCGGCTGCTTCTTTTTCTGATAGCTCGTTGATGAGAGGTGCGAGGATTGTATCGCTGCATCCGATCAAAGTCTCGGTTTCGATGCATTTCCCTGGAAACCGAACTCGGTGAACGACCAAGCTCCCGGGCTATCTGGCGTACTGACTTTTTAGCCCATAGGGCGTATTGAATTTGCTCGCGTTCCTCAATTGAAAAATGTTTGTACTGCATACACTCATGTTACCAGAGTGTTGCACTTACTTGTTGAACTAACTG
>CAZREI010000021.1:0-7959 GCA_964599285.1 uncultured Candidatus Saccharibacteria bacterium | reverse complement strand
AATTTCTATCTCAAAATTTGGGGAAAATCCTAAAAAGGCATTTCGTAATTCAAAGATTCAATGGAAAATAAAAAAATAGTAAGAATTAAGCGTTCCGATAAGACTATCCCGTTGCCGGAGTTTAAAACCGAAGGCGCTGCGGCTTTTGATTTGTATGCCAGAGATGGTGTAGAAATTCCCGCCAAAGAGTTTAAGTATGTTCCACTGAACGTTGCCATTGAAACTCCGCCGGGACATTTTTTATTGCTGGCGCCGCGAAGCTCAACCCATAAAAAGGGCTTGTGGATGGCCAACGGCATTGGCATTGGCGATCCGGATTTTTCCGGCGATGGCGACGAGTACCACGCGGTCTATTATAATTTTTCTGACAAGCCGGTGTTAATTGAAAAAGGCGAGCGCATTGCCCAGGGATTGATTATAAAACGCGAAGCCGTGCAGTGGCAAGAAGTTGATAGCATGCAAAATAAAACCCGTGGAGGGTGGGGAACAACGGGACGCTGAGCGTCCCATATGCCACGCTCAGCGTGGCGGGAAACATATGAAAAAAGGAAAATTTTTTGTATTAGAGGGAGTGGATGGAGCTGGAAAAGCTACTCAAACTAAATTATTAGTGGGTGCTTTGCAAAAGAAAGGGTACCAGGTTGAGAAAATAGATTTCCCGCAATATGGCAAGGGATCGGCGTCGCTCCTGGAAACATATCTAAATGGAGGATATGGAACTGCCGAAGAGGTTGGGCCTTATCGCGGATCGATATTTTATGCTTGCGATCGTTATGATGCTAGTTTTAAACTGCGTCAGTGGATTGCTGAGGGTAAGATTGTGATTGCAGATCGATATGTTCCCTCAAATATTGGCCATCAAGGAGGAAAGTTAATTTATGATAAAAAATTGTGGAACGAATATATTGATTGGCTCTACAATTTAGAATATGGAATTTTTAAAATTCCGAGGCCCGATTGTACTATTGTGTTGAAAATTTCTCCCGAATTGTCGGTGCAAATGTCGAGCCATATTACGGATCCAGGAAAAAGAAAAAAGCGGGCTTTGTATTTAGGCAGTAGCAATGTTCAAGATATTCATGAAGCTGATAAGAAGCATTTAGCCAATTCTTTGGCCTCTTATGCTGCTATTTTAAAAAAATATCCCAAGGAATATAAAATAATAGAGTGTGAGGAAAAAGGAAAATTTCTGCCCATAGAAGTAATTCACAAAAAAATTATCAAATTAGTCCAAGAAAAAATATAGCATGAAGCAGTATTTGGATGCTTTAAAAAAAATTATGGATGAGGGGACTGACCGGCCGGATCGAACGGGTATCGGCTCGCGCGCGGTCTTTGGCGTTCCGATGCGATTTTTAATGGCTGATGGGTTCCCGGCCGTTACTACCAAAAAGCTGGCATTCGAAGCCGTAAAGGCAGAGTTAATTTGGTTTTTATCGGGGAGCAGTGATAATAAAAAACTTAACGAAATGGGTTGCCATATTTGGGACGGAAACGCCAACGCCGATTACTGGAAACCAAAAGCCAAATTTGAAGGGGACTTGGGTAGGGTGTATGGGGTGCAGTGGCGCAGTTGGAAATCACCTTACAATGATACCCCCATAGATCAAATCGCCAACGTAATAAAAAAATTAAAAGAAAATCCGACCGACCGACGCATGATAGTTTCAGCCTGGAACCCGGCAGAACTTGACATGATGGCGTTGCCGCCCTGTCATTTATTATTTCAATTTTTTTGTGTTGATGGAAAACTGTCGCTGATGATGTATCAACGAAGCTGCGACACGTTTTTGGGCGTGCCATTTAATATCGCTTCGTATTCTTTGCTACTGCACATGGTGGCGCAAGTAACCGGTTTGCAAGCCCACGAATGCATAATTGTTTTAGCTGATGCCCATATTTATTTAAACCACTTTGAGCAGGTCAAAGAACAATTATCGCGCCAGCCGTATCCTTTGCCAAAGCTGTGGTTAAATCCCGAGATTAAAAATATTAACGATTTTAAAATGGAGGATATTAAATTAATTGATTACCAATATCATCCATCTATTAAAGCGCCCATGGCAGTATGATTTCCATGATTTCGGCGTTGGCGAAGAATCGGGCCATTGGAAAACGCAATGCTTTGCCTTGGTATTTGCCGGCCGATTTAAAACATTTTAAAGAATTAACGACGGGCAAGACGATTGTTATGGGTTTAAATACTTTTAAGTCGGTGGGCGAGCGGCCACTGCCCAATCGCAAAAATGTGGTATTGACCGATGATAAAAATTACCGGGCGCCCGATGGCGTAGTGCTGGCGCATTCCATTGATGAAGTCTTGGAAATGACTAAAAATGATGGTGAAATTATGATCAGTGGCGGAGCGATGGTCTATAAACAATTTTTGCCAATGGCAGAGCGTTTGTACTTAACCTTCATTGATCACGACTTTGACGGAGATATCTTTTTCCCGGAATTTAATATGGCAGATTGGAAAGAAGTAAGCAGGGAAGACCACCAGCCCGACGAAAAAAACTTGTACCCGTATTCGTTTGTGGTTTTGGAAAGGAAAAAATAAAAAAAAGATCGCATAGGACAATTCTATGGAATTGTCCTATGCGATCTTTTCAAGCGTCGTAGGGAGCCAATGGTAAACCTGCAAGGTTTTCGATGCCTTAAGGAGGTGATCATATCTACCTTGCTAACATTGGCTTCGCTCAAGGGAGAAGATGGTTTCAAAAAACCGTCTTCTCCCATTTTCAATATTGAAAAAAACGGAGAGTTTTGTTATCTTTAAATCGGTTCTTTTTTTCTGACCTTTAACGAAGGGCAGGGGTTACCATGAGCATTTCGCTGGTTGCCAAAGGTGGTTACGCGCGGGAAAGTAGATATGAAATTATCCAGCACAAGTACATGGGAGGTGGCCATCCGGGATGCGGTGGATACATTGAACTGCTGGAAATTAAAAATCCGCCGCGTGGCAAATGTTCAATCGTTATTCACGAGCATTTCAGTCACAGCGATTCTTGCGAATCTTTCTTTGCAGAATGGGATACGCTCGAGCACGCAATGATTGCCTACGCAAAATTTGCTGGCCGAACTGACACCTTCAAGAGATTCGCGCAAATGCCCGGGTTTTTAGACAACGTGATTTGCCACGAGCATACGCCTTGGTTTTATGCCGAGGAATATGTGGTTGGAGATTACGTCCCTCCAAAAGGATATCTCTTTTAGGTATCACACCAGTGCTACAGCGCTGGTTTTTTTTGTGCTTTTTGATATAATTTTTGAATGACCTACAAACCAACCATTGGGCTGGAGATTCATGCGGAGCTTAACACTTTATCCAAAATGTTTTGCTCTTGCAAGAATGATCCGGATGAAAAGCGGCCTAACGTAAATATTTGTCCGATGTGCACTGCCCAACCAGGGACTTTGCCGGTTGCCAATGAAGAGGCTATCAAAAAAGTCATCAAAACCGGCTTGGCTTTGCATTGCACCATTGCCACCGAATCCAAATTTGACCGCAAAAATTATTTTTATCCAGATTTGCCAAAGGGTTACCAGATTTCGCAATACGATCAGCCGCTTTGTGCTGGTGGATTTTTGGAAATTGACGGCCGTAAAATTGGCATTACCAGAATTCATTTAGAAGAAGATACTGGTAGTTTAGTTCACCCTGTTAAATCCGCCGAAGGCGGTGTTTCGCAGGATGCGAAACAATTTAATAGGGTAAATCCCGATGGCGCGGACTATTCTTTGGTGAATTTAAATCGCGCGGGTGTGCCGTTGATGGAACTGGTTACCGAACCGGATATTACTTCGGGCATTGAAGCAAAAAAGTTTGGGGAAGAATTGCAGTTGATTTTACGTTACCTTGGAGTGTCGGACGCAGATATGGAAAAGGGCTTGATGCGAGTGGAAGTCAACATCAGTGTTTCTAAATCAAAAAACCTTGGCACCAAAGTGGAAATTAAAAACTTAAACAGTTTTAAGGTGGTGCAAAAAGCCATTGATTTTGAAATCGCGCGCCAAATAGAAGTGTTGGAATCAGGCCAGAAAGTAGTGCAGGAAACCCGTGGCTGGAACGACAAAAAAGAAATTACGTTTTCACAACGGGAAAAAGAAGATTCGCACGATTACCGGTATTTTCCGGAACCCGATTTGCCGCCGCTTTATTTTGATGAAGCATATATTGAAACTATCAGGGCTCAATTGCCCGAATTGCCTGCCCAAAAAAGCGCGCGTTTTGCCGGTGAGTACGGGCTAGACCAAAGCCAAATAGAAGTGTTCGTTACCAACAAAGATTTTGGGGAATATTTTGAAAAAGTAGCCAGCGAATTGAGCGAATGGCTGGCCACCGAAAAGATAAAAGACAGCAAGGGATTTTTCAAGCTGGCCGCCAATTATTTGATTTCCGATATCCAGGGGCTTTTGGGCACCAAAAATTTTATAGAAAAAGAATTCAAAATCACGCCGGAAAATTTTGCCGAATTTATCAAAATGATTTACCAGCAGGAAATCAATAGCAAAACGGCAAAGATGGTTTTACTGGAAATGTTTAATACCGGAGTTGACCCGTCAACCATCGTGGATGAAAACAATTGGCGGCAAATGAAAGATGACGGCGGATTGGAAAAAATAATTCAAGAGGTAATCGCAAAAAACCCAAAAGCTGTGGCCGATTACAAATCCGGCAACACTAACGCCATCCAGTTTTTGTCCGGGCAGGTGATGGGAGCAACAAGAGGCACCGCAAACCCGGCTAGCGTGCAGGAAATACTAAAAAAACTGTTGTAATTATTCAACTATTCAGTAAAAAAATAACCTCGTGCTATGATGCCACGAGGTTTTTTGGGGCCAGTCAAATCTTTATTGATTGTAGTGCTTTTGCAGCGCTGGTGCAATCATATCTGAAATGAAGGAGGTGATGCCAATCGTCATGACGAGTCCATCGTGTGGAAGTTCCCCAGTTGTAAATCGAGAAATAATCATACCCGTGACCATGCCAACAATCATCGAAATAAAGGCAACTTGCACGTGTTGGTCAACATAGCCAAGCACTGTCCAAAAGGAACTTTTAGCAATTCTCAACATGATGTGCCTCTTTTTTTGGGCGATCCTAGGTTGTCAAAAGATGAAGCAATTTCATCTTACTACTTTAATCGTATTATTTACGGGCAAACTTGTCAATAATACTTTTAGCTTTTTTGTAATTTTTAACCCAGTGGATTCTTTTGTCTCTTTTAAACCAGGTCATCTGGCGTTTGGCAAAGTGTTCTGATTCTATTTGGATTTTATCCAACATTTGTTGATAGGTAATTTTATTCTGAAGGTATTGTGCGACAAAGCGGTATTCAAGGCCGAGTTCTTCCAGGCGTTTGAATGAAAGTCCACTGCGGTGCAAATTTTTAACTTCGGCAATGATTCCTTTAATTCTTTTTAGCAATCTCTTACGGATTGCTTTTTTTAGTTCCTCTGGGGATTTTTTAATACCGATTTGCAGGATTTCTAATTTCGGCAAAACTATTCGCTTATTCGTACGAATAAGCGAATAGTTTGGCTTAGTCTCTAATGCGATTTCAATAGCTCTGATTAATCGGTGGGGATTTTTTGGGTCAATGGTTTTGGCTCGCGCCGGGTTCAGTTTTTTGAGCATTAAAAAAAGTTCTTCGGTGGATTTTTTTTCTAGTGATTTGCGCAGTTTCCAATTCGGTGGAACATCTGGAATTATAATTCCATCAACAATGGATTGGATATAAAACCCGGTGCCGCCAACTAAAAAAGGAATATCGCCTTGGCGCTGGATTTTTTTTATTGCCGCCATCGCCAGCTTTTGGTACTGGGCAACGGTGAATTTTCTCTTGGGGCTAGCAACGTCCAAAAGATAGTGGGGGATGCCTCGCATTTGGCGTTTGGTTATTTTCCCTGACCCAATATCCAATCCTTTATAAACCTGGCGCGAATCGGCGGAAACAATCTGGCCGCCAAACTTTTTTGCCAACTTAATTGACAGATCAGTTTTTCCCGAAGCCGTCGGCCCCAATATTACGATTAATTTGTTATGCATAACAAATTAAAATTATTCTAATTGTTCTAATTAATCTAATTATTCTAAATAATCCGACAGTCGCGAGTGCGCGACTGTCGGTCGAATGTCAAAATACTCAAATCCCAAAACGTTTTAGAAATATGCAAAGCATATATTGCGTCACTCGGTCAGCATATTGAAAATTTTATTTTCAATATGCCTCTCTTCGTTAGCAATATTAGGCATTCATTTTTTAGGATTTACTTAGAGCCAATTAGGTCAATTAGAATAATTAGAATAATTTTATCTTAGTTCTTCTTTCTTCTCCTTAATAAACCCGCGCCAGCGTTCCAAAAATTCTACAAACACCGCAAATGGCATATCAATGAGGGCATTGAAAAAGGCGGTGATGGCGTTGTACTGTTTCCAGGTGTTGGACAAGTATCGGCCCAGGCCGGCAATGGGCAAAAATAATACATCGGAAACAAACATGAAAAACCCGCCGTCACTTTCTTCAATGGTTAGTTCCTGCGATTTTTTCTGAATAGCGGTTCCGGCAAATAAAATCAGGGCGATGAAGATGATGTTGATAATAATAGACGTGAGCGGAAAACCAAAATAATGCAGTACCCACCAGATGGCTCCAAAAGAAATACACGCGCCCATTAAATAGGTCAGTGACAAAATCAGTCGTGTGACAACGCCGCGTTTTCGGGAAATTTTTATTTCATAAGTGTCGGCTTTTTCTTTTTGGTAGAAAATTTTCATGATTTCCACAACTACCATGTTCACATTTTTCTTGGAGGGCGCCTTAACGCCCATCACCAAAAACGCCATCAGTACCGTGGGAATGAGCACGTCCACCACCAAAATTCCCGCGTTGAAATTTTCCGCGAACACTTTTGCCAAGATGATTTCCAAAATGACCAACGACAAAATTTTGGTAATGAAAATAGACGCCGTGGAATACACCGCCGCCCGAGTGATTTTGGCTTTTAAATCTTGCAGTCGTTTGGCATAAGCGGTTTTTATGTAGCCTTCCAGCGTTGCCGGGTCCTCGGTGGCGCTGGCGGGCAATTGGCCAATAATGTCGCCAATGAGCAAGTAAGCCGTGTCGTATTTTTCGCAAATGGCGTAAAACTTTTTGGCCAGCGGGTTGGCTAGGTCCATTTCAATTTGCTGCCAGATAGTATGTATATTTTGGGCGAATTTGAGTAACTCTTCTTGGCTAGGATTGTCCCAAGCAGGGTATTTATATTTGATAAGATTGTAACTGATAATGGGATTATCCAGTTTAAATAACGCCTGCTGGACGGCAATGTAAATTTGAATATCGGTATCTTCTTTTTTTAGCAACCCTTTTTGGTAAACGGCTTCACTTACTTTAATGCGCTCTTTCATTTGCAAAAACATGTATTCTATCAACGCCATTTCTTTGATAGACGGAGCCAGGGTTTCTTCTATTTCGCAGCTTGCGACTTCCAGCAGCCGATTATAAAATTGCAGGCTTCCTTTTCCATTTTGGTTTTCGGGGCTTTGTTTTAAGATGAAAATATATTTGTTGATGATGTTTTGAACTGCCGCGATTTTTGATTCTTCTATTTGATCGTTTTGAAAGTAGCCGCCTCTTATCAGTTCCATAACCAGACTTTCCGCAATTTCGTTGGCTGAAAAATTATTTAATTCCAAATCCAAAAACCGCCGTTTTAACTTCCGGATGATAGCCGCCCGGCGCATCAGGTGTTCTTCTTTCCAGTCAACGATGGTGCGGATGTGTTCGTAAAAAGCGGCAACTTTGGAAGCCACTTCGTCAACGTGGATGGTGGCCACGCCTTCCTTGGGTTTTTGGGAAGCCTGCCAGCGGCTGTATTTTGAAATTAAAACTTTTGTTGGTTCGGATAGTTCCATAATGGTAATGCAAATCTACAAATCTTATGCTAATCTAC
>CAZREI010000020.1:0-8065 GCA_964599285.1 uncultured Candidatus Saccharibacteria bacterium | reverse complement strand
TTGTTTGGCAGCATTATTAATATATTTTTAATTCTGCCAAACAAAAAAACTCATCCAACATGGTGAGTTGCTTATATATGACAAATTTTGCAAAGCCCTTGGTTACTTGGTGGCTCCGATCACTTCATCAATCAGGCCATAAGCTTTGGCTTCGTCGGCGGTCATGTAAAAATCGCGGTCGGTGTCTTTTTCCACCGTTTCTATGGATTTTCCGGTATGCTTGGACAAAATCTGGTTAAGGGACGCCTTGATTTTCACAATTTGCTTGGCCGTGATTTCAATTTCCGTGGCCTGGCCTTGGGCGCCGCCCATGACCTGGTGCAATAATATTTCGGCATTGGGAAGGGCAAATCGCTTGCCTTTGGTTCCCGCCGCTAAAATAATTGCCGCCATAGAAGCTGTCAAACCGATGCAAATAGTTGAGACGGGGCACTTAAGATACTGCATGGTATCGTAAATGGCAAGTCCCGCCGTAACCGAACCTCCAGGGCTATTGATGTAAAGCTTGATATCTCTTTTTGGATCCTTGGAAACCAAGTACAGCATTTGGGCAATGATGACATTGGCATTCATGTCCGTAATTGGTCCGGCCAAAAAAATAATACGCTCTTCTAAAAGCCTTGAAAATATGTCGTATACGCGCTCACCGCGTTGTGATTTTTCTATTATTGTTGGAACGATTGGCAATTGATTGCAAAATTCCAAACCACAATATACAAATTGCAAACAATATCTGAATGTTTATAAAATAAGATTCAAAATATGTTTGTGATTTGTAATTTGTTATTTGGGATTTGAAAGTTTTTCAAGGAATTGAAAAACTTTTTCGTTATAGATTGCACCTTTACTATACTCTTTTAACTGCTCGATGTCAATTTTTTTCATTTGCTCCGGGCTGTAGTTTTTGACTAATTTTTGCAGGTCTTCATCCAACTCTTGCTGGCTTACTTCAATACGTTCAGCTTTGCCAATTTGGCGCAAAACCAAAAAGTTCTTAATCCGTTTTTCGGCTTCTTTGGCAAAATTTTCCTTGACTTGATCTTCGGTTTTTTTAACCGATTGCAAATACTCCTCAAACGAAATACCAAACCGGCTCGTAACCTGATTTTTTAAATCTTCAAACAAACGATCTTTTTCATACTCCACCATTTTTTCGGGTATGTCGAATTTAATTTTGTCTGAAATTTTTTCCAGAATTTGGCCGCGCGCCCGCTGCTTTTCGGTTTCTTTTTTCTCCAAGCCAATGCCCTCCTTTAAATTTTCTTTCAGCGCAACCAAGCTATCAAAGGCTCCGAGCCCCTTGGCAAATTCGTCATTAATTTCGGGCAGCTCCATGGTTTGCACCGCCAGCATTTTGACCTTGAAATTTCCCTCTTTCCCAGCTAAGTGAGCAGGCGCGTTTTGCGGAAATGTTGCGGTAAATTCTTTTTGGTCTCCCCTTTTCATGCCCACCAGGTTTTCTTCAAAGTCCGGCAAAAACTGCGCGTCTCCCAAAATAAACATGTCGTTTATTTCTTTTCCGCCATTAATATCGGGGTTTTGGTAAGCAATTTTTACATAATCTTTTTTGGCGGCGCCATCGGTTTTATCGGTAAATGTGGCGCGCGACTTTCGCAAATACTCAATGGTTTCTTCAATTTCCTTGTCACTAACCGAAACTTCACTGCTCTTTATTTTGCCGGCAATTTCTTTGTAATCTGGCAACTCAATGTCGGGCAATAATGCCACTTTGACCGTAAACAAAAACTCACTGCCTTTAGCAATTTTAGTAATTTGCACTTCGGGCTGGCCAACCGGTTCTAAATTATTTTCCTTTGCGAATGTTGGATACACCGCTTTTACCGCCAAATCGCCTGCCTCCATCAGCAAATTTTCCTTGCCGATTTTTTCCTCAGCCATGGCTGCCGGCACTTTTCCCTGCCTGAACCCATCCATCTTCACGCGGCCTTTTAAATGCTCCAAAGCCTGCTGAAAATATTTTTGAAATTCTTCAGCAGTCAACTCAAAATTGATTTGAACTTCCGATTTTGGTAGGTGATTAATTTCTGTTTTCATATAAAATTAAAACTCAGACATAACTGAGGTAGTAATACCAATAACTCGCTATTTCTTCAAGGAAACAATATTTGCCGGAAAATTAATACTTAATATATAACCAAATTTTTTTAATAAACCAACTCCAATAATAGGCATTCCATCGCTAATTAAAACTTCTACCGTGCTCTGAATCCCTTCCATAGAAACCTGGGCCAACCCTACAGGCATGCCCACAGTACTCTCATTAGCTAAAGTCACCAATTCCGTGTGTGTAGTTTCAATCCCTAGTTCCATAGCTTCTTTTGAAGATATTTTTAATTCTCCAGTAAAACCCGTATCAATGAGCGCAGTAATTTCTTGAGCTTTTAATTTCCAGCCTACACTTAATGGTATCAAGGGTCTATTGTTATAAATTCCACCATGAATCATGCCTTTGCCAATCTTGATAAAATTTCATTTGCCGAAAATCCAATTTTCACTACAAAAAAAACCTTGTCAGGATATTTGTTCTTTGCTGCTTCTACGGCCTCAACACTTGAGTTAGCTAAAAAAACATCTCCACTATCTACTTCTATAGCTAAAAACTTACCATTTTTCTTAGGCTGATATTTAGACTTAATCCTTTCATATATTTTCTTTCCCCGGCTGACTATTTCCCCAATATTCACTTTTTTTACTAAATTTTCTTCCATAAGTTTACTATACTAAAAATTATCTTAATTCTTTGAAAGATTTTATTTTTCTTACTCTTCCGGCCTTAACATCTTTTTCCGCCCTATCCATGCTTTCTAAAAACTTTGAGCTAAATAAGTAAGCCAAAAACTGCTGCCAACTTTTCAAATTGATCCGCGTTAAATTCCACCACCGTTTTCTTGGGGCGTTTTTTATCTTGTTTAATGGTAATGTTTAATGAAACCATAGTAGCTTCTTTATATAGGATAAGACGCCAAAAATCAAACTAACTTAAATCATCGGATGCTCTTCTTTGGGAAGCTTAATGGCAAGAGCCTGTTCTAGGTGACTGACCCGGCGGTCAATTTCCTCTTTTTGCGAACCTTCAGCCGTCAAGCTGGCTTCTATCCGTTCCAAACGCTTGTCCATGCGATTGAGTTTGCCATCAATTTTCTCAAACCCTTCTTCCATGGCCAACATAACATCGTAAAGTGTAATATTTTTATCAACCATAAATTTATTTTTTACGTTTTTAGGTAGTCTGTTTCGTCATGTTGGTCTACTGCGTCAAACTCGCGGTAATCGGTCAATAGTTCTTCGCCCACATCAATATCTCTATTTGCAATTGCAACCTTTTCTGGTTCTCCCTTAACATCAACAACATCCATGTTCTGGTTAATTGAGGAATGATTCATAAATCTGCTATCGTCAATGGAAAAAACATATTTCTTACTGATTATAGAAAGTGGGGCGTATCGCATGATAAATTCTCGCCGTTGCTTTGGCATACACTCAACTTCTTTTTGATCAAAATAAATATCAAATTGCGAATCAAACTTCCAAATCACAGTCCCTTTAGGAATTTTTTCATCAGCGAACAATCCAAGACCATGAACCTTGCTCGGTTTTACACTAGTTTTCACAGTTAACATTAAATGAGAAACGCCACAATTAAGAGAGCTACAATATTCAACACCTTAATCATTGGGTTGATTGCTGGGCCGGCTGTGTCTTTGTATGGATCTCCCACGGTGTCTCCGGTTACTGCGGCTTGGTGGGCGAAACTGCCTTTTCCCCCAAGATTTCCTTCTTCAATGTATTTTTTGGCGTTGTCCCAGGCGGCTCCTCCGGTGGTCATGGAAATCCCCACAAATAGTCCGGTGACGGTGGCTCCGATTAACAAACCTCCCAGCGCTTGCACTCCCAACAGCCAGCCAACGATGATTGGCGCAACCACGGGAATTAAGGCCGGCACCATCATTTCTTTGATGGCCGCTTTGGTGACAATATCAACACATTTTCCATATTCCGGTTTTGCCGTGCCTTCCATCAGCCCCTTGATTTGCTTAAACTGTCGACGCACTTCTTCCACTACCTTGCCCGCCGTTTTTCCTACCGCGCCCATCAAAAACGATGCAAATAAATAAGGTAAGAGTCCTCCAATTAATAACCCCGCAATGACTTTTGGGTCAGACAAAATAAACGTTGCCGCGCTTTGGTTGCCCGTCAAATCAATAACTTTTTGGCTGTAAGCAGAAAATAACACCAGCGCCGCCAATCCCGCGGAAGCAATGGCATACCCCTTGGTTACTGCTTTGGTGGTGTTACCCACGGCGTCGAGCGCATCGGTAATTTTGCGAACTTCTTCGGGCATGCCCGACATTTCGGCAATTCCTCCAGCGTTGTCGGTGATGGGACCGTACGCGTCAACTCCCACCACAATTCCAGAAATAGATAGCATAGAAACCACCGCCAGCGCCACACCATACACGCCAGCCAGCCAAAAGCTGATGACCGTTCCGCAGGCAATTAGCAAAACCGGATAAGCCGTTGACTGCATGCCAAGCCCGATGCCGCGGATAATATTGGTGGCGTGTCCCGTTTCAGACGCCTTGGCAATGGATTGCACCGGACTGAATTTTTTTGAGGTGTAGTATTCGGTAATGATGAACATTCCGGCGGCAATGACCAAGCCCACCAGAGTTGCCCCGTACAAATTATTGGTAGGAATATCTTGCCCCGCCATCATGTTAGAAATTAACGGATAAAATCCTATCGCCGATAAAATAGTTGAAACGGCCAAACCTTTATACATCGCCCCCATAATGCTTTTGCTTTTCCCCAGGCGCACAAAAAAGCTGCCAATCAACGACGTTAAAATAGAAATGCTTCCCAAAAAGAGCGGCAGTAAAATAAACTGATTTGACCTTGGGTAAAGCAGCGCCCCCAAAATCATGGTGGCCACCATGGTCACTGAATAGGTTTCAAAAATGTCAGCGGCCATGCCGGCGCAGTCTCCCACGTTGTCTCCCACTTGGTCGGCAATGACTCCCGGATTTCGCGGATCGTCTTCGGGAATTCCCTTTTCTACTTTTCCAACCAAGTCGGCGCCCACGTCAGCGGCTTTGGTGTAAATACCTCCGCCCACGCGCGCGAAAACCGAAATCAAACTAGCGCCAAATCCCAAAGCAATCAGTCCCGAAATTCCGGTAGCAAAATAGTATCCTGACACCGCCAACAATCCAAGGCTGACTACCAAAAGTCCGGTTACCAAGCCTCCTTTAAATGACAAGTCCAGCCCCTGCGCCAAGCCTTTTTTGGAAGCTTCGGCTACGCGCGTATTGGTTTGGGTAGATACCAGCATACCGATAAATCCGGATAATCCCGACAAAACCGCGCCGATTAAAAATCCAAAGGCCAGCTTCCACCCCATAAAAATCCAAAGCGCCAAAAATACTATTGCGGCAACAATGCTAACAGTTTTGTATTGGCGTTTTAAGTAAGAAATGGCGCCCTCTTTGATAGCTTCGGTAATGGCAACGGCTTTGTCTTTTGCCGCCGGAGCTTTGTTAATTTTTGTAATGAGAAAAAACACAAACGCGATGGCAAAAAGCGAAACGATGATGGGGAAATAAGTAATTAACATAAAAAAATACATCTGGAATCTTGTATCTGGAAGCTGGAATAGAATTAGGAATTCTGAATTCCATATTCCATTCAAGCTACAAGATTCCAGATTCAAGATTCTCGTTTTATATTTCTTTTTCTTTTTTAGTTTTTTTAGTTTTTTTTACTTTTTTCTCTTTCTCTGGCTTTTCTGCCTCGCCCGCTGTAGCTTCAGCAGAGGCGGGCTCGCCTTCTTCTGCTTTTCCGCGTGATTTTGCGCCTTGCCCTGAGCTTGTCGAAGGGTTAATTTCCGCGTTTTTCTGCGGTACTTTAGTATCTGGCTTAATGTCTATCTTCCAACCGGTCAAGTTAGATGCCAGGCGCACGTTGCGGCCTTCTTTTCCAATGGCAAGCGACAGCTGGTCTTCACCCACAAAAACGGTGGCGGTATTTTTATCTTCTATTTTCACACCGGCGATTTTGGCGGGCGAGAGCGCGCTTTGAATATATTTTTCCGGATTTTCCTGCCATTCAATCACGTCAATTTTCTCGCCACCCAGTTCATTGATAACTGCCATAATGCGAGTGCCTCGTTGGCCGACGCAGCTGCCAATCGGGTCAATGCCCTGTTCCGTGGAAGCCACGGCAATTTTGGTCCGGTACCCGGGTTCGCGCGCGATAGATTTTATCACCACCGTTCCTGAAGAAATTTCCGGCACTTCCAACTCAAAAAGCCGCGAAACTAATTTTGGATAAGCGCGCGATAGCAAAACCACCGACCCCTTCGGCCCGTCTTCCACTTTTAAAATGTATAATTTCAAGCGCTGACCCTGACGGTAAAATTCGCCTGGAATCTGCTCTTCGCGATTCAAAAGCCCCAACGTTTTGCCAATGTCAACCAGCACCGTGCTGCCTTCCATGCGCTGGACCACGCCCGAAATAATTTCCCCTTCTTTACTGCGATACTCCGAAGCGATGACATCTTTTTCGGCCTCGCGGATTTTTTGCAAAATGACCTGCTTGGCGGTTTGGGCGGCAATGCGGCCGTAATCCTGTTTTGAAATTAAGGGAATTTCCAGCTCTTCGCCCAGTTGGATTTTGGGATTTTTTTGACGAGCCTCGTCCAGCATGATATGTTTTTCGGGATTAAAGACTACTTTTTTGGGCGGCTCTTGGCCTTCTTCCACGCGGTCAAAATCTTCGGCCGGCACTAGCTTTTGAGCTTTTAAAGCTTCGATTTCTTCTTCGGTGTAGAGCATGGATTCGTCCACCACCAGTTTGAGTTGCCAAAACTTTACGTCGCCCGACACCGGATTAAACTTGGCTTTTATTTTCTGCCCCTTTTTGCCGTAATCTTTTTTGTATGCGGTTGCCAGCGCTGCTTCCAGCGTTCCAATAATGACTTCGGGCGAGATTCCCCGAGTTTCAGCAATTTGCGACAATGCTCTTTGAAATGATTTTAAATCCACAGCTTTTGCTCTGCAAAAGAAATTCTAAATTCTAAACTCTAAATTCTAAAACGTTTTGGGATTTAGAATTTGGAATTTGTTTAGGATTTAGGATTTAGTGCTTAGAGTTTGATTTTTTATTATAAAAAAATCCGTTGGTCAGACGGACATAATAATTCACTACGTTGGTTTCAGCTTAGCAAAACAAAACACGGGTGTCAACTCGGATATGCGGTCACTTGCTAAAATTTTCTTTTTCAATAAAAACAAATCTTTTCGACGATATGGTATGCATGGCAATGATTCCAACGCCGATTCCCGCGGCATCAACAGCAACAGTCGCGTGGTGCGCCACCAAAGCAACCATGCCCAGTGCCACCAGCAGCAGCCCGACCGTACTATGATGCACGTGATACCCAAACAAAATTTCATGGCGGCGATAATACCGATCCCGCAGTTTTTTGTTGGTTTTCAAAATCAATTCAAAAATAAACGTAATGGCAATGCCAGATAGAAACGCCAAGAAAAATAATGATACAATGTCCATAATTTAATGACAATTTTCGTCAAGGCTTTGTTTCATGTTTCATGTTCCATGAGTATCCGCGACGGCGTTGGCAAAATAGCGGAGCTTGGCTTTTTGGGTTTGCATATTAATCACAATGCCGATGATATCAATTTGGTAGGGTAGGCGCTTGTGGTGTTTTCGCATCCAGATTTGAGCCAAGTTTCTTAATTTTTGCTGTTTTCTGTAATCAACTTTTTGTTCGGGGAAAAAACTATCATCGTTCCTCATGATCGTTTTTACCTCTACAAAATGGATAGATCGCGGTGACAATGAAAACAGCTTTACCCCGTTAAATAAGTTTTGCTCGCGACCAAAACTTAAAATCCAAAAGATTTTATTTAACAGGGTGAACTTTTTTCGCGCAATAATATCAATTTCTCCAAAAATTACCTGCCCGCCGAAGCCTTGGCGAAGGTGGGTCCGCCAGTTTTTCCCCAGGATCTTAAACCCTTTC
>CAZREI010000019.1:0-9339 GCA_964599285.1 uncultured Candidatus Saccharibacteria bacterium | reverse complement strand
ATTTTAGATTTGTATATTCGTGATTACTCCTTCGAGACGATTACCGTAAAGCCTTTCATTTCCCTTTTTAATTCTCTTTCCACTTTAATGGGAATCAGCTTGTCGGTGGTTTCCAGAAAAAATATCACTTTGCCTCGAGCCAATTCTCCCATGGCTTTTTCTCGGCCCTTGAGCGTCATGCTCACTTTCACTTTATCTCCCTCTTTTAAAAATTTTTCAGCTTGCTTGGCCTTTACTTCAATGTCGTGCGGGGAGATGTTAAACCCAATCTGTATTTCTTTTAACTTGGTAGTTTTGGTATTTACTTTTATTTTCTTTTCTTTTTTCTGCAGAGAGTAAAGGTATTTTCCGTAATTGGCAATCCTGCAAACCGGCGGCACCACTTTTTCGGTTACCTGGATTAAATCCAAACCCTTGGATTTTGCCAGGTCAATGGCCGCGAAAATATTCATCACGCCAAGCTGTTCTCCGGTTTCACTGATCACCCGAACCTCTTTTGCCCGTATGAAATTGTTGATGGGTACTTTGTCCAAGTGTTTATATTATTGGTGGAGATGGAGGAGGTGAATCCTCGTCTGAAAAGTTTTTAAAAACAATTCTACAAGCTTAGTTTTCCTTTATTTTCAGATATTAAATAAAAGGTAAACAAAATTTTAATATCTTATCCTTATTAGGTTTAGCAATTTTTATAAGGATATAAAAATTGCCTATCCTGAATATATAACACCCTTGATCCGCCTATCAGGAGTTGACGGGAAGGATGAGCACTAAGCGAATGCTGGTGCTAGTTGCTTTCTTGTAAATAAGTTAGCAATTATGTTTTTCTTAAAGTTTTACGAGGTTTAAGAATACTCGGCTTGCCTTGTTTTTAAAGAACCAATCATCGAAACGTTCATCCCCATGGTTACTCCACACCTCTTCTTATATTTCTTTCGATGTCCCTTTCTTTAATCTTTTCTTTTTTATTAAAACTTTTCTTTCCTTTAGCCAGGGCGAATTCGAGTTTTATCCTACCATTTTGCTCGTAAACTTTCAAGGGGACCAGCGAAAATCCCCTCTCATTTACGCGCCCCGCCAAATAATCAATCTCTTTTTTGTTCAACAACAGTTTGCGCGGTTGTTCAGGATTGTAATCGGCCGGCGCGTTTTTGGGCTGGTAAGGAGGCACTTTGGCGCCGATTAAATAGGGTTCTTGCTTGCCCGCCGAAGCCCTGGCGAAGGATGGGCGGATGACCACATAGGAACCGGACAAATTGATATGCCCGCCCTTGATAGATTTTACTTCTTGCCCTTGTAACACCAAACCCGCCTCGTATTTTTCGAGGATTTCATAGTCATAGGTGGCTTTCCGGTTTTCCGAGTAAATATTCATGTTTTCAGTCTATCATTGATTTGCCTTTCTGAAAATCTTGCAAAGTTTCAGTTTATCTGGTAGTATCTTTTTATATGGCTATAACCAAATCCGCCAAAAAGGCGATTCGCCAAAATAAGGCTCGGCGAGTCCATAACCTTATTTACATCAATAAAATCAAAAAGACTTTAAAAGAAGTTAAGGCTCTTGTGGTGCAAAAAAAACAAAAAGAAGCAAAAGAACTTTTGCCAAAAGTGTATGAAGTGCTGGACAAGGCGGCCAAAGTGGGGATTATCAAAAAAAACAACGCTTCAAGGCACAAGTCTCGCATGACAAAAATGGTAGATAAAGTCGCCAAATAATAAGACGATTTAAAAACCGCGTGGCCGAAGGCCGCGCGGTTTTTAGTTTTCACATGTAAACCCAATATAGAGTAAAAAAGAAACGTTTCTTTTTTATTCTATATCGGTGCGGTAGTCTATGCGCACGCCTTTTATATTTTTGAGACCAGTAAGTCCAGCGCTGTTTCCGCTTCTACGTTTCCAATTTTAATATCCGCGTCTACCCTAAAAATATTGCGGTAAATATGTTTTAGTTCTTCAAAAGAAAATTGTCGGCACTGAAAGTAAGTTTTTTTGACTACAAACGGATGCAAGCCGCTTTTTTTGACAATAGACGCGTACATCATCCCCTGTTCGGCCAGCTGTTTTACCGTCAGCAGGTTTCTGAATTGGTAAGTTATCATGGAAAGAAGATACAAGGGCGCCTGACCTTCGTCCAGGTGTTTGTGCAAAAGAGCTATCGCCTGAATTTTATTTTTTTGGGCCAGCGCGTCAATGGTAGCAAAAATATCCGTTTCTATGTTGGGCTTTACTAGCATTGCCACATCTTGCTTGTTGATGGTTTTGCTTGCCTTAAAATCCGCCAACTTTTTTATTTCGCTGGAAAACTGCCACAAATTGTTGCCCACGTAGCTTGCCAGTAAATCCAGCGCGTCGTTGTTAATGGTTGCCTGGCGGCTTGCAAACTCTTGCTGCGCCCAAGTTTTCAATTCTCGTCCGTCCAATAGCGCAAATTCCTGGCACTTGCATTCTTTGGTCAATGTTTTAAATAATTTTAGGCGCTGGTCAGATGCTTCGCTTTCATAAATTACGATGACATCTTTTGATGTTTGCAATTTTTTGAGTTCTTCCAGAAAATCTTCCTGGAATTTTTTGTTGGCAAACAAATTTTTTACAATCACCAATTTAGTCTCGGCGAACATAGAAACAGTATTGACCGTGGCCCGCAATTCTGAAAAATCCGCGGCCGCAGCATCCAGGCATATCAAATTCAGCGAGCTTTTTTTGAGTTCTTTATAGTGCGCTACAATTTCATTTAATTTTTCCTTTGACCGGTAAGAATCCGGCCCGTGTAAAAAAAGTATCATACTATCTTGTAGGCTTTTATTTTGGTTTTGGCATAATGACCGTACGGTCATTATGCCAAAACCAAAATGCAAAATTATTTTTTGATGGCGCCCTCTTTTTTTAGGATCCCGATTTTCTTGGCGGTTCCACCGTTGTATCCTCCAATACTGCCATCGCTCCTGATGACTCTATGGCAGGGAACTTTTGGGTCCCGATTTTTATTCAAAGCATTGCCCACGGCCCGGGCCGCTTGCGGATTCTCAATTCTTTGAGCAACTTCTTGGTAGGTCATCACACTTCCTTTGGGAATTTTTTTAACCACGTCATACACCTTTTTTTGAAAGGATGTCATTGGCTTTGGCCAGTAAATTTTTTGCATTTTTAAATGTTAATTTTTTAAGCGCTTCATGATAAGGCAGCCAGGTGTAGCCAATATGTTCTTCTGAAATTTTTACCTCGGCTGTTTTTGTTTCTCCTAAATAAAAAACCACGAGCTTAAAGATCCAGGGAGCCTTGTTTTTATCTTCTTTTTTTAAGTGGTAGTTGTTGCGGAAAAAATATTTTATATATTCTTTAAATCCGGGAATGATGATTAAATCTTTTATGCCGGTTTCTTCCGCTATTTCCCGTTTGGCGGCTTCTTCCGGCTTTTCACCTTCTTCAATGTGGCCTTTAGCAAATTCCCAGTGTCCCGATGGGTAATGCAAAAGCAGGTAATGGGCAATACCATCTTGTAGCCTATATATTATTGCTCCGGCTGATTTTTCTTTGGGCATGTCACTACAATGCTTTAATAACGTAAAATAATTTGGAGCTGGATTTGCCGTCGGGATTTTTGACTAAAACCCAGTAGTTTCCCGCGGCGGTAACGTCAGATGCGGGAATGGAAATGGTAAGGCGCGTCCCATTTACAAATGTAACGGTGCGATTGGTGCCGTTAAATGAAACCGTCGCGCCATTTACAAATCCAGTGCCGGTAATGGTTAGAGTAAATGCACTTGCGCCAGCGTTGACCCGTGCCGGAGACAGACTAAGCACGGCCATCGCCTCTTGCAGGGGCGTTGAGGTAGATGTTGGGGATTGGCTGCAACCGTAAAGCGTGTTTAATTTTGCCCGAGTTTTGGGACCGGCGTATCCGGTGCCATAAGCAAGTCCGCTGGGAGTTAAAATATCAGATGCGTATTTTTCTTGAAATTGGACAACGGCGCTGAAGGTTTCCTGCGCAAAATAATTGCTTACTATAACATAATATCCTTGTTTTAAAAGGGCGGTGTTGAGGGCATTTACTTCAGAATTGTTATCTTGCAGTTTCATGTTGGCGGTAAAAGTGTGGCACCAATTTGATGGCGTAGCATTTTGCGCGGACAACAATTGAATGAGCTGCTGTTGCAAAACAATAATTTGCGCTCGGATATTGTCAATCTGTGACTGGGTAAGCGCCGCGGAGGCCGTGGGCGATGCGGTAAAGAATAAAAGAGCGGCAAAACAAAAAAGCGATAAAATAATTTTTTTGTTCATAATTTTTTAAAGCAAGTTAATAATTTTTCAATGGGTAACGTATTTATTATATCAACGGGTTCTGACCAGCCGCGGCGACCCTGACTAACCCCATATTCCATTAAATTCAATTGCTCTTTTTGGTGTGAATCGGTGTTTATTACCATTTTTACGCCTTCTTCTTTGGCGCGCCTGATATATAAATCGCGAAGGTCTAATCGTGAAGACGAATTAATTTCCAAGATAGTGCTAGTTTCTTTGGCCATTTTTAATAGTTTGTCAAAATCAATTTGGTACTCGTCGCGCTGATTGACGATGCGTCCGGTTGGATGGGCCAAAATATCCACGTTGCGATTTTTCATGGCCTTTTCAATGCGCGCCATCATGGCCCGTTTTTCCATTTTCAAAGTTGAGTGCACGCCGGCAATGACGTAATCCAGCTGTGCCAGCACACTGTCTTTGATATCAATAGACCCGTCGTTTAAAATATTTGCTTCGCAACCGTGCAGGATTATAAATTTTTTCCCCGCCACCAAAAACTCGGCATTTAATTTTTTAATGTATTCATGTTGCTTTAATAGCTGTTTTTCATCCAATCCTTTTTCAATTTTCAAAAATTTAGTATGGTCGGAAATACCAATATACTGGTATCCCAAATCCATGGCCGCTTGCGCCATCACTTCAATGGAATGCTTGCCTCCGTTCCAATTGGAATGACAGTGCAAGTCTCCCTTAATATCTTTTAAGGTTACCAGTTTTGGCAACGCCCCTTTTAACGCGGCTTCAATTTCCCCTTGGTTTTCCCTTAATTCCGGTTCGATGAAAGGCAAGCCAATGGCTTTATACACATCTTCTTCGATAGCGCCGGCGATTTGTTTTGGGCCTGCGAACACGCCGTACTCGCTTAGTTTTAATCCTTTGGCGATAGCGATTTTGCGGGTGGCGATGTTGTGGTCTTGGGACCCGGTAAAGTATTGCAAAGCCGACCCGTAACTTTTTTGGGGCAGAACGCGCAAATCCATATCAAAACCGCCGGCCGTGTGCACCGAAGCTTTGGTTGGCCCCTGTCCCCACACTTTTTGAACGCCTGGCAGAGCCACGAAAAAATCCATTACCTTTTTAGCGTTTTTGGAAACTACTAAAAAATCTACGTCGCCGATGGTTTCCTTGCGCCGGCGTAGCGAGCCGCCAATACTTATCTTTTGCACTTCCGGCAACTTTGCCAATACTTTTTCTACTTCCCGGGCCACCGGTAAAATTTCTTGCAAGAGCGATCGCCCTTTGCCGCTTTTGGCAAAGTCCAAGCCCTGCAAGATATTTTTTTCGGTAGTTTGGCCAAACCCAAACAGCGGCGCGATCTTGTGCCGCTTTGCCGCGCGCTCCAAATCTTTAATATTTTTGACGCCCAGTTTTTGGTAGAGCACTTTTATTTTTTTGGGACCCAACCCTTCAATTTTTAAAAGTTCATCCATTTGAACCGGCAAGCCTTTTTTAAATTCTTCATAGAATTTTATCTTTCCGGTTTTTAGGTATTCTTCTATGTGGTCAGACATGGCTTTGCCGATGCCCGGAATTTCTTCCAATGCTTTTCTGCCTCCTTTTGCATATATCACGCCCACATCTTCCTGCAGTGATTCCAAAGAAAAAGCGGCTTTTTGGTAAGCATAGGGTTTAAACGCCACGCCTTCAATTTGCAAAAACCTGGCAATGTCGTTAAAAATTTTGGATAGTTCGTGATTCTTCATCAAACTGGGCTACGAAATACGAATTACCTGCGAATATACGAATGTGTGAAAGCTGGTTTTCGTATATTCGTAAAAATTCGTATTTGGTAGCCATATTTCTATACCTTAGTTACCGGTACTTTATATGTGTGGTGGGGAACTTTGGGTAGCATGTCTTTTCGAACGGCAAATAAAAAAATAACCGAAGTAAATGTCAAAATGCCGGTTAAGATAAAAATCCAGCCAAAGCCGATGTATCCGGCAATGATTCCTCCAAGCGCTCCGGCCACGCCAGCCCCAATGCCCAAAAGCGTGCTGTCCAGGCCTCCTTCATAGGCTTCGCGCCCTTTGTCGGTGTGGCGGATGAAGATGGCGTACGATGACGGGACAACCATGGACATGCCGATGGCGTGCACCACTTCAAGGACATAAATATGCCAGGGTAAAAATGAAAAAAGATACCCAAATGGTACCATGGCCGTGATGATAGTGCCGATGACGTAAAACCAAAAGTCATCAATTTCGCCGTGGTTTTTGTCTAGGTAGTTTCCGATGGGAATTTGCAAAACGGATTTGGTCAGCCAATAAAAAAGCACGGCAAATCCGGCTATCCTGGCACCTTCGGCCACGTTGCCAGCCCCAATGTTTTGCAGTAAAAAAATGGCAAAGACCGGGCCCAAAAGCCCCCAGCCCGAATTAATAAAAAAATCCCAGCAAATGTAAGCCCGCATGACGTTATTTACTTTTTTGGCCATAGTTTAATATCCAAAATATCGCGAGCAAAGCGAGCAAATATCAATAATATCCTGATATTCATTGATATTACGGATATTGCGGATATTACTTTTGATTTTAAGTTAGGTTATTATACTACAACAAACTCCAAATAAAAAAGGGCCAAAAGGCCCTTTTGCTTGCACTTACTTATCCTATATTATAGTGGATGCTTTTTATTTTGTACTTGGTTTTTTCCGGTGCCGCGATGATTACTTCATCTCCAATGGTGTGTCCCAAGAGTGCCTTGCCCACCGGAGATTCGTCGCTGATTTTGCCAAGCTCCGGATTTGCCTCCAGGGTGCTGACAATGGTAAATTCGTCATGCTTGCCGTCAACATGCACGGCCACTTTGGCGCCAACTCCCACGATATTTCTTTTTTCTTTGGGCGGATTTTTGATCAATTCGTAATTTGACAAGATCGCCTGCAATTCTCCAATTTTGTCGCGCAGGGAATCCATATCTTCGTGGTAGCTGATAAATTCCGGGTTCATATCTTCGGACTCCAGAATTTTTGGCGCCTCAACCCCCACTGTTTTTTGCCGTTCAAAGGCCACCAGTTCTTTGTGCTGTTTTTTTAATTCCTGCAACTTTTCTTTGGTGATGTAAAACTTTTTTCCTTCAGTTTCCATACTATTACTTTTGCCTGAATTTAGTAATTCTATCTTTTTATCTGCGAAAGTCAATTATAGCTTATAGTTCGCGGTTAAATGTCAACTGTCACTTGTTAATTGTTAAACCTTATACACCTTGTATCCTTCCCGAACTTTTTCTTTGACTTTCAGCCCCACGTCGTCTCCCTTTTTTGCTTTTTTGACTTCCTGGTGGTCAACTTGCAATGAATCGGCCGTTTGGTTAAAATCGGTGCTTTCGCCTCCCACAATTCTGATTTCATCTCCCGTGGCCAAGCTTCCCGACATGGCAATGACTCCCACGCCGATGTTGGAAAAATAATGGGTAATTTTGCCAATCAACTTGCCTTCTCGTTTTGTCATTGGCTTTGCTGTCGGTTTTACTTTTTTAGCTTTTTTCTTTGGCTTGGGAGATATTTTTTTCATAAAATTAGTGACGCATTATAAACTCTTTTATTATAACTATTATATCAAAAACACATTTTTTAGCAATTCAAAAACCCGCCTGTAGCGGGATTTGAACTTTATATAAATGAAACGAAGCTTATCTTAAGATAAGACAAGCCTCTTATGTTGGTGGGCGGTTGGTGTTTGGGTTGAAGGGGTTGGGGTGTTGGTTGGGGCGAATTGAAAGAGCTGTCGGACTCGCTTTTTGAAAACCAGAGGGTTCTCAATCTGCTTGTTCACCTTCATTTTAGCAAGCCATAAAACCGTGTCAAGGCTTTGCTGTGGATAACTAAATGGTAATGCAAATCCGCAAATCTAATGCTAATCAACAAAAATGCTAATCTACGAATTCGTAGCATTCGCAATTTGCGGCATTCGCATAAGATTTGTAGATTTGCATTATCATCGCGAGACCCTCGTAAACCCCGAGCAAGGCACAATTTCAACCCCCTGTTTTTGCAGTTCGTCCATAAATAAATTCATGCCCAGCGAATCCGATGACATGTGTCCGGCAATAATGATATTAACATGAGCGGCTTCAGCTTCTTTTTTGTGCTCTTCAGAAATGTGCATAACAATTTCAGTTCCAACCCCCGCGTTGGCCATTTTTTCATACAGTTTGGGCGATCCTTCAGTGCCGCCGGTAATCTCGGTTAGAGCAATGTTGCCACAACGCGAGTTAGCAGATCCGACAAAAATCGCGGGGCCCGCCCCTATTTTCATAGCCTCCTTATATTCTGGAATTTCTTTTAAAGCATCCAACACTTGCCCGAGTCTATCAAACTTTCTGGCCTCAACAAAATCTTTTAAAAATTTAGCGGCCAGGTTGTCGGTTGGCGTGTGAGAGTTCATCAAATTAACATGCAGGAGTTTTGCGGTATCAACCGTTCTTTGGTGGTTAATGGCGTTGACGCCCCTGGCAACTTCTGAAATTTTTGGACGCATCAATCCCTCGGCCACGTTAATGGGTACCCCGTAATAGTTATACACGTCGCATTGCAAATCCATCACGTCAGCCAGCTGGGCCAAGCCCTTGCCTACCGGATGGTGGCCAATTACCAAGTCTATATTACCCAGTTCGCGGGCCAGCAAAATTTCTTCCGGGCCGATGTCAATTCCCACCAACACTCGTTTGATTTCTTTGTTTTCGGCAACGTTGTAAACGCCCGAATCCATGTAGGGATTTTCCAGCGCTTCTTTGTCAAATTCATCCTGATCTTTTAGCGAGAGTTTTAAAAAACTGCTCTTTTTGGAATCTAGCAGTTTCTGAACGCCATCCTTGCCGCGAAAGTCCGATTCCATGCCCATCCCAATAGACAGATTTTGAATTTCTGCTATTTTCATGCTTTGACAGAGTTATATTTCTTTCCCCTACTTTTGCGCCAGCGTTTATTTATTCTGGCATTGTGTCTTGTGGTATTTCGTTTCATGTGAGTGCGATGCTATACCTTGAATTACGAAATGCCCGTTTAAGAAGACTCTTTTTGTCTTTTCCCCAAATTTT
>CAZREI010000018.1:0-12784 GCA_964599285.1 uncultured Candidatus Saccharibacteria bacterium | reverse complement strand
TGTATATTCGTAAAATTTGTATATTGTTTTAGATTTGTATATTCGTGATTACTCCTTTAGTAGCTTGGTGCGCTGATGTATCCTAGGCGGGCGACTGGCAAAATTCTCAAGACTGCTTTTCCTACGATATCTTCCCTTGGCAAAATTCCCCATCGGCGGGAATCGTACGAAAACTGGCGATTGTCCCCCAAAACAAAATATTGGTTGGCGCCCAACGTAACGTTAACGTTGCCGTCGGTAGACAAAAGGTTTGGCAAATAATTTTTTTCATTTAAGGTAATATCTTTGCCGTCTTTTAATATGGTTATCTTACCGTTTTGGACTTGCACCGTTTCGCCGGGCAAGCCGATAATCCGCTTAATAAATCGCTGGGTGGTGTCCAGCGGATATTTTAACACAATCACGTCTCCCCTTTGCGGATTGGAAAATCGATAGGAAATTTCATCCACAATCAAATAGTTGCCCGATTGGAAATTCGGCACCATAGAATCGCCCTTGACGATAAACGGCTGGAACAAAAAGTAGCGGATGGGCAGGACAATAATAATGGCAATGATGATAATTTTTACAAATTCCCACACAAACAGCAGCCAAGCAAACGGCCAAGACCGTTTTTTATTGCCATTGTTATTGTCGCCGGTATTTTGAACTGGCGAAGGAGCCGCTGGTCGGTTCTCTTGAGGACTGCCATAGACCTGGCTCATAGGATTTTTTTGCTGAGAATTTTCTTCCATATAAATGTAATTTACCATAATTTTTGAGCGAAAGCAAGAGCTTTATTAGCATGGGGACAGCTAAGCTACCCTCAACCCCGCTTAGCGGGGTGGGCATATTCGCATACCCGAAAATTTCTCGCACAAGCGGAAATTTTTGGTTATGCTTTTCGCATGCCAAAAAAAGAGAGCCCAGGTGCTATGATACACCAGGGCTCATGAAGTGCGAAATAGGAGGGTGGGCGACAAACAAAAGATGGGTCGGCAGGTCATTAGGCAACTGCCACATTAGTGCGGCGGTTGCCAGTGTCGTCGCTCGCGGCTTCCGGGATCAAGAAATCAAGGCGCCGATCAAACTTCCGGCGACGAATCTTTCCGTAAGCTGATCGGTAGGCCCAGTAAATTGTTTCCCGATCTGATTCCAAAAGAGAACCGTGGAACAGGAAACTACGGATTATCGACAGGAGAAATTCTTTCCTCATGACAAGAATTTTTCTCCTGTTTCTTCCCACCTTGATCCTCTTGGGCTTTCTTTCCTCACGGCAACGAATGGGCGAGAAGGACCTGGTCAGCATTGACACGACTCCTTTGTCAGGAAATCCGGGTTGAGAAACGGGTACCGCCTCTCCTCTGCTCCGATTAGGCTATCGCCGGTTGGATCAGGCCACTCTTGACCATGCCGGCAAGATCAGAGACGGTCATCTTGGGAGCGCCACGGAATTGTTGCTTGAAGTGTCTCAAAGAGTCATCCATAGAGATAACACCCTTTCTCACCAGATTTTGCCCTCGCCCCAAAAAATCTTTCTGATTTTGGGTGAGAGCGACAAAAAGAGTCCTTGGGCAACTTCTACCCCGCGCCATAGCATTCTCCTCGTTGAAAAACTATGCGGAAAACAAAGCCTCCATTGTTCCAATACCTCTTTCTGTTCCGTATCGTTCCGTTCCATGCCTCTTCTCTGTCCCTCGCAGCTGTGGCTCGCACAGCTTAAACCGGATCGTTCTTCTGCTGTATACACCTCCTTTTTGAAAGAGCGAAATTACAATCCACCTTTACAATAATTAAAATAAATTATTCCAAAGGTGGACTGTAATCATATTATGGTAAGTATATTCCTTTGAAAAACCGTGTCAATAGGCATTGCGCCTCTACGAAAAAATGCTACACTAACATTATGTTTATTATTGTTGGCTTGGGAAATCACGGAACACCATTTAACCACACGCGCCACAACGCGGGCTTTGAAGTCCTTGATTTTTTTGCTCGCCAAAATGAATTTCCCGAATTTGCGCTTTCCAAAAAATATCACGCGTTGGTTTCAAAAAAAGATGATGTTCTTTTGGCAAAACCACAAACGTTTATGAACGAATCGGGCAAAGCCGTCAAAAAACTTTTGTCAAATGCTAACGGTCAAATGTTAATAGTCGTTCACGACGATATTGATATGGAATTAGGAAAAATAAAATTTGTAAAAGATAGTGGAGCCGGCGGACATAAGGGAGTGGATTCCATTATTCAGGCGCTGGGAAATAATAATTTTATAAGATTGAAAATTGGAATTGCAACTAATGACAAAAGGGCTGAAGATGTGGTATTGAAAAAATTCAGCAAAGAAGAACAAAAAATACTAGATGGCGTAATAGAAAAATCTTCACAAGCACTTGCATATTTCATCGAACATGGGTTAGAAAAGACGATGAATGAATACAATCGATGATTCTCTACCCGTCATTGCGAGCCGCAGCGTGGCAATCCAGTTTATAAAATCAGAAGATTGCTTCACTTCGTTCGCAATGACGAGTGGAAAATACAAGTAACATTTTAATCGTTTCAATCACCCCCTATTTCCTTGAGAAGGAAATTTTTTGGTTTCAGGAAAATCTTTCCCAAATTTTGCAAAGCGCTAAAACCCAGCCGTTTTTCCAGGACAACATTATTTTTTTGGAAAAAAACAAAACGTATGACCTTTTGCCGCTATTGCGTAAATTAGACGAAATGGGATATGAAAAGGTTTTTTCGGTTCAAGATCCTGGCGAGTTTTCCCAAAAGGGAGGTATTATAGAAATTTTTCCGATAAATACTTTGCAAGCCCTGCGCTTAGATTTTTTGGGAAACACTCTGGAAACCATCCAGTTACTGGATATAAAAGTTGAAGATGAAGAAAAATCAAAACGAATTTTAACCAAAAAATTAAAAAGCCAAAAATTATTTTCTGATATAAAAAATATAAAGCCGGGGGACTACCTGGTACATTTAGACCACGGCGTGGCAAAATTTTTAGGAATAGAAAAAATAACCATAGAAAATGAAAAAACAAACGAGAAATCTGAAGAAGAATATTATGTGTTGGAATACGCCCAAAGCGACAAACTCTTTGTCCCGTTAGGACTGGAAAGAAAGCTGTCGCGCTATGTGGGATTTGCCGACCCCGCGGTTTCACGGTTAGCTTCTGCTCTATGGCAACATACCAAACGAAAAATAAAAGAGGATGTTGAGAAATTGGCAAAAGAACTGCTGGCTCTCTACGCCAAAAAAGAAACCGCCCAGCGCCCGCCTTACGCATCTGACGCAGACTGGGAAAAACAATTGCAAGCCGGCTTTTTGCACCAGGAAACTCCAGACCAACTGCAAGCCATGGCCGACATCAAGCAAGATTTGACCCAGCCAAAACCGATGGATCGGATCGTCTGCGGCGACGTGGGCTTTGGAAAAACGGAAATTGCCATGCGCGCCAGCTTGATGGCGGCGGCCAGCGGATACCAGACAGCCATCATCTGCCCTACCACCATTTTGGTCAGCCAGCACTTTAGTAATTTTACCCAACGCTTTGAAAAGTTACCCATAAAAATTGTGTTGCTGAGCCGACTGCAAAATAAAGCTGAACAGAAAAAAATCTTGCAGCAAATAAAAGAAGGAACCGTTGATATTGTCATCGGCACCCACCGGCTCCTTTCAAAAGATATCGCATTCAAACACTTGCAACTTTTAATTATTGACGACGAGCAGCGCTTTGGCGTCAAACAGAAAGAGCGTCTGCGCCAGCAGTGGCCGGCTTTGGACATTTTAAGTTTGTCGGCCACGCCTATTCCCCGCACCATTTACCTGGCGCTTTCTAGTTTTAAAAACATCAGCCTAATGCAAACGCCTCCGTTGGGAAGAACCGCCATCCATACCAATATTTTGCCTTACAACAAAAAAGAAATCCGGCGAGCCATTGACTTGGAACTGGAACGCGGCGGCCAGGTATATTTTTTGCACAACCGCGTGGAAACGATACAAAAAACAAGCGAACGATTGCAAAAACTTTTACCGCAAGCAAAAATTTCCACCATCCACGGTCGTATGCTCCAAAAAGATATTCTAAAAACCATGGATGATTTTTCGTCGGGCAAAACCAACCTGCTGGTGGCCACCACCATCATTGAAAATGGCATCGACTTGCCCAACGTGAACACCATTATTATAGAAGACTCCTCGCGTTTGGGATTGGCGCAGGCTTACCAAATTCGGGGGCGCGTTGGCAGAAGCCACATAAAAAGTTTTGCTTATTTATTTTTCCCTAAAACCTTAACTCCCCTGGCGCGCCAACGTCTTGAAGCACTGGGCCAGGCCAAAGAATTGGGCGCCGGCTATCGCATTGCCATCAAAGATTTGGAACTTCGCGGAGCCGGAAACGTGTTGGGCCGCGAACAATCCGGAAGCATCAACAAAATAGGCCTAAACCTGTATTGCCAAATGCTGGCCGACGCCGTGGAAAAACTGAGGGAATAAAAAACCAGGATTACCGTTCCTGGTCTTATCGCAACATTAGTCATTGAAAACACTTGGAGAAACCCATCTAGGAGGCTCTCCTGCATTTTCTATTTTTGATGCGAGTCTGCGTCTTCTTTCAATGAATTGAGCACACCATTGTCGCAACTTTCCGTAAGTGTCGATTTCTTGCGGAATAACAATTCTCAAAGAACAAGCTCTACACAAAATACAATTATGTGTTTTCGAAATCCTTTTTAAATCAACAAAACCATTACAAGTTTCGTGCAGGGCGAAGCAAGTGGAAAGCCTTTCGTTATCATTAACAGTCGTTTGAGGGTAATCAACAAGCGTTTCGCCAAATTCATTTACAACAATAGGACTCATGGCAATGCTCCTTAGTGTAAAGAAAGAACAACTTGCGTAATACTATCAAAAATTTAAAAAATTTCAAGGATTTTGAAAATACGTGCTATCATTGGTGCATGGACGACATACAAGAAATAAAAATTAGCGACGAACATTATCCTGCGGCCCTCAAGCAAATTTCTGGAGCGCCAAAGGTGTTGTATTACCGCGGCGCGTTGCCCGCTGACAACGCGCCGATAGTCGCCATCGTGGGCACGCGCCGACCAAGCGACTATGGCCAGCAGGCAACTCTGCAAATCGCCGGCGAATTGGCCGACGCAGGTATAACTATTATTTCGGGCATGGCGCCAGGCATTGATACCTTCGCCCATAAAATTTGTGTTGAAAAAAAGCGGCCAACTATTGCGGTGCTTGGCACGGGACTGGATGAAAAAAGCATCTACCCGCAAACCAACCTCGTATTATCAAGAGAGATTATCGCGCATGGCGGCTGTTTAATTTCAGAATTTAAGCCCGGTACGCCCGGCTATCCCAATAATTTCCGCCAGCGAAACCGGATCGTTTCAGCCTTGAGCCTTGGCGTGCTGGTAGTTGAGGCAAAAGAAAAATCGGGGTCGCTCATTACCGCCGGCTTTGCCAAAATCCAGCATAAAAAATTATTCGCCCTGCCCGGACAAATTTACATGTTAAACGCCAGCGGGCCAAATAAATTAATAAAAGAAGGAGCGACGTTAGTAGAAAGCGCCAAGGATATTCTGGACGTATTGGAAATCGCGCCGAAAGCATTTGCCAAGCAAACCTTTGCGGCCGAAAATAATCAAGAAACCCTTATTTTGCAAACCCTAAAAGAGGAATCATTATACATTGATAAAATAATTGAAAAAACAAAATTGAGCCCATCGCAAATAGCCACCACCCTTGCGCTTATGGAAATTTCCGGTAAGATACGAAACCTGGGCGGCAATGTATATAGCCTAAATTAAACACAAATGCTATACTCTAATTTTAACGATCGTTAAAATTAGAGTATAATGAAAGAATGAAACTATCACTAACAGATAAATTTTTGTGGGATGTCTACAAAGCGCTTGAGCAAACAGGAGATGTAATTGATTTTGTGATAGCTCCTCGCCATACGAAATTAGATCGCTTATTAGGACTACAAAATCCTATTTTCGAAAAATATCGACATGAAAAAAATGGAGCAAAATTCAGTAAACTAGTATACTACGCCAAGAGGAATAACTATATCAAAGAGGAAAACCTGAAGAGTAAACAGGGTTTCTTACTTACAAAAAAGGGATTAAGTAAAGCACTTAAAGCTAGTTTCTTAATCGAGGGAAAACCAAAGCGAAAAGACGGCAAGTGGATAATGTTAATTTTTGATGTACCAGAAAAACAGAAAAGGAGACGAAATCTATTAAGGAGTATTCTACATAATTTGGGATACAAGTTATTCCAAAAAAGTGTTTGGATTTCTCCCTATGACGTTGCGGAAAAGACCGAAAATTTATTGCAATTACACTCTCTGGGAAG
Source organism: uncultured Candidatus Saccharibacteria bacterium (assembly GCA_964599285.1). Taxonomy (GTDB): domain Bacteria; phylum Patescibacteriota; class Minisyncoccia; order Minisyncoccales; family Staskawiczbacteraceae; genus VGLO01. Next base: position 6,418 of record CAZREI010000018.1, on the reverse strand, counting down.
TTATGTTAAAATATTTTTAATAGAAGAAATTTAATACCATACTCTAATTTTAACGATCGTTAAAATTAGAGTATAGTGTCAAAATAGTACCCATGCAACTTATTATTGTGGAGAGTCCCACGAAATCGCGGACTATTTCTAAATTTTTAGGGAAAGACTATAAAGTAGTGGCTTCTTTTGGGCATGTGCGAGATTTGCCAAAAAGCAAGCTGGGTGTAGACGTGGACAAGGATTTTGAACCAACCTATATTATTCCCACCAAAGCCAAAAAAGTGGTTTCGCAGCTAAAAAAAGATGCCAAGGCCGCTGATGAAGTTATTCTGGCTACCGACCAAGACCGCGAAGGCGAGTCCATTTCCTGGCACCTGGCCCAAGCCTTGAATCTTGAAAATCCCAAGCGAATTGTCTTCCACGAAATTACCAAAACAGCCATTGACCACGCACTCAAAGCCCCCGGAAAAATAGATATGAACTTGGTCAATGCCCAGCAGGCTCGCCGCGTTTTAGATAGAATTGTGGGATACAAACTGTCGCCGTTTTTGTGGAAAAAAATTTCTAAAGGGCTTTCGGCAGGCCGCGTGCAATCAGTAGCTGTAAGATTAGTCGTTGAAAAAGAACGGGAAATCCAAAAATTTATCGCCGTGGAATACTGGGACATTGAAGCGGTATTTTCCAAAAACCAAAAAGAATTTTCCGCGTTCTTGATAAAAAAAGACGGCAAAACCATAGATAAACTGGAAATTAAAAACGAAACCGAAGCCAAAAAAATCCTGGCCGATTTAAAAAACGCCAACTACCAAATAGAAGCCATTGAAAAAAAAGAAACCAAGCGCAATCCCCTGCCGCCCTTTACCACTTCCACGTTGCAGCAAGCCGGCGCCAATAAATTCGGCTACGCTTCAAAATTCACCATGTCGCTAGCCCAAAAACTGTACGAACAAGGATACATCACCTATCACAGAACCGACTCGCTCAACCTTTCCCAGCAATCGTTGGACGCCGCCAAAACATTTATCACCAAACAATTTGGCGATAAGTATTGGGCCAGCCGATTTTTTAAAGCCGGCAAAAACGCCCAGGAAGCCCACGAAGCCATTCGGCCAACCAATCCTTCCGACGCCCCCGAATCGCTCAAGGGCGACTTGGAAGGCCCACAACTAAAATTGTATACCTTAATTTGGCAGCGGTTCATCGCCTGCCAAATGGCACAAGCCGTCTTTGACGCCACCGCCATAGAAATTAATGCCAACCAATACACTTTCGGCGCGCACGGCCAGATGCTAAAGTTTGACGGGTTTTTGAAAGTCTATCCTATGAAGTTTGAAGAAACCGAACTGCCAGAACTTCATCAAAAAGAAATGTTGGATTTGGTAAACATACATCCGACCCAGCATTTTACCGAACCTCCCGCCCGCTACAACGAAGCCAGTTTGATTAAGGCACTGGAAAAGCACGGCATCGGCCGGCCTTCCACCTATGCTCCAACCCTATCCACTATTCAAGACCGCCACTACATAGAAAAAAACGATCAGCGGCGCTTCTTCCCCACCGAAATGGGATTTTTAGTCAACGATATTTTGGTGACAAATTTTCCTCAAATCGTAGATATTGAATTTACGGCAGGCATGGAAAAAGAATTGGACGAAATTGCCGAAGGAAAAGACACTTGGCAAAAAACCATTAAAGATTTTTACGTTCCCTTTGCCAAAAATTTACAAGAAAAATATGAGGACGTTCCCAAAGAAAATACCGATATAAAAACGGATAAAGTATGCCCTAAGTGCGGCAAACCCATGGTGGAAAAACTGGGGCGGTTTGGCCGGTTTTACGCCTGCACCGGATTTCCCGATTGCAAATACACTGAATCTATGGTAACCGTTGGTTCCACTAGCCAGCCAACCCAAGCCCTAAATATCACCTGCCCCAAGTGTGGCAAAGGAAAAATGGCCGTCAAAAAAACTCGGCGCGGAAAAATATTTTACGGCTGTGATCAGTATCCCGCCTGCGACTTTGCCACCTGGGACAAACCAATCAATGAATTTTGCCCAACCTGCAAATCCATTTTAGTAGAAACCAAAAAAGGGCAGATAAAGTGCTCAAACAAAGAATGCGACTATAAAAAAAGCGAGTAACAGTGTATTACTCGCCCTTGGCTTTTCTATGCCAACAATCCTTTGGCAATTTTGACAATTTCAAGGTGCGGATAACGCTCTTCCACCCACGCCAAATGCTTTTGAGCCTGTTCACGGCAATATTGAACCCTCTCTGGCTTCATGGCGCTTACACACATGAGATTAACCGTCACGTCATAGAATTTGAGAAGCTTTGCTTTGTCGCTACGCTTCCAGATTTCCACTGACGGATCCTGATCCTCGTAAAAAGTCAATTCGTATACTAGACTTGCGATGGCAAGAGGTTGATAGCACCAATCGGGAAGCCTCGCTATTTTGGTGTCTTCAATCAAGTCGTGGGCCAACAACGCTTTTGCGCCAATAACACGCACATCCTCTAGCAAATACTCTTCATGTAAAATCAGCATCGCAGCAAGTGTTGGATGAACACCATAAGGAGTGCGTCCGTCAAATTTCCTGAAAGCTTTCTCTGGTTTCCTCGAGTGGCATTCGTGGTGATAAAAAATACTAGAAATCATTTTCCCGAGTTCGATGCCAGTGAACATAATGTTACCTCGCTGGTTGGGAAAGAGCCAAAACACACTACTCAACTACATACTACAAAATTATTACCGAATGTCAAACCAAATTCAAAAACTGATCAAGCATAGCTCTGACCCGGATTTGATGGGCCAGGTTATTGAGTTTGCCCGCCAGCACTATCGGGATCAAAGGCGCACCACCGGCCAAACTTACATTGACCACGCCTTGGACGTCGCCCTCATTTTGCAAAACTTGGGAACCGACCAAACCACCATCGCCGCTGGCGTTTTACATGACACTGCTAACGCCCATGTTGCCCGGAATCCAAAAGACGTTCTTATAGAAATAAAAAATAGCTTTGGCCAGGACATTGCAACCCTCATAGAAAATAGTTCTAATATCGGCGGAATTTACCACGCCTTTTCCGCTTCTCGCACCGAAGAAATTTTGCAGAATGAAAAAAAAGCTGAAAGCTTGCGCAAAATGTTTTTTGCCATCGCCAAAGATGCTCGGGTGGCTTTGATAGAATTGGCCGCGCGCATAGATGGACTCAATAGAATTTCAGAAATGCCAGAACCCCTGCGAAAATTATATGCTCTGGAAACATTGCATATTTTTGTGCCCATTGCCAATCGCCTGGGATTAGGAGAAATCAAGCGAACCCTGGAAGACACGGCTTTTGAGCACCTGTATCCAAAAGATTTTGCCTGGCTGCAAGAGCAGTTGCAAGAACGCTACCAGCATCGCCAGCAATATCTTCGCCGCTTTATTCCCAAAATTAAAAAAATCCTGCGCCATGAACGAATCGCCGTCCACCACATTGACTCGCGCGCCAAATCGTATTGGAGCACCTGGCAAAAACTCAAGCGCCGCGACATGGACATTGAAAAAGTCTACGACCTGGTCGCCCTGCGCATCATCGTGCCCACCGTGGCCGATTGCTACAAAACGCTAGGCATTATCCACAAACACTACAAGCCTTTTTCCGGGCAAATCCAAGACTACATTGCCAAGCCCAAAGAAAACGGCTACCAGTCTATTCACACCACCGTGTTTTTGGAAGAAGATCAGTTTTCCGAAATCCAAATCCGGACCCAAGCCATGCACCAGGAAGCCCAGTTTGGCATCTGCGCGCATTGGGCTTACAAAGAAAAGCTGAATCCGGTTGGCGCCCAAACCTTGGCCTGGTCAAAAGAAATTCCGGAATTTTTAAAAACCTTCAACATTAATTTTTTCCAGGATCGCATTTTTACCTTCACCCCAAAAGGCGATATTATAGAACTTCCCAAGGGTTCCACTCCTGTGGATTTTGCTTACGCGGTGCATTCGGACATTGGCAACCATTGCGAGAGCGCCAAGATTAGCGGAAAAATTATTCCTCTTTCCCAGCCATTAAAAAACGGTGACATTGTGGAAATTATTACCAACAAAAAAAGAAAGCCCTCGCAGGATTGGCTGCGCTTTGTAAAAACAGGGTTTGCCAAGTCGCACATTAAAAAACTGTTCATTGATCTGCCGGTGTCTTTGTTTTCGGTGCCATCGCTGGTAAAAAAGAAAATTGTTGAGTTTTCAAAAAAAAGAGATGTGCTGACGCCGGCGCCAGCTGCTACAATAGCAAAGCCCGGAGTTTTACGCGTTTACTTGGCCGGCCAAAAAGGCATGATGGTAACCATCGCCAAGTGTTGCGACCCAAAACCCGGAGACCCATCCCGAGCCTACTTGAGCAAGTACCGAGCGGCGGTCCTGCACAAAACATCCTGCAAATTTCTGCAAGAAATTTCCCAAAAATTCCCACAAAGAGTCATTGACGCATCGTGGAGGTGAGCTTGAATTTTTGAAAATGTATGGTAAAGTTACCATAAATTGCCGAGGTGGCGAAACTGGCAACCGCACAGGTTTCAAAAACCTGCGAGCGCAAGCTCTTGAGGGTTCAAGTCCCTCCCTCGGCACCCTTCAATTCCTCCAGGGCGAGTAAAGAAAAAAAGGCTTCGACAAAATAGTCGGAGCCTTTGGTTTTACGAAATTATTTTCCTAACGGATACTCTCCCACCCGAACCCAATCTTGAGCTTCGCCCTCAGTGCGATACAAGTAAACTCTGTCCACCAAGAACTTCATGCTGGCTGGCAATGACAACGATGCAATCATTTCATCCTTGGTAGATTGCGGAACATTACCATAGTACAAACTCAAATGGGGCATATAAACGTTGACGTCTTGCACACCGAACATTTCCAGTGCCTTTTTGTGATACTCTTCCATTGTGGGATTGGGTTCTGCTTTGCAATAAAGTGCTCGGAAGTAAGCGTCTTCGGCAAAGATTTTCTTTGGTTCAACTTCAAACGATTGCATCATACTGGCAAGCTGCTTAGTCTTAGCAACCAGTTCAGCTTCGTCTGCTTTGGGAATCCGTGCCAACAAAGTCAGATGTGGCTCAAACTTCGCGCCACCATATTTTTCGGCCAGCTGATTGATAGTGGCTTGTAGGCTATCAAAAAGTTCTCCCGATGGTAAGAAGAATAAGTGGTAGCCGATAGTTTTGCTGTCTTTTGGGTCAAACATTATTTGGTAAGTTTACTTTCTTGAATACAAAATTTAACACCCAGCCCATGGCGATTCCCAGTATGGCCCCAGCCAAAATGTCTGATGGCCAGTGGATGCCGACAAACACCCTGGCCAAAACTATTAATGCGCTGGCAATGTAAAAAAATATGCCGGCTCTTTTGTTGTAGCTGTAAATAATGGTGGAAAGGGCAAAGTAAAACGAGGCATGGCCCGAGGGAAACGATGCTTCGCCTTGGCTATAAGGGACAAGCAAATGGACGTGGTTATGAATGAATGGTCTTGGGCGAAAATAAATTCTGCGAATAATTTCCGCCAAAACAAACCTGACAAACACCGCGGCAATCAGAGCTTCTGTAACCATTCTCCAGTACTTTTTAAAATCTTTCAGCAAAAATATCAGCAAAGCGAATAGTAAAAAATATTCAAAATAGATTGCAAAAAAAATGCCAGCCAAATTCAGCCAATGCCAGTGACCAGCAAATCCATTGATAAAGTTGAAGATAATTAAATCTAAATACACATTTTAAAATTCCAAATTACAATATACAAATTACAAACAAATTCTAATAACGAAAATTCTAAACACGTTTTGGGATTTAGAAATTAGGATTTAGATATTGTTTGTGATTTGTAATTTGTGGTTTGGAATTTCAGTTTGGTAGTGGGAATTTTTTGCAAAGTTTTTCTACTTCCTGGCGAATTTTTTTGGCTGCTTTTGGATTTGAAATCACTTCATGTATCCAGCCGGCAATTTGGCGCATTTGTGGTTCTTTCATGCCGCGCGTGGTAATGGCTGGTGTACCAAGTCTGATTCCCGAAGGTTTAAACGGCGGCGCCGGATCAAACGGAATAGTACTTTTATTAGTACTGATGCCTGCTTCTTCTAGCCGATCTTGAGCTTCAGCCCCAGTAATGTTTTTCTTGCGTAAATCAATTACCATCAAATGATTATCCGTACCGCCCGAAATAATATCAAACCCATGGTGTTTTAGTTCTTGTGCTAATGCCTTGGCATTTTTTACCACTTGCGCCGCATATTTCTTAAAAGCAGGGGTTGAAGCCTCTTTCAAGCAAGCGGCAATGGCGGCGATGGCATTTTCATGCGGCCCGCCTTGCAATGCCGGAAATATCGCCCGATCAATTTTTTTAGGCAGCTCCGAATCTTTTTCAATGCCTTTTTTGGTAACCATAATCATGCCTC
>CAZREI010000017.1:0-15084 GCA_964599285.1 uncultured Candidatus Saccharibacteria bacterium | reverse complement strand
ATTACTATGACACTTCTATTTCCCTGTACTATGACATTATCATGTCCTTGTTACAAGCCCTGCCCCGACCCGGGCAGCCGCAAGCAATTCCATACCAAAAACGCCGCTCAAAAAGTACCAAAACCAACCACATTTCCCCATAGTGTCGCACAATAAGTATACTCTAATTTTAACGATCGTTAAAATTAGAGTATAGCCCCTGTTTTTAAAACGTTTTAAAAACAGGGTACAACTTCCAAAATAACCTTGCCCTATTTTGTTGATGTCAGTGGGGTTTGGCGAAGGCTATCAATTGTTTTGCCATTGTTTGGGCGGATTCCAAATATTCTTTTTGGTATTTTTCCCAAAGCTGGTCTCGCTTTGTCGGCGCCTCTTTGCGCTGGCCATCCCAGAGCACCGACAGCGTGGCAAAGGGAGGCAGCACGATGCCGATGGCGTTAAAAAAATTGGCAACGTTGCCGATGATATGCTGGGCGCCGTCCGAGTCACCCGTGATGACAATACCGCCAACCTTGCCCTCAAGTTCAGATTTCTTGCCTTCTAAAATGTGGTCGTGCACCTGGTCCAACCGCTCAATGACCTGCTGCAGTTGCGAACAGTGTCCGCCCCACCAAATGGGCGTGGCAAAAATGATGATGTCGGCCGCCACGATTTTTTCAAAAATCTCTGGCCATTGGTCGCCCTCGCCCATGTCAAGGTAGGTGCCCGGCAAAATATGGTAGTTGACCAGTTGAATAATTTCGCAGGTGACCTTTTCTTTTTCCAAAATTTCCGCCAAAAATTCGGACAACGTCCGAGTGTTGGACAATCCTTCTTTTTTTAACGTGGCAAGCAAAATAACGGCTTTCATGGCGATGTTTTCTGTGTAACTTTTTTTATGAGAATCGTCATTGCGAGTGCCAGCTCGCAAGCCGGACACGCGGCAATCCATTTCACAAAATAAGATTGCTTCGTTGCGGCTCGCAATGCCGAGAAGGCTATCAACATCAATCTGTCACATCCAGAATAAATTTTTGATTAATTTTAAAAAAGTCCGTCATGTAACATGACGGACTTTTTACGATCTTTTACGTTAACTTTTTGCACGCATTGTGTCGCACAATAAAATACTTTGCTCGTTCACGGAAGTTACTTTGAAGGATTGTGATGAGTATGTTCTTTGTCAATTTCCAAATACTTCTTACCATGTTCTATGGCTTCTAGCGCGGCTTTTTCATGGTGTATCATATTTTCTGGCAACTGGTTTGCAGGAAACCATTGCAAATCATCGCATTTTTCTGATTCCATTATTTTTGGTTCGCCACGCCATGTTTTAGCAATAAAAAAGTAATCCGATCTATCACCAGTTTCATCATGGGCTGTGCGATATAGAGCATGGACAAATCGGATATCCTTAGGATCAATATTAATGCCGACCTCTTCCCTTGCTTCTCTTATGACAGTCTCTACAGGAAGTTCCCCTGCATCAATATGGCCAGCTGGCATTCCATACCAGCCATCATAGTATCCGGTGTTTTGTCTACGACCCAATAAAACTTTTCCGCCTTTTTTAAGAAGCAGATAAACAGCCGGTGTTGATTTATTCCTCGTTTTCATACTTTTACAGATTTAGTTCGGTAATCTTTTTAAGATTTTCTTCTAAGCTTGCAGTAGCATCAATAACAACATCATAGGCATTATGATTGTTTTTTATATTTTGGTTTAGTATTTGCAAGTATTCGTTATATTCTTCAGAAAAATTTCCTTCTCTTTTGACAAGAATATCATGAATCTCTTGCCAATCATTAGAAGGAAAATCCAAAAGTATTGCCCTCTGCTCTAATTTGAAAAATCCTGTACTCTTGCTTATTTTTTCAACCCGACCTAAGGCTTCTGAATATGAAATTTTCAGTCGCTGTTGATAGCGTGCACATGCCGAATCAATAACATTTTGGTGTCCCCTATCAAGAATTGTGTTTCCTTTTAATTGAGCAACTTGATTTCTTTTGGCAAAAGCCTTCAAATCTAGTGTTATTACATCATCAATGTCTCCTTCGGTATACCATTTCACTAAATCCTCGGGAAATTCTTCGTAACAAGAAACATGTTCTGGCAGAAAAAAGTTAAGCTTTTGAGCAAGCAGTTGAACAAGAGAAGTTTTGCCCGATCCATCAATGCCACTAATTGAAATTATCATAGTTGTGTCCCTTGTCTAGAACCAGGATCCCAGAAACAAAATCGACGGTTTTTGTGTTTCAAAAAATGTGCCTCGGTCGGGGCTATTTTATTGCTTCAAATTCCTCTTTGCTATCATTCCAATAATACGTTTCAGTTTCGTTAACTGGTACCAATTTGCCACCTTGATTTAACTCTGTGCCAGTTTTCTCTATGACAATATTATAAAAATCTGAATTTGGCACAGGTTTTGTGGTAATAGTTGAAGACCATTTATATGTTTTATTTTGGGGCAAATCCGCTCCTTGATCATCATCACTTACTTGGACCTGAAGCACCTGTTTATATTTATCGTTAATAAAATAGTACATTGTCAGATAATCTCCAAAATAACCTTGTCCTCCATCGGATATTATAAATTCAAATGCTTTTTTATTATTCCCTACTTCAAGAATGCTCGGCTTGGGCGCTTGACCATAACTACCCAATACTCCAACGTATTTGTCAGTGTAAGTCATTTTCCATTCATTGTTATCTTTTTCAAATATAGCTCCACCTATATACGGGCCACACGCATGACAAGCATCTGTGATAGTCGCTGCTAAAAAATATGCTTGTGTTTTTCCAGCTTCATTCTTAGTTTCATAATATCCCAGCGGAACAGAAACAAGATAACCTGGTGGTATGTTCACCCAATCCGACAAACTTCCATATCCCCCACCTTGAAGAAAGTTCCTTAAATCCTGATGAGAATTTAAATCGGCATCAGTAGGCTTCCATAGCAAATGCAGATCACTTTTATTTTGTGGGTTATTATACTTACCAGCAATGCTTGCATAATCAACAAACTGAGAACTATCAAACAACCCTTTCATAAAGTTCTTCTCTAAGTCACTTTGGTTTTCGATTGTTCCAATTTTATTTACTTCTGTTTGAACTTGAGTATTTTTGTTAGAAGAAAAACTCCTATAAATTATAAAATCTACAAAAACTAAGACTAAAAAGATTGCGGTAAGCCCTATTAATAAAATTAAGAATCTTTTTTTATTTTTCATATTTCTAAACTTGGCTATATTCAATATTTACAGAATCATGATCTCGCTTAATTGTTTTTAAAAATGTTCCGGGGCTTGGATTCGAACCAAGGTACTTAGATCCAGAATCTAAGGTCCTACCGCTAGACGACCCCGGAATATACTATATCTTCAGATATTTTTGTACCACGATGAAACTGGAAATAACTCCCAGCCCCACGCCGACACCAAGCTGAATGGCCATAATCAGCCAGACGTTGGACAAGAAATAATGAAAGATATTAAAGCCCGACAAAAGTGTTAGCAAGTTTGGCGCGAAAAAGTACGCCAGCAAAAACGTAATGACAAAACAGTTAATAAACGCCACGCATCCAAAAATAATTCCCTGGATGATAAAGGGCATTCGCACAAACCAGCTGGAAGCGCCGACAATTCGCTGGGTGGTGATTTCTTCCTTGGCGCTGTCGATGGCAAGCTTGATGGTATTTAAAACAATCAAAACGGCAACCAGCATCAAGATAACCGCCAGCACAATCCCAAACGTGGTGACGCTGGAGGTAATGGAAAACACCTTATCAATGGTAGCCTTTTTTTCAGAATAATCAACCTTGTCCAGCAAATTGGCAAATTGATCGGACTGCAAAATGTTGGCCACCTGCTGATACTGCAAAGCGCTGCCAGTGGTGGTGATGTTAAGCGACGGCAAAAACGGATTTTCTCCCACCTGGGTTAGGGCGCTGGCGAATACATCGTTGTCTTTGTGTTTTTGGATAAAATCGGCCAGCGCTTGATCTTTGGAAACGTACTGGATGCTCTTGATGCCCGGCGCCTGTTTGACAATTTGATCTTTGGCGTTTAGAATGTCTTGCTCGGATGTGTCTGATTTAAAATAAGCCGTGATGTCAATTTTATTTTGCACCTGGGCGATGATATCGTGGCTAATGCCTTGCAAAAAAAACAAGCCGGTCACCAAAAACAAGGTAACAATCAAAATAAAAATCGCGGCGACCGACCGTCCCTTGTTGCGATAAAAATCATTGAACCCTAATTTGAATACTCTATTGAAACCAGTAAGCATAGCTTATCAACGAATAACGAATTACGTACGAATTTACGAATACGCGACGTCGTCGTTATTCGAAAATTCGCACGTAATTCGCTATTCGTTGATGTTATATGATGAATCTTCCTTTTTCTTCGTCCCGAATGATGGCGCCGTTTTCTATGGTCAGCACTCTTTTGCCAAGCTTGTTGATAATTTCCCTGTCATGCGTTGCCAAAATAACGGTTTTGCCGGACTTGTGAATTTTTTCCAATAGCGAGATGACTTCATAGGTATTGTACGGATCCAGGTTTCCGGTTGGTTCGTCGGCAATAATGACATCCGGATAATTGACCAATGCCCGAGCAATGACCAACCGCTGCTGTTCGCCGCCTGAAAGCTCGGCTGGGAAATTATTTATTTTTTCTTTCAGCCCGATGACTTCCAGAACTTTTGGCACGTCGCGCACAATTTCCTCTTGGCTTTTTCCCTCAACCTCCATGACGTAGGCCACATTTTCATGCACCGTTTTGGTGGGCAGCAATTTATAATCCTGGTAAATGCAGCCGATCCTCCGGCGCATCTGTTGCAGGCTCTGACTGTTCATCTGGCTGACGTCCACTCCCCCAAACCAGACGGTGCCGGACGTCGGCTTTTCCAACCCCAAAATCAACCGAATGAGCGTGGTTTTACCTGCGCCGGATTTTCCCACAAAAGAAACAAACTCGCCTTCTTTTATTTCAAAAGAAACATCCTGGAGGACGGTGACGTTAGGGTCGTAAGTTTTGGTAACGTGGTCGAACTTAATCATAATTTTGGAGTAATCACGAATATACGAATACGATCAAATATACAAATATACGAATACGGCCGCGCAGTGATTTGTATATTCGTAAAATTTGTATATTGTTTTAGATTTGTATATTCGTGATTACTCCAGTTTCAGCTCTGCTTCCACAAATTCCTCTAAATCGCCATCTAGCACCGCTTCCGCTTGCGACGTCTCATACTGCGTTCGCAAATCTTTTACCATTTTGTACGGATGCAATACGTAGCTTCGTATCTGGTTCCCCCATGAAGCGGAAATTGCCTCTCCTTTTATTTCTTTCAATTCTTTTTTATGATCCTCTGCTTTGAGCGCATACAGTTTTGCGTACAAAATTTTCATGGCTCGGTCTTTATTTTTACCCTGCAGTCGTTCAGTTTGGCAAGCCACGACAATGCCGGTTGGAATATGGGTGATGCGCACCGCCGATTCGGTTTTGTTGACATACTGCCCGCCCGGTCCCGATGCCCTAAAGGTGTCAACTTTTATATCTTCGGGCCTGATATCCAAATCAGTCGGACCTTCCGAAATTTCCGGCAACACGTCCACCAAGGCAAAAGAAGTTTGGCGCAGTTTTTGGGCATTAAAGGGCGAAATTCTTACCAAGCGATGCACTCCCGATTCTTTTTTCAGCAACCCGTAGGCGTATTTTCCCTTTACTTCCAGCGTCACCGATTTGGTGCCAATCCTGCCATCGGGCCCGCCACCTTCGCCAAATGCCTGGTGCAAAATGGCATATGAAAATCCTTTTTTGTCAAAGTAGCGTTGGTACATCCGCAAAAGCATGGTAGCCCAATCTTGCGCGTCCTGCCCGCCCGCTCCGGAAAATATTTCCACAATGGCATTGTTTTTGTCGTACTTGCCCGACAAAAATGTTTTCAGTTCTTCCTTGGCGATTTTTGTTTGCAGAGCTGAAAAGGCAGCCTGATCCGCCGCTCCTAAATTACTTAATTCTTTCAAATCGGCCAGCTCTTTTGCCAGCGCTTCCATGGTTGCAACTTCCTCTTTTAATTCAGAAACTTTCTGGCTCGTGTCTTTGGCATTTTGCTGGTCTTGCCAAAAATCGGGGCGCTGCATGTCTAATTCCAGCTTTTTTATTTCCTGCTCTTTGCCATTTACATCAAAGCCGATCCGCTAAAAAGCGGACCCGTTGTTCCAGTTCATTAGTGTCAGTACTGCGATCGTTCATAAAGCAAATAGACTTGTTGCATAATAAGGTTTCGTGCGAAAATTTCAGATGTTGTGACAGAAATTTGATAGAATTTTTCGGCTTAGCCAACGGCTCCGCCGAAAAATTATAGCAAATTTCTGGCCAACATGTGGAATTTACAGCAAAACCTTATTACGCAACAAGTCTAATGTACCACAATTTTCCAAAAAATCAAAACTCCACACAGTCCATGCATTTCCGGTTCAATAAAAAACCGTACTCCAAATTTAGAAGCTTCTAATTTTGCAGTACGGTGGCTGAAAAATAACTAAAGAAAGAAAAAAGCCGTGCGAATTGCGATTCGCACGGCCTGATAAAGTTGAACATCGTTATGGCGCCAGAAACCCTTGTCTTTTGAACAAAAGTTGTGTCACTCGTTTGTAGCTTTTGCGCTGATCCAAATTTGCATCAATGTCGTGAAGCCCATCGATGATATTGGTGACAATTTCGCGAAGCCGTTGGGAGCCTTCTTCTTTAAGCTCATTGCTGATATACCAACCAGTGTACCAGCGCAGGAACATTGAACCCAAGGCATAGGCGACCTTTTGACAATTCTTGTTACGAGCAAGGTAATCCAGTGCCCCATGAAGGTCGCCTGCCGCGAATTTCTTGATGAAACGCTGAAGAGGGATGAAGTCACTCTCCTTTAATGGAAACGGACGCCCCGAAACAACGTCGTCGCAAACTGTACTAGACCGCATCAAAGAACTCCCTGAAAGAGCAAAAGAAACGCAAATCTGCCACGATGGCAAACAATCTTGTGTTTCTGTGCTTTTATACTAACAAAATAAAAGATTACGTCAACCCGCCGAAAATAATTGGGTAATTGCCACCGTACTACAAATTCTCAAGCTTGAGAATTTGTAGTACGGTGGCTGAAAAATAACTAAAGAAATAAAAAAGCCGCTGGGTAAACCATGCGGCAGAACTAAAAGAGAAGTTATGGTATTCTTTTAGGAAAAGAATAGATAAAATCGTTACAGGGATTAGGAATGTCCTGTTGGATAAATCCGTTTTTCCTCCAGAAATTTTCGTTAGCTTCCCCCATTACTTGCGTCGCGCGAACATCTTTGATGCTAACGCCGGCAGCCCATTGCAAAATGCTGGAAATAGCTCTACTACCAAACCCCTTACGTGTTTTACGGCCAGGGAGCGTGGTCATAGTTTCTATGACTACGTCTGAGTCGGTTTGGTAATCCATGAGAATTATTCCCACAGTAACTATCACATCTTCTGGAAATAAAAATATAGCCCTGTAATGCAGAGCTGCTGCATCGCGTGAATCTTCATCAAACTCAACTGCTGCGCCATATTTTTCTAAGGATTTAACCAGTGCATCCATGTCAGGTTTCTTTTCTCTAACTTTTTTTATCTGCCTATGGATATCAAAACCCTCGCGCACGATTTTCTCCTTTTATAAAATACAAAAGAACTAATCACGGAGCCGCTTACAAGAATCGAACTAAGGATTTGCGTCGGCAATTACCTGGATTCGGTAAGATGCCTGGCAGTGCATTATCTTGGCGCACTGTCTACACGGTACGCGAAACAAGGCAACCTTTCTGAACGTTACTTTGATTCCCTGACACACATAGCTGTTGTTTGCTCCACAATGCGGGCAAACAAGATTGTGATTGTCCCCAATCGTGCGTGGTTTGGGAAAATCCGGCATGACTTGCACTCCTGTGAAAAAATAGAAAGGGCAACTTGAGCCACCTCTGGGATTTGAACCCAGGACCCCAGCTTTACGAAAGCTGTGCTCTGCCGCTGAGCTAAGGTGGCAATACTATTTCAAGACTATCACGGAAAAACCTGAAAATCAATGCATAAAAAAACCGCGGACTGATGTTCGCGGTATCAATTTTTAGCGCAGGACCGGTTTGTCCACGGTGATGTAATCACAACCGCAGAGCATCCGGCAGCACTTGGGACAACCGTTTGCAAAGTAACAGACCATGAGGGAGGCAAGGTCAAGCTTCAACCCGTTAGCCACTCCGAACAGATTGGTGACCAGATCAACCAACTCTTCAACAATCTTTTGAAACCATGGCGCGCTATGAGTGGCGGCGTAGCTTCGCATCGCTTCAGCAACTTCACCGGCTTCTTCCGCCAAGTGCATAGCCGAATCCTGAACCGGGTTTTGATAGATGCGCCCGAACATCGCCTGCCATTCATACAACGCAAGAGGTTTACTGCTGGGGTGACTTAGGATCGTCATTGGCAACCGTGCCTCGGCCCGCTCTTTGCAATTGCAAGGGGTGCCGCCACAGTAGGGGCAATACCCAGGGAAACATTCCCACATATTTTCGGCCAAATCAATGTGAAAGCGATTGCAAAGGGCCAGCGAATAGCTTAATGCCATGCAAAGCCGGTATGGAATATCCGCAGGCTTTCCTTTTCTGACGGCCTTGAGCACTTGAGTGATGTGCCGTTGCAAGCAGAAAAGCAGTTCCGAGGTGCCATAACTTTGATCGTTAACAATTCCGTAAATGTTGCGGTTTAGTTCCTGAAATTGGCGCAAAGAAGATTGGTTGGTAACCATTTATATCCCTTCCAAAATGTTAAGGTGCGGGCGAAACGCATAGCAACGCTTGTTCCAAGTCTAACATCAGAGAAATTGAAAATCAACAGTAAAATAAAAAATCCCGCAAAGCGAACTTCGCGGGACTTAACAGCTACTTAGCTAAACCTAACAAATCTCTGATCTGATGGCGCAAGGTTTTGCTTTGCTGGATGTACTCCCAAACCAGACGCCGCTCCTCATAGGCAGCGTCAATCTGTTCCTGGGTCATATCAAGGGTAATCCCCCAGCGATCTTTGAGTGTATTAATTGCTTCCATCTGGATTTGCTTGGCGGCATCGGAATCCGCATCGTTTGGTTTCATGTCCCGGTTAAAATGGCCGCGCCAACTTTCTTGGATGCGCCTTGCCACATATTTTTGGGCCGCTTCGGAGGTTTTTGGTCCAAACTGCGGATCAAAAACAAATCCGGAAACTGCTGGCGGAGTAGCGATGTCGCTTGGCCGATCTGCCAGCCACCACGCAAGTCCAATAAAGATAATCGCCAGAAATCCAACGTACTTGATCGCAACTTTGACCTTGTTCATCGCAATACCCTTTCGCAAAAAGAGAAAAAACGTCAGCCAAAAACGTAAGGTGCTAAAAACAGAGTACCATATTTATATAATAAAAGCAATGCCTTGAGCGGATAACGGGAATCGGACCCGTGTCTCGACCTTGGGAAGGTCGCATTCTGCCATTGAACCATACCCGCTTGTTTCAATTTACAAATTTACCATTTACAATCTACCATTTAGAATATGTTTTTTATCCAATTCCACGCGCCACCAAGCCAGGCTTGCCAGGTATTTTTTTGGCTGGCTTCGATATTTTTATCCTGCGCTTGCGGCATGATAAACGAAACTGCCGTCTCGCCTTGCTTTTGCAAATCCAATTCTTCGCGCGCGATTTTTTCTACGTATTGGGGATCGTCCGACTTTTCAATTTTCTGGCGCAAGTCGCCATTGCTTGCTTGCAAGTCTTTTACCTGGCGATGTAAGTTGGCAAGTTGGGCCGCAAGTTCCTGTTTTTTGTGGTAAATTTTTAGGTTGGCAACCACCAGCACCGCCAGCATTCCCAATACTAACACTCCGCCGACATGCCATGTCAAACGCCGACCAATACTCCCCTTTTTCTTTTTTTTAAAATCTGTTACCATTAAAACAATGCGATGCTAATATACGAATGCATACTAATGATACCAATGCTCAACGTCGTTCGTTATTAGTATTATTAGTATGAATTAGTATATTGGCATCGCATTTCATTAGTATGAGGAAAAAGTTATTTCAAATAATCTGGACCGTGGTAATTATTCTGGTGGGTTTGAGTACCATTTTGTGGTCAGTCGGATTGAATTTTACCAGATAACCTGCGACTTTATCTTACTTTGAATCACGAAATGGTTTCTTTGGATTTTTCCCAATTTTTGAGATAGAAATTCGATAGAAATATTTTACGTAGCAAGCTACGTAAAATATTTATTGCGAATTTATAGCCAAAAATTGGGGAAAAGACAAGAAAATTCTTCTTTACTGTCCATTTCGTAATTCAAAGTAATCTTAGCAAATTGGTAAGCAAAAAACCAGCTCTTTTGAGAGCTGGTTTTTTGCGTGAATATAATTTTTATAATCTTTATAACTTTTATAATTGTTATATTTTAAACTTCCGAAAGTTTTTTGATGGCACTTTCATAGGCATCCAAGGCAGTTGCGGCCGCTTCTTTGGTCAAGACAAAATCTGGTTCGTAAACGATAGCGTTTCTTACCTGATGAGCCTGCAACACCAGCTGCACATCGTCGGGAATTTTCTTGGCAGCGCTTTGCACCATTGCTTCAAACGTATCGCCTTGGTAATCCGCGTCTTGCAACGTTTGATTTAACAGATCATCAGCTTCTATAATAGCCAAGCGCAACTGCGGGTCGGACCCAGAATCCATGCGCGCCTTGATGTTTTTCCAACTTTTGATGAACTTTTTTGATTCGGCGGTTTCCTTGGAAAACATTTCCGTAAAATCCTGCAGAAAATGCGTTTGGATATAGCTGCTGTTGGCGTAAAACCAAATCACCGCGCACAAAAAAAACAAGGTAAAAAAAATGAAAACAATTTTGACGGGCCAGAGCGTATCTTGAATTGACGGCGAGGAAATAAAATAAATAAAATCCTTGATGCCAAAAAAGTTATAGACATTGTCCCAGGTAAAGGAACTCCAATTAACGTTATAGGTTTGGTTGAAGGCAGTGATTAGCATAAATATAATGCAAATCTACAAATCTCATGCTAATCTACGAAACCGTGAATGTGAAGATTGCCACAGCCACGCGCCGAAGCGCGCGGCCTCGCAATGACGTACGTCGTATTAGCAATTTTGTAGATTAGCATGAGATTTGTAGATTTGCATTGCCCTATTGTAACATTTTTTCCATCTGATGGCCAACAGCCAGAATCTTGTGTTCTTCAAAATAGTTTCCAATGATTTGTAACCCCACCGGCAGTTTGCCAATTTTTCCTGCTGGCATTGAAAGCGCGGGGATGCCTGCTAATTTGAGCGGACAGGTATAAATGTCCATCAAATACATGGAAAGCGGATCGCTGGCTTTCTCTCCGATTTTAAACGCCGGAATGGGAGAAACCGGACTGAAAATAACATCCACCTTTTCAAAAGCATTGGCAAAATCTTGACGGATAAGCTCGCGAACCTCCTGGGCTTTTTTATAGTAAGCGTCGTAGTAGCCGCTGGACAAGGCATAAGTTCCTAGCAAAATGCGGCGTTTGGGTTCGGCGCCAAAACCGGCTCCCCTGCTTTTTACGTACACTCCCAATAAATTTTCTGGCGACTGATCGCTTAAACCATATTTGATTCCATCGTACCTAGCCAAATTTGCCGAAGCCTCCGAAGGCACAATAATATAGTAACAGGCGATGGCGTACTTGGTGGCAGGCAAACTGATGGGAATAATTTTTGCTCCGGCGTCTTTGGCTTTTTGGATGGCGCTTTGAATAATTGTTTCAACTTCCGGGTCAATACCCTCGGCAAAATATTCTTTTGGTACGCCGATTCGCAATTTGGAAATTGGTAATTGGGAATTGGGAATTTGAGATTCTACCGAAGTAGAATCTAGTGGGTCTTTTCCTGAAATTGCATCAAACACAATTTTGGTGTCTTCAATATTTTTGGCAATCGGGCCAATCTGATCCAATGAAGAAGCCAGAGCAATAGCGCCGTATCGAGACACCGATCCGTATGTTGGATTCAATCCAACGACACCACAAAAAGAAGCGGGCAGTCTGATGGATCCGCCAGTATCGGACCCCAGCGCAAAGGCAGCTTGGTTTGCTGCCACGGCCGCGGCTGATCCGCCCGAACTTCCGCCGGCAACGCGCGAAAGATCATGTGGATTTTTAGTAACTTTGTAAGCCGAATTTTCCGTGGAAACCCCCATGGCAAACTCGTCCAAATTGGCTTTTCCCAAAATGACCGCGCCTTGTGCTTTTAGTTTTGTAATGACCGTCGCGTCATAGGGAGCCACGTAGTTTTCCAGAATTTTTGAGGCAGCCGTAGCCTTTTGACCTTCCACCAAAATATTATCTTTAATGGCGCAAGGCACGCCGCAGAGCATGGGGAAATCTTTGCCAGTCCCTTCGACTCCGCTCAGGGCAAGTGCAATTTTTTTGTCAGCCGCTTCAGCCTGTTCTAAAGCCAGATTTTCTGTCACGGTTAAATAAGCGCCGATTTTTTCATCGGTTTTCTTAATCTGATCAAGATAAGCTTTAGTAACTTGAACAGAAGTAAATTTTTTAGACTTAAATCCTTCGTGTAATTGGGTAATGGTCAAATGTAAAAAATCCATAAAATTGTCGGCCAGCTAAGCTGGCCTTGACCCAGCTTAGCTGAGTCGCACAATAAATTACTCCGATTTTAACGACCGTTAAAATTAGAGTATAGCCTTTACCTTAATATAATTGTCTTTTTTACCTGGGGCTTGCGCAATCAAATTATTTGCTAAGCTGGCAGGGCGCTCCATCACCTGGTCTTTGCGCAATTCGTTTTTCTTTCCGCGTTTTTCCGCGTAAATTTCCGCGTGGTTCCGCGGTGCTTTCTTAAGCACATCAAAGTAATCTAAAACCGCTGACAAATCTTTTTGCATCTTCACAATTTCCTCGTCAGTTAATTCTAATCGTGCCAGCTTTGCAATTTTTAATACTTCCTCTTTGCTAATCATTACACCATAGTAACAAAATTGATGAGTCAGCGAAAGCCTTGACGTTGACGTTTTTATATGCCATTATGTAAGTATGAAGAGCACATCGCTCTTTGACAACCCGGAAATTCACATAGAGGTAAATCATGGATACCGTAATGGGTGTATTCGCAGTAATCGCTATTGTAATTGGTTTTGTGGGTACGGTAACTTTTGTGGTATTCGTGGTTTGGTGTTGCAACCAAGGCGTCTCTTGTCCCATGTGCGGTCAAGATGTAACCTATTCGGTTGCATGGAACAACGAGGATCGTAAGTCAACAACTCCCATCTGCCCTGATTGCAGGGCTACCAATAAGAAAAAGTTAATTTCCTAACCTAGACAGGAGGTTACGATGAGCATGCAAGGCAATATCGGAGCCGCCGACACAGCTGGCGAAATCCTGGCTATCATCGTAAAAAAAATCGAAGATAACAAGGATAAACCCGAGATTGTATCAGTTTTAGAGGAAATAAAAAAAGAAGTGGAGGAAATAAGAAACTCAGCCACTATCGGTTGGTGGTAACCAAAAGCCCCGACGCACTGCGCGTCCGGGCTTCTTTTTTTGGCATACTAATAGCATAGCCAAAAATTTCCGCCTGTGCGAGAAATTTTTGGGTATGCGAATATGCCCATGCGAATACGTCCGAAGCTTATCAATCCGCAATCTGCTCCAGCCACATAGCCCGCAGGCTAATTTTATCCGGAGATAAAATTAATGCGTGGCTGGCTTGTGCTCTCGCCAAAGCGACGGCAACTTCCGTTAAAAGACATTCGCCTGGCAAACCCCGATGTCTTTTAACGGAAGTTGCCTAGCGGGCCTCAATCTTCATCGCGCTCCATTAAGTTAGCGACGGTCTCAATATTTTCCAGCGCCACGCCGCAGCCTCTGACCACCGATGTTAGTGGATCATCAATAATCCGGCAGGGCATTTTAGTTTCGCGCGAAATTAATACGTCCAGGCCTTTGAGCAAACTGCCGCCGCCAGCAAGGTAAATACCATTGGTCATCACGTCTGACAAAAGCTCGGGCGGAGTTTCTTCAATGGTAGTTTTGATGGCGGCCACAATATTTTTTACCGACCGCTCCAACGCTCGCTGAATATCATCGTTAAACACCACCACTTCTTCGGGCAAACCCGTCACCAAATTGCGCCCGCGCATGGGCACTTCCTTTTTTTCTTTCAAAGGCATGGCGCTGCCAATATTTATTTTAATGTATTCGGCCGTGCGCTCGCCAATTAAAAGCTTGTATTCTTTTTGGGCAAACTGCACAATATCATCGTTTAATTTGTCGCCGGCAACTCTCAAACTGCGATAAGCCACAATGCCTCCCAGCGAAATAACCGCCACTTCCGTGGTGCCTCCACCAATGTCCACAATAAAATTTCCCCCGGCTTCTTGGATGGGCAACTTGGCTCCGATGGCGCTGGCCAGCGGTTCTTCAATTAAAAATACGGTGCGCGCTCCGGCGTTTTTGGCGGCATCTCTGACTGCTTTGCGTTCCACTTCTGTAACACCGCAGGGAATGCCGATGATCACGCGCGGCGAATAGCCCAGGCCAAACATTTTCTTGCTACCCGACACCGCCTTTTCAATAAAGTATTTGAGCATCTGTTCGGTGACTTCGAAGTCAGAAATAACACCGTTGACCAAAGGCCGCGTGGCGGTAATATACGAAGGCGTGCGCCCCACCATTTTTTTTGCCTCTTCGCCAATGGCCAAAATCTGGCCGGATTTGTTGTTGACGGCCACCACCGACGGCTCGTTGATGATGATGCCCCGATCTTTGACGTATACCAAAGAATTGGCCGTGCCCAAATCAATGGCCATGTCCAGCGTCAGAAAAGAAAATAATTTTTTGAGAGGATTGGTCATGAATTAACCTAATTATTCTAATTAACCTAATTAACCTAAATAAATCTCAATGCCAAAGTGTCCGAATGCCCAAACCGTTGCGAAACTTGGTCATTCACGTTTTTAGACATTCCTTAGAATAATAGAAATAGGATTTATATAA
>CAZREI010000016.1:0-15170 GCA_964599285.1 uncultured Candidatus Saccharibacteria bacterium | reverse complement strand
TCGGTCGGTGCAGGAATATGCGCATTCCTACACCTCCCTTCACTAGCATTATTAGAGCAATTAGAATAATTAGAATAATTTCGTTACCTGGCTTATCTTCACCAATTTCACCGCAGCTTTGCTTCGTTCTTTTATTTCCACGGAATTTTTGGCTAGCGTTTTTTCTGAAACCACAATCCTATACGGAATACCCAGCAAATCAGATTCAGCAAATTTTTCTCCCGCGTTTTTTTGCTGTCTATCATCATATAATACGGTAATGTTTTCTTTTTTCAAGTCTTGATACAATTTTTGTGCCGCCTTAGCAACCTTAGCATTATTCTCAATTGGTATTAGGTGGACCAAAAATGGCGCTACAGACTTTGGCCAAATGATTCCCTTGTCGTCATGGCTTGCCTCCACAATCGCACCCATCAATCGGCCAAGACCAATTCCATAGCAACCCATCAGCACCGGCTTGTCGTGGGCATCTTTGTCGGTAAACTTTAAATTAAATGGCTCTGAGTATTTGGTGCCCAGCTTGAAAATATTGCCCACTTCAATGGATTTTTTTTCTTCAAATTCGCTGGCTTTGCAATCCGGACAAGTTGGATTTTCCGGTTTTACTTCTTTGTTGATTGCCCGGCCGCATTTTTTGCAAATAAAAATAATGTCTTCACCGGCGTCGGTGACTGCTTGGAATTCATCGGAATATTTTGAAAAACTGCCGCCCGAAGCAAGTGTTTGGTGGGTTATTTTTCCAATGCCAACGGTTTTAAAAATGGTGGTATATACTTTTGCCATTTTTTCGTAATAACTATCCAAATCTTCCTGTTTGGCGTGAAACGAATATAAGTCTTTCATCAAAAATTCGCGCGTGCGCAAAATTCCGGACTTAGCCCGAAGTTCGTCACGAAATTTTGTTTGGATTTGAAAAACTGAAAATGGCAGGTCACGATAAGAAAATACCATCTTGCGGGCCAGTGGAGAAACCACTTCTTCGTGCGTCGGCCCCAGCGCATATTCTTTATCGCCTGACCCTTTGACCTTAAATAAAATATCCAGGCTGTCCCATCGCCCGGTTTTTTGCCAATTTTCTTTGGGCTGGAGCACCGGCATCAACAATTCCTGGCCACCAAGTGCTTCCATATTTTGTCGCACAATACTTTCAATATTTTTTAATACCAAAAATCCCAACGGCAAAAAAGAATACACACCGGCCATCAATTGGTCAACGTAACCCGCGCGCGTCAGCAAATCATGCGAAACGGAATCAGCTTCGGCGGATTTATTTTTATTGGTTTTGTAAAAAAGTTTAGACTGCAACATACTTCATGGAACATGGAACATGGAACATGAAACAAAACTACGACGTCGTTTTTTTGTTATGTGTTCCATGTTATGTGTTATATGATCAGAGGCCGGCTTTCCAAAAATCCACCACGCGCGGGAAATCAAATTTGACCGTTACAAACAATGACATGGATATCAAAAGCACAAAACACACCACGGTCAGCGTTTGTTCCCAGGCCGGCGGAACCGGTTTTTTCATGAATTTTTCAATAATCAAAAATAACAGCTTGCCGCCATCCAGCGCCGGAATGGGAAAGATATTAAAAATGGCCACCAGCACGGCAATGGATCCGATAAAAAATAAAAATGGCCCGACTCCGTAATTTGCCACCTGGGCCAACAAAATGGTGATGCCAATCGGACCGGCAAGCTGGGCTCCCGGCACAACTCCCCTGCCCTCAAATAAACTTGCAAAAAATTCCCAAATTCCTTGCAGTGATTTTAGTGTTACAGTTCCGGTAAACATAATGCCGCGAACGGGTGCCTGGTACCAGGGAGATTTTTCTATAATCGTTGCCAAGCGCTCCAGCTGGACTCCCACCGCTCCTTGATTGGCGGCCTGATTTAATCTTGGCACCAGCGTTACCTGAATGGTTTTTCCTTGTCGTTCCAGGGTAATGGTTACCGGCGCGCCCTTGTGATCTTTTATGAAATTTTGAAAATCGCTTATTTTATTTACCGTTATAGTTTGGCCGCCAGCCGCAAGGCTATCAATCGTATCTCCTGATTGAAGGCGCGCGCCATCAGCCGGCGAATTTTTTTCCACCGCCGCCACTACCACATGGGTTGGAGTTGCAGAACTAATATCTTGCTCGCCCACTGGCACAGCGGCCCCGATGCCAAACAGAATTGAAAAAATAATCATGGCCGCTATCCAAAAGGCAATCACGCCGCCAAGCACAATCAATATCCGTTTCCAAATGGCAAGCCCCGCGAAACTCCGATAGTCATCCACTCCGGAGACGGGCAATCCGGCAGAGCCGGCCTTGCTCGCGTCTGGACCCTCTTCGCCATAAATTTTTACAAACGCACCCAGCGGTAACAAATTAACAGAATACAGAGTTTCACCGACTTGCTTGCCAAACAAGCGCGGCGGGTATCCGATGCCGAATTCCTCAACCTTGACACCAAATTTTTTGGCAATAATAAAATGGCCAAACTCATGGATGACCATCAAAATAATCAGGGAGAAAAATGCAATTAGTAAAGTTAAAAACATAAAAGTCATCAACGAATAACGAATTACTTACGAATTTTCGAATAACGACGTCGTTGCGTATTCGTAAATTCGAACGTAATTCGTTATTCGCTGATTACAGTAGTTCTTTTTCTTTCCGTTCCACCAGTTCCTTAATCTTTTTTTGATAGTCGTCAATCAGTTTTTGCAATTCATCTTTTCCATCAAACTTATCATCTTCGGTAATGGCGCCTTCTTTTTCTGCTTTTTGGATTTTATTCCAGGCGTCTTCCCGCCAATGGCGCAGGGTCTGTCTACCCTCTTCCGCTTTGGCGTTTAAGATTTTTACCAAACTGTGGCGATATTCTTCGGTCAGAAGCGGCAAACTTAACCGTATCAAATTTTTATCAACCGACGAAGACATGCCCAGGCCCGAATTAGCTACCGCTTGCTCGATGGGCTGAATATATGAAGCGTCCCAAGGCTGGATAACAATTTGGTTTGGTTCGGGCGTAGAAATAGCCGCTAATTGTTTTAGGGAAAATTTCTGACCAAAACAGGTTACCTCCATGTCTTCAACCAGTGACGGGTTGGCTCGGGACGTTCTGACTTTATCCATTTCTGTTTGCAGAAATTTAAAAGCTTTTTCAAATTCAGGTTTCACTTTGTCGATGAATTCCTTATACAACATAAGATTATCAACGAATAACGAATTACTTTCGAATTTACGAATAGTTACGACGTAATTCGAAAATTCGCACGTAATTCGTTATTCGTTGATTACATTTCCATTAATAGTATTTCTAGTGCCAACTTCGGGCTGGCGTTGGTGGTGGTTGTTTGTTTGTATAATATTTCAATTAAGCGGATAATCTTTTTCAATTTTTCCACACTATAATTTGCAGCACTTGAATACGTTTGTAAATTTGAATTATGTATCCCGATTTTTATTAATAACATATTCCTAAAATATTGTTGCAGGACTTTTAACATCAGACTAAAATTTTCTCCCTCCAAATTTACCTTTTTGGTGTACTGGAATTTTGTTGCAAGCTCTGCCGGTAAAATCGGCAACAATTCTTGCAGCAACTGTTGATCTTCTTTTGATTCTTGATATTTTCCCAACGCAGAAAAACTGATAGTTTGGCACCGTGAAGAAATAGTAGGCAATAGTAATTCCGGACTTTTTACCAACAAAATAACCACGGTTTTTCCCTTCGGCTCTTCTAATGTTTTTAAAAAACAACTTTGGGCTTCTTGGTTTAGGCGCTCGGCGTCTTCTATTATAACCGTTTTGTAGCCGCCATAGTAGGATGTGTAACTTAAAAAAGTATTTACCTGGCGAATTTGAGCCACATCAATTTCCATCATATCTTTAGCATTGTCTACAGACGACTTGCTGTTGCGCGACCTTACCACCAGTAAATCCGGAAACTGTTCTTTTTCTATCAGAGCGTCTGATGCTGCGGCCGTGTTGGCACTGATCAATGTAGCAACCTGTTTGGCAAACATTATTTTAGCGTCCGCGTCACGCCCAGAAAAAATGTAAGCATGCCCCAGCTGCCCGGCATCAAATTTATTCTTTAAAAAATCCCACTGTTTGGTGTATAACATAAATTACAAATTACAAACCACAAATTACAAACAATATCTAAATTCTAATTTCTAAATTTCAAACCACGTTTAGAATTTTGAATTTTGCTATTTGAATTTTTTTGTAATTTGTGGTTTGTAATTTGGAATTTTATTTTTTTGACATCACAACTTTCTTATACTCATCCAAATGTTCCAAAACGGTTCCAGTTCCCTTAATGACGCAAAACAGTGGCTCGTCGGCAATAAAGCAGGGCACGCCAGTACTTTGCGCAACCAGTTCGTTGATTTTTGGCAACAAAGCGCCGCCGCCGGCCATGATAATTCCTTTGTTCATAATGTCGGCTGAAAGCTCGGGTGGAGTTTCCGACAGCACCTTTTTTACGGCAACAATAATTTCGGCCAGCGTATCAGAAATGGCTTCACATACTTCATTGTTTGAAATTTTAATATTGCGCGGCAATCCCAAAATCAAGTCCCGGCCCTGAATCTCAATAAAGCGCGCCTCTTTTTGCAGCATGGCCGTGCCCACTTTTATTTTTATTTCTTCGGCAGACTGGGTGCCAATAGCCAAGTTGTATTTTTTTTTGATGTACTCGGTGATGGCCATGTCAATTTTATCGCCAGCCACTCGAACCGAATGGCTCGTTACAATACCGCCAAGCGAAATGACCGCCACTTCTGAAGTTCCGCCGCCAATGTCAATAATCATGTGTCCGGACGTGGCGTTGATAGGAATGCCGGCGCCAATGGCCGCCAAAATGGGTTCCTTGGCCACAAAGGCTTGCCGCGCGCCCACCGACAAGGCCGCTTCAATGACGGCCCTTCTTTCCGTTGAAGTAATGCCGGCCGGAACAGAAATAACTAGTTCAGGTTTAAACAATTTTAATCCGCCGGAAGTTTTTTTAATAAAATAGCGCATCATCGCTTGGGTGACTTTGTAGTCAGCAATGACTCCGTCTTTTAATGGCCGATACACTTTAATGTCCGCGGGTGTCCGCCCGATCATTTCTTTTGCCCCCTCGCCCACCGCCAGAATTTTTTTGTCAGCCAAAGAAATCGCCACCACCGAAGGCTCGTTTAAAACAATCCCCTTCCCGCGAACGTAAACTAAGGAATTGCAGGTTCCAAGATCGATGGCAATGCGATTGTTGAACATTCTTTGAAATTATTCTAATTATTCTAATTGCTCTAATTATTCTAAATAAATCCCAAAACGTGAATGCCTAATTTCTAAAACGGTTTGGGCATTAGGCATTTTGTCATTGGGATTTGATTAGGTTAATTAGTATAATTAGGTCAATTAGAAATTCGTTTGATATCCGCTCCTAATTTTTGCAGCCGTTCTTCTATTCTCTCATACCCTCGGTCAATATGGAAGATATCGTTGATAACGGTTTTGCCGTTTGCCATCAGTGCTGCCACTACCAGCACCGCTCCAGCCCGAACATCCAACGATTGCACCGTGGTTCCTTCCATGGTTTTTGGTCCAAACACAAACGCCCGATGTGGATCCACAATTTCAATGTCGGCGCCCATCTTGCGAAGCTCCTGCACATAGGCGAGCCGATTTTCATACAAAGGATCGTGAATCAAACTTTTCCCCTGGGCTTTGGTTAACAGCGGCATAATAATGGGCAACAAATCCGTGGGAAATCCTGGGTGAGGCAACGACTGCACCTTGACCGGTTTGATAAATGGCGAATAAAAAACGGTAATCTGATTTTGGCCGCGATCAAAGTTAACCCCCATTTCTTCCAGCTTGTACAAAAACATTTCCAAATATTCAAAGTTGATATTTTTTACCACCACGCGCCCGGGTGTCAGCGCGCCCATGACAATAAACGTTCCGGCTTCCAGGTTGTCGGGTTCCACCGAATGCTCGCATCCATGCAAACGTTCCACGCCTTCAATTTCAATAGTGTGGCTGCCTTTCCAGGTTATGTTGGCTCCCATGGCCACCAGCATTTTTGAAAGGTCTTGCACCGACAGTTCCGCCGCCGCTCCTTTTATAGTAGTTTTTCCTTTTGCCAAAACCGCCGCCAGCATCAAGGCTTCGGTTGCTGTTGGACTAAATTCCCCCAAAATAATTTCCTTGGCCGTCAGGCCATTGCGCCAAATATGATACACATTACCTTCGCGTTCTATGTGCGCTCCGATTTTTTCCAAAGCTTTTAATTGCACCGTGATGGGCCGCAAACCAATAACATCTCCTCCTGGCGAAGAAATTTTAAATTCCGGAACCCGCGACAAAAGCGATCCGAATAACACCACCGACATGCGGGTTTTTGAAACTTTTTCCAAATCAATGGTTTGCGGGTGAACGGACGTTGCGGTAAGTTTTAGTTTGCGCTGGCCAAGCCACTGCGTTTCTACGCCCAAACTTTCCAGCACGGCAATGGTATGCTTAATGTCGTCAATGAGCGGCAAGTTATCAATGATGACCGGTTCTTGGGTAAGCAAACAGGCAGCCAGGCAAGGGCCCGCCGCGTTTTTTGATCCGCGCACTTCAATTTCACCGGCCAATTCTCGGCCACCGTTGATGACAAATTTTTCAGTGGTCGCGGTTTTGAGAGTGACAATCTGCCGATCCTGGCCAGCGCCAGTTATCGGAGATAGTTCTTTGCTGATGTTGAGTTCAGGTTCCATAGGTTTGGAGTAGTCACGAATATACCAATACGATCAAATATACAAATCTTACAAATATACAAATCCCGTCGTCGTCATTGCGAGCGAAACGAAGCAATCTTCACATTCGTATATTGGTAATATTTGTATATTGTTTTAGATTTGTATATTCGTGACTACTCCTTGGGTGGTCTCATATTATTCTTTTTTATTTTCAATGTCAAACTTGACTTTATAAACAAAAAATGCTAAGGTGATGACGTTCTTCGGATTGTCCGAAAATGTATCAAGTTCGTTCTTTCCCAATTTATCGGAGGGTTCAAGATGCGCCTCATCAACGAAAATGGCACAGTCAACGAACAGTTGATCGTATTGGCTAACCGGTACGGCGTTCCTATTACAACGGAAACACACTACTCGGAAGCCAATACCATGTTCCAAGCCAAGTGGCGGCAGAAACATCTTATGCACGCTTACCAAATCACCGGCGAACCAGCGAAAAATGATGACCTGCAACTGTTGGAAGCTCTTGGCTGCGTCAACGAAGTCCTGACCCCGTCTATCGCCGAATATGTGGAATGGGGTCCGATGGAGTTTGGCAACATCAAGATGCAACGTGGTAACCTGGTTATGGGTGCCCTCCGTCCTACCGTCGTCAAACGACTGGCCTTCTTCTTGCGCCATCGCATTGGGCACAATCTGTCGAAATCGTTCTGCCTCATGGGGGGAGCAAGAAAACTTGACCCTGTCAAGGAAAACGAGCAAGTTCTTTGTACGCCGGCAGAATTGCCTTTCAGAAAGGAATGGGTTAAACCCGAGCAAATGCCCACCACTGAGGCCGAGATGATGCAGATGGTATGGAACCAGTCCATCCTGCCTAATTTGTGGTACTCGGGTCTGGTCAACGCGCCGATGCAACCCAAAGACCCAGAAAATCCGGAAGGCGAGAAACGACCACCCAGCACTGCCGAAACCGTTTATCACTGGCTACTGCAAGGAAAGAAACCCGGATACTACCTGGTCGGTTCCAATCAACCGTATGTGGAATACCAACGGCTTGTGGTGGAGCGAGCACACGAGGAACTGATAGAGCGACGCGAAATAAACTTTCCGTGTTACTTTAAGGGATGCGGCCCGGCTGCAACCCCAACGCTTCCTCTCGCTACTTTCTTGGACACGTTGGCCAAGCAGTTCTACGAGGAAACTTTCTGCCAAAAATGGTGGAAGGGTATCATGAAAACCTACGTCGACGATGGTCCTCTTATGGGATGCGGCTACATGCTCGGCCAAGGACGTACGTGGTGGGGGGCTCGCGGAAAGATGCTCAAAAAAATCCGTGAAGTTGAAGATATAAACCTTCATATCTCGTCCGGAGGATACGCTGGTCCATTCAACACGAAGGCCGAGGCAGAGGCGGCACAGGTTTAGCACAAGCAAAATCCATGCGCTTGGTTCACCCAGTTGAACTAAGCGCTTTTTATTTATATACTGCAAGAATGAAATCAAACATCTTAGTTTCAATTACCGGGCGGACTGAACAAGAATGGCGCGATAAATTGCAGGAAATTCAGTCCCGCAACATAACTGAATGCGCGTTGTTTTTGGAACTTTATGAAAAAGCTGAACGCCAAAAAATATATGATGCGGTTTTGCAGTCTCCGATTAAAAAAATTCCTCTTGTCCACATCCGCCACGATATGACAAAAGATGAATTGGCTTGGCTGCAAAAAAATTATAAAACCAAATACTTTACCTGCCACGAAGAAAATTTTGCCCGCCACGACGTTGAACACTGGAAAGGATTTTATAAAGATATTTATTTGGAAATGAATTTTGATAATTTTGTTTCGCGCGCGGTAAGCGTAGAAAAAATCGGAGGATTTTGCATTGACCTGGCGCATTTTAAAGTCGGCCTTGAAAAATTAAGCAAAGATTTTGGATATGTCTTTGATCACAAAGATAAAAAACTATTTGCCTGTAATCATGTGAATGGCTATGACCAAGAAAAAAATATGGACATGCACACGATACATAATTTAGCCGATTTTGATTATCTAAAAACGCTGCCAAATTTTGTCTTCGGCAAAACGATTGCCCTGGAAACATTTAACCCCATAAAAGAACAACTGGAATTTAAAAAATATATAACTGGATTATTAGATAAAAAAATTCATGACTAAAAAAACGAGATCTCTTATTCTGCTTGGCTGCGCAGCGGTGTTTTTTATCATCACTCCTTACATTGTGCTCTATTCCCTGGGCTATCGGGTTGATTTTACGCACGCAAAAATTGTGGCAACCGGAGGCATGTACGTACGGGCTTTGCCTCAGGGAGTGACTATTGCCATTGATTCCAAATCCAGCACCACAGGCCTGTTTTCCAGTTCTTTTTTTGTCCAAAATTTATTGCCCGGCCCGCACAGCGTTTCCATCACCAAAGACGGCTACTTTGATTACCATAAAAATTTACCAGTCCAAGGCCAAGCCGTCACCAAACTGGAACACGTTGTCTTATTTAAAAAAAATATTCTCTTTGAACCAGTCCCTGGCATTACTCCTATCACTCAAAAGCACCAACTGCCAACACCAACGCCAGCTCCCGAAGCCGCCTACTTGATAAAAAATGGTAACTTGTATTACTCAAAAACCGTGACGCCAATCACGTCTTCTGCCACTCCAAAAAGCGTGCCGATGCTCAAAAATATTCTTACTTACACCGTTTCCAACAGCAGAATTATCTGGCTTGGCTTTGACGGCTTGCTTTATAGTTCAGACCTTAACGGCGCCAATACTTCGCCCGCCAGCCTCGTGCCCGCGCCGCTTGGCAAATCTTTTACTTACAAACTTTTCGCGTTTGGGCCATACGTTTTTTTAAAAGAAAATTTTGCCCTGCTATTACTGGATAACGATACCAAAACCTGGCAACCGTTTTACAATCCTGTAACTGGCGCGCTGGCTTCGCCCGACGGCCAAAAGTTACTCATTTACAACGACCACGAAATTTTGCTGGCGACCACCACCAACATCACTGCCAAAATATTTTTAAATCGGTTTTCAGGGCGCATCAGCAACGTGTCGTGGCTAGGGAGTGACTATATTATGTTCAGCCTACCCACAGCATTGGTAATTTCCGAAATTGACGCCCGTGACGCGGTAAATGTTGTCAGCTTCGGGCCGGAACTTTCGCTAACCGACGGCACCAAACTTGCCATCTTAAACCCCCAATTATACGTTAACCAAGACGAAAAAAAGCTGTATCTTCTGCAAGCGGCCTCGCCAGATAGCCCAGAAAAAACCTTATACAATTCAGAAAAACTGCTACCATAACCAATACTCTAATTCTGACGGCCGTCAAAATCAGAGCATCCACTAAGGTATAAAAAATCGCGCCTTTTCCTGGCGCGATTTTTTGCTGAAAAATAATTATTACCGCTTCGCCACGCTAAGCGTGGCAATTGAAACGCTTAGCGTTTCGCCCACTGAGGTGCTTTGCGAGCTCTTTTTAATCCGAACTTTTTTCTTTCCCTCATTCTTGGGTCGCGGGTCAGGTATCCGGCTTTTCTTAATCTTTTTCTAAAATTAGTATTAAAGTCTACCAGTACCCGGGCGGTTCCATGGCGCACTGCTTCGGCTTGGGCGTTTCTGCCACCTCCTTTTACAATAACCGTAACCTTAAACTTATCCAGGCACTTCATTTTGCGCATGGAAGCAGTGGCGTTTTCCTGGTCTTCTTTCATGGGAAAATATTCCTGGTAGTTTTTTCCGTTAATTAAAAACTGTTTTTCGCCGCGAGTAAAAAGGCGGACACGAGCCACCGCGGTTTTCCTGCGACCGATGGCCTCAAAATAGCGGTCGGGCTTTGAAGCTAATTCTTTTTCGGTCGGAAAATCTTCGGGCATTATGTCATCGGCTTCCGGCGATTCAGGAGCCTTGACGGGCGGCAAAGGCGCTGGTTTTTTTACCAGAGGTTTTTCTTTTTCCATAGTTGTTGCTTTTTTTGTAATGTCTTTTTCCATAAAATATGAGATACTAATCTACCAATACCACATGCCAATGATACCAATAAAAACTTGGCGCACGTTATTAGTATTATTGGCATGACCGCCCTTAGGCGGATTAGCATATTGGTATCGCGTTACTTTACCTCTCAAACTTCAACCGTTTGATTTGCTGAGCTCGCAATTTATTTTTTGTCAGCATACCCATCACGGCTTTTCGCAATATTTCTTCCGGGCCTTTTTTGATATGCAATTCCTTCATGGTGGCTTTTTTTAATCCCCCCAGGTACAAACTGTGATGGTAGTAAATTTTGTTTTCAAACTTTTTTCCGGTATAGGTTATTTTATCGGCGTTTTTTATCACCACAAAGTCTCCCATGTCTTTGTAAGGAGCAAAGCCTGTTTTATTTTTTCCGCGCAACAAAACCGCCACTTGGGTGGCAAGGCGTCCCAATACTTTACCCGTCGCATCTATGGTATGTTGTTCGCGTTTTATCGTTTCCATTGTTTTGGAGTAATCACGAATATACAAATACTCCCAAATATACAAATATTACAAATATACGAATGTGTCTGGATTGCCACGCTTCGCTCGCAATGACGTAGCGACGTGATTTGTATATTGGTAAAATTTGTATATTTACTTTAGATTTGTATATTCGTGATTACTCCTTTACCAATTCTATAATAGTCATGTTGGCGCCGTCGGATTTTCGTGGACCCATTTTTATCATCCTGGTATAGCCGCCCTGCCTCTTTTTATAGCCCGGTGCGATTTCATCCATTAACTTTTTTACCGTGACTGCTGGCAAATCTTTGGCCAAGATTCTCCGACTTGCCATCGTAGCACCTTTAGCTCGCGTAATCATTTTTTCGGCAACAGCCCGCAATTCCTTGGCCTTAGCTTCGGTCGTGGTGATTTTTCCATGCAAAAAAAGGCTGGCGGCCTGGGCGCGCATCAGTGCTACTCGCTGGTTTTTAGGGCGGGACAAAATCCGGCCTTTATTTCTTTTTCGCATTGCTTCGCTTAACGCGATACCAACATACTAATTTCATACCAATGATACTAATAACAACGTTGACGTTTTTATTGGCATCATTGGCATGCGACATTCGCAGATTGGTATCACATTACTTCTTTTTCTTTTTTGGTGCTTTTTTTGCTTTAACTTCTTTTGTTTTTGGCTTTTTCTTGGCAGACGCTTCTTTGGGTTCCTCGGCAGCGGCTTTGGCAAGTGCTTCTTTTCCTTCGGACAAAATAGCAACGTGCTTGGCCAAGATTTCCACCGCGCTGTAAAATGCTTCTTCGGGAGTCAGGGTTCCGTCGGTTTCTATTTCCAAATGCAAGCGGTCAAAGTCAGTTCGGTCGCCCACGCGCATGTTTTCAACTTGGAAATTGACATTTTTAATCGGCGTAAAGATGGCATCCATCATCATGGACCCTATCTCGGGCTTTTTGACTTTGCGCTGGTCACGGGGTTCATAACCAATCCCCTTTTCTATGGTAAGTTCTATATCAAGTTCGGTTTTTTTATCGGTAATGGTGGCGATGTGCAAGTCGGGGTTGGCCAGCGTAACCTGCGGTAATTTTTCAAAATCGGCGCCTTCCACCTTTTTTTCTCCTTTAACCAAAAGGTGCACTTTTTGCATTTGACCTTCGTGAATTTGAAACCGCAAATTCTTCAGGTTCAGCAGTATCATCATCACATCTTCCAATACTCCCGGAATGGTGGAAAACTCGTGGGCCGCTCCTTTGATTTTCACTTCGGTCACCGCGACGCCTTCCAATGAAGAAAGCATCACCCGACGCAAAGCGTTGCCGATGGTAACGCCATAACCCGGATACAGGCCTTCTATTTCAAAGACCCCGTGGTTTTTATTTTTTGAAACTACCTTGGGAGGCAGTGGCAATGAAATCATATTATTTTTTTATGAATAATAAATGGTATGCAGAAAATAATTTTCATTGCACACTAATTAGTATTCATTAGTTAATTAAAAAATTTCCTACGAATTACGAATGCCCTCGAATTACGAATGTGACGAATTTGTATATTCGTAATTCGATAAAATTCGTAATTCGATAAAATTCGTAATTCGTAGGATTATTTACCTTGAGTAAAACTCAAACACCAGCGAAATTTCCACCGGCGGATTGACTTCTTTTAAGCTTGGGTCGCCCACCACGCTGGCTTCCAATTTTTCTTTGTTTAAATACAGCCATACCGGGGGTTCCATTTTTTTCAAAGCAGTAGGCAAATCCGTGAGCATCGGCTTTTTTTGCTTGGCCGGTTTTATAGCCACTACATCTTCTTTAGACACCTGAAACGACGGAATATTTACCGGCTTGCCATTGACCAAAAAATAGGCGTGGTTAACCAGTTGCCTTGCGTGCGCGCGCGACTTGGCAAATCCCAACCTGAAAATGACATTGTCCAGCCTCTTTTCCAAGCGTTTAATCAGCTCATCCGATACGTTTTCCACGCGACCCATTTTTGCCAGCGTTTCTTTGACGTAGCGCTTAAACTGTTTTTCAGAAAGGCCGTATAAATTCTTGAGGGTCTGCTTTTCCACCAACGATTTCTTGTATTCAGAAACCGCGCCCCGTCGTTTGCGTTTTTCCGGAGCAGGAGCACCCTGGCCCGTTGGTTTTACGTTTTTAAATTGTTCTATCACTTCGTTGATATGCGATCCGAATAATCCTAATTACATCCGAATTATCCGAATAACGACGTTCAATATTCGGATCATTCGGATGTAATTTGTAGATTAGGGTCGCTATTTATTACACTCTTCTAACTTTCTTTGGTCGAATTCCGTTATGGGGAATGGGCGTTACATCTTTAATAGAAACCACGTTTAGGCCCTGGTTGACCAATGTTCTTACCGCCGATTCGCGTCCCGATCCCACGCCCTTGATAAACACTTCAATTTTTTCGATAGCCAGCTTTTTGCAAACGTTCACAATGGCTTCGGCAACCCGAGAGGCGGCAAACGATGTGGCTTTCTTGGCGCCCTTAAATCCCACCGCGCCGGCAGACTTGGAAACCAAAACCTCTCCCCTGGAATTGGTCAGCGTAATGATCGTATTGTTATACGATGAAGAGACATAAATCCTTCCCTCAAAAATCCGCTCCGAAGACTTGACCTTCGTTTCCTTCTTGACGCTCTGGTCAACGGCTTCCTTTTCCTTGATGCTCTCTTCTTGGTTTTCTTGTGTAACGTGTTTCTTACCCATTACTTCATGGAACATGAAACATGGAACATGAAACAAAACGACGTCGTCTTGTTATGTGTTCCATGTTACATGTTACGTAATTTAGGTTGGACTTGCTGCTGGTTTGCGGCCCGATCCCATGGTTTTCCTTACGTTTCCTCGCACCGTCCGATTATTGGTTTTTGTCCGCTGGCCCCGAACCGGCAACCTTTTAGCATGCCTCAATCCGCGCCAAGCGCCAATGTCTTTTAAGCGTTTGACATTGACCATCACATCTCTTCGCAAATCTCCTTCAATTTTGTAATTTTTTTCAATGTATTCGCGCAAATCGTTGATTTCTTTTTGGGTCAAATCTTTGGCTTGTTTATTGGGGTCAATCTGGGTTTGGGTTAAAATTTTTTTACTCAAAGACCTGCCTATTCCGTACATGTAGGTGATAGCAACTTGAACTCGTTTGTTATCGGGAATGTTTACCCCGGCAATTCTCGGCATTATTATAAATACACTAAACGACACTAATATGAACACTAAACAACACTAAATTTTCGCGTCGATTCGTGTTCTTATTCGTGTTTCTTTCGTGTTTGCTTTTAGCCTTGTCTCTGTTTATGCTTTGGATTTTTTTTGCAAATAACGTAAATGCGACCCTCGCGTTTGACAATCTTACAATCGTTGCACATTTTTTTCACGGATGGACGAACCTTCATAATTATAATTTTCAATTACCAAGCCTCCAATTTCCAATGAAATGCTAAATGATAAAATGTGGAAACGTCGGGCGGTTTGGAAATTGGTAATTGGGTATTGGGAATTATTTTAACCTGTATACTATCCTCCCCTTTCCCTGGTCGTACTCGGACATTTCTAATGTCACCTTGTCACCGGGCAATATCTTAATTCTGTTCAGTCGCATCTTGCCAGACAAAAATCCAATCACTTCTTTCTTCGCCTCGCCAGAGCCTTGCGCGGAGGCAGGACCATCATCCAGCACCACTTTAAAAAAAGCATTCGGCAGGGCTTCTATGACCCTGCCCTCTTTTTTAGTAATTTTTTTGTCGGGCACTGATGACCCGGACTTTTGGGGTTGAGGATTAGCGCTATTTATTGGCTCCATATTGTAAAATCTATGTTATCAAATTGCCTGGTATTAGTCAATATATTGGCGCTGTTTGTAAACAGGAAATAGAAATGTCATACCTGCAGGGATTTAGAAATGTCATACCTT
>CAZREI010000015.1:0-22909 GCA_964599285.1 uncultured Candidatus Saccharibacteria bacterium | reverse complement strand
ATACAAATTTTACGAATATACAAATCTCGCCGCTCGTCATTGCGAGGAGCGAAGCGACGTGGCAATCCAGCACATTCGTATATTGGTAACATTTGTATATTTGATCGTATTGGTATATTCGTGATTACTCCCAAATTATGAAGGTCAAACTCCAATCATTAACCGGTATGCACGATATTTTGCCCCAGGACCAGGGGTATGTTAAGCGCGTCCAAAAATCGGTGGAATCCATCGCAACCTACTATAATTTTTCAAGAATTGATACGCCTATTTTGGAACCAGCCGAAGTCTTTGTCAAAGGCACCGGCCAAAATACTGATATTGTGGAAAAAGAAATGTATACCTTTCGCACCAAGGGAGGAGATTTGGTGGCGCTGCGCCCTGAATTTACGCCCGGCATTGTGCGAAGCTACATTGAACATGGCATGTATAATTTGCCCCAGCCGGTAAAACTGTGGACCACCGGGCCTTTGTTTCGCCACGAGCGTCCCCAGGCCGGAAGGTATCGCCAGCTCCACCAGTTTGACTTTGAAGCACTGGGAGATAAAAGTCCGTCCATTGACGGCCAGATTATCCAGATGTGCTATGACATTTTAAAAGATTTGGGATTTAAAAACATTACCATTGAAGTCAACAGCATTGGGGACAACGAATGCCGGCCGTACTTTAAAAAAATTCTGACCGGATACTTTAAATCGCGGCGTTCCTCACTATGTTCTGATTGCCAGCGTCGTCTGAAAGAAAACCCATTGAGAATTTTGGACTGCAAGGAAGAAAAATGCCAGCGGGTCCGAGCCGAGGCTCCCCAAATCATTGACCACTTATGCGAACCTTGCCACGCTCACTTTAAAAAAGTGCTGGAATTTTTGGATGAATTGCAACTGCCTTACACCCTAAACCCCTACCTGGTGCGCGGGCTTGATTACTACACCAAAACCGTTTTTGAGATTGTGGAAAAAAGCGAACTTGGTCAAACCCAAGGGAGCTTGGTGGGAGGCGGCCGGTATGATGGCCTGGTAAAATTGCTGGGTGGCAGGGATACGCCGGCCATTGGCGCCGCGGGTGGTATTGACCGGATTGTCAACATTATGAAGACTCGGGAATTAAAGCCCGATAAAAAACAGGAAAGCCAGAAGCCCCAGATATTTTTGGCGCAATTAGGGGAATCGGCAAAACGCAAGAGTTTGAAACTGTTTGAGGAGTTTCGGGCCGCAAAAATACCGATGGCAGAATCCTTTTCCAAAGATTCCCTGCGTAGCCAATTGAATGCCGCCAATAAAATGGGAGTAAAATGGGTGTTGATTTTCGGGCAAAAAGAGGCGCTGGAAGATTTTATCACGCTTCGGGACATGGAGACCGGCGTCCAGCAAGAAATCAAATTAGACAAGGTCGTGGAAGAAATGAAAAACAAAATAAAAAATTAATTAATCATCGAATAACGAATTACTTGCGAATTTTCGAATAACGTCGTCGCGCATTCGTAAATTCGTACGTAATTCGTTATTCGTTGATAGTAACATGGCACTGGAGGTAAAAAAGAAAGAAAAAGAGAGTTCGCAGAATTTGGTGCACCGATTTACCAAGGTGGTTCGCCAAAGCGGCATTTTGCTCAATGTTCGCAGCAAGCAGTTTCGCAAACGGCCAAAGTCTGCTCTGGCAAAAAAGCGTTCGGCGCTTCGGAGAGTTCGATTAAAAGCCGAAAAAATCATCGCCGACAAGATGGCCAAACCCAAGTAATTATAACGCCAATTTACCAATGGTGTCGCCAATGTTGCTAATCCGTAACGTTACGTATTAGCGTCATTGGCACGTCATTTGCATTATTGGCATTATATTCATGCTTAAGGAGCAGATTCAAGCCGATATTAAAGACGCCATGAAACAATCCAATCAAGATAGGGTGGGTGTTTTGCGCATGGCTCTGTCGGCAATCCAGTTAAAAGAAAAAGAAGAAAGTTATAAAACCACAGAGACGCAAAAAGATTTAGAAGATGCGAAAGTGATTGATGTTTTAATAAGCGAAATCAAAAAACGAAAAGATGCCATTGCCTTGTACCAACAGGGTGGGCGTCAAGAGTTGGTTGATAAGGAACAGGGCGAAATTGTTATTTTGCAAAAGTATTTGCCCGAACAGCTTTCAGAAGATGAGCTAAAAAAGTTGGTGGCAGAGTCCATTGCCAGCGTAGGCGCCACCCAAGTAAAAGACATGGGAAAAGTGATGGCGGACATTGCCCCCAAGGTAAAAGGCCGGGCGGACAATAGTCATATTAGCGCTATCGTAAAAGAGCTATTAACGTGATAACATTATATTATGGAAACACAAACTTTATCGCCGCAAAAAAAATTACTATCAATTCCGGATTTATTTAAAAAAAGTTTTGAACTCTACAAGCCAAGGTTTTGGGCTATGTTTTTGTTGAGCTTGATTGAGTGCGCGATATTTTTGATTATCGCTGCTGTTTTTGGAGGAGCGGCTTTTGCGCCTTTCTTGTTTAGTAAAGAAGCACCGGCGTTTAGCTTATGGTCTTTACTGGTAGCTTTGATCGGTTTGCTGATATTTATCATCATCAGCTTGTGGATACAGCTTGCTCTGGTTTATACCATTAAAGAACAGGGCACCGATATCAATATTAAAAAATTATTGACTGGCGTGCGCGGCAAGATGAATTCTTACTATTGGGTTGTATTTTTACGGGCTATTATTACGGTGGCCGGATTCGTCCTTTTG
This sequence comes from uncultured Candidatus Saccharibacteria bacterium, assembly GCA_964599285.1. GTDB lineage: Bacteria > Patescibacteriota > Minisyncoccia > Minisyncoccales > Staskawiczbacteraceae > VGLO01. Next base: position 20,181 of record CAZREI010000015.1, on the reverse strand, counting down.
GTTGTTCCCGGGATTATATTTTCTGTTTGGTTTATTTTTGCTCCATATATTTTTATCTTTGAAGATGTCAAAGGGATGCAGGCGCTTTCAAGAAGTAGGGAGCTGGTCAAAGGATACTGGTGGCCGGTTTTTGGGAGAATGGCGCTGCTTGCTCTGATTGGGATTTTGGTATCTTCTATTTCAAAAATAGGATCATTGCTGAATTTTTTGTTTACCATGCCCTTTGGAATTATGTACTTGTACGCAGTCTACGAAGATTTAAAACGCGTCAAATAATATTTCACCAAAAAAGCGGCCTTTGGGCCGCTTTTTTGGTGCTACGAATTTTTAAGCCACTTTTACATCAGGCTTTTCCTGGTCGTCTTTTTTGGGGATTTTTATGGTAAGCATGCCTTTGTCCATTTGAGCTTCCGCTTTTTGAGTATGGAGGTTTTCGGGCAGCACTATTTTGCGGGCAAACGGGCCAAAGTAACATTCCTGGTAAAAGTATTTTTTCTCTGGTGTTTGGTCATGCGGATTTTCCCGGGTTCCTTTAATGACCATCAAGTTTTGCTCAACGGCAATGTCCAAATCTTTAATTTGGACTCCAGCAATAGCGGCTTGTACCACAAAATCCGAATTGGTTTCAAACACGTCAACCACCAGTTCTCCTTCAGGGCTGTTGAAAATATCGTGGTTTGGTTCCTTTGTTGCTTCCGGCTTTGCCGTTTCTGCATCAGCTTCCGCATTCATTTCCGTTCCTTGTTTAATTGGCTCCTGCTCAAGCGGAGCCTCTTTTTTTGCTTTTGGTTTCCTTACCATGAATTTCTCTACGAATTACGAATACCTACGAATATACGAAACAAAACGTTGTGTTTTTATTCGTATATTCGTATTAAATTCGTATTTCGTAGCTATATTTTACAGATGCTTTTTATTTTTTTTATCTCGTTAAAGTCGTAGCTCATGAACGTTGCCAGCCCCAAAATGACCAGCACCGGAATAATAAAGTTAAGCGGCGGCTGGAACGTGACAATAGAAAAATCGTACAAGCCATGAAATAGGGCGGCCAAACCCAGTCCAATCGCCGTTAATTGTATCCTATTTTTCCGGCGAAGGGAAGCCAGGGCCAAAAAATATCCCACAAAAGCCGAACAAAGCGTGTGCAAAAACGTGGCGCCCAAAAATCGGATGAGGCTGATGGTGGCCGTAGTTTGCAGGATGAGGGAAAAAGAACTATTGTCCACCGGCGAAAAAATGTACAAAATGTTTTCTACGGCCGAAAACCCCAGCGCTACCACGACCATGTATAGCATGATGTCCAGCGGTTCGTCTAACGCAAAGCTTCCCAAGACTGCTTGCCTGACTACCAGGTATTTTAGTAGTTCTTCGGTCAAGGCGATGACTAAAAACCATTTGATAAGGTCAATGATGACAGAATAGTTTGCAAAAAAAGAAAAGCTTTGCAGTGCTTGAAGCGCCTGAGAAAGTTCTATCTGGACCAAAAAAGCGGGAATGGTGACCAGGCTCCCCAGCAAAAAAATTTTCAGAATCATTTTTTTGGGTTCGGGGTGCAGGTCTTTTTTTAGGTAATAAAAAAGCCAAATGAGGCTGGGCAGGATTCCAAATACGATGTAGAGGATTAAGCGATAAGATTCCATAACTTCATGGAACATGGAACATGGAACATGGAACAAAACCACGGTGTCGGTTTCTTGTTATGTGTTCTATGTTATGTGTTCTATGTTATGTGTTATGTGACGTAGGCCACTCTTCAACCATCAGCATTTTCTGTTGGTTACCGGGCAGTTTTTGATAAATTTCTTCGGTGATAAACGGCATGAATGGGTGCAATAGTTTTAGTGACGTGCCAAGGATCTCCAGTAACAAATATTGGGTCGCTTGCCGCTCTTTTAATTTCTGCGCGGTTCCGCGTAAATTTCCGCGTAATTCCGCGCCGCCCATCAGGGCAGTTTTACTTTCTTCTATGATTTTATCACAAAAGATGTGCCAAAAATAGTGATACATTTTTTCCGCCGCAATATAGAATTTGTAATCGTCCATTAATTTAGTAATTTCTTTAATAAGTTTTTGCAAATCTTTCAAATATTTTTTTTGCACCGCAGTTAAGGTTATTTTTTTTGCGGGTTTGTAATCTTGCATGTTCATCAAAACAAATTTAGAGGCATTCCAAATTTTGTTGGCAAAATTTTTGTAAGCTTTAAATTTTTCAGCAGAAATTTTACTGTCGTTCCCGGGACTCGTACCAACAATCATTGCCATGCGCACAGCGTCGGCGCCGTATTGTGCGATCATATCTACGGGGTCAATATTATTGCCCAGTGATTTGGAAATCTTACGATTTTGTTCGTCGCGAACCAAGCCGTGCAAATAAACCGTTTTAAAGGGAATATCCCCCAGTAAAAATTGGCTCATTAAAATCATGCGCGCGATCCAGAAAAATAAAATATCATAACCGCTTTCAATGACACTGGTTGGATGAAAGGTTTTTAAGTCCTGAGTTTGTTCTGGCCAGCCAAGCGTCGAAAATGTCCACAGGCCCGATGAAAACCAAGTGTCCAGCGTGTCTTCTATTTTCTGCCAATCTTCACCCGGTTTTTCTCCTGAAACTTTCACTTCATCTCCTTTGTACCAGGCATTGGGAATAGCATGCCCGTACCAAATTTGGCGGGAAATATTCCAATCGCGTAAATTTTCAATCCAGTGCAAGTATATTTTTTCAAATCGCGCCGGCAAAATTTCAGTTTTTTTCTTAACCACCACATTGCGCATCAATTCTTTGAGTGTCTTATTGCCCCGCTCTCTAATCGGTTTGTTGACGTTAACAAAAAACTGGTGGCGCTTTGGCAACGGTTCAATAATGCCGCCCGACCGCTGGGCTTTAGAAATATTCTGGTCAATCATTTCTTCTTTTTCAATTAACCCTTTTTCCTTCAAGTAGTTAACAATAATTTCGCGAGCTTCTAAAGTTTTTTTGCCGGCAATAAGCGGGCCTGCCTTATCATTCATTCTCCCAAATTCATTGATTACCTGAATGCTCTGCAGATTGTTAACCTCTGCAATTTGAGCATCTATTTTGCTGTGGGCTGGTGTAACACCAAGCGCTCCGGTACCAAAATCCGGGTCAACGTCGCGGCTAGCCACAATTTTAATTGAAAGGGTCACACCGGCAAATTCAGTCGAAATGGTTTGTCCAACATATTTTTTATAGCGCTTGTCGTTGGGGTTTACCGCCACGGCCGTATCACCAACTTTGGTTTCGGGTCGGGTGGTGGAAATGGCAATCGGGAAGTTTTTATCATATTTAAAGGTATAAAGCGTGGCTTTTTGCGGTTCGTATTCAATTTCGTCATCGGAAACGGTGGTCTGCCCTTTGACATCCCAATTAACCACACGCTCGCCAGCGTAAATTAAGCCAGCATGATGCATACGCATAAATGCTTCTTTGACCGCCACGCTGCGCTGTTCGTCCAAGGTATAAGCCAGGCGCGACCAATCCAGCGATGCGCCCATTTTACGCATTTGGTTTAGCATCGTGCTTTGGTTTTCTCTGGCAAATGCATCAACCAGCTTAAAAAATTCTTCTCGCTTGCCGTTAAAATCATTGCGAGACAGTTTTTTATCTTTTAAAAATTTAGTTTCCGTGGCAATGGCGGCGTGGTCGGTGCCGGGAACCCACAATGTTTTTTTACCGCGCATTCTTTCAAACCGGATAATAATATCTTCAATGGTCACCATGAGCGCGGAACCCATGTGCAGGGTTCCCGTCACATTGGGAGGAGGAAGCACAATAGAAAAAGGTTTTTTGTGGCGCTTGGGCAACTTGTCAGGATTAAAAAAACCGCTGTCTTCCCACAGCTTGTAAATCTTATCTTCTACTTGTTCGGCGTCGTATGACCCATCGAGTTCCATTGAATAATTTTATCAGAAGTGGGAGAGTTCTAAAATATTGACAATATAACCTTAATATGATATATAAATTATAGTGTCGCTCATTTCAAAACTCGTAGGCAGCTATGCCTAAAAATAGCGGAGGACATATGTCTTTCTGGTTTAAGTATGATCGCATGATCGGTTCTGGGGAAATAATTGGCAAGATGATTGTCAGGGCGAAAACTGCGGAGCGAGCCGAAGAAAAGATATCAGGGGATAGGAAGAAAAGTTTCAAGTTCAACAGAGAGAGAGATTATCGGCTCAAGATGTGGACCAGTTGGAATATACTCCCGGAGGTCCTTTGTACGGCCCTTACGCCACAAAAGAAAAGGCTGAAGACGCCGAACCAGAAGAGTGCAGGCGAACTACGCATTAGGTGTTAGTCATCTATTCGTAAATTTGCGTTGGCTGCCAGGTTTTTCCAGGCAGCTTTTTTATTTCTATGAAAATATCCGGCTACGGCTATCATGAGCCCATTATCAGTGGAAAGTTCTTTTGGTGGCACCAGTAATTCAAGCTTCAAGATACCAGATTCAAGATTCTTACTGAATTGCTTGCGCAATTCAGTATTAGCCGAAACGCCGCCTCCCAGAATTATTGTTTTGGCTTTAAAGTCTTTTGCCGCCCGCAAGGTTTTTTTGATCAGTACGTCAATAACGGCTTGTTGAATTTCAATACACATTTGACCAACAAATTCTTTGTCCACTCCTACCCACCTACGAGTAGGAGTGACATAGCTATTTTGAGGCGCACCCTTTACTTTATAAAGCACGGCGGTTTTTAGGCCCGAAAAACTGAAGTCGTAATCTTTGGAATTTAGCATGGGTCGGGGCAAAACAATTCGCTTATTCGTACGAATAAGCGAATTGTTTTGATTCGCATTAGTAACAATTTTGGAAATGATGGGACCACCAGGGTAGCCCAGACCCAAGATTTTGGCGCATTTGTCAAAGCATTCGCCGGCAGCATCGTCTCGCGTTTCGCCGATGATTTTGTAATTACCAATTTTTTCCACCAAAATCAATTGCGTGTGTCCACCAGAAACTACCAAAGAAATCGCCGGAAAGATTTCTTTGGGATTTATGATATATGATTTATGATTTATGAAGTTGACGAGAATATGGGCTTCGATGTGGTTGACCGGTATCAAAGGAATATTCCAATAATACGATAACGCTCTGGCAAAATTTACTCCGACCCAAAGACATGGTTCCAAGCCTGGCCCGTGAGTGACGGCAATCATATCAACGTTTGGTTTTTGGTGAGTTTCCAAAAATTCTTTTAATGATTCAAAAAGCGTAGCTTCTTTTTCCAGGATTTTTTTAATTGTTTTCAGTTTTTCATTGGGAATTGGAAATTGGGACTTGGGAATTGACAATTTGCTTTCCTGTAATGCTTTTTCTAAAACAGGAAGCAAATTGCGCTGGTGTTCCCGTTTAGCCATCATCGGAAAAACGCCGCCATAATTTTGGTGGATAGTTTGGGAGGACACTACGTTTGATACGGCGTTGAACACTGAACGTTGAACGTTTAGAACAGCTATTCCCGTATCATCGCAAGATGTTTCTATGGCCAGTATTTTCATATCAAATTATCCTACCCGAAAACTTGATTTTTTTCAATTTTTTGGTACAGTAACACAAATGCCGCTATCGTCTAACGGCGAGGACACGTCCCTTTCAAGGACGGAATCAGGGTTCGATTCCCTGTAGCGGCGCCGGAATGCAGAAAAATTATTTGGACATTTCCAAAGCCAGCGACTTGCAAAATCCCAACGATAGAAAGCTGTACCGATTTTTTGAAATGATTCCTGGCATCATCAGTTTAGGGACTCTTGGAGGAGTCTTTCTTTTTTCATGGCTGTTTCCGGCCGAAATTTCCATTTTTGTAATCTGCTTTTGTTTTTATTATTTGTTTCGCATTTTTTATTTTTCCGTCCACCAGATCATAGGGTACTTTAAAGTAAAACAGCACATGAAAAAAGACTGGATGGCCGAGCTCAAAAAAACTCACGGACGACGCTGGAAAAGCATGTACCACTTGGTTATTTTACCAACGTATAAAGAAGGGTCTAAAATCATTGAAGAAAGTTTAAACGCCATTTTGGTGTCAGACTATCCCAAAGAAAAAATTATGGTTGTGCTTTCTATTGAAGAGCGCGCCGGCAAGGAATTTGATGCCATGGCACGGCAAATAGAAGAACAATATGGCAGCAAGTTTTTTCATTTTTTAATGGTCAAACATCCGGCCGATATTCCCGGGGAAATTGCCGGAAAGGGGTCTAACGTGGCCTTCGCTGGCCGCGAAGCAAAAAAAGTCATTGACGCGCTGAAAATTCCGTACGAAAAAATGTTGGTTTCTTCGTTTGACATTGACACCCGCGTTTATCCGCAATATTTTTCCTGCCTGACTTGGTACTATTTAAACCAGCCCCATCCCACCAAGGTAAGTTATCAGCCCATTCCCATTTACAACAACAACATTTGGAAGGCCCCCTTTTTTGCCCGCGTGGTATCGGCGTCCAACACGTTTTGGCAGATGATCCAACAGGAACGTAGCGAAAAACTAACCACCTATTCAAGCCACGCCATCAGCGCCAAGGCCTTTTTTGAAGTCGGCTATCCAGCTAATGTCGTGTGCGATGACTCGCGGATTTTCTGGCGGGCTTATTTGTATTATCATGGAGACTACCAGGTGGTGCCGATTTACTATTTGGTTTCCATGGACGTGGTGGACGCGCCCGGCCGCTTTAAAACGATTATCAATCAGTATAAACAGCAAAAGCGCTGGGCCTGGGGCTGCGCGGAAATTCCCTTTGTGATGTTTGGATTTTTGCAAGACCGCAAGATTGCCTTGCGCCATAAAATTTCCCATTTATACACGTTGCTGGATGGCTACTGGTCTTGGGCCACGGCGTCGCTCTTGCTGTTTGTTTTGGGCTGGTTGCCCATTTTTTTGGGAGGAAACAAATTTAATGTCACGGTGCTCTCGTTTAACCTGCCTATTTTGACTGGCCGAGTGATGACCATTTCGCTGGTCGGCATGCTGATTTCGGCGGTGCTGTCCACCATGTTGTTGCCACCGATCCCCGAAGGCATCAGTCGCTTAAAAAAAATAAGCATTTTTTTGCAATGGATATTTTTGCCCGTTACCTTGATTGTGTTTGGTTCGTTGCCGGCGCTGGACGCCCAAGTACGCCTGATGCTGGGAAAGTACATGGGGTTTTGGGTTACCGAGAAAAGACGATAGTCTTTTCTCGGTAACCCAAAAACAGCTCTTTGATATCGCAGAACTTTTTTACCAGGAGGGAAAATGTCAAACTCCATAACGGAATTGTGGATAATTCCAAAAGATTCTGATGAACGCTGTGTGCATCAAGATTTGTGGATTCATGTCACGGTACCAGATCAATGCCTCCCCGCATTGAGGGATTTTCGAGAGATGAATAGAAATAGGGCCGCACGTATTATTTTGAGGTATAAGAACGGTCGCCAACAAATTCATTCCCAAAATTCCGATGGCACTATATCCCCTGTCATAAGCGAGTTGTGTGCATAAATCTTCTGGCCTCCTAATTCAAGGAGGCTTTTTTATGCCTCACATTGATATTTTAATGTGGATGTACTATTATTTAGCCAGCACCTACAACAACGCCTTTTTTGGGGACTATCATGGCAAAGAGCATCATAAAATTACGCATTGTTCCTATTTTACCTTCGGGAGATCCGATAAAAGATGTCGAACTGAATGTTGAAGACCAGACTTTGATTTTTTTTGCCTTAGTAAGCCATATTACCGGAAACCCTGGAGAAATGAGTTGGATTACCGTAACCTACGAAGGTGGATCAGAACGAACGTTTTTTAGACAATGGGATGGGGAGATAAGAAACACAAGAGGCAGAGAAGTCACTTTTTTAGAAGCATGGAATGGGGAGGTGATAACCGGAAAAGATAGAGAGGTCACTTGTTTAGAAGCTTTGAAATTGCCATCGATGATAGTAAAAAGAAAAAAACGAAACCATAAGGCTTTGTGCTAATCCGCAAAGCTTTTTTATTTGCCAATTTTTATTCAAAATGGATTTTGGTGGTAAACTGTTTCAGCCTTTCTTGTAGCAAGGGATGGTTTTCTAAATGCGGATGTTTTTGCAAAAGCTCCTTGGCTTCGGTCCTAGTTTTTTCTACTAAAAATATGTTCAAGATGCCTTCCATAGCAACGTCCGGCAGCCCCCATTGCTGGGCTCCGTACAGTTGCCCCGGCCCGCGAATTTCCAAATCTTTTTGGGCCAGCTCAAAACCATTCTCACAGGTTTCCATGGCTTTGAGGCGTTTGCGATTTTGCTGGCTGGGGTCAGTGGTAAATAAAAAACAATACGATTGCATATCACTGCGCCCGACCCGACCCCGGAACTGATGCAGCTGAGCCAAACCAAATCGCTCGGCTCCTTCAATCATCATGACGGTAGCCCGCGGCACATCAACCCCGACTTCCACCACCGACGTGGAAACCAAAATATCAATTTCTCCTTTTTTAAAATCCAGCATGATGCGCTCTTTTTCTTTGGGTTTCATTTTACCGTGGAGCATGGTGATGCGCAAATCGGGAAATATTTCTTTGGAAAGTTTTTCGTATTCCTGGGTGACGGATTTGGTTTCTAATTTTCCTAAAAGTTCTGGCTGATAATTAGTCGGCACAAATGAACCAGAAATCGGATCCGAGTTTTTTTCGTCTTCAGCGCCTATCTTAGGACAAATCACAAAAATCCCTTTGCCCGCTTTTGCTTCTTTATGAATAAAATCATAGGCGACTTGCCGTTCGCGCAGATCTACAATAACCGTTTTTATTTTCTTGCGATTTTTGGGCATCTCTTTTATCAGCGATAAGTCCAAATCGCCATACACCGTTAGTGCCAGCGTGCGAGGGATGGGAGTCGCCGTCATACTCAAGAGATGAGGTATCATCTCTTGCGCGGATTTACGCGGAATAAACGCAGATGAACGCGGATGACGGACGGCGTCGTACACAATTCTTTCAATAGTTAATTTAGGGCCAAAATTTACAAGAAAGGCAACTTTATACGATGAACCTTTTAAATAACTCCATACTTGTTTTTTTTCAGTATCTCCGACGAATGGTAGCGCCTTCAATTCTATAAGTACCGATTCTTCAACTATTACATCGGCTTTATAGGTGCCTATGCTTTTATTGCCATAGGTAAGTGAAATAATTTTTTCCGCTTCCGATTTGAGCCCTTGATTTTTTAATTCTTCAAGGAGCGCATGTTGATAGATAATTTCTTTGTGGCCGGAACCCAGTGTGTTATAAACGTTAAACATCGCTCCGCGTATTTTATAGGTTAATTTTTCATATAACAGTTTTTCTTTATCAATTTGCTCTATGGTTTCTGTCGTATCCGCGTTAATCCGCGTATCTATCTGCGTTGATCCGCGAACCAGAGCTTGTCTCTGGTTGACTCCAAAGCGATGCTGTTCGTCCAAAACAACCAGTGCCAGCTTAGAAAATGTGACGCTTTTTGAAATCAAGGCGTGGGTTCCAATTAACAAATCAATTTGCCCGAATTGCAATTCCAATAGTAAATCTTTCTTTTTGATTTCGCTGACTTTCCCATTTTTAAAAATGAAACTTTCCTTGCCCGACAAATAACCAATTTTTACATCAAACTTTTCCAACATTTTTGAAATGCCTTTAAAATGCTGGCTGGCTAAAATTTCGGTGGGCGCCATGAAGGCAACTTGATAGCCATTTTTTATCACGCTTAATGCGGCCATCGTTGCCACCACCGTTTTGCCTGACCCCACATCTCCCTCCAAAAGACGCGACATGGGCACCGACTTTTCCAAGTCTTTTAAAATAGTAAAGGCGCACTGGCGCTGGGAATCGGTTAACTGAAATGGCAAGCTTTCGGTAAATTGTTTCATGAGCGCGGCGTCCATCGGGCAGGGGATGGCCCTTTTTTGCATCAAAGCGGTTCGCTGTTTTAAAATAGAAAGCTGAAGTAAAAATAAGTTTTCAAACGAAAATCGAGCTTTGGCCGCGTCGGCTGCTTCAAAAGAATCGGGAAAATGAGCCTGCCATAACGCCTGGCTTACCGGTAAAAATTTGTGTTTTTTTACCACTTCCTGGGGCAATACTTCCGGAATGTTGTTGTAAAACTGCTTGAGCAAAGGCTTGATAATATAGCGCAGCCAGCGGCTGGTCACTCCGCGCGTTTCCGAATAAACGGGAATGATCCGCCCGGTGTGGGTTAGGCTCCCATTTTCTTCCAACTCATTTATTTTTTCATGCACCGGATTATTTAAGTAAAGGCCTTGTTTGCTCAAGGTGGCTTTTCCGGCAAGGCACACAAAGTCATCTTCTTTTAATGATTGTGCAAGAAACGGCTGGTTAAACCACAGCGCTTTGATAGTTCCCGTTTCATCTTCAATGAAAGCTTCGGTGATGGGCATGTATTTTTTGAACGTCGGGGTAGTTTCTATCGATACGATTTTCCCCTGCACGCAAGCGGTAAATCCGGCTTGCACGTTCTTGATGGGAATGATGTTGGAAAAATCGTCATAGTGCGCCGGAAAATAGTACAGCAAATCCTGAACCGTTTTGATGCCCAGTTTTTGTAATTTTTTCTGGTAAACCGGCCCGATATTGGGGACCTGGGCAATAGGAGTTTCTAAATTTAGCATAAGCTCATGTTACCAAAGCGCAAATAAAAAGCCAATCTCGGGATTGGCTTATGGTGTCTCTAAATTTTAAGTATCTTAAGGATTGTCTTTGGCACGTCTTCCTTGTGACACTCGTAATTACAGCCAGCTTCTTTAAGAAGCGATCGAAAGTGCGGACTTTTGGAAGCTGCAATCATTGGGCCGCGGAAAGTCTCTCTAAACATGCGTACAAGACTTTCGGTATCGATATCTTCGTCACTGTCAACGCATCCGTCCATAACGACGATATCAATGTCCGTATTTTCTGCAAACATTTGTTCAGCTACTTTACGACAGAACGCGCTTAGAATAATGACTTTGCCCGTAAGGGATCGACACCACGTGGACTGACGATACAAAGAGTCCTCTACTATGAGCACCTTTTTCATTATACGCTCCTTTAGCCTAGGAAAGAGCAACACCACTTTATATTATAGCGTCTATTCAGTTTTGTCCAGGGAAAAAGCGCCCGCAGGCGCTTTTAATGTTTTATGTTCCATGTTTCATGTTTCATGTCATTGGTTTCTTTGTATGCCCCGAATCCACTTCGTACTTGGTATTTTGCTGTTCAAAAAAGTTTACCAACTCCAGCACATCGGTGGCGGTTGACATCCATTTGGCAGGATTGGTGACGTTGTATTCTTTTGGCAGACCAAGTTCCAGGAGCCTTCGGTCTGCCACGTACTGCACATATTGGTTTACATATTCGGCGTTCAGTCCCAAAATTCCGTTAGGGAATAAATCTTTGTTATAAGCGTTTTCAATGTTGACGCCCTCCACAATAATAGATTTTATTTCATTGGCAAATTCTTCGGTAAGCAGTTCCGCGTTTTCTTCCAGCGCAGTTTGAATTAACTGAATGCCAAACTTTAAATGCAGTGATTCGTCTCGCAAAACCCAATCAACCATTGATCCAAAATTTCGCAGCTGGTTTCGTTGCCTGAAAGACAAAGCGACCATAAAACCACTGTAAAACCAAATGCCTTCCATTACTATATTAGTGGCCACCAAGTTGCGGATAAAATCTTTTTTGCCTTCGGGCGTTTCAATATCCAATTTATCTTCGGTCATGCGTTTTAAATATTTCATTACATAAGCTTCTTTGGCCTGCATGCTGGGTGTTTCCAAATGGACGCTGAAAATCTTTTCTCGGTCAAATGGAAAGGTCTCCAACACATATTCAAAAGCCACGCAGTGATTTGCCTCTTCCCACATTTGCTTGGCTAAATACAAGTGGCATTCAGGAGATTTTAAATACGGATAAATGCCAAGCGCGATAGATCGGTTGACAATCAGTTCCGCCGGATTAAAAAAGGCCATGGTAAATTTTACCGCGTGGCGTTCGTCTTCGGTCATTTTATTCCAGTCCTCCAAATCTTCTTTTAAAGCAATTTCATGAGGGAACCAGGTATTGCGAACGGCCTGGTTATAAAGGTCGTAAGCCCACTGATAGCGCATGGGGTGAAGATTCATATCTTCTGGCGAAGCTTTTCCTAATATTGGCATGGGTTTTTTATTTAATTATTTGAAATATTTTAAAATTTTGACAAAAACTAGCTTATAAGCTATATTATTATTAGCACCTAATCCACCTAATCACAAGGAGAGCGACCTATGGATTCGAATCAATTGAAAATTGTTTGGTCTAGGGCGATTATGATCGATGAGGAAACGGGTCGGCAGGTAGCACTTCATGTAATGTCTAAAGATGGCAAGGAAACACCAATTATTTTTTGGGGAACTCCCATAGAAGCCGCGGACATTTGTGATGGGAAGTTGATTTCTCGAGCTACAGTCGATCGTTATGAAAATCTTCTGGTAACAGGGATCGCCATGCAACAAGATACGCTGAAAGCTTTACATCTACTGCTCGATGAATATCTCAAAAGAGGTATAAAAAAGTCGCCGTTCCAAATAGTTAACGCTCCCGAATCATGACATATGGGCCACGAATCCGTTCGTGGCTTTTTTTTGAAAAAACTTTCCCTTTTTGTAATCTTGCAGGGCTATTTTTACAGCTTTAGCAACTTTACTGGGATTTTCGTATTCATGTATTGATTCTAATTCAAATTGTCCTTTTAGTTCCTCTAAAACTTTTTTTGCTAAATCCGGCAATGTTAAACCGTATCGCATTGCTATGGCGCTTAATCTTTGTTTTTCAGAATTATTCAATTTTATATTTATGGTGGTCATACGATGTAAGACTAACAAACTCACTAAAAACTTTCAAGTTGATTAGATTGCTTCGCTTCGCTCGCAATGACGGCCGTTATCGTTTCCGCGTAATTCCGCGTAAATTTCCGCGTGGTTCTGCGGTGCGGGTTGCTACCCGCACTTACTGGCAGCCGTCGCACAAAAAGTTTTCTTGCGGGTCTGATGGCATGTGGATTTTACAACTTTGCTCTAAATTCCTTTTCTTCTACTTGTGCTAACTTTAAAACTCCCTTTAATGTCCCTGGAGATAACTCCTTGTGCATCGGAACGACGGTTACAATTTCTTGTTTGCTGGTAGCTTTGCTTAACTTCACATGGATTCCTTTTTGCGAGACAAAAGAAAAGCCAAACTCTTTGCATAAAACTTTAATCACGATTTTAGCAGAGAGTGGCTTGGCCATGTATCAGTTATACTGCAATTCAAAGGTGGTTATTAAAGAAGGGGATTTTGAAAGATAGGTTTTGGCGCCTGGATTGTCTTCTAAGTAAAGTTCAACGGCTTCTTTTAAGTTTTTTTGAGCTTCTTCAATGGTTTTGCCCTGGCTTACAACCCCTAATTCAAGGCAATGGGCAACATACCATTTTTTTTCTTTATTGATAATGGCAGTAAATTTATATGACATGCTCTTAATCTATATCTTTTATGACGAAAGTCAAGCAATAGTATTTACTGGCAGCCGTCGCACAAAAAGTTTTCTTGCGGGTCGGAAGGCATGTGGATTTTGTAGGTTTTGCCGTCAACAATCTTTACCTGAAAATGCTCGTGCGCGACCGATTCTGAATGCTTTGCATCGGGCACGAGACTTGGCGCGGCCGCTTTAAAATCCGACGCCGGCAGCTGCGTTTGCACTTTCGCAAAAATCGGTTCAGAGACTTGTTTTAACGGTTCTACCATGGCTATGGGTTTTTGGTCAGCCGTCTGTTTAGCTTCAGATGCCTCAAAAGATTCCTGCTTATCCTGAACGGAGTCGAAAGATTCTTTCTCAATCACTTCTTCACCAACTACCCCCGCGCCTACTTCAACTGTTTCGTTTCCGCGTTCTTCCGCGTTAATTTCCGCGTCATTCCGCGCTGCTTTAAAGACAGATGCAAACCCTGTCTTCCCAAGCTTGGCTGATTTATTAACTGCCACGGTACTTTGCTCGGCCGTGTGCCGCGGCTTCATGTGCAGATAGTAGGTTGACTTTACTCCCTTGCGCCAGGCGGTGTAGTAAATGTCCATGGTTTTTTCAATATCGCGGTCTTCCAAATACATGTTGCGGCTCAAAGCCTGGTCAACCCATTTTTGGGCGCGGGCGGCCACTTCAATGAAGGCGTAGGGAGAAACACTAAACGATGTTTTGTAAATTTCCCGAATGTGCGCCGGAATTTCGCTGATGTTGGAAATATCTCCTTGTAATTCAATGATTTTGGTTTTAACGCTGTCCCACAAATTCATATTTTTTAATTCGGTCACCAGATTGTGGTTGATGTCCAAATATTTTCCGGAAATTTTATTGCGGGAAAATACTTGGGCAAATCGAGGGTCAATGCCGGGTGTGGTGCCGGCAACCAAGCCGATGTTGGCATTGGGGGCCACAGCCATCAGGGTGGCGTTGCGCATGCCGTTTTTTACTTTGGCGCGCAGCGATTCCCAATCCAGCCAGTTTTGTTTTGATTTTTTATCAACGTCGATAGCCACTTCGCGCTCCAATTCCAGCTTTTCCAGCATGTCAATGGGCACCTTCCCTTTAGACCATTCGCTGCCGGCAAAATGCAGATAACTTCCGCGATCGGCCGCCAAATTTGCCGACTCGTCAATGGCCATGTAGCTGATGAATTCAAAAATCTTGTCGGTAAAATCATAGGCGTGCGGGCTATCATAGGGGATGCCTAATTGTTCAATGGCGTCGGAAAATCCCATCACTCCCAAACCAATGGCTCGGTTTTCTTTATCCGATTTTTCCGCTTCTTTAATGGGTAACACATTGATATCAATAAGGTTGTCCAGCTGCCTTATGGCGGTACGCACCGAATCTTCCAGTTTTTGCCAATCAATTTGTTTTTTCTTTAAATGCGCCGGAATGTTCAGCGATGCCAAATTGCAAACGGCAATGTTGTCTTTGTCCTGGGGCAGGCAGATTTCCGTACACAAGTTTGACATGTGGATAGTGCCGGTATTGTTGTTGAGTGCCTTTAAGTTGATAGCGTCTTTAAAAGTAAGCCACGGGTGGCTGGTAGTTTGCAGTCCCACTAAAATAGCGCGGTACTGTTCGGTAGCCGGCACTTTTTTAAACATCCGCAACTTGCCGGCTTCTGCCATTTGGATGTATTCCTGGTAGCGCTTGGAAAATGCTTTGCCGTACAGTTCGTTTAAGTCGCCAGTTTCTTTGGGGTCAAACATGTACCAGTCCTGGCGAGCTTCAACCCGTTTCATAAATTCGTCAGAAATAAAAACCGCCGTGTCAGCCGTGCGCATGCGTAGATAATCATCACCGGCGTTGTGTTTCCATTCCATAAATTCTGGGAAGTTAATGTGCCAATTTTCCATGTAAAAACAAAGCGCGCCTTTCTTTTTTCCTCCTCGTTGGATGGCGCGGATGGCCGTGTCAATAATTTTGGCAAAAGGTGTTGGACCGGAAGAGGTGGTGTTGTTAGATGAAAGTGGCGATCCTGATGCCCGCAACTTGGTAATGGAAGCGCCAATGCCGCCGGAAGCTTTGGAAAGCAGCATCACGTCAGACACCGATTTGGCAATGTGGCCCATGTCGTCGTGAATTTCCAGCAAAAAGCAGTTGGAAAGGGCGGGGTTTGGCACGCCGGCATTAATGTTGGTAGATCCTCCGGCAATGTATTCGTGGTGGGACATTTTTTCGTAAAACTTGATAGCCCATTCAGTCGGATCTTTTTCGTTGTAGGCGTTTCCCATGGCAATGCGCATGAAAAAATATTGGGGAACTTCCGCCGGTTTTTGATTTTTATTTTTGACCGAATAGCGGTGCAAAAGACTGTCCAAGCCGGAATAAATAAATATTTCATCGCGCGATACGTCTAGCGCGCCGGCCAGCCGATCCAAATCAAAATTTTCCTGCATGCGCTTGTCAAAAATTCCAGCTTGGACATTCTGTTTTACGTAATCGGCAAAGTGGTCGCGGTGGAGTTTTTGGAGCTGCCCGTCGCTTTCATAGTCTCCCAACACGTGTTTGTAAACGGTTTTGAGCAAAAGTCGCGTGGCAATTCGGTCGTAGTCAACATCTTCTTTGATGTTTTGGACCGCGGCGTTGATGGTTGCCAAGTCTAGCTCTTCAGTGCTGATGCCGTCGTACAAAGTAACTTTGGTGTCGGTGGCAACCTGGGTTACTTTGGCAATCGGGTCAATTAAGCCGTAAGCCGCCCGTTCAATGGAACGGTTGATTTTATCGGCGTTAAACAAAACCTTTGCCCCGTCGCGCTTGGTTATTGTGAGCTCCATGCTTGGTTTTTGGTTCTAAGTTATAAGTTTAAGTTTTTTAGTTTTCGGTTTCGAAACCCGCTAACTTTTTAACTTAAACCTAAAACTTTTAACTAATAACTTATTTAAAATTAATTTTTGTAACTTGTATTTTACACCCACCAAATTTTAAAAGCAAATCGGCGATTTTTAGCAAAACTGTGGAAAACTTTTCCAATTTCGGCCAATGTTTTTTCATTATACAACGATGCCAGGTATCATACAAATTCAGAAATTTTTGCAATAAAAAAAGCGAATCATCGCACTTTTGGGTCGGTGCTCCCAGCAGGACTCCGCTTCACTTGAACCAGTCAGCCTTCGGCCTCCTTCAAACCCCTCAGACAGGGCGAATTGGTTGCTACCAATTGCGCCTGTGTCTCGCCGGTTTGAATAATTCCGCCACGGGAAAAATCCTTTTTCCCGACCCCTTTTGAGGTTCGACTCCTGCTGGAAGAAAAAATTACACCAGTAATTTTTTGTGCTCTCGGCGGGAATCGAACCTGCATCGCCAGCTTCGGAGGCCGGCATTTTATCCATTAAACTACGAGAGCTAAGAAATATGTTAAGGTGCGCCCGCGGGGAATCGAACCTCGATTTCTAGGTCCGCAACCTAGTGTCCTGTCCGTTGAACGACGGGCGCAATTGACTATCACTATAACTGAATTTCCTCGATTTTTCAAGTAACAAAAAATTGCGCTTTGGCGCAATTTTTTGTCTGATCCATAAAAGTTACATAGCAGCGTGTTCTTCTGGGGTTACCATGCAACAATCTTTGGCCATTTTTCCTGATCCGCAAAAGCACATTTCTTCTTTTCCACAGCACTCACCATACTTTTTTCCCGATCCGCACGAGCAGTCCGCCATCAACTTTTCTTTTTGAGCTTCATCCATACTTTTTGAATTATTCTAATTATTCTAAGTGCTCTAATTATTCTAAATAATGTCTAAACCCCAATTTCTAAAACGGTTTAGTATTAGGTATTTTGGCATTAGGATTTGATTAGAGTAATTAGGTTAATTAGAACAATTAGGTTAATTTATTTTCAAAATTTCTATTTACAGACCTTTACTCTATCATTCATTATACTCTTACCGGAGCGTGCTGTCTATCAAGATGCCATTGGCAACGTAAAACCCTGTGGCTCCCGATGGCAAAATATCATAGGCATAGCCTTTGCCGTAAGGCACTTTTTCTACGGTTATTATGCGACTTCCGTCAAGTACGTCGCCGACAGAAAGATCATTGAAAATTCGACCATCGCCAATCGGGTGTCCAGGTGATGCCAATATTTCTCGTCCGTCATTCAGCACTACATGAACCATTTGGTGGGTCGCCGGCACCGGAGTTTTTGCGGTTTTCAAAATGGTTCCCAAAACCCGCTTGCCAAACGCGTCAACCGTCCAAACTGCCATGCCTTGTCGCAAATCTTGCACGGGAATTTTTCCTTGCGGCGTGTCAATCAATGTATCTTGGGCAAGGCAAATGGGGCAGGGCTTGGAAAAATCTTTTTTCTCAACAAAAGTGGCGGTCCTGGCAGGGTAGTTAATAGAAACCAACGTCAGGCTGATGGTGCATCCGTTGCTGGCCGTTTGCCCGATATACAAAATAATGGGCTGGCCTTGGTTGGTCGCCACCGGATATTCGCGAAAATTCAAACCGGCAATATAGGTTGGGTACATTTTTTGCAGCAACAGCGAATCCGCGCGCTGGCCTTCCCGCAAAATGATTTGTTTTCCAGGAATGGGCGTAGCCGAAGGTTTTGGCGTTGGCCTGGGTGTTATGGTTGTCCTTGGGCATGGCGCAAACTGGCAGTTGGGTCCAGTGCGACCCACATAAGAACCGTCGGGGCATTGCTTGGCCTCTTGGGAGCAAGCAATTTGCCGGCCTGGCTGAGCGGGGATTGCCCGATACGTATTTACCGCGTAACTAAAAGTGCTGGCAAGGATTAAAGCTCCCCCAACCAAAGCAATTTTACTGATGGATCCTTTGTGATAGTTCATAATGGTAATGCAAATCTACAAATCTCATGCTAATCTACAAAATTGCTAATACGTCCGTCATTGCGAGCCGGAGCGTGGCAATCTAATCTATAGATTAGGATTTATTCGTGAATTTTTTTAAAAATATCGGCGGTGCACTTTACCCCATTACTGAACTATTGAAAATATATCCATTGGCTAAGCTGAGCATGGAACGAATGGAGAGAATGACTTTCTTCTCAAGATTATCACAAGAAACAGCTAAAATCAATTAATACTATGGCTGAACAAAAAACAATTTCAATTACAGCGGAAATCAAAAAGAAACTGCACGAAATCCCCGAGGGTCAGCAGAAAACATACCTTGAGCTCTTGGTTAGCCGGATTATAAAGCAAGCGGTGGTGGACGGAAACGAGGAAATGATAATGCTGATTTGGAGTTATATCTATACTCCGCCGGGGCCCGAGGAAAACCAGACGCCATCGGTGATGTCGTGGTTCAAATAGACGTTTCGCCTTGACTTATGAAAAGCTTTCGCGCACCTTGTTGACAGACGATTGAAAAATGGGAAGCATGGGTTCAAAATGGGGCATTCGGATGAAAAAAAGGATTTCGTTGGTACCGCAGGGGAACGCCCCTGCGGTTTTAAGCTTAAAAAGTTGACTAAATCATAAAGACGTGTTGCTATTGACAAGCCCCTTGGATAGTGATATAATGGGGGTATAGGGTGAGCAATGGGTTTTCCCTATAAAAAGCCAGTGGTTGGGGCTTCTCGAACATACCTACCACACAGTTCCTTTATCCAAGGGAGGAAGAGCAATGCCTCTTCACATTCGGTTCGATCTCGCGGTGGAAATCAAGCACGTCGGCGTCCTGGCTCTCATCGGAGTGACCAAGGAGGAATTCAACGGAAGATGTCGAGAAACTACTGTCCAGTTCGTTCTCCAAGAACGACCAGACGGTGAGCTGACTCGATTCTTCGTGACTTCCTACCCCTTTCAAGAGGAAGGCGGCCTGCTCGAGTCTTTCATTCAAGAGGGACGACAGTGGGTGACCGGACTCAACGGTGATCAGCGTTTCCTGTTCTTTGAACGGAAAATCAAAGAACCGCTACGGGAACCCAAAAAGTTCCTGCACGCCACGGCTGACAAGCTCTTCAGGGAGCTGTCGGACATGGAAGAAGCCGAGCTGAGCCATCGCGAGTCGGAAGCCGCGCTTGAGTGGGCTGAACATTCGATGATGCATCCAGGTCATCGTGGACCGATGCCCGACTTCCGGGAACCACGCTCTCACGAGAGCGAGTAACAACCAAAGCCCAGCAGAAACGGAAATTCTGCTGGGCATCACTTCAAAGAAATTTATCAAGGATAGATTTTTCTGAAGTGACCGATAGAAATTAACTGCACATTTTTTCACAAGGAGATGTCATGACTGATGCACGCTTCGAGGAGATGAGTCGTATTCTCGCAGAACTCGGCCGCAAGCACGGCGAGAGTCATCCCTCCTGGACGCTCCAAGGGATGCTTCATGAGGGAACGCTCGATGGCGAGCTTCCCGCCAAGCTCATGAAGGCGCTCGAGGGAACCGGCATTACCGCCGAGGAACTCCGCGATTACGCTCGTCTCGAAGACGAGAAGTGCGAGAAGCTCCAGCTCGAACACGCCGGCAACGACGAGGCCGAAGACTTCGACCCCTATCCGTGCGATGGCATGGGTTACTAGCTCACAAAGGTTAAGGGAAAATACCTAGGTTAAAACTTTTCCCATTCTAGGACAAGCTTCGGTTTGTCCTCACTTCAGAGGAATTTTCAAAAGAAGATTTTTCTGAAGTGAATGACAGAAGTAACAAGCTCTTTCCCTCCCATAACGGG
>CAZREI010000014.1:0-25188 GCA_964599285.1 uncultured Candidatus Saccharibacteria bacterium | reverse complement strand
GCGGAGCCGTTGGCTAAGCCGAAAAATTCTATCAAATTTCTATCTCAAAATTTGGGAAAAATCCTAAAAAGGCATTTCGTAATTCAAAGTGTTCTTCCATATTTTCCAGACAGCTTTTGCCCATTGCTTTATCACTTCGTCGCGATCTTTTCCGGGCGGCATGGCAAGTACATCCGCAACGGTGATTTCTGCTTTTTCTTTGGGAACTTCAAGCTTCGGCCAATCTTTCATTTTATTACCCAGTCGCATGTGAATTTTTTGGACTTCTTTTCCCGTAAATCCTTTTTCTGCAAATAGGTAGAGGCCAATTAGAGGCGCCGCGAATCCGATCGGCTTGGTATTTTCGGTAATATGCTGGGCGGCATAGGCGTCCACGACGTGCTGATGGATAAAATATTTCTGATCAGGATGGGACAGAGTATATAGTAAAAGCTCGTGGTATAAATCTTTACATGACTTTCCCTTTGGCAATACCGCTTTGCAAATAACGCATTGAGAATTCATTATTGTTTTATGCCCAATGGTTTTTGATTGCTTTCTCTTTTTCATTCGCGCGGCATATTTGATTTGAATTTTTTGGCGAGCACGAATTTTTGTGAGGAACTTAATTTCTTATCTTTGCGATGAATGCAACCTACCCAGCAACACGGGCGGCGCATCCCCTCTTTCAATTCTGAAACAACCCGCCGTACATGATCTTTTCGGGTTGCTTCTTGTTTGACCGAAACCGTCCAGCAAATCCACTCGTTGCGCGCCAGCGGCGTAAGGCTATTCCATGTTGCCAACACATTTGGGTCAGAAGCTAAAGCTTTTCGCAAATCTGGCGGTAATTAATGTGCCGTACCAGTAAAAATTTCTTTTTGAGCCATGCTGGTTTTTGGTTTTAAGTTATTGGTTTACGTTTTTTAATTTTTAGTTTTAAACCGAAAACTTTTTTAACCTTAAACTTTAAACTATCAACGAATAACTATGTTATCGATTTTGCGGCAAGCGCGATGATCTATCCGTAGAGCGTGAGATTTTTGATTTCACAATAATTTACTTTCCAAAAATTCTCGGGCTTGGGCGAATGCTTTGCCGCGGTGCGAGACTTGATTTTCTTCTTCCACCGTCATTTCTGCCCACACTTTTTCTGACCCGTCGGGTTGGAAAATGGAAGCATAGGGCATGTTGGGTTGAGTGGCAGGCCGCGGTGCCTCAAGCAGTTTGCCGCGAACTTTTCCATCAAAGAAATATTGTTTGCCGTCCGGAGCAACGATGGCAACGACGGTTTCAAATGTGGCGAAACGATCTTTAATATCTTTGAGCTGTTCCAGAATCCATCGAGTCATTTGCTCGGTTTCCTTATTTTCGCCATGCCAATCGGCAGTATGAACACCCGGCTTGCCCGAAAGCGCGTCAATGAAAATCCCCGTGTCGTCGGCCATCGCCCAAACATCGGACATTTGCTGATGGACAAACATGGCCTTTTTCAAAGCATTTTCTTGCAAGGTTGTGCCATCCTCAATTCCCTGGCCAGTAATGCCGGCTTCGTCAAGGGTAAGAACTTGAATGGGCGAACCCAAAAAAGCCCCTTTGATTTGCAGAGCCTTGCTCGGGTTGCGAGTGGAAAGAATTACGTTCATGATTTTTTTCCGTTAAGCTCCGAAGGCGCGGCATCGGGAACGCTAAACATTTTGACCAGTTTTACAAAAATCGCGTTTGTCCAACCAAATCCCGATTGCATCGGATACCTGCCGGTTTTACCCATTGCGGCATCTACCACGTTATACTTTTCCCAAAATTTTCCCGTTTCTAAAAATACTTTTTTATTAAGGTTGAGCCATTTTTGAGCAATGCGCTGGGCATCGTTGTTGAATCCATACCGAAGCAACCCATCAACGACAATAAATTGATGATTTGCCCAGCCATTAGGCCAATCCCACTGCTTGTAAAAACTGGACAGATTATTTTTTTGCGTAGTTGCTAGGCCACCTTGGTATTCAAACTTTTTAAGCGCGCTTTTCATTTTCTCAGCTTGGTCTTTTGATGCCAAGCCAGCCCACAAAGGATAAAATCCCGCCAGTGAATAAAAATTACTCTGCGTTTTTTGTACAAAATTATAATCAAAGAAAAATCCTTTTTCTTGGTTCCACATCAGCTCGCTGACGCGCGCTTTTCTTTTTGCCGCCGCCGCCTCGTATTTTTTAGCTTTTTCCTTTTTCCCAAAGCGCGAAAAAATGCTAGCTAAATCCGTTTCATATTTATAAAGGCAGGAATTTAAATCAATGGGCAAATAGTCCAAACATCGCTCGCTAAACCGTGACGTCATGTCCCATCCTGATTCATGTTCGGCCGTGGTATGGGTCCAAAAATGGTCGCAGTAGCGCGACAAATCATCGACCAAATGAGCGCCGGCCATCCAATAATTTTTTAATTCTTTTTCGGCGGTAAGGGCGGATTCAAGAAGCCAATTTTCATCCTTGGTATGCAAAAATACATCAAGGATCATGGAAGTTAAAAATGGCGGCTGGGAAATCCCCAGGTTAAACAGCTTATTTCGCATCGGAATAATTTTAAAACGCTTGTACAGATGCAACAAGTTGTTTACCATGCCCCGCGCCAAAGAAACTTTTTTTGAGGCCAACAGTCCCTGAATGGTAAAATAGGTGTCCCAGTAAAATTGATCGTTGCGAAAAAGCTCGCTGTTAGGAGAAACAAATTTGTGAGGAAGGCCAATGTGAATTCCCCGCTCTCGCGGAAAATAACAGGTAATGTTTGGCCAGTATTCTTTTATATACAAAAGACATTCTTGGTACTCATTTTCTGAAATCATAATCTTCTAGTTGTTTTATGTGGTATCAGTATTAGTTGGACAAGGATTTATTATTTGTTAATCTTATTTCAAATTTACCAAAAAAGCCACACTTTGGTGGTGGCTTTTTATAGTGCAGTGTCTTGGGATTTAGAATATCCCCAAACTCAAGGTTAAGTTCCCCTATACCTTTTATTTCCCCAAGATGAGATTTGTTATCCAATCGCGCGATTAATTATATGCTTTGCATGTATGTTTACTTCCTCAATAACCCTCCCCACTCTACCACGGTAAACCCGCTACGAGGCAGGGTACTTAAGTGCTGCTCCGGTAACGATATTTTTTTCTCCAATCCCTGAAAATCAAGAAAAATTCTGATGATGGTATCGGGCTTGGGCAAAACTATCAACGGGGCAAGTTGATCAAGCTGCTTTACGGTAAACCACGTTAACCTTACATACGGCGTAGTAGGCATCTTTGACAGCCAAAACTCCAAGAAATCAGCTGATTCTTTCTCATTAAGACCCAAATCTTTAAGTTCAGATACAAGGGCTATTTTTATTTGGGCTTGCGGTACTACAAATCCCTCGGTAATTGATGGATACATGCCATACCCAGTCCCTTCCCAGAAAAGCGACTCGTATACATTTCCATCGGCAGTTGTAAGGGTGCCATTGGGCTCGGCGTACACTTGCCAGCCCGTATTGACTGCGCCAGAAGCGCTGCGGGTGGGCCAACCGTTATTATATTCTGGCTCTGATTTGGTAATATCGGCTCCCACTTGCACTTTGACGTTGGTTGGCTTGGTTGGATATAAATAAATCACTGGTTTGCCACATTCTGCCGCAATTCCGTATTTGTTGTCAGTAAAAATGGCGTATTCTCCCAGGGCATTTTTATAAAAAACGACAGGATGATGGCTCGCCCACTCCTGATAAGGAATTGCCGTGTAACTATTATTGTTGTAATCGTATATCTTGCCATCAATTAAATCATAAAAGAATTTTTCAGTAGGATTATTTTTATCTGTGAACTCATAGATTGATTGTCCATCGCCGGTGGTACCCGAAACTTTAACCATTCCCGAAACATCGGTTGCAGACACGACATAGGCTCCTGGGTTTCCGCAACCACCTAAACTGGCTTCTGGACGATACGAATCTTGGTTTTTAGTACCATCAAGCCAGGTTATATTTGGAACTAAGTTGTCACTAAAGAAGGCATATCGGCTATTATAGGCAGTGTATAATCCACTTTTTAACTTTAAGATGTACCGCCTGACATAAAACTTCTGGGTAGTATCTGGCTGATTGGTGCCCGAAGGATAATATGGCTGCTGGAATAAATATAAATCTCCGTCTGGCAAGGAATCAACTTTTTTCAAGGTAATATTTTCAGTAGCGGTGCCAGTTGTTGCTTTGTAGCTTTCTACATAATTTGTAAAAAGATCTGATGGGTAAAGATATGGCTGTTCCAATGAAAGTCCTTTCCAAGTTAAGTTAGCTGGTCCTACAATGCCGTTGTAATAGGTCGTAGTATCTGCTGACAAAATAATAGGTGAAAGTAAATATCCAGCCGTACTATTATCTCCGTAAACACCATAACTAGACATCTTTGACATGAAAATATATTTACCGTCAGATTTTTTTTCAAACCACAAAAGAGCGGGGCCTCCTATATCCACTGCAGGAGCTATCGCTAATATGATTGCGTTACTACCGTGTGCGCCCATCAGGTAATAAGCATAAGAAGTATTATCTTGGTTTGGTAGACCAGAATTGTAGTTATCTTGGTATCCTAACACTAATTTTGCATCCGCTATCTTTTTGGGCTCGCCATTCCATTGCACGGCAGTATTAGGCACGGGAGCTGAATATCCGTTTGAAGTTGGAGGAGCTGGCGGTACAAAATAGCTACCTTCTTTGGGAGGATGAGCAGTACCTTGGTTAATAGGATAGTTGTTGCTGGTATCAATTGGATTGCTGGGTGTTTGATTCTTTTGGGAATACCAAACAGCGCCATAAATAGCGGCTCCAATAACAATAGTGCCGCCAACAACTATTGCAATTAATTGAGGAGTCCACATTTTGCGTGGCTCTACCGGTGGCATATTTTGACCCTGAGACGAACTTGGTTGCATTGAGTAATTCATATATTTAAGTTTTAGTTATTTTAAAATTCTGCTTTAATATTTCCTGTTTTTTTATCGACATCATACCAATTATGAGTAGCAGTGTGGTCGCCATTTATTTCGTATACATGCACAACATACACAGTTTCAGTTTCGTGGTCTACCTCAATAATTGGTTTAACTGGTGTATCAGTAACTTTGTAATTACGTAGCCATGCCTGAACTTCAGGAAGGTCTCTAACTAAATTAACTGCATCTTGTTTTGATATGTCCGCAGAATTTGTAAATTTAAACGTAGAAAGAATTTTTAAAATAGTATTCAAGTCTTCTGGGTTTGTTTCTCCGCTCACCTCGACCTTCGGCAAACCATTTACTGTTGTAGTCTGTAAATTTTCTGTTTTCACTTCCGCCCAAATAAATCCTGCACTTGCGTCCCATGCACCTGGAGCATTATCAAAATATATTCCGTAACCTCTTACTTGGCCATTAGTTAAACGGTATTCAAGAACAACTTTTTCCGAAGCTCCAGTTAAGTCCTTGTCAACTTTTGTAGGTTCACCTAATGGACCTTCTACTCCCAATCCACGAGGAAAGATTGAAACTTGAGTCATATTTGCATGAGTAGGAACCAATGGCATTTCTCCTTCTTTATAAAAACTAAACACCGGCTCTTCCTGGCCTCGTAAATCAAACTTCCAATTAGCAGGATATTTTATTTCAAATCCATATTGGCTATTTGTATATGTCTTCCAACCTGCCGTTTCGCTTTGCCCTGATACCTGTTCCCTTGAAGTATTAAATTGTTTGTATACCAAATAACCTGCCACGGCCAGTATGGCGGCCAAGATTATAATTAAGACCCCTAGTAACAATTGCTTCTGGTTCATAATCTTATAGTACATCATCTATTAATTTTCACAACTTGGCCAGCCGGAGAATTTTCTAGATAATTTTTAAAAGGAATATACAGTGAGTTTAGGATTTCTTTTTTTCTCTGACCCGTTATAAGCTGTGGTTGGTATTTAATAGACCGCACCGGCAAAGCGAAAAAAATTAATCCCTCATTAGTAAACTTCCCACCAATTAAAAGTCCTTCTTGCGTAGCTCGTGAAAAATTCTGGTCAAATAACAAATTCCCTAACGAATAAATAATCGGAATGCCCTTGTATAGCTGCGCATCTTCAATGACGTGAGGGTGGCTGCCAATGACCATATCTGCTCCCGCATCAACCCAACCATGTGCAGCTTCTTCTTGGTCTTGGGTATGATGGTTAAAATACTCTATTCCCCAGTGAGGCATAATAATCACTCTCATGGTTGGATCTTTTTTGTACTCTGCAATAACCGGCACAAGAGCTTTTGCATCTTGCCCAATCAATGTCATGTTTACCCCGATAACGGTTAAGGAAATACCATCGCCCTTGAACTGGGCTATTTTGGTAATATCTTTTCCGGTTGGTCCACCGAATGGTTGAATATCTGCCTTGCCCAATAAAGCTCTTGTTGTAGTAAGCCCTTCTTGTCCAGCATTATCGCTATGGTTATTTGCCAAGCTTGCGCCATTGATGTGCAAAAAAGAAAGCGTTTTAACAATACTTGGAGAAAATCTGAAATTAAGGTCACCACTTTCTTGTGGCTGATTGCTAATGATCCCTTCAAGATTTACTACGCTGGCGTCGGTTCCCCAAAATACTCTGTCTCCAAATTTTGCCATTGCATTGTTAAAATCACTCCCAAATTTTTGTTCAATTCCTCTTGCAAACATCATATCTCCACCAAAAAGAAAGCTAACACTTTTTTCTGGCATTGCCTGGCCGTAGCCTTGCGCGGAGGCGGGCTCAATTTTCTTGCCGCTTTCGTACCAGCCAAATACATGGGTAGTAGTTTCCAAATCGGGATCCTGAAAAATAATTCCGGAATTGGTATGGGCGGTTAAAGTAAAATGCATCGTATCGTGATCTTTTGCCCACATGGTTAATAGCGCAAGTGCCGGCCCCGAATTTACTTCGGCTCCCGTAAGCACATCGTTGGTATCTAATGTTTGCAAATCCCGAATAGAACGATCATCGTGAAGCTGGGCAAGAACCGCTGGTTGATAATGTGAAAAATCTACCGACGCAATCATCAAGCAATCGCTGCACGATTGCAAAAGCCCCTGTTCAAGTTTGCTCAATTCTTCTTGTGAAGTTTGTTTAAGAATCAACGGAACAATCGGAGTCTTGGGGAAATAATGGTGAATGTCTCCTAAAATATTATAAATGCCGTGTTCATCGGTAAAACTTGCCGGCTCATTGGTGGCTACATTTTGCTGATTCAAAAAAGAAATTACTTTTTTATTCGGCGTTATTTTTCCCTTATCAAGGCTCCAATCCTGATCATCAGTTTGTATATTACCCTGCCCCAGCGAATAGTGATTCGGTGAAACCAAGATAATAGTAGGTGGCTTTTTCACATCAGATGCAAGCTCAAAAAAGAATCGATCTCTTTTAGCGGCAACTAAATCATGGTGCGGCACTACTACTGCGCTGATACTAATAACTGATTTATTTTGATGGAAAGTAAAAATCCCACTCAGGACTACTAAGCAAAAAAGGCAAACCAATAAAATAATTTTTATTACAGAATTCATTCCCAAATTATACCACTAATTGCGCGAGAAAAAGCTCCAGGCAAAAAGAAGCCACTTGAGCTTCTTTTGCACTTAAATGCTTTTCTCAGACACACTTTATACAAGTTTATGCGCCTACTTGCGACCTTCTTTGTGAAGCGTATGTTTTTTGCAGAATTTGCAGAATTTTTGCATTTCCAACTTTTTTTCTGCCATCGCTTTGGTTTTTTTGGTAAAATAATTTACCTTCTTGCAAACCGAGCAGGTCATTTTTAAAAACGGTTTTTTTGTAGCCATTTCTTCATGGAACATGAAACATGGAACATGAAACAAACCACGACGGTGTTTTTTGTTATGTGTTCTATGTTATGTGTTATGTGAATTTGAGCCGATGGTGAGGATTGAACTCACGACCTTTTCCTTCGCTTACACCTCCTTTTTATGTATAGAAGAGGGCTAGACTGTATCTTGAACGTATTCTTTCAATAGAACTTAGTTCCCCTTGTCAGTCGTTCGGGCGCTTTTTGGCGCCACGGTCTTGGCCAATTTTTGGCTATTAACCGTAATTCGGGATTCATTATTATATTTCTATAACAATGGGCAGGGATCTTGCGACCCACCATGGAAATGCTCTGCCACTGAGCTACATCGGCCAGCTGAGCTGGCCGGAACCCCGCTAAGCGGGGTCGGCTTAAATGAAGAATGCTAAGCATTCTCTATCTTACGTTTTTTTACCCCGCTAAGCGGGGTCGGCATACTACCACGCTGAGCGTGGCTAATGTAAATTTTTATATTTTGATGTTTTCAAAATTTCTTTTAATTGTATTTTTAATTCATTATGACCTTTGCCGCCTTTTAAAAACTTTTCTCGACGCTTAGCATCGCGTTGGTTTAAATAGCATTCGTAATGAATTAATTTCAATGGTCTTCTAAATTTTGTTGCCCGAACAAATCCTTTCTGATGAGCGGTAAACCTATTTTTTAAATCAGGAGTATAACCAGTATACAGTTGAAAATCTTTTTGGCTAAATAAAATATAAACGTAGAACATACTATGTGGACCCGCTAAGCGGGTCTACCACCCATCTGTGCTGTGGCAGGGACGCTTAGCGTCCCTAAGCCCAGCTCAGCTGGGTGGGCGCGGCAGGACTTGCACCTGCGAAGGGGAAACCCCGCTAGATTTACAGTCTAGTGCCTTTGCTGCTCAGCCACACGCCCAACGTGTAAATTATAGCAGATTTTTTATTTTATTCAATCACCTTCCCGTGCGCTTTTTTCCATTCTTCTATTTTTTTGTGGTCGCCTTGGGTTAGTACTTTTGGCACTCGCCATTTTTTAGTCCTGTGGTTCGGACCACGGGACTGGCCAGGGACTTGGAAAATTTCCGGACGGGTATATTGCGCATATTCTATAAATCCGCCGGTTTTGGTAATTCTTTCTTTGAGCAACGCTTCTTTGCCCAGCACACCGGGAACCAATCGCGAAATTGTCTCAATGGCCACCATCGCCGGCAATTCCCCGCCCATCAAGTCGTAGTCGCCAATGGAAATTTCCATGTCGGCGATTTTTTCAGCCACACGCTGGTCAACGCCTTCATACCGGCCGCAGATGAAAATAATTTGGTCCATTTTGGAAAGTTTGTGAGCCATTTTTTGGTTGAACTTTTGACCGCGTGGAGTAAATAATACTACTTTAGTTTTTAGCTTATAGCTTTTAGCTTTTAGCTTTTTAACAGCTTTAAAAATTGGCTCTACTTTCAGCACCATTCCCAATCCCCCGCCAAACGGCCGGTCGTCAACCGTTTGATGATTGTCGGTAGTCCAGCGACGCAAATTATGCACATTGATTTTTATCAATTTCTTTTTTTGCGCGCGCGAAATCAGCGACTCTTTCAGATAAGAATCAAATATATTCGGGAAAATAGTGATGATGTCAAACCGTATCATAGTTTTGGAGTAGTCACGAATATACGAATACGATCAAATATACAAATATACGAATGTGAAGATTGCTTCGGCGCTCCTCGCAATGACGGACGGAGTGGATTTGTATATTCGTAAAATTTGTATATTATTTTAGATTTGTATATTCGTGATTACTCCTTACTTAAAACGAAAACGGCACCACCCTTATGATAGCACCGCTTTCGAAAGCATGTAAATTTCGGACTAAAGGGAAATATTTTCAATGTCCTCGGACATTTCTTTTTTCTCCATTCTTGGAGCCCGTCCGCCCTCTGGTTCCTCAATTTTAAGGTTCACGCGAGCGTGGTTTTTCAGTCCAACAATTCTCACTAAGTTCCTGATTGCTTTGGCAGTTGATCCTTCTCTTCCAATGATTTGACCCATATCAGCAGGGTTTACCGTCAGTGAAAGCAATACTCCCATTTCGTCAACTTTGCGTTCCACTTTGACGTCTTTTGGGTTATCAACCAACTCCTTTACAATGTATTCCAGAAACTCTTTATCATTTTCTTTTGCCATTTCTTTCTGTTGTTACATTTTTACCCTGTTAAATAAAATCTTTTTGATTTTAATTTTCGAATTTATCGAAAATTATTTAACAGGGTGAATCGTTCTGTAGCCCGACCTTTCTTCACTGTCTTCTCCCTTGAATTACCAAATGCCCTTTGAGGACATAGTTTCGGGTCTTTTCTCAAAACCGGATACCGGGAGAATCAGCTTCAAAATTAGCTACTAATTACATTCTACTCTTTTTAAACAGTGTGTCAAACGGTAGCGTATAAATCGGCGCGGCCGCCGCGGCGGCCGCGCCGCCAAACCCCAAACAAAAAAAGAGGAGGCAGAGGGATTTGCATCCGTGCTTCTATGCGGCAACGACTACAATTGGTCGCCACCAAGGTACTGCAGGACAACCTTTCTAAGCTTGTCCTCTTCGGCCCTAGAGTCGCGAGTCTCCTTAAGCCGATAGCCGACTTTTTCGGCCACCCACTGCTTGGCCTCCTTTACCAGTGCCGACGTCGCCCTGATGTAAAGAGGTTGGCCATTCCATCCATCAAGAATGGAGAGTTCCAGAAGACAACTCACACTGACTTCTGGTTGGGTCCTTGCCATGGTTCTTTCCTCCCTAAAAAATCCTTGAAACCTTCCGCCATAGCACACGGAAGGCTTCGTGGTTGGGTCCCAAAGTAAAAGTACTATCGCCTTCGCGGGCCACGGACAGCGCCGACGCCGCAAAGCCCTCGCCAGCGTTCGCGTCGCTCCAGTAGGTCGGATGCTTTTTGCACTTCCGAAGGTTCAGATGCTTCAACCTCTCTGGTAAGAACTTTTCTTTCAGGCTCTTTGCCTGATGTCTCCTCAAACGAAAACTCCAATTGCATAACGTGTCCTCCTGTGGTGATCAATACATTTCCCTTCTCTCAAATCACTATCGATGTCATTCTGAAATTCTACCATAAAAATCTTGTAGTCAGTGATTTTCGCCATGCTAACATTCGTACGAATGTTAGCATGGAGTTATAATGATTTGAGAGAAAAGAGGGAGGAGTTTGCTTTTTGGCATTTCCTCCCCTTAGTTTTGAAGGGTTTTTGCGATTACCGCAGATTTAGTTTTTTTCCCAAACACAAACCGTAATCATCGTGTCGTGTTTGGAACGGTGGCGCGCCGGCCAACTCTCGCCGACGTTGATATAATTCCTCCCGAACTCCGTGAATGAGATTGTCGTACAAGCAGAAATTACAACCTCCGAAGGCAAGGGGGTCGGGCAATATACCGTGTTTGCCATGATTCCTGGCAACTTGTGCCAGAGATTGCGCCGCTGATCCCGAACACTGGTCCAGAAGCGCCGCAATCTCTCGAGCCTCCTGGCTAGGATCAGGATCGTACCAATCCGGCCGGCAGGTTCCAAAATAGGCTGCCAACCTCTGAATGATCTGGCGAATATTGCCAAGATCAAGCGAAGCATTTTCCTGTGGCGGCTTTACCAACGATTTGGCAAAAAACCGAGCCAAGAAGAGCAGCGCCACATAGATGATGATAAGAACAGCAAACTGCCACATACTGGCCTCCTTTTTTGAAAAAGTTACGGTACTGATTCCCTTCTTTCATAGCGCTATCGTAAGCGATACCAATGATACTAATCCGTCGCGCGCCTTCGGGCGCGCGACGGCCATACCAATGAAACCAATAACGAACTGAAAGAAAGGGGCCAATCGTTCGCAATGAATAATGAATCGCGAACGATTGGCCATGAGCCATGAAAAGAGCGATTATTTTCTAGCCAATTGCTTGGCCTTTTCCCGAGCCGTTTTGCCGGTCCTGCGACCAGAGAATCTATGTACTGGATTTGTGGTCAGGTGACGCGGAAAAATTGCTGGCTTTGGCGCCAAAGCTTCGGTTTTCTCCCTTGCTTGGCAAAGCAAGGCATTAAGGAGGCTTGGCGCCCGTTTGTTTTCGGGCACTTCGGCCAGCTTTTGCGAGCCATTCTGGGCGCCGCGTTCGTGCCACAGAAACGTCATGTCCGCCGCAGCATAACTGTCCAAGGCACCGGTGGCGATAATCTCTCCCAGTGTCGTGATGAGGCGCTGGCCATCGCTTCCCTCAAGAAAGAATCTTCGCCTCAGAACCTTAGCGCCACGCAGATCGTCTGGGAGCAAGTGGACAAACCTGTCGAACAGGTTTACCGCTTCTCTCGTTAACTCCGTTTGAGTCCGCACTTTGATTGGCGCACGACGGATCGCTAACGCCGGAGCTGGAGCCGCTTTACTTGCAGTCTCTGTCAACTTTTCCGGCTCCGGAGTTTTCGCTAAAACAGCGGCGTCTTCTGTCGCCGATGCCAGAGCAATTTCCGCGGGCGGAGGTTGCGTTGGGGCAATTGCGGCGACGGGAAATTGCAAGATTGCTGGTGATGGCGGATTGGCCACTTCGGTCGGCTGTACCGGAAACATGGCATCCAATTTTTTCAATGGCCACTGCCGAGGATGACGGCTGCGCTTAGACAATCTCTCGTCCAGCATCAACCATGTTAAGAAGAAAACATCCACTGCCAACGCGGCCAACTGGCACACCTGGTGTAGAAATTTTGCCATAATACGCTCCTTTTTGGGATCTTTGACGCGCAGGACATGGCATCCCCAAAGATATTCCCAAAACATAGGATTTATTTTACGACTTGCCAGCGCGCCTGGCAAACCGTTCCCCGATTCGAAGGAGAAAGATGAAAATACTGTTGTGTTACTTCCATATTTCTCCCCCGAAACAAAATGTTTAGTAAAATTTTAAAAGTACTCCCTTCTTTCAGTGCGCTAAAGCGCAACATAATGCAAATCTATCCCGATAAAAATGTAGAACATTTTAATACGAGATCCCGTATGCCATCGGGCATCGGGACAAATCTTATGCTAATCTACAAAATTGCGAATTGCGAATAGTGAACTGAAAGTAGGGGGAAACTGGAAATTCCGTTTCCCGACTCGTCACTTAGCGCGGACGAGTTGCGCATGATCCTCTTTTTTTTACGAAGGTCGAGGAGTCCTCCAACCATCCTGATTTTATCCAGGAGGAGATTTTGAATCACGAGCGCACTTTTTTGCAGAGTGCCACTCGCTCTACTGCAGAGCCGCCATTTGGGAAGTTTAAAAACTTCCGGCGGTAAACGGTTCCACAGACATACCTGTAATCAATATGTCTATCGCTGGAACCATTTTGATGCGTTTTGTCCACCACCAATTTTGCGGTGAACGCATCGCACCCACAATCGGGGCACGGACGCATTGGCTCAATCATACGATACCTCCTTTACGCCAGTGCATTCCCAGCCCACTGGCAAAGCTGTTGGTTGCAAAGGGCAATCCAACAAAACCATGTAATCATTTTCTCCAGCATAATACTTTGCGATGCTGGAGGATGCGGCATAAGCACCAAACGGACCTTTCCATCCGGCCCATTGCAGCGCTTTCATCGCTTGATGGATTTGGTTGTCGTCGGTGTCCATCGACCAGATGAACACGACATTTCTGCCATTGATCTCAAACTGAGCTGGCGCGCGAGAATCCCGCTCGCAGAGCATCAACACCTGTTCCCCTAGATTGGTTTCTGGAGAAATGAGGTAATTGTCGATCGCCACTAGCTCGAGGTCTCGATTTGCCAATTCGATTCGCATGGTTTTACCCTTTCACTGAAAAGCCAATTGCGTCTCTGTCGCACAATACGACAAAGGGTTCGACGCGTATTCCCTTCTTTCAAATCACTATCGTTGTCATTCTGAAATTCTACCATAATATCTTTATGTAGTCAGTGATTGATCCAATGAATGATTTGAAAGAAAGGTCGGAGGAATTTGCTTTTTGGCATTCTCCTCCGACATAATGACCTCTCGTCCAGAATTAGCCCAGACGGACTTTTGTGACATCGTGCCATGGCATCTCCGGGTCGGTCTTGATGGGCACCGGCTCGCCATATTCCCTAATTGGGAAACACGATAACCACTGGCGGTGGCTCATCGGTTTCTTCATCTGTGAGGTGGTCTTGATACCACGCTAGAACGAACCCTGCATACTGATGGCCGAGCCAGCCACGCATCGGCTCTGGCATATCGATAACCTCTAGGGTCATCTCCTTGCCAGGTGGGAGTTGTAGCTCATCGAAATCAGCCAATGTCTTTTTGGCGATGGAGGGCTCGACCTGCAGGTTACCAACGAGGTAGCGATCTGCCCGCTCAATGCCACAAAGACCATCTGGCCCAACGCGGCAATCTACCGCAGGAGCTGCGAGCAACTCCCGTACGAACTCGATCGTAGTTGTTATCATAGCTTTCACCTTTCAAAATGAAGCCACCATTTTGTCGCACAATGAGAACGTCTCACGATGCTGAAAAGAACCAACGCGGTCCCCTTCTTTCAAATCATCCTTGGTGGCGGTTGGCGCTTGGCTTTTTAACCATTGGGCTAAAAATATCCATGCGCGTTGCGCTTACCAACGGTGACCTGAAAGAAAGGTAGCAGGCACAAATTCAACTTATTTTCACGCCTGCTTAGAATTTTCAAGTAACTTACCTTGTTTATCTATATCTTGATTATACTACTATCAAGACACCCTGTCAAGCCCCAATCGTGTCATCCCAGGCCGCGACCTGGGATCCAGAATATTAGCGCGACCCTGGATTCCCAGCCAAGCTGGGAATGACAACGACTGGATTGCCGCGTCTCCGACTGCGGGCCCGCTAAGCGGGTCTGCGGTCGGGACTCGCAATGACGATTGGTGCAAAGCTTCTAGTGAAACTCAACAGCAAAAATGCCCTTTATTAAGGGCATTTCATTGTCGCATAATAAAGTTATTAGGTTAGGAGGTTTTTTCCTTGTCCACCGGAGTTTCTACGGACGCAGATGGCTCCGCTGGTTTTTCCTTGCCCGCTGTAGCTTCAGCGGAGGCGGATGGCTCCTCTTTTGGCGTTTCGACTTTCACATCCGCGTTTATCTGCGTTTTATCCGCGTTAATCTGCGGCGTGGGCGCTTGCGCCCGCGCGATGGCTTTGGCTTTTTTGGTTACGCTAAACAGTTTTATTTTTGGCGCTTCAATTACTTTTTCAGAAACCAGCAAATTGTGGATTCTTGGTGTTGGTTTGGCACCTTTGGAAATCCAATATAAAATCCGGTCTTTTTCCAAAGAGTGTTTTTTGGTTAAGGGATTTACGTATCCCAACTCTTCAACCGCGCGGCCGCCCTTGGCAGACCGGCGTTTGTCAATCACCACGATTCTGAAGAATGGCTGATTTTTTTTACCTTTTCGTGTCAAACGTATAGTAAGCATAATTTTGGATTGGAGTAGTCACGAATATACGAATATTCCCAAATATACAAATGTTACCAATATACGAATGTGCTGGATTGCCGCGCTATGGATCGCCATGACGGCGGCGAGATTTGTATATTGGTAAAATTTGTATATTATTTTTAATTCGTATATTCGTGATTACTCCTATTCCCAATGTTTAATTTCTAATGCCTTCTTGGCCGCCTCTTCTTCCGCTTCCTGTTTTGAGTATCCTTCGCCTTCGGCCACCAAGTCTGCTCGCAGGAATACTCCCACGGTAAACTTTTTTTTGTGATCCGGACCCCACTCTTTGACAATTTTATAAGCCGGCGTAACGCCTTCTTTGTCCTGTGCCTTTTCCTGAAATGCCGACTTGGCATCTTTATACGACCCGCTTTGGATAATTTCCGGCAATTCTTTTATCAAATATTTTTTAATGAATGCATCGGCCGCTTGGTAGCCCAGGTCAAGATACAGCGCCCCAATGAAAGCTTCAAACGTATTGGCCAAAATGTACTGGCGAGCTTTGCCAAGTTCTTTGGTCTCGCCACGGCTTAATAGCAAAAAATCGTTAAATCCCAGTTCCTCGGCCACTTTGGTCAGCATCTTGGCATTGACCAGCGCGGCGCGCCAATTGGTCAGCTCGCCCTCGGCTTTTTGTGGAAATTCTTTGTAAAGGTATTCGGTGACAATCAATTCCAGCACCGCGTCTCCCAAAAATTCCAGCCTTTCGTTTTGCTCCAAATTAAATTCCGGATTTTCGTTTAAGTAAGACCGATGCACGAAAGCCTGAGCCAGCAACTTTTTGTCATTAAACTGAATCCCCAGCTTTTTTTCAAATAAGGAAAAATCTTTCATTTCAATGGAGTGGTCACGAATATACAAATACGATCAAATATACAAATGTTACAAATATACGAATGTGAAGATTGCTTCGGCGCTCCTCGCAATGACGGACAGCGCGAATTTGTATATTGGTAAAATTTGTATATTATTTTAGATTTGTATATTCGTGATTACTCCTTTTCTTCTAACTGTTTATACACCGTTCCCAGCACTCCATTAACAAACTTGCCCGAGGTAGGTCCCGAAAATGTTTTGGCCAGCTCAATGGCTTCGTTAATGGCAACTTTGGGCGGCACTTCTTCTTTATTGCTATACAAAAGTTCGTACAATCCCATTCGCAAGACATTGCGGTCAATGACGGGAATTTGAGCAATGGGCCATTCAGGCGCCGCGGTTTCAATGATTTTGTCTATTTCTTTTAAGTGTTCGGTGACTCCATGGGCCAATTCCCGGACAAAATTCAGATCTTCCAGGCCCGGGCCAAAGTCATTGATATTCCTTTGCAAAATAGCATCCAGGGCGCCGCTTTTTTGGCCATAAAAATCCCATTCGTATAAGCTTTGCATGACGATAGAACGCGACAAATGTCTAGAGGCCATTTGTAAATTATTCTAATTATTCTAAGTGCTCTAATTACTCTAAATAAAAAGTGGATGCCTAATTCTTAAATCGTGCTTTCAAACATTAGACATTTTGTCATTGGGATTTGATTAGGTTAATTAGAACAATTAGAATAATTATGATTTTTTCGACATCTCTTCCATGCTCATCGGTGCTTGGTGGGAGTGTTCTTTTTCTGCTTCTTTTATTTCTTTTTCTTTCAGTTTGCGTTCTTTTTTGGTAAGTTTTCCAAGCACGTTGATGACTTCCTTTCCTTTATAATATCCGCAGTGCTGGCAAATGGTGTGCGGCCGAACCGGAGCTTTGCATTTTGGGCAAGTCGTCAAAGCCGCCGGCGTAATGAAAATATGCATCCGGCGCTTGTGCACTTTTGACTTGGTATGCCTATGTCGTGGAACAGCCATAATATATTGAGAAGCTTGAATCTTGAAGCTTGTAGCTTGAATGGAATGTGGAATAGAGAATTCTGAATTCGTTATTCGATTCCAGCTTCAAGATACAAGATTCTAGATTCACGTTTTTTACACTACCAAATAATCCGGTTTTTTGCAACTGTCGGAAGTAGTTGCAGCAAAAACGGGCGTGCGGCCGCGGCCGCACGCCCGTTTTTTAAAGTAATTACTTTGTAGCAGTAGGTGCCAACACCGTTACCGAAAGCCCTTCAATTTGACCACTTGCAAGCACCCTGACGCGCGCCGTCACATCGTTGCCAACTTTCAAATCCTGTAAACTAAGCTGTTTGACCGTAGGAGTTGGTGCCGGGCTGGCCGGTTTCTTTGATCCCGATGGCAAAGGCCCTGGCGCGGCAAAAGCCACCGAACTGATGTTGGCATCGCTTTTTAACGCAAGTACCATAGCGTCTTTACCGCGGGTGATGGTGACATTCCTGCCATTGATGTTGGTGATTTTCCCGTAGGCACTGATGGAAAGTATGACCGGGGAAGTTAAGGATTTAAGGCTTGCCACTTTGGCGTTTAGGGCGCTGACGGCGTCAGCAACTTTTTGATCCTGGCCTTGGACTTGTACTTGCGGAACATTCTTTTGCGATTGGTACAAAATGCCAATCCCCAACCCGAGGACAAAAATAAGGATCCACACGCAAAGCGAAATGATAACGGTTTTAATGCTCATAATAGTTTGATATTTATTCGCCCCCGGCGAATGATATTTTGATATTAATATTTGTTTATTTTACCTTTTTAAAGGGTTCGCAGCAATGCAAAGGTGTGGATAACTTTCTGCTTCGCAGTGCAATTTCTAATTAACCTAATTGTTCTAATTTACCTAACCAAATCCCAAACCGTTTTAGAAATTAGACATTCACTTTTTGGGGATTATTTAGAATAATTAGAATAATTAGAGTAATTAGAATAATTCGCTTCCCTAACTGGCTGGAAGCTCTTGCGATGTACTTTGGACGGCCCGAAGGTTTTTAAATTCGCGAGATGCAACGCGGTGCCATAACCTTTGTGCGCGTCAAATCCGTACTGCGGATATTTTTGATGCATTTTTTGCATGATGCGGTCGCGCGTCACCTTGGCAATAATGCTGGCGGCGGCAATGGAAAACACTTTTTGGTCGCCCTTGATAATTGATTTTTGCGAAATCGCAGAGTCAATGCCAAAATTCCCATCAATCAAAATAAAATCAGCCATACCATAATTTTCGCAGGTGCGAAAATTATGGTATAAGTCTTCAATGGCTTTTTGCATGGCCAGTTTTGTTGCTTCCAGGATATTTATCTTATCAATTACTTTTTCCGAAACGATGCCAATCCCCCATTGCACCTGTTGATGGTTGGTTAATTTTTCATAAAAAAATTCCCGTTGGCCGGCAGAAAGTTTTTTTGAATCGCGCACTCCCAACATTCCAACATTCTTGAGAATGTTGGAATGTTTTTTCATGGGAATGATTGCAAGCGCGGCGGCAACAACCGGGCCGGCCAAAGGCCCACGACCTGCTTCATCCAATCCAACCACCAACTGATACCCCTGCCGCCACAACTTTTTTTCTTCTTGAAAATTCGGGTACTGCATTTGCCTATGTTACCACAAATTTTTTCGTAATAAAAAAAGTCCC
Organism: uncultured Candidatus Saccharibacteria bacterium; assembly: GCA_964599285.1. Classification (GTDB taxonomy): domain Bacteria; phylum Patescibacteriota; class Minisyncoccia; order Minisyncoccales; family Staskawiczbacteraceae; genus VGLO01. Next base: position 6,339 of record CAZREI010000014.1, on the reverse strand, counting down.
ACGCAACATTACTGCTGCTTGGGAACCTGAAAGGTTGCTACTTGCGGCCGTCGGAACTGGGCGAATCACTCATATGGTGACCGCAAAATTGGCAGTACCGATTTGTATGCGGATTCAGTTTCTTGCAGAATTTACATCGGGTACGCAATACTCTCCACATTGCAAAAATGGTGACAGCGCCAATAAGAACAATGCTGACCGCATTAAACCATTCCACGCAAACCTCCTTACCTTTAGTAAAAAAGCTGGGCTCACAGTTGTTGTATAACATAAGTTTTAAATATAGTCAACACTTGCGGCACGTTTTGGAAAAAAGTAAAATGAGGCATGCGAAAAGCATAACCAAAAATTTCCGCTTGTGCGAGAAATTTTCGGGTATGCGAATATGCCCATGCGAATTCGCAATTTTGTAGATTAGTATAAGATTTTCCGCCAAAGGACGGACTCGCCTCTGGCGAGGTATTTCGTAGCCAATTTATGAAGTTTACTCATCTTCATACTCATAGCCATTATTCATTGTTAGACGGACTACCCAAAATTCCGGAGCTTTTGGATTACGTCAAGGAACTGGGTATGGATTCGGTGGCTTTAACCGACCATGGTGTCATGTACGGCGCCGTGGAATTTTACAAAGAAGCCAAAAAACGCGGCATCAAACCGATTATCGGCTGCGAGGTCTACGTTGCCTATGAATCGCGCCTGGACAAACGGGCAAACATCGACAACAAAATTTACCACATGATCTTGCTGGCCAAAAATCAGCAAGGCTACCAAAATTTGGTAAAGCTGGTGACACTGGCGCAATTGGAAGGATTTTACTACAAGCCCCGCATTGACGAGGAATTGCTGGAAAAATACGCGGAAGGTTTGATTGGAACTTCCGCTTGCTTGAACGGAAAAATTCCAAAATTATTACTGGCCAATAAATTAGATGAGGCCGAAGCGCTGGCAAGAAAATATCAAAAATTATTTGGCGCTGACAGTTTTTACTTGGAACTGCAGGAGCACAAAAATATTCCCGAACAAGCAACATTAAATAAAAAAATTCTTGACCTGCATAAAAAAACTGGCATTCCCCTGGTTGCTACCAACGACATTCACTATTTGCGGCCCGAAGACGCCGAAGCCCAAGACATTTTAATGCTCATTAACACCGGATCGGACCTCAATGACCCGGAACGGCTGACTCTGCAAGGTGATGATTTTTCCATGTTGTCGCCCGAAAAAATGGCAAACATTTGGAAAGACTATCCGGAGGCTCTGGGAAATACCCAAAAAATCGCGGACCTGTGCAACTTTGATTTTGAACTTGGTAAAACCCAGCTGCCCCGCTTTGAAGTTCCCGATGGGAAAACGGCCGAAGCCTATTTAACGGAACTATGCGAAGCGGGATTGGAAAAGCGATTTGGAAAAGATTTACCGGCTGGTGCGCGAGAAAGAATGGATTTTGAATTATCCATAATAAATAAAATGGGTTTTGCCAGCTACATTTTAATTGTACAAGATTTTGTAAACTGGGCTAAAAATAATCGCATTGTGGTGGGTCCCGGCCGGGGCTCGGCGGGCGGTAGTTTGGTATGTTACTTAACCAATACTACCAATGTGAATCCATTAAAATACGACTTACTATTTGAGCGATTTTTAAACCCCGAAAGAATAAGTATGCCCGATATTGATATGGATTTTACCGACAGGCGGCGCGACGAAGTTTTACAATATGTTTCCGAAAAATACGGCAGGGACCATGTTGCCCAAATTATCACCTTTGGAACCATGGCCGCCCGCGCGGTCATTCGTGACGTGGGCCGGGCATTGCAATACACCTACAGTTTTTGCGATACCATGGCAAAAATGGTTCCCTTTGGCATGGATTTGCAAGAAAGTTTGGACGCAGTCAGCGAATTAAAAGAGTTATACAAACACGATCCGCAGGCCAAGCGACTGATTGATTTGGCGCGCAAATTGGAAGGCGTGGCAAGGCACGCTTCCACCCATGCTTGCGGCGTGGTGATTTCCGCCAAACCCTTGACCGATTCGGTACCGCTGCAGCATCCGCCGGGCCAGGATAATGCCATTGTCACCCAATATGAAATGCACGGCATTGAAGATTTGGGGCTGTTGAAAATGGATTTTTTGGGTTTAAAAAATCTGACTATTATAGAAGATACATTGGCGAGAATCTATGTCATTCGTGGTGAAAAAATTGATTTGGACAAAATACCATACGATGATAAGAAAACATATAAACTTTTGCAAGACGCTCTAAGTACATCTATTTTTCAGTTGGAAAGCGACGGAATGAAAAGATATTTAAAAGAATTAAAACCAACAGAATTTAACGACCTCATAGCCATGGTGGCGTTGTACCGCCCGGGTCCGATGCAATTTATTCCCGACTACATTGAAAGAAAACACGGCCGCCAAAAAATTACCTACATTGTTCCCGAATTGGAACCCATTTTAAAAAACACTCAAGGCATCATGATTTACCAGGAGCAGCTAATGAAAGTGGCCCAGGAAATCGCAGGTTTTACCTTGGGTGGTGCGGATGTCCTGCGAAAAGCCGTCGGCAAAAAAATCAAAGAACTCTTAGACGCGCAAGAAACCAAGTTCATAGAAGGCACGGTGAAAAAGGGCTTCGATATAAAAATTGCCAAAGAACTTTGGCAATGGATTTTGCCTTTTGCCAACTATGGTTTCCCTAAAGCACACGCGGCGGCTTACGCCACCATCGCTTACCAAACTGCTTACTTAAAGGCTCACTATCCGGTGGAATTTATGGCGTCGGTTTTAACTTCCGAAAAAGCTGATGTTGAACGCATCGCCCTATTAATAGAAGAATGCAAGAAAATGGACATTGAAGTGTTGCCGCCCAACATTAATGAATCGCTGAAAAATTTTACGGTGGTTGGAACTGGGCAGCCCCGATCGCAAAGCGATACGGGATCCCGTATGTCCACGACCGAAGTCGGGACATCGGGACAGAAAATCCGCTTTGGACTTTTGGCAATAAAAAATGTCGGCGAAAATATTATCGCGGCCGTGGTGGAGGAACGCAAAAACGGCGGGCCGTTTTTGAATATCGGCGACTTTATCAACCGCGTCAATTCCAAAGATTTAAACAAAAAGTCTATGGAAGCGTTAATCAAAGCCGGCGCCTTTGATGCTTTCAACGAGAGAAATCAGCTGTTGCAAAACTTGGAAAAATTATTGGAAATCGCCCGCGAACACCAAAAAAATAAATCCAACGGACAGATTGGCCTGTTTGCCAGCGCGCCATCGGTAAAGCCCGCCGAAATAAAATTAGAAATAGCCCAGCCTGCCGCCCTTTTGGAAAAACTGACCTGGGAAAAGGAACTCTTGGGCCTGTATGTTTCCAGCCATCCGCTTAACAGTTTTAAAAAATTATTTGAAGCCAAATGCTTCCCCATGGCAAATATTAATGCCACAACGGTAAATAGAAAAATTATTTTGGGCGGCTTGATTTCTGGCGTCAAAAAAATCATCACCAAAACCGGAAAACCCATGCTCTTTATGAAACTGGAAGATTTGGGAGGCAAAACCGAAGTAGTCATTTTCCCCAACCTACTGGAAGCCAAACCGGAAATTTTAAAAGAAAATAAAATTGTCTTTGTAGCCGGCCGCGTTGATAATAGAAACGGCGAAATTAAGATTGTAGCCGACGACGTGCAGGAAATCGTTTCAAGTTAGAAAATAGAAAGTAGAAAATGGAAAAATGGAATAAAAAAATCACCAGAGGCCTTGCTGGGCATGGTGATATTGATAGCTCCGTGGCGGAGCTATTTTTCTGGTGGAGTACTCACTTGGAGCAATTCCTTTGGAATCCGATCCTCCGGAACGAGGGTAAATGTATAACCCCTTGAATTAATCTTCACGGCGTAACAGAGCCCTGTCCGAGGATCTTTAATGTACTTGAGTCCCTGCACAAAGAAGTCTGCCTCCTGTTGCTCTATTTGCTTGGCAAGCTGCTCGGCATCGACAGATAATTGGTTAGACGGATGACCCAAAACAACATACGCAGCAAGTACTAAGACCGCTACCACGAACAATACGCATGCTGGTGGAATGTCCCAACCGCCGAAAAACCACCGCAAAAAACGCTTCATAGTCACTCCTTTCTAAACACAAAAAGAACATTTGAACCGGTTCCAGTATATCATGCTGTAGCGTCTTGTCAAGAGTTTACCCTACCAGTCCAACATGATAGAATTACTGAACATTTAATTTCATCGCTTTCCGTCATTGCGAGGCACACCGAAGCAATCTTTTTAATGACGCCTGGATTGCCGCGTCTCCGACTGCGGTCGGGACTCGCAATGACGGTGAACGGAACTCGTGATTCGCGGTAATTCGTTAACATTATGGAAGATAAAAATCATGTAGAAAAAATCCGCCACTCGCTTGCCCACTTGCTGGCTTCGGCTATTTTGGAGTTTTTTCCAAAGACTAAACTTGGCATCGGCCCTGCCGTTGAAAATGGATTTTACTATGACATGGAATTGCCCAAGAATTTTGCGCCCGAGGATTTGCAGAAAATTGAGGCTCGCATGAAAGAGCTCATCAAGGAAAACCAAATATTTGTTGACAAAAAAGTTTCAAAAATTGCGGCAAAAAAGTTGTTCAGGAATCAGCCCTACAAATTGGAACTTATTAAAGAACTGCCAGGCAAAACGGTGGGCACTTATCAAAACGGAAACTTTTTGGATTTATGCAAAGGCGGCCACGTGGAAAATACCAAAGAAATTGACCCAAACGCTTTCAAGCTAACCAAACTTGCCGGTGCTTACTGGAAAGGCGATGAAAAAAATAAAATGCTGACCCGAATTTACGGCGTGGCATTTTCGACGGCAAAAGAACTGCAAGATTATCTAACAATGCTCCAGGAAGCCGAAAAGCGCGACCATCGCGTGCTAGGCCAAACGTTGGATTTGTTTGTGTTTTCGGATTTGGTCGGTCCGGGCTTGCCTCTTTATACTTTCAAAGGCGCGGCGGTTTTACAAGAAATTAAAAATTATTCAAATCAGCTGCAAACAGAGATTGGATATCGCCAGGTACAAACACCCAACATGAATCGGGCTGAATTGTTTAAAGTTTCCGGACACTACGACAAATACAAAGATGACATGTTCAAAGTTGCCTCGCATTACAGCAAGGAAGACTACTATTTAAAGCCGATGAACTGCCCCCAGCACACCCAAATTTTTGCCTCAAAACAGCGAAGCTATAAGGATTTGCCTATACGAATTGCGGACTTTGCCCAATTATATCGCGATGAAAAAACCGGCGAACTTTCGGGACTGACTCGGCTGCGAGCTTTCAGCCAAGACGACGGCCACTGTTTTTGCACCGAAACCCAGATCAAACAGGAATTTGGCGCCGTGCTTTCGGCCATCCAGAAAGCCATGAAAACTTATGGTATGGATTACACGATACGGCTTTCGCTATGGGATCCAAAAAAGCCAGAACAGTATTTGGGCGATGCCAAAACCTGGAAGCACTCCCAAGCCGCGCTGGAAGAAATTTTGCAGGAAAATCAAGTTGATTACGTCAAAGCCGAGGGAGACGCCGCGTTTTACGGTCCGAAAATGGATTTGATTTGCAAAGATTCCCTGGGACGGCAATGGCAGCTGGGAACTATTCAATTGGATTTCATTATGCCCGGGCGCTTTGGCCTGACCTACGTTGACGCGGACGGCAGCCAAAAAACTCCGGTCATGATCCATCGGGCCATTGTGGGCAGCCCCGAACGGTTTTTTGGAATTTTACTGGAACACTATGCCGGCGCGTTTCCTTTGTGGCTGGCTTCGGTGCAAGTGGCTTTGATTCCTATTTCGGAAAAGCATTTGGAGTATGCAAATGAAATTGCCAAGCAATTTCGGAATTATGATTTACGATTTATGATTTATGATCAAAACGAAACTTTGGGCAAAAAAATCCGCGAAGCCGAAATGCAAAAAATTCCTTACTTGTTAATTATCGGCGACAAAGAAATTGCGACGCAAGCGGTTTCTGTAAGACAACGAGGCAAGGGAGATTTGGGGCAAATGCCCATAGATGATTTTTTGCAGAAAATTAAGCAAGAAGTAGAAGAAAAAAAATAAACTGGATTGCCACGCTGCGGCTCGGAACGCTTAGCGTTCCTCGCAATGACGGGTGAACGAAGATTGCTTCGGTGCACCTCGCAATGACGACGAGCGCACGGCGTCACCGTCATTGCGAATCCCGACCGCAGTCGGAGATGTGGCAATCCAGACGTATTAGCAATTTTGTAGATTAGCATAAGATTTGTAGATTTGCATTACCATTATGGAACTATCC
>CAZREI010000013.1:0-28446 GCA_964599285.1 uncultured Candidatus Saccharibacteria bacterium | reverse complement strand
TTCAGCCAGGCTTATAAATTCGTAGAGTTTGTTGAATTCGGTCATGTAAGTGAAAGATATTCTTATCTATATTATATCTTATTATACAAAAACCGCATATCTTTGCAAAGATATGCGGTTTTTGTTATTGGGGCGACCGAGGAGATTCGAACTCCCGCTAACGCTGCCACAGAGCGTTGTGCTAGGCCACTACACTACGACCGCCATGCTTTGCCTGTGTCCCCGATAGGAATCGGACCTATATATCCAACTTAGAAGGTTGGTGTTCTATCCATTGAACTACGGGGACGCACGATTAAAATCCTATCACAATTTTTAACCTTTGACAAGGAGAGCTTTGTAAGCTATGATTCATACAACTTTATTTTATGTCGATATTCTGGTTATTTTGAACCTTGTTTGTTGCTCCCAAAGATATTATAATGAATTAATGAAGTTATGCAAATACTGTAACAAACACTATTCTGAATCAGATTTTGGCGTTGCCCTTTCGACACCTAAAAAGATTTATAGACGCCTCAAGTGCCGATTTTGTTATGGGAAAACTAAAAAATTACTTATAGAAAAATACCAAAAAATATTGGATGGCTATAAGATAAAGCATGGATGTATAAAATGCGGTATTACAGATCATCGAGTTCTAGATTTTCATCACACATCTGATGATAAGGAATTTTCAATTGGCACGGCTCGCTACAACCATTTCGGAATCGAAAGAGTTAAAAAAGAAATTGAAAAATGCGTAGTTATTTGTGCGAATTGTCACAGAATAGTGCATTATGGGAAAATTTGGAAACATGGCAGTTGATTCATTTCGGGGTATAGTGTAACGGCAGCACGAGTCGTTTGGGACGACTTAATCTCGGTTCGAATCCGAGTACCCCGACCATCAAACAAATCTTTTGAATTACCAAACTTTTCTCAAAAAATCCACCATTCCTTTTTTTGTCTTCATCACGGGAGCTTGCGTTTTGATTATTGAAATCACGGCAACTCGCATTTTGTCTCCTTACTTTGGCAACACGATATTTTCCATTTCCAGCGTCATCAGCGTGGTACTAGCGGCTTTGAGCTTGGGATACTACGTTGGCGGCAAACTGGCTGACCAACACCCGCAAGAAAAAGTATTTTTTGGCATCATTGCCGCGTCCGGAGTTTGTGTTATTTTTTTGCACATTGTTGGAATTATTTTTTTAACCTTGTTTGGCTACCGGCTTTCTATTGTTGAAGGTCCGATTATCGCGGCCATCCTGCTCTTTTTTGCGCAAAACTTTTTTTTAGGCATGCTTTCGCCCTTTGCCATAAAAATCCAGGCGATGCGTCAAAAGGACCTTGGCATCGGCACCGTGTCCGGCCAAGTTTTTTTCTGGTCAACGCTGGGCAGTATTTTTGGGAGCCTCGGCGCTGGATTTTTTTTAATTCCCCATGTGGGCATCAACGCTATTATGATTGGCGCAGGGTTGTTGCTTTGCGTGCTGGGATTGGTGGCAATGGTTCCCATGCCCCGATCCATGGCAGTGGCGCTGGCCGGTATTTTGCTGATTGTTTCATTTTGGTTTGCCCACTATCTTTCAGGGTCCCTTGATGCCCTCTACCCAAAGTTTGTGGTTTACAACCGCGACGGCCTTTACCAAAAAATCGTCATTTACGATGGAACCTACAATCACCAGCCAGCCCGATTTTTATTGCAAGATCGCAATTCCTCGGCAGCCGAGTTTTTACATTCCGACCAGCTTGCCTACGAGTACACCAAATACTACGCCCTCTACCAGCTATTCAATCCCAATATCCGCCAAGTGCTAGCTATTGGCGGGGGAGCCTATTCAGTGCCCAAAGCTCTTTTGCATGAGTTGCCCAACGCGCAAATTGACGTTGCCGAAATAGAGCCATCGCTGTTTGCCATTGACCAAAAGTATTTTAACGTGCCAAGCGACTCGCGTTTGCATAACATGGTTGAAGACGGACGGCGGCTCTTAGTGGACTCTGGCAAAAAATATGATATGATATTTTCTGACGCCTATTCGTCGTTTTATTCCACGCCCGAGCACCTGACTACCCAAGAATTTTTCAGGCTGGCCAAGAGCCGATTAAGCGATAAGGGTGTGTTCATTGCCAACGTCATCGGCAACCTGTCGCTAAAAGAAGATTCCTTTTTTCTTTCGGAAATAAAAACGTTTCAAAGCGTTTTTGGCAACAGTTACTTTTTTGCCGTGGTTTCGCCCAGCCTTGCCACCGGCCAGAACATTATTTTTGTTGGCTACAATGGAATGGACAAGCTGGATGTTGCCAGTCCAAAAATCAAAGAAGATAAAAATCCGATAATCAGCGGCCTGGCAAACCGCCAAATTGACATCAGTAAATTTAATCTTTCAAGCCAACCAATCCTGACCGACAACTTCGCGCCAGTAGATTACCTGATAGCCAAAGAGCTAGAGCAGTCACATTATTAAGATCGTTCGCGGGTATGGTGTAGCAGCAACACGAAACCCTTCCAAGGTTTAATCACGGGTGCAATTCCCGTTACCCGCTCCGTTAAGAGCTACGCACTTTTACAACCTGATTGCCGAAAGGAACAAAACCATGGCCAAGAAGCTGGCGATGCCTGACGATTTGTATGAGTGCTATCTGCTTTTTATGCGAGAGAGCGAGAAGGGCATTCTTAAACTAATTCGTGGTAAGAAAAATCGGGATTCCTTTTTGAAATCACACAAACCAATGTCGCGAAGGGATTTTCAAAAATATCTCTTAGGCATGACTCTTGGCGAGAGAAGTGAGGCTGAAAAGGATCTTCGTACCCCCTACAAGCAAAAATTGGAAGAAGCAACGCGATCCGTAGAACAAGTATTGGACGAGTACGAAACTGATCCGAAAGTTCGCAGGCGTGCCGATAAAGAATGTCAGACCGCGTTGGCAAAAGCCTCGCGCACCAAAAAATAACCTTTTTCTTTCCTCTCCCACGTATGGAGGTGGCCATGGATCAATCAGACGGCCCATTGCAATGCAGTTTTTGTTGGTACTTTAAGTACCGCATAGAAAATCGATGGTCGGATTGGGAACGAGAGTTACCCAAAGCATTGGAAGACAAAGTTCGCTATGCTGCCACATGTAGCAAGCAGGTTTGCCAAGCTAAGCGAGCTGCCCTAACGCTACAACCCGCTTCGCGATAACCGCTTAAGCCGCCCATCAGAAGATGCGCGGCCTTTTTTTCGATAAAAATTTTTCAAAAAGTGCGTACACATTTTCAACGACCGCTGAAAAAGTGTACGCACTTTTTTGCAATAACTGACGTACGTCAGTTATTGCAAAATGGGCGGCGTTCGTATTTGCATGCCTAACTGCGCTACCCTCTTACCTCGTGAGCTGCCCTGCCACCTTCGCGTCCAGCCATTCTTGCTTCTCTTGAATTCCATTCATGGGCTGTGCCTCGCCTGTGAGCTTCTATGCCTCCCTTATGACCGGCTTGCCGGGCTTCTTCGGGCGTAAATTCATGGGCGTTTCCTGACTGATGGGCCGCCCTGCCGCCTTTGCTGGCTATTTCTCGTTGCAGATTCTTGCTCATTGCCGCAAATCCTCGTTTTGATGATTTCATAATTTCTAGTAAATTAATTTTGATAAAAAGAGACCTTTGTATATGTAAAGACGAAAGGTTTTTGCAATTCTTATATTTGGCACAAATTTCACATAATCGACTGTATTTTTTGGAGTTTTTATGATAAACTATACACAGTTATTAGTTGATAGTTGAAAGTTTTAGTTAGATAGTTTCTTGTTAACTAAAAACCAAAAAACTTAAACTAACAGGCCGCGCCGCCTTTTGGCGGCGCGGCCGGAACCTAAAACCAAAAACTATCATGATCAAAGAAAGCATCATCATTTCCCTGGGAGGGTCGTTGGTGGCACCCGGCGATATTGATACTGGATTTTTAAAAAACTTCCGCCATTCGGTCAAAAAATATCTTGGCCAAAAAAGGTTTTTTATTTTCGTCGGCGGCGGAAAAATTTGCCGAAATTACCAAAAAGCGCTGCTGGAATTTGGGGCTGACAACAAAGACAGGGACTTAATAGGCATTGATGTGTCGCGGCTGAACGCGCGCGTAGTTGTCCAATTGTTTGATAAGATGTGTTTTGACAACGTGCTTACTGATCCCACCAAAAAAGTAAATTCGCGTCGGGACATCGCTATTTTTGGCGGCTGGAAACCGGGCTGGTCAACGGATTATTGCGCGGTAGTGTTTGCCAAAAACATGGGAATTAAAACCATCATTAACCTGACCAACATTGATTACGTTTACGACAAAAACCCTCAAAAATTTCCCAATGCTACGCCATTGAAGGAATTGACCTGGAAGGATTTTAGAAAGCTGGTGCCAGGTACCTGGACGCCGGGGTTGTCCATGCCTTTTGATCCGCGCGCTTGCAAAATGGCCGAAATTTTAAAGATAAAAGTGGCGATGATCAATGGCAAGCACTTGGAAAGGTTGGAAGATTTTTTGCACCAAAAGCCATTTTTGGGAACTACCATTCAATGACCGTAAAAGAAAAAATACAAAAGGCACTGGGAAAAGCGATAGATGAGCAATACCATAATTTTCGCGATCGCGAAAATTATGGTATGGAGGTTTTGGTGGAAGCTCCCAAAGACGCGGCACACGGGGATTATGCAAGTAATGTTGCTTTTGATCTGGCAAAAAAGCTGAAGAAAAATCCGGCTGAAATTGCACAGGAAATCGCGGGATTGGTTGATAAAAAACATATTAGAAAAGTTCAAGCAGTTGGCGGGTTCATTAATTTTTTCATTGAGGACGCGCTGTTCCAGGAAAATGTAAAAAAAGTTTTAAAAGAAAAAGATAGCTTTGGAGAAAATCAGGCGCTCAAAAGCCAGAAAGCCATTGTTGAGTACACCGACCCGAATATTTTAAAAGAATTCCACATTGGCCACTTGATGAGCAATGCCATTGGCGAATCTATTTCCAGGATTTTAGAATTTAATGGAGCCAAAATAAAAAGAGCCTGCTATCAAAGCGATGTGGGGCTTGGCATTGCCAAAGCGATCTGGGGCAAAATGCAAAATGCCGATTTGTCTTGGCAAAATGCGTATGTATTTGGCACTCAAAAATATGACCAAGATCCCGGCGCAAAGGAAGCAATCACTGCGTTAAACAAAAAGATTTTTGAAAGAAGCGACAAGGCAATTAATAACCTATATGATGATGGCAAAAAATGGAGTTTATCATATTTTGAAACTGTTTATAAAAAATTAGGAACTGCGTTTGATTACTATTTTTTTGAAAGCGAAGTGGCGGATGTTGGCAAAAAAATTGTCCAAGAAAATACGGGAAACATTTTTGAAACAGGAGAAAACGGGGCGATTATTTTTAAGGGCGAAAAAGTTGGCCTTCACACTAGGGTTTTTATCAACGCGGAAGGATTGCCAACGTATGAGGCCAAAGAATTAGGGCTGGCGAAAGTTAAGTATAAAAAATATGCTTACGATCAGTCGGTAGTTATTACCGGAAATGAAATCAACGATTACTTCAAAGTTTTACTTTCTGCAATGTCACAAATTTTTCCTGAATTGGCCCAAAAAACCAAACACATTGGACACGGAATGATGCGCTTACCCGAGGGAAAAATGTCGTCGCGAACGGGCAAAGTCGTTACGTTTGAATTTTTGCTTGGCGAAGTTGAAAAATTAGTAAAAGAAAAAATTACCGATCGGGAATTGCAAGAAAAAGAAAAAAGCGAGATTACGCAAAAAGTTGCCGTTGGCGCGTTAAAATATTCCATTTTAAAGCAATCCATTGGCAGCGATATTGTGTACGATTTTGAAAAATCCATTGCTTTTGAAGGCGACTCGGGGCCGTATTTGCAGTATTCTTTGGCGCGGGCGCTTTCGGTTTTAGAAAAGGCAAAAGCAGAAAGTATCAAAGCAAATCCTAAGGAAAAAATGGATGCCAATGCTAACGTGAGCGAACTGGAAAAGTTGATGATGCGGTTTCCGGAAGTAATTGAAAAATCTGGCAACCAATTGGAGCCCCATTACATTACACTGTACTTGACCCAGCTGGCCGCGGCCTTTAACCATTATTACGCAGAGCATAAAATTGTTGATGCAAGCGACAAGTCTTCTCCCTACAAAATTGCCTTGGCCCAGGCCTTTTCTATTATCATGAAAAATGGGCTGTGGCTGTTGGGAATCCCCGTGCTGGTCAAAATGTAATTCAATTTTTTGTAAACAAAAAATTCGCAGATGTACGCGGATATCACGCGGATTGACGCGGATAACGTAACGTATCCGCGAGTATCAGCGTTTTTATCAGCGAGAATCCGCGTATTTTTATGAAATAAAAATGAAAGAGAAACTAAAAGATATTTCAGTGCTCATTATTATGCTTGTTTCTGTTTTGCTGGTGCTGGGTATTGCCGGATATTTTTTAATTGTGCAATATGTTGATTCGGTAAACCAAACGCGCCAAGTTCAACAGCAAGCAACGCCATCACCAACCCAAGAAACGGCAAATTGGAATACCGTCAAAAACGATCAATTGGGATTTGAGTTTAAATACCCTGCCGATTTTGGCACCAAGTACGCGTCCTTTCAAAGTAATCCAACAGCGATAGTTACCGCGCAAGGCAATGCAACTATTGATAGCAATGGTTGTTACGTAATAAATCCCCAAATTCCCAATAACGATTCAAAACTTACCATAAACGGAGTATCATTTTGTTTGTCGGTCGCTGAAGATCCGGGAGCTGGTCAACTTTACAAAACAAGAGATTATACAACCGTAAAAAATGGAAATTATATTACTTTGCAATATGTGGTGCACACCTTAAACGGGTGCAGTCCATACACCGGCACGCCAGATTATAATCCATGCGTTAATTTTACGAACAATTACGATAGCATTGTAGTTAAGGCGATTGAAAGCAGTGTCGCGACGCTGACGTTTACAAAATGAAACTACACAACCACTACTATATTTTGCGCCACGGAGAAGCGTTGTCCAATGTGAATCAAGTGTGTTCTTCGTGGCCAGAAACGTTTGAGAATCCACTGACAGAGCATGGAAAAGAAATGGCAACGGCCGCCGCAAAAACTTTGCAAGACAAGAATATAGATTTAATTTTTGCTTCGGATGTGCTAAGAGCAAAACAAACGGCAGAAATTGTTGGTAAGGCATTAGGCATCCAGCCAACGTTTGACAAGCGATTGCGGGAAATCGGCTTCGGCGTATTAAATGGCCATCCCATCACCGACCTGGACATTAATTTTAGTGACGAAACAAGGCGAATCAACCACTGCATGCCGGAAGGCGAAACGTATATGCAAGTGTTAAAAAGAGCCTACGATTTTTTAAAGGAAACCGATAAAAAATATCAGGGAAAAAATATATTGATTGTTAGCCACGAAGGTCCGCTCTGGATGCTGGAAGCCAAAGTGCAAGGCATGTCACTAAAAAAAGCCCTGCAAGCCATTCCGCGCGACCAAAGAATCCACAAAGGCCAAGTCAAAGAATTAAACTAAACATTCCAACATTCTCAAGAATGTTGGAATGTTACCAAGCTATGAACTATTCGAGAAAAAAAGTTTTCCAATACCTTGAACATTACAAAAATCTTCCCGGTGGATGCTTACTCTATCAAATTACTAGTGAAGGAAGAATTTTTATCACTGGCAATGGCAGTATTCAAGAAATTTCAAAAGATAATTCTGATTATCACGATAAGCTCCATCTTTTTATAAACCCCGGAAATCAAGCATACTATTTGCTGGGTAATCCCGATACCAGTGAAAGCAATCCTAATAATGCGACGGTGAAAATGGGAATCACTAACTCTCATCATCATTTTACGCCACATGCCCACGGATCACAGCATTATGTAAAATCTGAAGGTTTTAGTGGATGTCTGCTCTACAATCACAATAAAAAAACTGCATTCGCAATAAAACTAATACCAGGTTCATTAATTTACATTCCTGGATGGGTACCTCATGCTTTTTATAACCGGTCCGATATACCCTTAATTACTTTGATTGCAAATGGTGGGCTCGGGTTACATCACGAAGATTATGCGATTACCAAAAAAGTTGCAGAAAAAAGATTAAAAGAAATAAAAAATACGAAAGACCAAAATTTAAAAGAACTCGTGGATGTCCTTGGTTCCATCGAAGATTTTTTTGAGAAAACTCAACCACAAAAAGACATGGATGCCAGAGAGAAGTTTTCTAAACAACTTTATAAAGTCGCCGAATATTTTAGTATGCATTAATGTTTTGTAAATATGGCATATAACTTTCCTGAAGAGGAACAGAAAATTTTACGATTTTGGCAGGACAGTCGTATTTTTGAAAAGACTTTGGAAAAAACAAAAGACAAAAAGCCGTTTGTGTTTTATGATGGGCCGCCGTTTGCCACGGGGCTTCCGCACTATGGCCACTTGCTGCAAAGCGCCATTAAAGACGCCATTCCGCGCTACAAAACCATGCAAGGTTTTTATGTGCGGCGCCAGTGGGGTTGGGATTGTCATGGGCTTCCGATAGAAAACATTGTTGAAAAAGAGCTTGGCATCAAATCAAAAAAAGACATTGTTGCCATGGGCGTGAAAACGTTTAACGACCTTTGCCGCAAAAGCGTTTTTACTTTTATCAAAGAATGGGAAAGGATTATCCCGCGCTTTGGACGCTGGGCCGATATGCAAAATCCCTATCGGACCATGGATTTTGAATACATGCAAAGCGAATGGTGGGCATTTAAAACACTCTACGATAAAGGTTTGATTTACGAAGATTACCGGTCAATGCACATTTGTCCGCGCTGTGAAACCACCTTGAGCCAGAGCGAAGTTTCTGAAGGTTACAAAAATATAAAAGATCTTTCGGTAACAGTAAAGTTTAAAGTAAAAAATCCAGAGAAAATCGGATTAAAGGGCGATGTGTATTTGTTGGCTTGGACCACGACTCCCTGGACTCTGCCGGGGAATGTGGCGCTGGCCGTTGGATCGGATGTTGTTTACGATGCGATATCTTGGAATAATGGGGAAATATTTATTGTTGCTCATGATGCAATAATCAAACAAAAAATGTTCAGTGATCCGACGCCCTCTTATCGACGAGTGAAATCTGGAATAAAAGGTCCGGATTTAGTTGGTTTAGAATACGAGCCGTTGTTTGATTATTATGCTAACGATAAAAATTTAAAAAATCGCCAAAACGGTTGGAAAGTCTACGCTGCTGATTTTGTCACAGCTGACGAGGGAACCGGTATTGCCCATGAAGCTCCGGCTTTTGGCGCTGACGACTGGGCGTTGCTTAAAAAGGTGAACTTGCCGTTTGTCCAGCACGTTGCTATGAACGGAACATTTAAGCCGGAAGTTTTGGATTTTGCCGGCCAAAGCCTCTTGCCAAGGGCCAAAAATAATCCAGAGGAAATTCGCGAAGCCGATTTAACCGTCGTGAAATTTTTGGATAAAAAAGGATTGGTGTTTAGCCACCAAAAATATGAGCATCCTTATCCGCATTGCTGGAGATGCGACACGGCTTTATTAAATTACGCAACCAGTTCCTGGTTTGTGGCGGTGGAAAAAATAAAGCCAACGTTGCTAAAAACTGCAAAGAAAATTCACTGGTCGCCCGAGCATATAAAAGAAGGAAGGTTCGGCCAGTGGCTGGAAGGTGCGCGCGACTGGTCTATTTCACGCCAGCGTTTTTGGGCCAATACCATTCCGGTGTGGCGATGCGAAGCGTGCAAAAAAGAATATGTATTTGCTTCGGCCGCAGAGCTTGAAAAAATCAGCAAAATAAAAGTAACCGATTTGCACAAAGACATTGTTGACGCGGTAACATTTTCTTGCAGCTGCCAAGGAATCGCAAAACGTGTTCCTGATGTGCTGGATACCTGGTTTGATTCCGGGTCGGTACCGTTTGCCTCACTGCACTATCCGCTGGAAAATAAAAAAGAAGTCCAAAAGCGCTTGCCCGCCGATTTTGTTGGCGAAGCGCAAGACCAAACCCGAGCCTGGTTTTACTATCAGCATGTGTTAATAGGCGCGCTCTTTGGCAAGGAGGCTTTTAAAAACGGTGTTGTCACGGGAATCGTGCTGGCTGAAGATGGCAAGAAAATGTCAAAGAAATTAAAGAACTATCCGGACCCGGTGGAAGTGATGGAAAGCTACGGAGCGGATGCCATGCGTTTTTACATGCTTGGCTCTCCGGTGGTGCAGGCCGAAAATTTGTTATTTTCTGGAACGGGCGTGGGCGAAACAAAAAGAAAACTGTTAATTCTGCAAAATGTTTTTTCTTTTTTTACCACTTACGTTGATCAGCAGGATTTTCCTTCGCTCGCCGTGGCTTTAGCAAAGGCGGGTCAATCAAAAAACATTTTAGATATTTGGATTATCTCGCGCCTCAATCACCTGATTGCTTTGGTGGAGTTTAGCCTTGATAAGTACGATATGCAAAAAGCGGCAAAGGCTCTGGAGGATTTTTTTATCAACGACCTGTCGCTTTGGTATGTGCGCCGGTCGCGCAAGCGCTTCCATGAAGATTCGCCTGGCCGCAAGGAGGCTATTGAAACTTTTTATTACGTCCTTTTGACCACGACAAAATTGCTGGCGCCCATGATGCCCTTTTTTGCCGAAGCGATGTACCAAACGCTTCGCGCAAATTCTAAATCCGAAACTCTAAATCCTAAATTAGCAATGCCTGAATCGGTTCACTTGTGTGATTGGCCAAAAAGCCAGGAAGGCCGAACCGACCTTGATCTAGAAAATCGCATGGACGAAGTCCGGAGCGTGGTTGCGCTGGCGCTGGCAGAGCGTTCACAAAAAGCCATCAAGGTGCGCCAGCCACTGGCATCGCTGAAAATTAAAAATGTAAATTCAGATATTAAAAATCATCCAGAACTTTTGGAGATTATTAAAGAAGAAGTCAATGTGAAAGAAATCTTGTTTGATGGTACTATTAAAAGTGAGGTGGAGCTGGATACTAACATTACCCCGGCATTAAAAGAAGAGGGATTGCTGCGGGATATTATCAGGGACGCGCAAGAAAAAAGAAAAGAGCTCGGATTGAAACCCGACGACAAGGCCAATATGGAAATAACGGTTTCCCGGGAGCTAAAACCTATGATTGAAAAAAATATAGATATGTTGAAAAAAGAAATACGATTGAACAATATTGCAGTTATTAACATGGATGCCGCGGCGCAAAAACCCGAAGTAAATGCTACATTGGCGTATCAAATCACTATTAAAAAATAACCAACACATGGCACCATTACCAAAAAATACGTCCGAATTTAAAAAAGGGAAAATACCGTTTAGCGACAGAACCTATAATCCGACAAAATCAAACGCCGATCAAAAGCAAGTTATTTCTAAGCTTGAAATTCCAGCTAAAAAAGCTAACCCAAAGCAAGACGCCTCTATATTTCATGGCAAATCTCAGGCATCCAGGATGGAAATTAAAAAAGAGTTAAAGACCCTTAATCCAAAAGATTACGGTCTTAAAATGAAGAAAGTCCAAATGGCTGAATTGGAAAAATTGTTTCCCGGGCGTTTTGGCGGAATTATTGACCACGCGGAAGCCAAACAAACCGCCAAAGAGCTGTATTGGGAAATAAAGCGCAAGCAAACAGATCCTAATAAGTGGAGAGAAGCAGTAGAAGATAGAAATAAATTAAAACTTTTGGAAGATATTATTGATGATGATAGTTTTAAACTATAAAAAATCATTGCCATGAATAAAAAAATAAAAGTTACTATTGCAACATTCCCGCCGCTTATCATGGAAGAAAATCAAAGATACGCTGGTTTTGAAATAGATGTGTGGGAAGAAATTGCCCGAAACATTAATTTGGATTTTGAATATGAAGAAAAACAATTCCAGGAAATAATCCCTTCTTTGGCGGATAAAAAATCAGATGTTGGCTTGGCTGGCATCACGATCAATGAGGCAAGGGAAAAGATTGTGGATTTTTCCCACCCGACCTTAAATTCCGGTTTACTTATTTTGGTGGATAAAGATAGCAATAGCATGCATATTTTCAAGAGCATCGGATTATTTTTTAAAGAAGGATACAAGGCCATTATTTCTCCTTTGGTGTTGGTGCTGGCATTTATCGTAGTGTTTTCAAACTTGCTATGGGTTGCGGAAAGCGGCGCAAAAACGTTCAGTAATAATTATTTTGTTGGTATTTTTGAATCTGCGTGGCTGGTAATATGCTCAATGTCCACGGATAGTTTTGGCGATTATGTTCCCCACACATGGATAGGAAGAACGGTTGTAACTTTTATTATTATCGGGGGAGTAGCAATTTTCGGTATTTTTATTGCCCAGCTTTCAGCTTTCATTGCCGTAAAAAAAATTAAGGGAGATATTAGCAGTTATCGCGATCTTTACAACAAGCGTGTAGCTACCGTGAAGGATTCTACCAGTGTCCGCGCTCTGCAAAAAATCGGCGCGAAAGTTTCTGTCACGCTAAATTTAGAAGACGCGTATGCAAAATTGAAAAGCAAAGAAGTAGATGCAATTGTTTTTGATGCTCCAGCACTGGAATATTTTTTAGATCATAAGAAAGATAATAATCTTGAAATAGTAGGCGATTTATTTGAAAAGCAAAGCTATGGCATTGCCCTGCCTTCGGGTAGTAAGTTAAGGGAAAAAATCAATCAAGCCTTTTTAATGATCAAAGAATCGGGAAAGTACGATGTTATTTACCGAAAATGGTTTGGGGAAAATTCATTGATGGAACTATAAAACAGTATGGCACTGCAATATTCTGCCCAAGGGTTGGTTTTTAAAAAGGAGGATCGGCTAGAGGCTGACCGGGTGTTTTCCGTTTTTACCCGCGAGTTTGGCCGCTTGCAGGTATTTGCCAAATCCATCCGCGCCATCAATTCCAAATTAAAAAGCGGCATAGAAATTTTTTCTTTGTCGGAGCTGTCGTTCATTCAGGGCAAAAATCGCAAAACTCTGACTGACGCGATGGCACTAGAGCGGTTTGGTGGCATTACCGAATCGTTTGAAAAATTGGCCGTGGCTGATCAGGCCTGCGACTTGCTGGACCGCTTTATTGCCGGCCCCGAACCGGATGATCGCCTTTGGAACTTGCTCTTAGATTTTTTTGAAAAACTCAATGCCCTTGCTCCGGGTGCCCTGCACCAGCGATTGTACTTTTACTTTTTTTGGAATTTTGTCGGGGCATTAGGATACGCGCCGGAACTTTCCCGGTGCGCCTTATGCCAAGCGGCACTTAACCAAACCGCACTTTATTTTTCTGCCAACGAAGGGGGAGTGGTTTGCGGCCGATGTGCCAAATCATCGAACCCAGCCGTAGCAATACATTCTGATGTTGTCAAAATCTTGCGGTTGTTTTTAAAACAAGATTGGCAAACCGTTGCCAAATTAAAAGTCGCCTTGCCATCGCAAAAATCGCTTCGCCAAGTTTCAGGCCAGTATCTTCAATATCTTACTCATAAACTATCATGAACAAAACGTTTATTTTCATCATCGCCAGTATCGTCGTCATCGTCGCCGGCATTTTGGGATTTTGGTGGTATCGCGATACCCTGTTTTCCAAAGAAATTTTAAACCTGCAGCTATTGGGTCCCGACACTGCCAAATCGGGCGACGAAATCACCTACACCGTCAAATATCAAAACAACGGCAACTTCGCCCTGGAAAATCCAAAGCTCATCGTACAGCTTCCCGACAATTCACTAACCGAAGATAGTAAAACCCGGCTGACCCAAGACTTAAAAGACATTTACCCGGGCGCCCAAAATTTGGTGCAAATTAAAACCAGGCTCTTGGGCAAAGAGGGCGACCTAAAAACCGCCCGCGCCTGGCTTTCATACACGCCCCACAATTTGTCCGCACGCTACGAATCCGACACCAGTCTTGCCACCACCATCAGCTCTTCGGGTCTGACGCTGACCTATGATCTGCCTTCCAAAATAGAAAAGGGCAAAGAGATCACCTATTCGTTAAATTATTTTTCTAACATCGATTATCCGCTGGAAAACATGAGCGTCAAAATTGACGGGGTCAGCGGGTTTAATGTTGAGTCGGCTGCTCCGGTTTCTCTGGACAACGCCGAATGGAAACTGCCCACCCTGCAAAAAGCCCAGGGCGGACGCATCAGCATCAAGGGCTTGGTCACCGCCGACCCGGGCACCAACCTGCATTTTTCGGCCAGGCTTGGCATGTGGCAGGACGGTAATTTTATCGCTTTGCAGGAAGCCAGCCAGGATGTGCAGGTTATCAATCCCTTGCTGTTTATCTCCCAGCAAATCAACGGGTCGTCCAACTACATTGCTTCACCCGGCGAGCTTTTACACTACCAGATTTTTTTGCGAAACATCGGCACGTCTTCCGTTGATAATTTGTTTGTCATTTCCAAAATTGACAGTCCGGCGTTTGATTTGTCATCGTTGGTTTCATCCCAAGGCAGTGCCCGCCCCAATGATAATTTAATTATTTTTGATTCCAAGCAAGTTCCAGAGCTTTCGCATTTGGATCCGAACCAGGAAACCAGCATCTCCTTTGATATAAAATTAAAAGATTCTTGGACTCCCGTTGACGCGCAAAAAAATAATGTGCTGCTCAAAAACGAAGTAAAAGTTTCCGATATTACCCAGGAATTT
The DNA here is from genome assembly GCA_964599285.1 of uncultured Candidatus Saccharibacteria bacterium. Classification (GTDB taxonomy): domain Bacteria; phylum Patescibacteriota; class Minisyncoccia; order Minisyncoccales; family Staskawiczbacteraceae; genus VGLO01. The sequence goes on along the minus strand of CAZREI010000013.1, from coordinate 13,797 downwards.
GATACCAAAGTAAATTCCAAATTGGAGCTGGCGCAAAAAGGGTATTTTGCAGCCTCCGCAGGATTTGTAAATTCCGGCCCCATTCCACCGCAGGTCAACCAGGCTACCACCTACACCATCACCTGGCAAGCCAAAAATTATTTTAACGATGTAAAAAACGGAAAGGTGCGGGCGTCACTGCCCGATGGTGTCGCGCTGACCGCCAACATTCTGCCCCAAAACCAAATTTCCAAATTTTCGCTGGATAGCGCTACTCGCGAAATTGTCTGGTCGATGGGGGATATGCCGGCCGGAACAGGAATTGCTAACGCGCCGCCGTCAATTTCTTTCCAAGTTTCCTTGTTGCCTTCTGCGGCGATGCAAGGAAAAGTCGCAGAGCTCATAGGCCAAGCCACTATTTTGGGTGAAGACCAAGCCACCGGCAAAACCATTTCAAGTTCGGCGCCAGCAGTGGATACCAGCCTACCCGACGACCCCCAAAACTCCGGCGGCGGGGTGGTGCATTAGTGATTGAACAAATGAACACGAATTGACGAACGAATTCACCCTGTTAAATAATTTCGCTTCGGCGAAATTAGCTCACGGTTATTTAACAGGGTAAACACGAATCACGAATTAAGAATGATCGTTATTAAGAGGCGGCGGCCCGAAAGGCCGCCGCCTCGCACTTTTCATCAATTGTCATTATCATAAACTATTGAGTAAAAAAGAAACGTTTCCGTTTTACTCTATATCGTACTTACACCGCGTCATCCCAGGCCGCGACCTGGGATCCAGAGTAATCAATGTCACTCCTAGATTCCCGCTTGCTCGGGAATGACGACGTGTGGGAGTTTGCATTTAAGCCGTACCCCAAATTTAGAAGCTTCTAAATTTGGGGTACGGTTTTAAAATGAAACGAAAATTTCCTCTACATTCGGTTGTGGTTGGTTGAAATTTTTGGGGTTTGCGATTAAGATAAGGAAACATGGCAAAGCAAGATACTCAATTAATGGACACCATCATTTCCTTTTGTAAACGGCGGGGGTTTATTTTTCCTGGGTCGGAAATTTATGGTGGCTTGGCCAATGCTTGGGATTACGGGCCTTTGGGCGTGGAACTAAAAAACAACATTCGGCAGGAGTGGTGGAAGCAGTTTGTGCACCAGCGTTCTGATATGGTTGGTCTTGACGCAGCGCTGATTATGAATCCGAAAGTCTGGGAAGCATCGGGACACATAAGAGAATTTTCTGATCCATTGGTTGAATGCAAGAATTGTCATGAACGTTTTCGTGCTGATCAAACAGATGGATTGGAGTACGTAAAAACATCAGAAGAATTAGGAATGACAGGGCAGAGTTTAAAAATTTTGCCGAATACTAATTGCCCAAAGTGCAAGATAGCTTGGGTGATTGAAAAAACTTTAGAGCCGCCTAGAATGTTTAACATGATGTTTAAAACAAATCTTGGCCCTATAGCTGATGAAAAATCTATAGTGTTTTTACGCCCCGAAACCGCCCAGGCCATGTTTGTTAATTTTAAAAATATTTTAGATAGCTCGCGGGTCAAGCTATCCTTTGGTATCGCTCAAACTGGCAAGGCTTTCCGCAATGAAATTACGCCGGGCAACTTTATTTTCCGTACGCGTGAATTTGAGCAAATGGAAATAGAATACTTTGTGCGAGAAGCAGAGTGGCAACAGTGGTTTGAATATTGGTTGGCCCAGATGCGCGAGTGGCTCAAACACTTGGGCGTCAAACAATGGCATGAAACAGAAATTCCCGATGGCGAGCGCGCGCACTATTCAAAACGCACTATTGATATTGAATACGATTATCCGTTTGGCCAAAAAGAATTGTACGGCCTGGCTTACCGCGGAGACTTTGATTTAAAAAATCATTCTGAAAAAAGCAATCAGGATTTGCGCTACACGGATCCGGTAACCCAGGAGCAGTTTTTGCCCCACGTCATAGAGCCGACGTTTGGATTGGATCGATCGGTGCTGGTAGCATTGCTGGAAGCATACCACGAAGAACAGGCGCCGACGGCCGAAGAGGGTGAAAGCGCCACCAGGGTTGTAATGAAGTTTCCCAAATGGCTGGCGCCGGTCAAGGTGGCTGTTTTGCCGCTGGTAAAAAATAATCCGGAAGTGGTTGCCAAGGCCAAAGAAGTTTACGACATACTCAAGAAAGATTTCGTCTGCCAGTATGACGAGTCCGGGTCCATTGGCAAGAGGTATCGGCGTCAGGATGAAATTGGCACTCCGTATTGCGTGACCATTGATTTTGACACGTTAAAAAGAAGCCAAAAAGTAACCGTTCGTGACCGCGACACTATGGCGCAGGAAACCGTGAAAATAAAAGATGTAAGAAAGTTTTTAGCAGAAAAAATATATGCCCCGTTAGAAGTTTAAGCAATACAGGCAAAACTTCGATGGGTTACAGTATATGAAAAGTAAATTATTAATAAATGAGCAAAAAATAATTTTCTATGAAATTTTTTTTGTCTTAACTTCTAACGGGGTATGGTTAAAAAAAATACGTTAAAAAACGGATTGCGCGTTATCACCATTCCCATAAAAGATGCCAAGAGCGTGACCGTGCTGATTTTGGTTGGGACCGGATCCAAGTACGAAACCAAAGACATTAATGGCATGTCGCATTTTTTGGAGCACATGTTTTTTAAGGGAACCAAAAAGCGGCCTACGACCTTGAAAATTTCTGAAACCCTGGACATGATCGGCGGCCAGTACAACGCTTTTACTTCAAAAGAGGTGACCGGGTTTTGGGCCAAGGTGGACAAAAAGCATGTTGATGTGGCGCTAGATTGGATTTCTGACATGTTCTTACATTCCAAGTTTGAGGCCCAGGAAATTGAACGGGAAAAAGGCGTGGTCATTGAAGAGCTGAATATGTACTTGGATACGCCAACATCGTACGTGTCAGAACTTTTTGAAGATTTATTGTACAAGGATCAGCCGGCCGGTTGGCGTATCGTTGGCGAGAAGGAAAATATTTTAAACTTCACGCGCGAGAAAATGGTGGATTACTACCAGAGCCACTACTCGCCTCAAAATACGGTCATTTGCGTGGCCGGAGATGTTAGCAAACAATACATAGAAAGAAAAATCCAGTCATACTTTTCCCGTGTCAAAGAGAGCCAAGTCCCGCAAAAAAAAGCCACCAAAGAATTGCAATCAAAACCCGAGGCGCTGGTCTTTCATAAAAAAACCGACCAAACCCATTTTTGCCTCGGCGTGCGCACCTTTGACATGTATGACCCGCGAAAATATGCCCTGACGCTTTTGGCTATTATGTTGGGCGGCAACATGAGTTCGCGGCTTTTTATTTCCGTGCGCGAACGCCACGGCCTGGCCTACTACATTCACACGTCACTGGACGCTACCACCGACACCGGTTACTTGGTCACGCAAGCTGGCATTAAAAGCGACGCCCTGGAAAAAGCCATCGGGTTGATTTTGGATGAATACCGTAGCCTCGCGCGCCGCGGAGTTTTGCCAAAAGAATTAAAAAAAGCCAAGGATTACCTGCGGGGCAGCATGTCGTTGTCGCTGGACGCCACCGACGCCCAGGCTTCTTTTTACGCGACTTCGGAGCTGATGGAAAATAACTTGATGACGCCGGAAGAAAAACTGAAACTGATTGATAAGGTGACCACTGCCCAGATTAAAAAAGTAGCGCAAGAAATTTTCGTGCTGGGGAAACTGAATTTGTCGGTCATCGGGCCAATAGAAGAAACACAGAAAGGGAAACTGGAGGGGTTATTGAGATTGTAGTTATTAGTTGATAGTTTAAAGTTTAAGTTTAAAGAGTTTCCGGTTTAAAACTGAAAACTAAAGAACCTAAACCAATAGGTCGCCCACAGGCGGCTGGAACCTAAAACCAAAAACTATCATGCCGGAAAACACCTTAGATATCTCATGGCAAGCCATCAACAAGATGCTCATCATCGGCTTTTCGCTGTACGTGCTTTTTTTACTTCGGGAAATTATTATTTGGTTTTGTTTTGCCCTGATTATTTCTATCTTAGTTCAGCCGGCGATCCAACTCTTAGAGCGTTTGCGTTTTCCAAAAATCGTGGCGGTAACCGTGGTTTACCTGCTTATTTTGGGAATCCTGGGGCTTTGCATTTACCTGGTGGCTCCGATTTTTATTTTTGAACTCAACGAATTTTCAAAAAACCTTCCTTCGTATTTTGAAAAAATCAGCCCGCTGTTAAAAGACGTCGGCGTCCAAGCCGCCCAGAATTTTGAAGATTTCACGGCACTGCTCTTATCGGGCTTAAAGCAAAGTTCCAGCGGGATTTTCCACGCCATTGCCGCTTTTTTTGGTGGCGTTTCTTCTACTCTGCTCATCTTTGCCCTGGCTTTTTTCATTTCGCTAGAAGAAAATGGGGCGCAAAAAGTGCTGGCACTGCTTGCTCCCCACCAGTACGAAGATTATGCCCTGTCTCTTTTTGAGCGCGCCCAATACAAGGTTTCCAAATGGTTTGGCGCGCGCATTGTGTCCTGCCTGTTTGTGGGAGCGGCATCGTTTGTAACGTTTTACCTGTTAGGTGTGCAGTATGCTTTTACCTTGGCACTCATTTCCGGCGTACTTAACTTTGTGCCCTACATAGGTCCAACCATCACGCTTATAGTATCAGTGGTATTTGTGGGCGTGTCCAATTCCTGGCTGGTGGCGTTGTATGTGCTGGTCATTTTGCTAGTTATCCAGGAAATAGAAAACAAGGCATTGATGCCTTTGCTGATGAAAAAATTTATGGACTTGCCGCCGGTATTGGTGCTGTTGGCGCTTTTGGCTGGTGCCACGTTATTTGGATTTCTGGGAGCGGTGTTCGCGGTGCCGGTCTTTGGAATTATCTTTGAATTTACCAAAGAATTTTTAGCAAAAAGGAAGAGCGACATCAGCGAAGCAGTATGATACAAACGATAACCGTTATTACTTGAGTGGCGATTCTCCAAACATTGGAGATCTTTTTATATTTAAAGTAGTGGATGATTTTTCCGGTATGGATGGCATCGTGAAATTTTAAAATCCTGTTTGGGAAAACAGAACTGAGCAGGGTAAAGCCGTCGGGAATAATGGCAACCAGCGCGCATAGATAAATCATTAGCTGGTTTTTTGAAAACAAGCTTATGATAAAAATGCCAAGCAAAAAATCCAGCAATACTTTTAAAAAATCAGGCAGCGCCTTGTTCCATGTTTTATCTTTTATTTTGGTAATGGAATATTCAACGTGCGGAAACAAATCCAAAAAGTAATGGCACAAAAGCGCCAGCAAAATCGCCAAGGGAATATTTTTTACTTTTGCGCCGACGACCGCACCCAAAAGCATGTGAGCTAATAGTATCATTGAAGATTTATGATTTACCCTGTTAAATTGTTCAGTTTTCTGGACACAACTTCGCAAACCGAAGTTGATTTAACAGGGTGAATGATTTAAGATTTATGAATACATTATGACAAAAAAATTCTACATTACAACTACCCTCCCTTATGTAAATGCCGCTCCGCACATTGGTTTCGCGCTGGAAATTATCCAGGCCGATGTTATCGCTCGCTATTATCGGAGTAACGGCTACGAGGTTTTTTTTAACATGGGATCCGATGAGCATGGAATAAAAATTTTCCGCAAAGCGCAAGAAGAAAACATCAATCCGCAGGCATACGTTGATACTTATGCCGCCAAATTTGATAATCTAAAACAGGTACTCAACGTAAGTTACAATAATTTCATTCGCACTACCGACGAGCACCATATCAAAGCGGCGCAAGAATTGTGGCGACGGTGCCAAAAAAATGGAGATATTTATAAAAAAAATTACCAGGTTAAGTATTGCGTCGGATGCGAACTTGAAAAAACCGATTCGGAACTGGAACATGGCGCATGTCCCATTCACCCTAATTTACAAATAGAAATCATCAACGAAGCAAATTATTTTTTCCGATATTCTGGGTACCAGAAAAAACTGTTGGATTTTTATAAAAAAAATAAAAGCTTTGTAATTCCCGATGTAAAATATAATGAAATAAAAGAATTTACCAAACGGGGACTGGAAGATTTTAGCATTTCGCGCCTCAAAGAAAAAATGTCCTGGGGTGTTGATGTCCCCGATGATTCAAGCCACGTGATGTACGTTTGGTTTGACGCGCTCGTGGGATATATTAGCGCGTTGGGATGGCCGGAAGATACTAAAAAATTTAAATTTTTTTGGCCGGGCACACAGGTTGCCGGAAAAGATAATTTGCGTCAGCAATCTTCCATGTGGCAGGCGATGCTGATGTCTGCGGGATTACCAAATTCAAAACAGATTTTCATCCACGGATTTATTACGGTTGACGGGCAAAAAATGTCCAAGTCTTTGGGCAACGTGGTGGACCCTTTTGAGTTGGTAAAAAAATATGGAGTTGACGCGGTGCGCTATTATTTGTTGCGAGAAATTTCGCCCACCGAAGACGGCGACTTTACCTACGAAAAGTTTGAACAGCGCTACACTGCGGATTTGGCATCGGGCTTGGGAAATTTACTGGCCAGAACCATCGCCTTGGCCGCCAAGCCAAACTTTACCGGAAAAAAGCCAAGCGCCAAGATAAAAAAAGAAGCGGCAAAAACCAAAAAACAGTGCCAGGCGCATCTGCAAGAATTTAAATTTAAAGAAGCTTTAAAGTCCGTTTGGGAATTGATTTCCTTTTGCGACCGCTACATCAACCAGGAAAAACCGTGGGAGGGAGGAGTCGGCGCCAGCCAGGCGGTATCTGATGTGCTGTTTGCCTTGCAATCCATCGCCGATATGCTGGTGCCATTTTTGCCCGACACCTCAGAAAAAATAAAAAAGACCGTAGAGACAAAAAAATCAGAAATGTTATTTCCAAGACTGGAAAAACCACGTTCGGGGTTGACATAATTAGTTCCGGTTGCTATTGTGTAATTAGCCCTTTCTTATCGCCACTTCACCAAACCAAGACGGTTTGGCAACCCACCTTTTTGGAGGATTGACTGTGCTTGTGCTATCCCGCAAGAAAAACGAAAGCATCGTGATCAACAGTGACATTATTGTCACCGTGGTAGAAATCCGCGGCGACACGGTTCGCCTGGGTATCAGTGCGCCCTTGGAAGTGCCAGTTAACCGGCAGGAAGTGCATGACGCCATTGTGAGTCAGAAGACGAATCAAGCGCCCGACGCCCATAGTTAGTTCTTTCCTACCCCAAGTCCACGATGGGCTTGGACATCACTTTTTGGAGGGAGACCCGTGTTAGTACTGTCCAGAAAACTTGGTGAAAAAATCATGGTCGGGGACAACATTCAGATCACGGTCGTTGACATTGACCGTGGTAAGATTCGCCTGGGGATTGAGGCGCCTCGCAACGTGCCGATCTATCGGCAGGAACTGTTGCCGTTGAAGACTAAACCGGCCGCAACCGTTGCGAAAAGCCCCGCACTTTCATAATCGCCCTTCCGAAAACCCTGCAAGCGGGAAATCAATGATTGATTTCCCGCCTCTTTTTTTATAGCATGATTGATATGGATCAATTATCTAACAATCTACCAGTCATTATTGATACTCATAGCCACTTGCAGTTTGACGCTTTTGCTGGCGATCAGGATCGGGTCATTGAAAAAACGCTGGCAGAACATATTTGGGCCATTAACGTCGGCACCAACTTTGCCACCAGTAAAAACGCTGTGGCGCTGGCTGAAAAATACCAGCAAGGATTATACTCCGCCATTGGTCTGCATCCCATGTACGCGGGCGCGGAGTTTTTAAAAATAAAAAGCGATCCCAGCGAAGGGGAATTCGCTCCCGAAAATAGTTTTGATAAAGAAAAATATCGACAACTGGCGGCTTCAAAAAAAGTGGTGGCTGTTGGCGAGATCGGTTTGGACTACTATTACAAACCCAAAACCGCGGCAAAGCTGGCGGAATTTAAAGAAAAGCAAAAGCGGATTTTTTTGGAGCAACTGGATTTTGCAAAAGAGCTTGGCCTGCCGGTTATTTTGCACTGTCGCATGGCGCACGAAGATGTCATAGATATTTTGAAATCACAAATTACAAACCACAAATCACAATTACGCGGCGTGGTGCATTGCTTCACTGGCACGTGGGAGCAGGCACAAAAATATATGGATTTAGGATTTTATCTTGGCATCAACGGCATTATTTTTAAATTCAATATAGACCAGGTACTAAAAAATGCTCCGCTGGAAAAAATAATGGTAGAAACCGATTGCCCATATTTGACTCCCTTGCCCGCCATAGCTTTAGTAGAGACGCGAGAACTTTCGGCTTTGCCAAAATTCCCGTCTGCGGAGGCGGGGCCGAATGGATATGTAAGAAACGAGCCGATATTCATAAAACACACCATCCAAAAAATCGCTGAATTAAAAAATATCAGCTTTGATAAAGTGGCAGAGCAAACCACCCAAAACGCCAGAAAATTGTTTAGAATTTAAAAAAACTTTCCATTTGCAATAACTGACGTACGTCAGTTATTGCAAATTTAAAAAATACAAAAGGCGCGGCCGCGAACGGCCGCGCCTTTAACATTTACCGATTTATGCTATGATAATGAAATTATTATGTCCCGATAAATTTATTCAATAAGAATTAAATTTATCGAGGATCCGCGAGTATGTCGGGACAAAAGTATAACTCTCAAAAGATAGAAAAAAAGTGGCAGAAAATCTGGTATGGATCAGGCGCTTTTAAAGCCAAAAATATTTCTAAAAAAGAAAAGTTTTATGTATTGGACGAGTTTCCTTATCCATCCGGAGACGGTTTGCATGTGGGTCATTGTCGACCCTACATCGGAATGGATGTTATTGCCCGCAAGCGACGCATGCAAAATCAAAATGTACTGTTTCCCATGGGGTGGGACGCATTTGGTTTGCCCACGGAAAACTATGCTATCAAGACCGGCGTCCAGCCCGCCGTTGCCACCAAAAAAAATACCGACACCTTCAGGAGGCAGATGAAAAGTTTGGGGCTTTCGTTTGACTGGTCGCGGGAAATAAATACGACCGATCCAAAATACTATAAGTGGACGCAGTGGATTTTTATAAAACTTTTTGAGCAAGGCTTAGCCTATAAAGATAACATTGAAATTAACTGGTGCCCCAAAGACAAAATCGGATTAGCAAACGAAGAAGTGATCAATGGCAAGTGCGAGCGATGCGGCACACCGGTCCAAAAGCGCCAAAAATCGCAGTGGCTCATAAAAATAACAAAATACGCTGATCGGCTGATTAAAGATTTAGATTTGGTGGACTATCCCGAGCGTGTCAAAGATCAGCAAAAAAACTGGATTGGCAAATCGGAAGGCGCAGAAATAAAATTCCCAATTATCAATTCCCAATTATCAATTGACGTTTTCACCACAAGACCGGATACATTGTTTGGTTGCACATTTTTGGTTTTGGCGCCAGAACATGAGTTGGTTCAAAAAATAAAATCTAAAATTACCAATTGGCCGGAAGTTGAAAAATATATTATTGAAGCGAAAAATAAATCTGACTTGGCTCGTCAAGAAAGTAAGGAAAAAACCGGGATTGAATTGCGGGGCATCAAAGCGGTAAATCCGGCCAATAAAAAACAGGTCCCTCTTTTTATTGCTGACTATGTGATGATGGGTTATGGCACAGGGGCAATTATGGCGGTTCCGGCGCACGACCAGCGCGATTTTGAGTTCGCCCAAAAATACCATTTGCCGATACGACATGTAATAATGCCCCGTTTTATTGACCATAAAAATCCCCATGTGCCAGGGAAAGAGGTTGTTTTTAGAAAAGGGATTATTGGAATTGTTAGGAATCCAAAGACGGGTAAATACCTGGGCCTTAATTGGAAAGTAACTTCATGGAGAACTTTTATTGTTGGAGGGATAGAGGGAGGTGAAACTCCTGAAGAAGCGGCGCGGAGGGAAATATTGGAAGAAACGGGATACAAAAATTTGCGATTAGTAAAAGTCTTGGGAGAACCTGTTCAAACGGAATTTTTTGCTTCCCATAAAAATTTAAATAGGGTCGCTCACACCTGGAATGTGTTATTTGAACTTGAAGACGAACAGCGCAATGAAATATCGCCAGAAGAAAAAGAAAAGCATGAAGTGACCTGGTTTGATGCTTCAAATATTAATTCTAACTTTATGACCCATGCCGAGATCAGCCTTATTGTAGATAGGATGCAAAATCCGGAGAAAGCTTTTGAGGGCGACGGTATTTTGAGAAATTCAGGAAAATTTGATGGTATGGAATCGCAAAAAGCCAAAGAAGAAATCATAACATTTATTGGCGCTAAAAAAACGGTACAGTATAAACTGCGCGACTGGGTGTTTTCACGGCAGCACTATTGGGGCGAACCTATCCCTATGATTTTTTGCCAAACTTGCGGATGGCAAACGGTTCCCGAAAAAGATTTGCCCGTAACTTTGCCCAAGGTAAAAAAATACCAGCCGACCGATACCGGCGAGTCGCCGCTGGCGACCATGACAACATGGGTTAAGGTAAAATGCCCAAAGTGCAAGGGGCCAGCCCGGCGCGAAACCGACACCATGCCAAACTGGGCAGGATCCAACTGGTACTATCTTGCCTATACGGCACCGAAAATTTCAAATTTCAAATTTCAAATTTCAAATTTCGCGAAAGGATTTGAGCAGTGGATGCCCGTAGATTGGTACAATGGCGGCATGGAGCACACGACATTGCATTTATTGTATTCGCGTTTTATCTTTAAATTTTTGTGGGACATTGGCGCGGTTCCAAGCCAAATTGGCAGCGAACCTTACAAAAAACGGACTTCGCATGGCGTCGTGCTGGCCGAGGGCGGTGTTAAGATGTCAAAAAGCAAGGGGAACGTCATCAACCCTGACCAGGTGGTCAAGCAGCATGGCGTCGATACGTTGCGGGTGTACGAAATGTTCATGGGGCCGTTTGAGCAAATGATTCCCTGGGATCAAAAAGGAATTTTGGGTGCCAGAAGATTTTTAGAAAAAGTCTATGTCATTGCTTCGGCAATCGCGGAACCACGCGGAAATTTACACGCAACAACGCGGAAGCCATCCGTCGTCATTGCGAGCCGCAGCGCGGCAATCCAGAGTATTTTAAATGAAACCATCAAAAAAGTGGGTGATGACATTGAGGCCATGAAATTTAACACAGCCATTTCAAGTCTGATGATTTTGGCAAACCATTTTTACGAAAACGGCCAAAGCGTATCAAAAGATGATTTTAAAAAGTTCTTGGTTATCTTGTCGCCCTTTGCCCCGCACCTTGCCGAGGAACTGTGGGAGAAGTTAGGATTTAAGGGAGTATGTTCGCAGCAACCTTGGCCAGAATTTGACCAGGCTTCACTGCAAAAAGAGAAAGTATTTTTTATTATTCAGATTAATGGCAGGGTTCGCGATAGAATAGAGGTAGCCGCGGGGTTGGCGCAGCAGAAGGTTGAAGCAATTGCCTTGCGCGCGCCAAAAATCAAAAATTGGACCGAAGGCAAGCAAATCAAAAAAATCATTTTCGTGCCCGGCAAACTCATTAACATTGTAATATGATAAAAAAGGTGGTGGTTTCAGCGGCAGGGCACGGGACTCGCATGCTGGAACTTTCAAAAGACAAGCCCAAGCACCTGATAGAAATCCATCAAAAGCCGTTTTTGGCGTACTTGTTGGATAATATTTTTGAAGCCGGTTATCAAGAAATTATTTTAGTCGTGGGATACAAACCAGAAGCGATGAAGAAATTTGTAATACAGTACACCTTTGGCGGAAAGTCTCAAAAAATTACTATCGTCAGTCAATTTGAAAAGCTGGGACCAAAAGAAGCCGGCATGTATGGGACGGCTTGCCCCTTAATGTGCGTGGAAGATTTTGTAAAAAACGAGCAATTTATTTCTTTGGTAGGAGATAATTTTTATTCCCCAGCTGACCTGCGGGCCATGAATATTGATGACCAGTATCATTACGTCGGCGGATTAGAGCACGAAAATCCGGAAAAGTTTGGAGTGCTTTTAACTGAGGGAGAATTTTTAAAAGAAATCATAGAAAAACCAAAAGAATTTATGGGGAATTTAATCAACACCAGCTTGTACAAATTTACGCCCGAAGTTTTTGAGAAGCTTCCTTTGGTAAAAAAATCTGAAAGGGGTGAATATGAAATTACCGATGTGATTTCGCTTTTGGCAAAAGAAAAAAAAGTAAAAGTAAAAATTATCAAAGATAACTGGATGGATTTTGGCCGGCCGGAAGATATAGAAAAATTTTCTCATTTTGTACTATAGACCTCTTGCAAAATAAGGCTTTACTGCAAATAAAGCCTTTGGACGTAAAATACGCAATAATTTTTCGGCTTACCGCAGAGGGTAAGCCGAAAAATTCTATCGTATTTTCCGCCCGCAAAGTCTTTATTTTCGCACGAAGCCTAATTTTGCAAGAGGTCTTATGAAAATTGTAAAACCATCACAAAGCGCGGCGGCCGCGGCCGCCGCGCTTTTAAAAAACGGAGGCGTAGTAATTTGTCCCACCGACACGGTCTACGGATTTTTGGCTGACGCGCAAAATAAAAAAGCCGTAGCAAAAATTTACCAAATTAAAAAACGCCCAAAGTTTAAACCGCTTTCGGTGTTTGTGAAAGATTTAAAGATGGCAAAAGAAATTGCAGCAATTGATAAAAGGCAAGAAAAAGTCTTGCGTAAGTTTTGGCCGGGAAAATATACCATTATCTTAAAACGGAAATCGATTTTGTGGGAGGCTAAGCCTACCACAGATTTTGTGGTAGGCTTAGCCTCCCACAAAAAACTTTATGGTCTTGATAAAAATACTGTTGCTCTTCGCATTCCAAAGCACGCATTTTTACAAAAAATTCTCAAAAAAGTAAACCGGCCGCTGGCACAAACGTCCGTAAATATTTCCGGCAAACCCCCTCTTTATGATATATCTGATATAATGAAGCAATTTGGCGCATCGGATATTTTAATCGTGGATGGCGGTAATTTGAAAAAATCCAAGCCATCAAAAATCATTGATATTTCAAAAGATACCATAAAAACATTACGATCATGAAACTCAAAAAACAAGATTCTAAAATTGCTACGTTGATAGATTTGGAAACTCGCCGCCAGCAAGAAACGTTGCAAATGATTGCTTCGGAAAACCATTGTTCGCCGGCAGTGCGCGAAGCTTTGGGGAGTATTTTGACTGATAAATACGCCGAAGGCTATCCGGGCAAGCGCTATTACGGTGGCAACCAATTCATTGATAGGGTGGAAAGTCTTTGTATTGATCGCGCCAAAAAGTTATTCGGTGTTGAGCATGTAAATGTGCAGCCGTATTCCGGTTCGCCAGCCAACATGGCTGTATATGTGGCAACTTGCGAACCGGGAGATGTTACTATGGGCATGGCGCTTCCCATGGGGGGTCACCTGACGCATGGATGGAAAGTCAGCGCCACCGGCAAATTTTTCAAACCCGTCCAGTACGGTGTTGACCAAAAGACGCACCTGATCAATTATGGAGAAGTTGAAAAAATGGCCAAAGAGCATATGCCAAAACTGATTTGGGTTGGGGCGACTGCCTATCCGCGGGTATTTGACTGGAAACGGCTGGGGCAAATTGCAGACTCAATCGGCGCATACATTGTTGCTGACATTGCTCATATTGCTGGGTTGGTTGCCGGCGGAGCTCACCCAAGTCCCGTGTCTTACGTCCATGTTATTACTACCACCACCCACAAAACTTTGCGAGGGCCAAGGGGAGGCATGATTATGGTTACAAAAAAAGGCATTGAAAAAGATTCGGAGCTGCCTA
>CAZREI010000012.1:21535-33264 GCA_964599285.1 uncultured Candidatus Saccharibacteria bacterium | reverse complement strand
GAAATTGAAACCAAAACAAAGGTCGAACTTGGCGTGATAGCGACGAACAGAAACAGCGAGCTTGATGACCTGCACGTCCAGCAAAAAAAGTGGCTGGCTGACATGGATTATCTTACAACCAACAAACTAACCCTGCTACGCACGAATACCATGGACGTAGACGCCATAAAAGACGAGGAAAGCCGGATCAGCTCAAAGCTGGCCGAGATTGGAACGAAAATAGCGGCTCATGCAGAGTCCGCCGAGGCAATATTGAACTATGTGATAATTTTTTCCGAACTGGTTAAAAACGCCGCTTTGTACTACAAATATGCGCTGGACACGGAAAAACAGGAACTTGCTACAAATGTGTTTTCCGAACTCGTGTTTGATGGACGAAAATTGGTAAATTACAAGGCAAAAGAGGGCTTTGAAGCCCTCTTAAACCGCCCAAATATGCTTGTTGGGTCATCTGGCGGAGGAGGTGGGGCTCGAACCCACAAGACTCTGTAAGGAGTCATGGTTTAGCAAACCATTCTCGTAACCAATTTGAGTACTCCTCCTTTTGTTATCGTATTCATAATGCCCTATTTGTAGTATCTGTGCAAGTGTTTTGGATTGTGGGATCCAATTATTTTAAAATATTTTTGCATATCTTTCTGGCTATCAATCCTAACATCTCGGTAACTATATAGCCTTGATGTTATTGCTAAAGATTTGAAAATCTCATGTACTGATTTGCGCAGTGGTTGAGAGTATGATGTGAAAGATAATTTTTTATAAGCATACATTTTGTTGTTTACTGCATAAGCATGTTTAAAGATGCAGCCATCAGTATCCACCAATCCCCGCACGCACGCGATTGAATATGCTCTGTTGTTTTTTATCCAATTCGGAATGTCTACTTGAAGTTTGAATTTATTACCTGATTTTAGTCCGACCGTAATCAAGTAGTCAACTAAATTCATACTGGAAACGGATATATCGGAAGCCATGGCATCTTTTCTTTTAAGGATGCTTGGTTCTTTGCCAAAAAGCTTTTTGGTAAGATTGTAAACGAATATTATATATTCTTTATCGTCTCTGTTATTCAGAGTTATTCTAACCTGTTGCCGCCAATTGCTTATACCACCATCACCTAACATGATCCCAATAAATTCCGACAATTCTTCGCTTTTTTGAGGTTTATAAATGGATGTTCTTTTAAATAATGGGTTATCCTCAAACTTTCCTATTGTATCCCACCATTGGCGCCATTTTTTCTTTCTATATTCAGAATTTCCGCCAAATTTTCCATGTTTTTTCATTACTGCTACATATCCCAAATAAGGATTGGCATACCAGTAATCATCTTTTTCTTTTATATTTTCAGGAAGTGGAACCATTGTTTTTTCTGAAAGTAAAACCATAGCGGATTTTTGCATCAAAAATTTTTCTCGTCGCCAATCACGAATTGTTCTTTCAGAAAGATTGCATAATTCCGCAGCTTCTGTAACCGAAATTTTTTGCAAAATTTTTTCAATAAATTTATTTTGGCCGCCTTTTGGTAACAAAATTCTCATAATCTATAACCTAATTGCTATGTCTCCATTATATCACATATAAAATTTGAAAAACAATCCTATGTGTGGTAATAATAATATCGGAGGAGGCGCATAATGGCTGGTGCAGAAGTCTTGAAAACTTCGACCCGCGAGGGTCAAGTGGGTTCGACTCCCACCTCCTCCGCACGGCTTTTTTAGGTTAAGCAAAAAATATGCACGAAACCAGAGTCAATTTAAAACATCTTTTGGAGGATATCCGCGATAGCTATCCTTTGCCCCTGGAAGAGGTGATTATTAACGAATTAATTGCCAATGCTCTCGATTCTGGTGCTTCCCAGATCTCTTTTTTTATTGCGTCCAGTCAACAGTCTTTTACTATTACTGACAATGGCAAAGGAATGGGACGACGTGAACTGGACGAATATCACAATATTGCTGTCTCCACCAAAACTCGCGGCAAGGGCATTGGATTTGCTGGTGTCGGAGCCAAACTTTCTTTGTTAATTTCAAGTTCGGTTGTCACCGAATCGCGTGGTTTCAGGCGTAGTCAGTCAGCTACTATTTGGCACCTGGCCACCCCCAACCGAGCTCCTTGGAAGTTTACCCCTTTCATCGGAAAAACATTGCTTGCCCACGGTACGTCGGTAACTATGAATCTGGCTCATGGGCAGTCACTGCTTTTATCAGCCGATTTTGTTCGCCAAACCATTATTAGCCATTATTTTCCTTTGTTCGTTCCGGAATTTAACCAGGCTATATTCAAGTTTATTTACAAAAAAGGAATTGAATTTTTTGTGAATGGCCAGAAGGTTACCATAAGTGAAGGTGCTATTAATGCGCAGTTTAAGGTGTTTAGGGTGTACTTGGGGGGACATAAATCAAAACAACCGACGGGAATCGGATATGTGACCCAGCATGAAGCCCACGAACCTTTCGGTCATTTTGGTCTGGCAATTTCAACCTATGGAAAAATTATTAAGTACGGCTGGGAGTGGCTGGGTATCTCTCCCAAAATAAATACTAATATCTATGGGATTGTAGAAATTCCGGCTATTGCGCAAATTTTGACGATCAATAAAATGGATTTTTTAAAAGATGCAACTAGTCTCAAGCAATATTATAAATTTCGTAAAGCTATCCAGGAAGCCGTTCTACCAATTTTAGAAGTTTTTGGCGAAAAACCGGAAAGTAAAGAAAAATCTCAAGCCTTAAAACCCTTGGCGGCCGATGTTGAAAGAACCTTAAAAAATATGATGCCGGATTTTCCGGAGTTGGCTCCTCTGTTGGGAGTAAAAAGAGTTTCGTCCAAAAATGCCAGCCGACTATTTAATGGCAAACCTTTGGTTGGCGTGGTAGGCGTAAATTTTCAGCAACCAGAGAATGAAGAAATTGAAGAGCTAAAAAATCAAGAAACTCAAGAACCAAAACCGGATGGACTGACATCAAAAACCAAACACCAAAAATCCAAGCGCAAAGGGCCGGCGATTTTTCTTGGCTTTGAGGTTGGGGAAGAACATGGTGTATTGGCTCGTATAGTCGAGAGCCGAATTTTAATTAATACCGCGCATCCGTCTTATCGGCGGTCCTTGGATCTGGATTGCGCCAATTACCACGTAGTTTTTTGCGTCGCATGGACACTGTCGCAGTTTTTACAGGAAGAGCATTCCATGCACCAATTCATCAACAGTTTTTTAGCCTCTTGGGGGCAAGACCAAAATAAAATCCAGAAATTACTGCCGTAATGGTTTCTGTTATAATTCATCTGATTTTTTTGGTATATTAGATTTGATTGAAAAATATTTACTATCTGGCGTAAGATAAAAGTATGTCACTTTTTAGAGAAATCAGGGAAAAATTCAACGCACTAAATGACTTACAGAAAGAAAATTTTTTGAAAGAAATTTATGACTTTTCAAAAGATACGCGGTTATTTTTGGAAACCCGTTTCACTGATTCCAATACCGGTGAAGAATTTTTAAAATCTATGCAACGCGAAACCATTGATAAAGTTTATAAAAGACCGCCGGGAACACCGAATGGTAAAATTGTTAATTCAGTTATATTAAAGGCCAAAAAATCGGGGGTCAGCATTCAAACACTGTTGGAATTAGAAAAACTTGCTTACCGGGGATTTATTGAATTTTTAAATGAGTATGGTGGTGGTCCAGAAAGTTTTGACGAAATCGCAGATAAGCATTTAGAAGCTTACTTGACGCTGGCAAGAACAGAAGTCAAAGATGCGTATGAGAGAAGCAAAATATATCAAGAAGTAAAAGATTATTTATTGGCCAAAAATAATATGTATACCGATTTACTGGATGAAATTTATCAAACCGTAACTGGAATCCCCGTCAATAGATAGCTTAATTATTTTTAAAAAATATGTCTATTTTACCTCCACAAGTCCAAGATGCGCTGAACCAATTTAACGAAGAGCAGTTGCGCGAACTGAATCGGCGCGTGGTGGAGCGTCTTAAATTTTTTCATAAAGCCAGGAGTTTAAAATCTTTGGCAAAATTTAATGTTGGCGATAAGATTTATTTTATCCACGACGGCATCAGAAAAACAGGTATCATAATAAGATTAAACCAAAAAAGCGCCAGCGTTCATCTTGACGATGGCAGTCACTGGACGGTGGAGCCAGGATTTTTAAATTTCTTATAGATTTTTATCAAATTATTTTTTCTGGTAGCGAGTTGCCCTGCCCAAGCCAATGCGTTTTATGAGGTTGAGTTTAACTAAACGTCCGAGTGATTGTTTAATTGTAGGCAAAGGGATAGTCTTCAGTAACGCAGAAATATCTTTGGGAGAAAGAGTTTCCCCTTCATCAAAAAGCCTTAATACTAAAATCTGTTTTTCTGAAAGTGTCTGTTCGGGCCGGTCTTTTTCAATAAGACTTCGTGATTTTTCTGCTTGCGTAAGTAGCGCTTCGAGTAAAAACATAATCCATGTAGTAATATCCTCGTTTTTTGTCTTGTGGTGCCGTTGCGCGCCTCGCAGTGAAAAATAATATTCCTCTTGGCGATTTTCAATAATTTCTTCAAGAGATATGTATGGAACATAGGCATAACCTGCTTGCAGTAAAAGAAGATTAGTCAGTGCGCGGGAAAGCCGTCCATTGCCATCATGGAATGGGTGGATTGCTAAAAATTCAAAAATAAAATTGGCAATGGCAAGAATAGGGTGTACGGTTTTTTTAGCAAGCACCTCATTGGTCCACATCAAGACATCATCTATTTCTTTTTTTACTAGCCATGGTTCTGTGGGTCGAAATAATACTACTTCTTTGCCATCATCGCCTTTAGCGACTACAATATTGTCAGAATACTTATATTTTCCTTTTCCTATCCGATCTTTTGATGAAAAATGTAAGAGAATTTCATGAAACTGCAAAATCTGCCCTTCGGTTAATTTAAGGGTTTTGTAGTTATCAAAAATTCTGCCCAAAAGATCAGCGTATCCAGCCACTTCCTCTGCATCCCTGCCTTTCGGTGGTTTTGTTTTTAGGCCGCGGATGAGTCGTTCGATTTGCTCATCACTCATCTGTGCGCCCTCAATTCTTGTTGATGCTCCTGTTGAAGTGATAATCACCGACATTTTAAGCTGCTTTAAAATATGAGGGCTTAGTTTTGCGCTGCCAGTCCAGAGTCCTTTAAGTTCATCAATACGGGCAATCTTCTGGAGCATTTCTGGGGTTATTTTTATTCTTGATTCAAAGCGTTTTTTCATATATATAATTGAATTAAGGTTAATATATTTGATTGTATCTGATTGCATCCGATTGTCAATGGTATATTGTGCAATACTTGGCGTCGTAGTGTTTTTGTTTTTCAGAAGTGGTACAATGTAGTAATTTCTTTTTAAAAACTAATCGCCATCTTTTTTGTTTTATCTAATATAATAAAAAACCTGGTTCAATAACATGCAAAAGTTAAAAGCGTTCTTATCAAGCATTGCGGTATTGGCAATGCTGTTTTCAAATGTGTTGCCGGTATTTGCCTTGGGAGAAATACCAGCTCCGATTATTGCAACGCCTCCGCCGGTTGAAATTACTCCAATTCCGGTTCAAACTCCGACTCCGCCTCCAATTGAAACGCCGCCGATTGTGATAACGCCGCCCGCCGATACCAATGCGCCGGTTATTTCAAATATAACAAGTTTATCACTGGGAACTACCGAAGCAACCCTTGTCTGGACTACCGACGAACTCGCTGTTTCTCATCTTGAATATGGCACGACCACACGGTATGGAACACAACCAACGCTAAGCGCCAGCGCGCTAATCGCGCACACCGCAATCCTGACGGGCCTTGCCGCAAACACCACCTATTACTATTGCATTCATGCAACGGATCTTTTTGGAAATACCGCCAATTCTTGTGGCCATTCTTTTACTACGGCGGCCAACCCCATACTTATCGATAGCACTCCGCCAAATATTACCTTAGTAACCGTTGCTCCGATTACCACAACATCGGCCACCATTGGATTTACCACCAATGAAATTGCCAACGCCGAAGTTGAATATGGCACAACGGCCGGTTACGGAAATATCACTCCGCTTGATACCAATCTTGCGTTAACTCACAGCGTTGTAATTTCAAACCTAGAGCCCAATACCCTTTACCATTATCGCATTAAAACCAGTGATGAAATTGGCAACCAAACCGTCGGGCAAGATGAAACTTTTACCACCGAAGTAACATCCGGTGGCAATATACAAATTTCAGATACCACGCCGCCCGTAGTTTCTGAAGTTGGCAGTATTTCTTTTGGCACAACCACGGCGACTTTAGGATGGACTACCAATGAACTTGCCACATCAACTCTGGAATATGGCATAACACAAAGCTATGGAACCCATGCCACTCTTTCGCTAAGTGCCTTGCTGGCTCATACCGCAACCCTCACCGGACTTCAAAGCGGCACCACTTATTACTATTGCATTCATGCCACCGATGTCGCGGGCAACACCACTCATTCTTGCGGCCACTCGTTTACCACAGAAAGCGTATCGGCTCCCGCTGATAGCACTCCTCCCGTTATTTCTCTCATCACTGCCGCACCGATTACAAATTCAGCAGCGACAATCACCTGGACTACCAGCGAACCGTCAAACGCGCAAATTAATTACGGCACGAGCGCAAATTATGGCTTGGCAAGTGATGTAGATCCCATTTTGTCGCCTACCCATTCGTTAACGCTTACTAGTCTTTTGGCTAATACTACCTATCACTATCAGGTAAAATCAGTTGATGATTCTGGCAATACCGCGGTAAGCTCTGACCAAACATTTACAACAGAGCCTTTGCCACAGCACCCGACAACTCTCCTGCCGCCCAATCCTCCGGTGATTATTTCCGGCGTTGAAACGTCCTCTATTACAACCAATTCAGTAACTATTTCTTGGGTTAGCGCAGTGCCATCGGATTCGCAGGTAGCTTATGGCATTGATGAAAATCTTGGATCTTTGACCGTGTTGGATCCCGCGTTCGTCACCAATCATTCAGTTACCATCACCGGACTTTTTGAAAACACCAATTATATTTTCAAAATGATATCAAAGCCTGCCAGCGGTTCTATCGCAACATCTTCAGATAACTACGAATTTAATACCCTTGCACAAGAAACTCCCGTTGTGGCTCCCGCCAATATTCTTTCAGTTTCTTCGTCTGCAATTACAACTGCCGGAGCGACTATCAGTTGGACCACCGATAAAAACGCGACCTCGCAAGTAGAATACGGCATCAGCACCAGCTACGGCCAATCAAGTTTGCCAAATCAAGCTATGCAAACTTCCCATCAAATTTCCCTGACGGATTTGGCGCCCGGCACCACGTATCACTATCGGGTAAAATCCACCGACGAGGTTTCAAATATCACCTACTCGGAAGATTATTCATTTGCCACTACGGCTCCCGCGCAAACCATCAATGCTCCGCCGGCAATAACTATGCTTTCCATCGGCGCTTACGATGCCAGTTCAGTTGCCTTAGTGTGGAGCGCGGAATCGCCGCAAGCCGATGTCGCCGCTACCTATGACATCAGATACTATACGATTCCCATTAACGAATCCAATTTTACCAGCGCCATCCCAGCCCAAACTACTTCCATACGGTATACCGATCTTAATCCCAGCGGTACCCAACGAGAATTTATTATCGCGGGATTAGAAACCGACACGCTTTATTATTTTGCCATCAAATCTCACTTCCAAAGCAGTGAGTATTCACCGATATCTAATGTTGTATCGGCAAGAACCACCAAGGGCGCAAGCGTTAGCAATGAAAGCAGCGCGCCCGTTTTTAGTCCAGGTGCTGATAGCAGTGAAGGCAATACAAGTATCGGAAACAATCATGGTAGTGGCGGCGCGGGCGAAGGAAGCACGAGTGGTGGTGGCGGCGGAGGTGGTGGAGGAGGTTGGGCACATGTGAATCAAGAATACGGAACGTTTTCGGGTGGCACGTCTTCGGGAAGCTTTGAGCCAACGCTGGTAAAAGCAGAGCCCGCTGATAACCAGATTATTTTCAGTTGGCATAACCCGGGAGAGGCAAATTTTGTCAGAACGGTGGTGGTACGGAAAGAGGGGAGCTACCCAATTTCACCCGCCGATGGCCAAATCATTTACGAAGGCCGCGCCCAAACGTTTACCGACACCAATGTGCAAAACAAAACCACCTATTACTACGCGATTTACTCTTACAATCATGCGAAAATCTATTCATCGGGAGTCAATATTTCTCTGGCACCCTCGACAACAAATAAAGAAGAAAAATTTAATACCAGTGGCACAGAAACTTCCATGCTAGCCACCGATCACTTTACCAAAGTGTATAAAAAAGGAGATAAAGACATTGAAATAGAACACTTGCAGGAAATTCTTTCCGCGGACGGCGACTCTTATGCTCAAAAATATATTAGTGGATATTTTGGAGCCTTAACCCAAGCCGCGCTTAAAAAATTCCAGACAAAGCATGGGTTGCCTCAAACCGGTGTCACCGATGTCGCCACGCAGAAAGAATTGAATGTCATTGCTAAATCACAAACACGCCTTACTGTTCCGCAAGATTATTCGGTGTTTTCCACCAACATGAAACTGGGGGACCAAAACCCTGCCGTATCCGCATTGCAACATTACCTTATTTACGAAGGAAGTTTATCAAACAATAGTGATAACGGATTTTTTGGGGCAAGCACCAAGACGGCGGTTGCAACTTTTCAAAAAAAGTACGGCATCAGTTCCGTTTCAGGATATGTCGGATACAAAACAAGGCATAAGATGAAACAGCTGGCGGGATTGTAGTGTAACATTTTTACCAGGCCATTGCGCCGTTATAAAAGATTTTTTAAGCGTATGCGTCAAAATAATATGCAGTAATTTTTAAAAATACCATGACAGACACAAAAATTTTAACGGATCAAGAAATACAAGAACAGCTCAAATCCTTTGAAGGTTGGGAGTACAAAGACAACCCTCCTACGCCAGAGGCTCCGGAAGGGCAAGGTAAAATCAGCAAGCAATTTCAGTTTAATGATTTTATGGACTCTCTGAATTTTATCAACAAACTGGCTCCCTTTTGCGAACAGCTTGACCACCACCCCGACACCCACATTTTTTACAGCAAGGTGCTCTTTGAATTGCAAAGGTTTGACGTGGGCGGAAAAGTCACCAACAAAGATTTTCTGGTCGCGGAGGAAATTGAGCGGTTATATAGGGAAAGAAAAAAATAACCTCTTTTTGAAGTTTTAAACATGAGAACTGTCCAATCGTGGCCAGTTCTTTTTTTACAACCTCTCATACTCCAAATCAAACCCCACCACCGTGTCATCCCAGGCCGTGACCTGGGATCCATAGTATTAACGCGACCTGGATTCCCGCTTTCGCGGGAATGACAGCCCGTAGGATTATGAAAGGTTATTTTTTTGCAATTTGTCTTAGCTTAATCTGTGGATAACTGCTCTGTTACTTGACGTGTTTTTTTATTGTACAATGGATGAACATGCGTCAGCGACTGCATATTTTTCGTTTGGGAAAAAAATTAACCATTCGCCAATTGTTTTTGGGTGTGGTTTTATTTTCCGTTGCCGTTCTCATTTTTGCCAATATCCAGAGCACCTTGGCCGCTACCGGTGCGCCAAAAATTTTAGTTCAGCAGGGAAGGTTGCTTAATTCCAGCGGAGACTTGCTGGGTGGATCGGGAACCGACTACTGTTTTCGCTTTTCTATATATGACGCCTCAACCAGCGGCAACCAAGTTTGGCCGTCGGGCAATGCCACGCCCCATTTTATGACCATCACGGTAAAAAGTGGAGTTTTTTCTGCGCCCATTGGCGACACATCGGTGGCCGGAGAAGGCGATACTCTTGATTACAATTTTCAAGATAATGACACCGTTTATTTGAATGTGGCGGTTGCCACCAAGAGCGGGGGCGTCTGCGGTAGTTTTGAAAACCTTTCCCCCCGCCAGCGCGTTGCCTCATCCGGCTTTGCCATCAACGCCAACACGGTCGGAGGGTTTACGCCAGCCCAATCGGCAACCGGAAACCAAATTCCGGTGCTGACATCCGGTAACTTAGTTTTGGGAGGGACCAATCCGCAAATCAATGCTACCGGAAGTAATACGCTTTTACTGCAAAACGGAGCGACTGGAGACATTCAATTTTTTAGCTCGTCAAACAAAATCACATCAGTGGGGGCCTTGACCATCGCCGGTGCCCTTGCTTCAGTCGGCGTTAATTATGGTTCAGGGCTTTTGCAAGGCACCGGAGGATTAACCGTTACCGGCACCGCCAATATCAACGCTACCGGCGTTGCCAACACATCAATTGGCAATGGCACCGGAACCGTTTCATTAACCCTTGGTTCAGATGCCACCGGAGATATTTATTACAGAAACTCATCAGGGAATTTAACAAGGCTGGGCGTAGGCACCAGCGCACAATGTTTAATTGGTGGTACCGTTCCTGGTTGGGGGTCGTGTGCGGGAGGCGGAGGATCAACCACCTTAGATAATGTAGCGGCTGCGCTCGGACCAGCAGCCATTTCTAATGGAGATCACGATATTATATGGAATTGGGCACCATCAACTGCTTCTACCACACCATTTATTTTTGGATTTACCGCGGCTCCCGCAAGCGGCACTAACAACGGATTAAAAATTTCGCAAACCAATACTTCAAATATCTTTGACGCAGGTCTTTTAATTGAAAGAAACGGCGGAGGTGGGACAACCACCAGCGGACTTAAAATAACCAACAGTGCGGGAACGTTAATCAACGGTATTACCATTGGTTTGGGTACCCAGGCCATCGCCACGGGACTCAACTTTGCCTCAACGGGAATCACCACTGACATTGTATTGCAAAATGGCGAAATAATTGATAATGATACCGACGGTAC
Organism: uncultured Candidatus Saccharibacteria bacterium; assembly: GCA_964599285.1. Taxonomy (GTDB): domain Bacteria; phylum Patescibacteriota; class Minisyncoccia; order Minisyncoccales; family Staskawiczbacteraceae; genus VGLO01. Next base: position 22,341 of record CAZREI010000012.1, on the reverse strand, counting down.
TATTTTACTCACAGCTCCCACCATCAAAACTTCCGGTAACCTAACCGTAGGCACATCCGGAACAGGAACAATCACCTCAGGACTAATCAACACCGCCACCATCTCGGGAGGCTCACTTAGCGGCGGCACCTTCTCGGGGGGCACGGTCTCGGGAGGTTCTCTCTCGGGAGGAACCTACACCGGAACGTCTATCGCCGGAACCGGAAGCTTCACCCTCACCGGAGGCACGGCATCGGGAGAAACCCTCACCCTCATCTCTACCTCAAACGCCACCAAGGGAGACATCCAATTCTTCTCTTCAGCCAACAAGATCACCAGCGCGGGAGCCTTGACCATCGCCGGAGCCCTGGTTTCTTCCAACATCGCCTCGGGAGCCACCCTTTCGGGTTCCAACACCGGAGACCAGACCATCTCCATTACCGGAGACGTCACTGCTTCCGGATCCACCGGAGTCTTAACCGCCACCACCGCCAAGATTAACGGAGCCACCCTGGGAACTACCACCGCCACCGACAAGAACATCTTGATTGCCAACGGCACCAGCTGGTCCAGCCAGGCCGTATCGGGAGACATCACCATCTCCAACACCGGCGTGACCGCCATCGGATCAGGCAAGGTCACCTCGACGATGATCCTGGACAACACCATCGCCGGTTCGGATCTGGCCACCAACATCTCTTTCAATACCACCGGAGCTTTGGGACTTAACGGGGGCTTTACCTCCGCCAAGACCTTCACCGCCGCCGGATCAGAAGGCGCCATCACCCCCACGGCCAACCTCTCGGCCGACGGCACGGTCAATGGCC
>CAZREI010000012.1:0-21435 GCA_964599285.1 uncultured Candidatus Saccharibacteria bacterium | reverse complement strand
CCTCTAACGCCACCAAGGGAGATATCCAATTCTTCTCTTCATCCAACAAGATCACTAGCGCGGGAGCCTTGACGGTGGCCTCAACCATCACCGCCAACGCGACCAATACCATCAATGGACTTTCTATTAATTCTGGGGCGGTGACAGGAGGCACTTACAATGGCTTAACTATCAACACCACCACCGGAACGTTCGCCCTGACCAACGCAAAAACGCTGACGGTTTCCGACTCCACCACCTTGGCCAGCAATGCTATTACCTTAGGTGGTGGTGAGGTTATTACGTTTTCGGCCAGCAATGCTCTTTCACTTTTGACCACCGGAACCACATCGGTGACGCTTCCCACAAGCGGAACCTTGTATGGCACAGCCACCGGATCTATAGCTTCGGCTGATTTGCTTGGTTCACTTTCCGATGAAACGGGAACCGGCGGAGGAGTGGTTTTTGCCACCTCGCCCACGCTGACAACACCCAACATCGGCGCGGCCACCGGAACTTCGCTGACCCTTACCTCAACCGGCACTCAAATAACATCAAAGTACGATGCTTCAAATTATGCTTCTCTTACCACGGCTAGCAACGGAGACGTGACGCTTGCCACCACTTCCGGCAGCAGCGCGGGAGCTATTAATTTAAATTCGGCAATTACCGGAGACGCTCAAATTTTATCGAGCAGCGGAGTGCTGGTGCTGGGCGGCACGGGCAACAGTAACAACGAAGATTTAAAACTTGATTTTGAAACCAACGCCAACAAAGTAGGGGTTTCCACTGACACGGGAGTGACCGATGTGGATTACGGATCGATTAACCTTATTACCACCGGCACGTTGACGCTGGGCGGTAGCACCACGGGAACTTTAGTCACGCGCGTCAAAGCAGGGGCGGCTACCGAATCGGACGCCGTTGGCTCGCTGGTGGTTGATTCAACCGATGGAAGAATTTATTTCAGGTATGGAGGCACTCCGGCCTGGCATTATGTTGCCCAGACCGCCGGATCTCAAATTCCGGGAGACGAAACCAAAGATCCGCTGACGGGCGAGCAAATGAAACTGGGAGATTTTGTCCTGGGAGTCATCAGCAAAACCGATGACGGCCGCGACCAGTTTAGCGACGGAGCACTGCACGTAAAATCGGTAAAATGGGACACGGTCAAGGCCGCATTGATAAAAGAAATCCAGGATAGCGGCGCTCTGTTGCCGGCGCCAAGCACCGTCACACCAGATACCACTAGCCCCGACTTTTTGACGAGCGTGAAAAACGCGCTGGTGTCGCTGGGAATTGGCATTCAAAACGGTTTGGTAAGCATTGCCAACTTGGCGGTGCAAACGTTTAGCGCCAAAACCGCAAGGATTAATCGCTTGGAAATGGTGGACAAAGCAACGGGGGAGGTCTGGTGCACCTGGATTGAAAACGGCCAGTGGCAAAAGGCAAGCGGGTCGTGCCCTGACGGCAATGGGGGGTCAGGATCTGGTTCTGGAGCAACACCAACCCCGACGCCGGCTTTAAGTCCAACACCGACTTCTGATGCAGCGCCAAGTCCGTCGCCATCGGCTTTTGCAGAGCCTAGTCAGTCGCCAACGCCTGCTTTGTCCTCATTGCCATCGCCGACCGATCAGCCAAGTCCGTCGTCAACGGATTCGCCAAGCCCATCGCTATCGCCAACTCCGTCGCCAACACCAACCCCAACGCCGACACCTACGCCAACACTAGCTCCAACTGACTCTCCGGCCCCAACCTCAACGCCATAACCCGCCGATCGGTATGTGTCTGTGACAATTTTTCTCAGTAAAAAACAAGTCACAGTTTATAAAATAAAAACAACTATTTGAAAAAAGAGTTGTTCTTATTTTGTAAGACACCTTGAAAGCCGTACTCCAAATTTACAACGTTGTAAATTTGGAGTACGGCTTGTTTTTGGAATATGATTACATTTTTTCGATTAAAAATAATTTTACATACTTATCCAGATCGTAAAACTGGAGCAACTTTTCAGTTTTTTCGGAAACATCATAAGGGGTAATCCAAACACTGTGCTGAAGTTTTTTGTATCCAAGATTTTTTAATACACTCATTAATAAATTTCTTGCTCTCCAATCCCTTTTTGAAATATCAAAAATAATCATAATCCACTTCCCGTCACTCCTTTCTTTGTTATCTTGTCGTAATTTAAAACTTGCCCGCAACGCTTTTGACAAGCCTTCTTTGGTGATGATAATGGCCTTATTATGTTCTAAATCTTTATCTTTTATAAAACCTTTTTTCTTCAAGCGATAGGTTAATTTTCTAAGACCTTCTTTTGTATGTTCCATCCTATATTTTTTAAAAACAGGATTTTCCAAGCCAAACAAAATTTCAACGTGGCCGCCCCTATTGCTTGTCAAAAAATGGGTAATGTCATCGACTCCATCTAAAAAATCGTATATTAGATCCAAAAGAAATTGATCAGTTTTTGGAAGTTTCATATGTTGTTGCTAATTATATTGCATGATTATAATAAGCGAAGATTTTTCATAGTAAATTTACTATACATGGTAACTCTAAACATGATAACTCTAACACATCAATAAGTGTACCATATTTTAAACCGTACTCCAAATTCACAACGTTGTGAATTTGGAGTACGGTGGGATTTTCGCATTCGTTTGGGAGCAAGTGTGAGGTTGCCTTTTTCAGAATTTTATAAATTTATCCACTTGTTGACAGGTTTTTATCATGGTAAAATTAAGGAATTTATATCATTCATTTTTCATGCATCAGGTTTTAAAAAAAATAGCATTGCTTCGCGGTGGGGAAAAGTTGGTTGCCATTTTTGTTTTGTTTTTTGTTTTCCTATTTTCTGCTTTCAATGCGCAGACACCGGGTGCCTGGGTGAAGGCGGCGACGGTAAACAATGCTGAACAAACGATAAGCAATTCGGCCCAACAAGATTTTTCACAAGGTGTGCTGGCTGTCAACACCGACCAATCGGTCTACCAACCTGGCGATACGGTTGCCCTGCAAATGGGCGCCATTGACAAAGATGGCCATACCGAATGCCTGGCGCAACTGAATCTTCAAATCACAGCTCCTTCCGGAAACATTTTTACGCTTTCAACCAAAAACGGAGCCATTAATTATAGTAAAGATTGTGGCCATGACAACGTAACCGACCAACCCGATTACACTGCATTTTTCAAACCCGAAGAAATCGGCGGCTACACATTGCGCTTAACCAATGGTGACAACCTTGCGGCCAGCGATCATTTTGAAGTAGTAAAAAAATTGCCTTTTATCATAAAAAGAACTGCCGTCACCCGTATCAACCCTATTGCTCCCTATCGCATGAGTATTACCGTTACCGCCCTGCAAGATTACGCGGGCAATATCACAGAACAAGTACCTGCCAATTTTGACATCAGCAAAGTATCTAATGGGGGAAGCGTTGAAAATCAACATAATCAACAGCAAATTATTTGGCCGGCGCACCTAACAAGCGGTGAAGTTATTAAACTTGAGTATACGTATCAAGCTCCGACAAAATCCCCCGAATTTTATTTTCTTGGCCCTCTTTCATTTCAAACTCTTGGCCAGATAGGCTTAGCCTACTTTCAAGAAGCCCGCCAGTGGCAGGTGGCGGCTGACACGGACCTTGTTTTGTTTGTCACTTCGGGCAGTACCTGGACCCCGCCCGACGACTGGACTAACACTAACAAAATAGAAACCATCGGCGCCGGCGGAGGCGGCCGATCCGCCGCTACCAAAGCCGGCGGCGCGGGCGGCGGAGCATATTCATTTTTATCTAACACCACTGGGCTTACCGCAAGAACGGCAGTCAACATCGGTATAAGCTCCACGGGCGGCACGGCCGGCAATGACGGCGGCGATACCTGGCTTTGCAACTCAACTTCCAACTGCGTGGATATTACTGGTAGCGCCGTAATTGTCGGGTCAAAAGGTGGCAAGGGCGGTCCAAGCGGCGGTAGCGCGGGCAATGGCGGCGCGGGGGGACTAGCCAGCGCTAGCGTTCCGTCAGCCAACGCCAAAGACGGAGGTACGGGAGGCACAGGAACCCAAAGCGCGGGCAATGGTGGCGGAGGCGGCGCGGGCGGCAAAGGCGGACCAACGGCCGGAAAAACCGGAGGCAATGGAGATACCAACTCGGCTAGCACTGACGGCGGCGGAGGCGGCGGCGGCGCGGGCGGCGCTTCAAGTGCCGTCGGTACTGCCGGTGGCGCCACCTTTGGCGCGGGTGGTGCAGGTCCTGATGGAACGGGCGGCGGCGCCACCAGCGGAGCGCAAGGTACTGATGGAAAAGGCGGCGGTGGCGCAGGCGGAAACGATGCCGTCAGCGGCGGAAAAGGAGGCAACGGCGCAGAATGGGATTCAACTCACGGCTCGGGCGGAGGCGGCGGCGGCGCGGGCAACAGCGGAACCGTCGGTGGCGATGGCGGCACCTACGGAGGAGGCGGCGGCGGCGGAACCACGGGCGGCACCGGCGGCGCGGGTTTAATTGTCGTTACTTACACACCGGCATCGGGTTGCTTTGCCAAAACCACCGGCAACTGGAGCGTGGGCGCCAATTGGAACGGATGCGGCGGCACTGGCGGAATTCCTGCTTCAACTGATAACGTTACCATTTCAACCGGCATTACCATTACCATTGACGCCTCGGCCAACACTCCAACCACCACCTTTACCAGTATAAAAGTCAATGGCACATTAAACACCAGCTCATCAAACTTTGCCCTGCTGACACAAACGTTAAATATCGCATCGGGCGGCACGCTCACCGCCAACGGTTCAACTATTACTTTAACCGGCACATCAGGCACCATCTTTACCGATGCCGGCACTTTCACCGCCGGAACTTCAACCGTAATATTTAATGGCAACGCCTCAAACACCCTTACCTCAAACAACACTATTACCTTTAATAATTTGCAATTAACTCCGGCCATCAGCGCCAACCGCACATACACCTTCGGCACATCGGCCCTGACCATCAACGGCAACTTTGATGTTAAACCCACGGCCACAACAACCAGTATCGGGCTTACCGTCAACATGGGGGCAAACATTACGGTTGGGGCAACCAAAACCACCACTATCCAGCCCGGCGCCACCAACTCTCCTACGGCAAAACTGGCATCCACTTCTTCAAACTTTAATTTATCAACGGGATTGTTAAACATCGACAGCCAAGGCGGCGGCGGCACGTTAGATATTAATAATTCAACTCTCACCTTAACCGGAACATCGGGAACTATTTTTACCAAAGCTGGAACCTTCACCGTCGGTGGCACGTCCACCACTATTTTCAACGGTGACCCGGCGAGCTCCGCACTAACGCTTACATCAAACAACGCCATCACCTTTGACGCGCTTCAGCTCACACCTATCACTACGGGTTCGTCTTGCAGCTCAACCGTAGGCGCCTACAAATTCGGCACATCAGCACTTACCATCAACGGCAATTTTGATATTAAGCCGACGGCCGGTTCGGCAAGCAAATGTTTGAACGTTTATTTGGGCGCGGCAACAACAGTTGCCGCGGCTAACACCACCACCATTCAGCCCGGCGCAACCAACTCGCCAACTGCCAAACTTGACGTCAACGCGTTCAATTTATCAACCGGACTGTTAAACATCGACAGCCAAGGCGGCGGCGGTACACTAGACATCGGCAACACCACCCTCACCATCACCGGCACGTCCGGAACACTATTTACCAAAGCCGGCACCTTCACTGTCGGCGGAACTTCAACTACGATATTTAACGGTAATGGCACAGCCACATTAACCAGTAACAACACTATTACGTTTGACACATTACAGCTCACTCCTGCCATCAGCGCTAGTAAAACTTACACCTTCGGCACATCGGCCCTGACCATCAACGGCAACTTTGATGTTAAACCCACGGCCACAACAACCAGTATCGGGCTTACCGTCAACATGGGGGCAAACATTACGGTTGGGGCAACCAAAACCACCACTATCCAGCCCGGCGCCACCAACTCTCCTACGGCAAAACTGGCATCCACTTCTTCAAACTTTAATTTATCAACGGGATTGTTAAACATCGACAGCCAAGGCGGCGGCGGCACGTTAGATATTAATAATTCAACTCTCACCTTAACCGGAACATCGGGAACTATTTTTACCAAAGCTGGAACCTTCACCGTCGGTGGCACGTCCACCACTATTTTCAACGGTGACCCGGCGAGCTCCGCACTAACGCTTACATCAAACAACGCCATCACCTTTGACGCGCTTCAGCTCACACCTATCACTACGGGTTCGTCTTGCAGCTCAACCGTAGGCGCCTACAAATTCGGCACATCAGCACTTACCATCAACGGCAATTTTGATATTAAGCCGACGGCCGGTTCGGCAAGCAAATGTTTGAACGTTTATTTGGGCGCGGCAACAACAGTTGCCGCGGCTAACACCACCACCATTCAGCCCGGCGCAACCAACTCGCCAACTGCCAAACTTGACGTCAACGCGTTCAATTTATCAACCGGACTGTTAAACATCGACAGCCAAGGCGGCGGCGGTACACTAGACATCGGCAACACCACCCTCACCATCACCGGCACGTCCGGAACACTATTTACCAAAGCCGGCACCTTCACTGTCGGCGGAACTTCAACTACGATATTTAACGGTAATGGCACAGCCACATTAACCAGTAACAACACTATTACGTTTGACACATTACAGCTCACTCCTGCCATCAGCGCTAGTAAAACTTACACCTTCGGCACATCGGCCTTAACCATCAACGGTAACTTTGACATTAAACCAACGGCCACTACTACCTCAATCGGCCTTACGGTCAACATGGGCAATACTATCACCGTCGGCGCCACCAAAACCATCACTATTCAGCCCGGCGCTACCAATTCTCCCACCGCAAAACTTGACACCGTTGCCTCCGCCAACACCATTTCCACCGGCTTTTTAGACATTGAAGCCAACGGCACGCTCGCCATGACGGGCGCCACTGCGGGCCTGACCATGACCGGCACCACCGGCACGCTCATGACCATCAACGGCACCGGCAGCACGTTTACCGCTGGTACGTCCACCGTCACCATCAACGGCAACGGGTCCAACACCATCAACTCCGGCGCGTTTACCGGCAGTAACGCTTTAAATAATTTAACGATAAACATTACTGGCGTTTCCAAAACCCTTGGCGCAAACTTAACGGCTAGTGGCACAACCACCGTTACCCTTGGCACGCTCGACACCTCAAGTTCCAACTACACGCTTTCCACTGGTGCGGTTTCCATTGCCTCTTCCACCAGCGCCATTTTTACTACTCATGCTTCTACCGTATTGCTCACCGGCACGGGCACCGTTTGGTCTATGGGGGCCAGCGGAGTTTTTACTTCTGCCACTTCCACCATAAAACTGGCAGAAACCACGGGCTCGGCCACCGCCAAAACGTTTGCCGGCGGGGGAAAAACGTACAACAACATTTGGTTTGCCGCCGCCGCTTCCGGCACCAGCACCGGGTCAATTACGGTTTCTGGGTCTAATACTTTTGCCGATTTTAAAGATGACAACAACGGCTCCGGCGCCGCCCACTCAATTTTATTTACCAACGGAACCACCACTACGGTTACCACCTGGACCGTTTCAGGCACATCGGGCAACGTCATTACTATAAACTCTGACACCACCGCCACTCACACGCTCACCAAAGCCACTTCCGGCACCATTTCTTCCAGTTACTTAAACATTCAGCATTCGGTCGCCAACGGCACCGGCGCCATTTGGAATTGTTTTACCAGCAACGGTTGCGTTAACAATAACTCGGTGGCAACTGCCGGCAGCGGCTGGGTTTTTGTAGGCTTAAAAACCATTTCTGATTCCGGCGGCACCAGAAACTGGAACGACACTGCCACCTGGACGGATGGCGTTGTTCCGCTTGCATCAGACGACGTTGTTGCCACTGCCACATCTGGTAACGTAACCATTAATGTTGCCGCAGTTTGCCGGTCAATAGATTTAACCGGCTACACCGGCACCATCACCCACAACGCTGGCGTAACATTAAGCATTGGCGACGCCACAGCCGGCGCGAATAATAACGCCCTTGTTTTCCCATCGTCCAACTGGACATACACGCTCGGCGACCCGGCAACTTCAGAAATTGATTTTGTTTCCACATCAACCACCCAGCAGAGCATAAATACTGGTGGCCAAACTTTAGGCAATGTAACCATCAACGGCGCGGGCAGTTCTTATAAACTGCTCACCAGTAATTTAACATTGGGATCTGCCGCCACATTTAAATTAACCGCCGGCACCTTTACCGCTAACGCGCTTAACGTTACCGCCGGGTTATTCTCGTCGTCCAACTCAAACACCAGAACACTAACCATGAGCACCGGCACCTGGACCATCAACGGAAGCGGCACCGTTTGGGACACCACCACCGTCACCGGTCTTACCCAAAACCAAAATACATCAACTATTTCATTTACCGGCGGCTCGGCTCAAAACATTACCACCGGCGGCAAAAGTTTTTATAACGTCACCGTCAACAAAACCGCCGGCACAACGCTAACCTTAAACGATGCCTTAACCGACACCGGCACCTTAACTTTAACCCAAGGCACCTTTACCGCTAATAATTTTAATGTGACCACGGGCAACGTTAGCATCACCGGTTCCAGCACCAGAGTATTAACTATGGGTTCTGGTACTTGGTCGCTGACTCGCGACGGCAGTGCTCCCATCCCCAGCGTCATTTGGGATGCATCAACAACAACCAACCTCACTCTCAACGCCAACACATCCACTATCAAAGACACCAGTACCACCGGCGGCGTGGATTTTCGTGGTGGGGGATTAACCTACAATAATTTATGGTTCGCACGCGGCTCAAACACGGGATCAAATACCATAGAAGGCAAAAATACCTTTAACGTGCTCAAAGACGACGGCACCGTCGCTCACATCGACGTTTTCCCCAACGTCACCACCACCGTTACTACCTGGAAAATCAGCGGCTTTAGTACATCAGCCAAAATCACCATCAACGGCACGGGCACCAACGTCCCCGGCACCTTTACCGTAAGCGGCACTGGCACGCAGGTTGCCGACAACCTTATCATTACCAATTCCAACGCCACGGGCGGCGCAACCTGGTACGCAGGCTCAAACTCAACCGACAACGGTGGCAACACTGGCTGGACATTCACCGACGAGCCGCCCCAAAGCCAGCTTACTATTTCCGACGCCGGAGGAAACTGGAATTCTCCATCAACCTGGGTAGAAGGCCGAGTGCCCACATCAAGCGACAACGTGGTGGCCACGGCAACTTCGGGCAACCTAACCATTAACGCTGCGGCAAGTTGCAGATCTATAGATTTAACCGGTTATACTAAAACACTCACCCATAACTCCGGTGTAACATTGTCTATAGGCGACGGTACAGCAGGCACAGGAAACAATGCTCTTATTTTTCCATCATCGACATATTCTGCTGCGACCTCAACTTCAGCAATATCTTTTATTTCAACAAGCACAACTGCTCAAAATGTAAATTTTAACGCTGGTGCCAATAGGACAGGCAATATTGATTTCAATGGTGCGGGAGGTTCTTGGAAACTCACCGGTGGCATTTCTCCATTAAGTACAGCAACGATAACTCTTACTCAAGGTACGTTAGATACTAATGGCCAAACCGTTGATGTTGGCGGTAGTACATTCAACTCTTCTAATCCTAATACTAGAACGCTTACGCTTGGAGCATCGTCGTTTGTTGGTGTTGGTACCTGGAATCTTGCTACAACTACAGGGCTTACATTCAATGCTAATACATCATCAATCACCCTATCTACATCAGCCAGTTCATTCCAAGGAGGAGGCCTAACTTACAATAGTGCTTCTCTAACCGGCTCTGGCACTGCCACTATCACCGGCGCCAACACCTTCGCCAACCTCACCCGCACCGGCACCGCCGCCAAAACCGACGCCCTCCAACTTAACGCCAACCAAACCGTCACCGGCACGCTCACCATCAACGGTAACTCCGTCACCAACCGTCTCTTGGTAACCTCCGACACCCTTGGTACCGCAAGAACCCTCACCGCCGCAACAGTAACCGTCACCAACGCCGACTTCCGTGACATCACCGGCGCTGGAGCTGGTAGTTGGAACCTGGCCGCCATCACCGGCAACTCCGGCGACGCCGGAGGCAACTCGGGCATCACCTTCACCACCGCCGCCACCCAAACCTGGTCTGGCACCAGCGGAGGCAACTGGTCAGCGAACGCCTGGACATCAAGAGTCCCATTACCCCAAGACAACGTCGTCATCAACGCCGCCTTCTCCGCCTCCCAAACCGTCACCCTAGACATGCCCCGAGCTGGCAAATCCATCGACTGGACGGGAGCGACGGGAACACCAGCGTGGGCTTTATCAGCTAGTCCTAGTATCTATGGCTCCGTTACTATGATTTCAGGAATGACCGTTTCCGGAACTGGCATTTTCACTATGGCCGGACGCGGATCTTTTACTTGGACTTCGGGAGGGCAGAATATAACGAATGCTTTCGCTGTTTCTATGTTTGGCGGCACTCTTACTGTGCAAGATAGCTTTCTTGCAGCTAGTCTTACGTTGAATAATGGAATTTTTGATGCCAACAATACTAATCTTACTATTGGTCAATTTTTTTCGAATAACTCAAATACTCGTACCATTACCATGGGTTCGGGTACTTGGACACTAACTGGAGCAACGCCAACTTGGAATATTGCAACTACCACCAATCTTACCTTTAATGCTAATACTTCAACTATAAAAATCACCGACACTGCAAACGGTGCCCCCACTTTCAGTGGTGGAGGTTTAACTTATTATAATCTTTGGTATTCACGCGGAACAAATACTAGCACCAACACCATCACCGGTGCCAACACCTTTAACGACATCAAAGACGACGGCACGGCGGCGCACCAGATTACTTTCCCGGCTTCAACTACCACGACGGTTACTACATTTACGGTGAGTGGTGCCGATTCTGCTCATTTAATTTCTCTACGCAGTTCCACCAGCGGCACGCAGTTTACTCTTTCAGATACCACCGGCACTAACAGCCAAAGTAACTTGGATATTAAAGACTCCAACGCCACGGGCGGGGCAACCTGGAACGCGGGGAACAATTCCATTAACACCTCAAACAACACCGGCTGGAATTTCAATGCCTCAGCCACCCGAACCATCTCCAACGCCGGCGGCAACTGGAACGCCACCACCACCTGGGTTGAGGGAATTGTGCCAACCGCATTAGACAACGTGGTTGCCACCGGGACTTCGGGGAATGTGACGATTACTGCTAATGCAAATTGTAGGTCAATAGACTTAACAGGTTATGTTGGCACCCTCACGCACAATGCTGGCGTTACTTTAAGTATCGGTGATGGTACTGCGGGTACATCCAATAATGCCCTCATTTTCCCATCCAGCGGGTGGACTTATACCTTGGGAAGTGCAACAACTTCCGCCATTAGTTTTATCTCCACCTCCACCACCGCCCAAAACGTTAATTTCAACGGGAAAACCGCGGGTAACGTAACCTTTAATGGAAGTGGTGGTAGTTGGAAACTGACGGGGACACTTAATACAGGAACTGGAACATCGGTTACTCTTACGAATGGTACATTAGACACAAATGGTCAGGCAATGACAATTGGCGCACTTATAGTTTCTAATAACTCTAATACCAAAGTTTTGACTCTTGGAGCATCATCAATTACAGCTAATAGTACTACGCTAGTTAACTGGAATATCCAATCTACTACTAACCTTACTTTCAATGCCAATACTTCTACAATTACTGCATCTGGAGGAATTACTAGTGGAAATATTTTCATAGGTGGCGGTCTCACCTATAATAATGTTTCTCTGACCGGTTCTGGTAATCCTACAATGACTGGCGCCAACACCTTCTCTAACCTAACCCGCACCGGCACAGCGGCCACAACCGATGGCCTTTCTCTCTCCGCCAACCAAACCATCACCGGCACGCTTACGTTAAATGGAAATTCTGCTACAAATAGAATTTTAGTAACTTCGGATACGCTTGGCACCGCCCGAACCCTCACTGCCGCCACCGTTACCGTCACCAACGCCGACTTCCGTGATATCACCGGCGCTGGAGCCGGCAGCTGGAACCTGGCCGCCATCACCGGCAACTCCGGCGACGCCGGCGGCAACAGCGGCATTACCTTCACCACCGCCGCCCAACAAACCTGGTCTGGCACCAGCGGAGGTAACTGGTCCGCTAACGCTTGGACTAGCCGAGTCCCGCTCCCCCAAGACAACGTCGTCATCAACGCCGCCTTCTCCGCCTCCCAAACCGTCACTCTTGATATGCCAAGAGCCGGCAAATCCATCGACTGGACGGGTGCTACTGGGACACCAGCTTGGGCCAAGACTACAGCAACTACTGTGTATGGTTCGGTAACGATGATTAGTGGAATGACCAACAGCGGAACCACTGCAGTCACCATGGAAGGCCGCGGCAGTTTTACGTGGACCTCGGGAACACAGACGTGGACGAATCCGTTATATATTAGTATGGATGGTGGCACTTTAACTATGCAGGACAATTTTGTTTCCAATAGTACGACCGGGGTTGCTGCTGGCTATGGCACCCTAGATGCTGGTAATAAAAATATTACCGTAGTAAAGCTTACAGATGGTTGCTGTGGAGCAACACTCACGATGGGTTCTGGCACTTGGACGCTTACTGGTACGGGTACAGTGTGGAATTTATCTGTCTATGGTAATACAACAATTAATTCAAATACTTCTACAATTGCCATTACTGACACCAGTTCAACGAGTAAAAGTTTTGATGGTAATGGGTTTGTCGGTGATGTGTACTACAACCTAAGTATTACCGGAGGAGGAACGGGGGGAGTTACAATAAATAATAATGGTGGCGACGATTCTATTTTTAATAATATTACCATTGGAGCCCCAAAGACAGTTAGTTTTTCGCCCGCCACTACACAGACGATTAATGGTACGTTTACCTGCACAGGAAGTGCCGGAAATTTAATCACCCTGAAATCTGTCAGTTCTCCTAACGAATATTATTTAAATAAACCCTCGGGAACTGTTTCTTGCGATTATTTGTCTGTGAAAGATTCTGTGGCTGAGGGCGGGGCGCACTGGTATGCCGGAGCCAACTCAACCGACAGTGGTCACAACACCGGCTGGATATTCCAGGCGGCGCCAACCACCGAAACCATTTCCGACAGTGGAGGCAGTAGGAATTGGGATGACCCGTTGTCATGGGTAGAAGGCCGAGTGCCAACTTCGGATAACAACGTGGTGGCTACCGGAACTTCCGGAAACCTAACCATCAACGTCCCCGCCAACGTGCGCAGTATTGATTTGACGGGGTATGTGGGGACTTTGACGCATAATGCGGGGATAACGTTAAGCGTCGGCGACGCAGTCGCCGGCGCAAGCAATAATGCTTTAATTTTTCCATCTAGTGACTGGACGTATACCCTTGGTAATTCGGCAACTTCAGCTATTTCTTTTATTTCAACGTCAACCACGCAACAGACAATAAATACCGGTGGAAAAACTTTGGGTAACGTAACAATAAACGGCAGCGGATCTTCTTATAAACTGGCTACCAACGCGTTGACAACTTCCGGTAGTTTTACCATTACCGCCGGCACGTTTGACGTGACAGCGGCGGGATGCACCGGCTCGGTTTCGTGCAACATGAACGTGGCAGGAAATTGGTCAAATTCGGGCACGTTCACCGCCCGAACCGGCACAGTAACTTTGAATGGTGTCAACCAATCTATGACCGGCAATACCAGCTTTTATAACCTAACCAAACAAGAAAACACCAACAACTCCACCGACAGCATTTTAACCGTCGCCGCTTCTTCCACCCAAACCATCCTAACCGGCGGCACCCTAGACTTTGACGGTTTAGACTCAAACGACATGTTAAATTTGGTTTCGTCTTCCCCCGGCACGCGTTACACCTTTACGGTTACCGACGCCCAAAGCGGCACTTGGCTGGATGTGACTGATTCCAACGCCTCAACCAGCGACATTACCTGCACTTCTAATTGCGTCAACGGAGGAAACAACGACGACGGGGAAGCTTCTCCGCATTGGATTTTTGGATCAACGGCAAGTTTTGACCAAAAGCATTACAGGTTTTTCCGCGACAACTACGCCTTAAATACGGCCGACTGGTACGCGGCCGAGGACACTAACTTGAATGTGGGAATTAGCACCAATTTTAGGCTGCGCTTTGAGGTGGCAAATACGGGCGCGGCGGCGGGAAACGTTACGCGCAGGCTGGAGTTTAGAGAAAATACGGGGGCGGGGTATGGCGCCTGGACGCAGATTACCACTGGCACCAATGACGTGCGGCTGGTTGACTCAACGCTGTTTACGGATGGGGACGCGACCACTTCGCGGCTGACGGCGGTGGGCAGTTTTCAGGCCGGGCAGGGCAAGGATACGGGGTCTGACACGACGTCTATTTCGCTTACCAACGGCAACTATACAGAAGATGAATTTTCGCTGATTTTGCAATCTACGGCTGGAGGGAACGCTTTTCAGTTCAGGATTACCAACGCGGGCACGGTGCTGGATACCTACACCGTAACGCCGACTATTAGCACGGCTGACAATACGCCGCCGGTGGTGCAGACGTTTAATCCGGTCAATAATGCCACGATTCCAACAGCCACGCCGCGCATTTACTACACGCTGGACGAAGCGGGGGATTGCAAGGCTTCGACGACCAATGCTTCGTATAGCGCGATGAGCGGAGCTGACTGCACGGGAGACGGTTCTTCTGCTGGAGCGTGTTTAATGCCATCGCTTGGGTCTAATGGTAGCAAGACGATTTATTTTGCCTGCCAGGACACCTGGGGAAACCAGGACACGTCAGGAACCACCGACAGTGTAACATACACCCTAACTTCTAGTAGCGGCCAAACTAATTCTATTAAATTGAAAAAAGGCAACCTGAAAGTGAAGGGGAGTTTGAAGGTGAAATAAAAGTTATAACGGTTATAACAATTATAAAAATTATAAACGTTATAAACATTATATGAACGACGATAACCATTATAACGGTTATAAAGATTTGCCGTTTTTTAAGCAATCGGAAATTATTTACGATTTTACGGTGGAATTTACTAAGCTTTACATTGATTACAAATCCCGCACCCGCGACCAAATGGACCAGGCCGCAAGATCCGGAAAACAAAACATTGCCGAAGGCTATTTGCAAAAATCCATGGAAGGGCGGATAAAATTGTTGGGCGTGGCGCGCGGGTCGCTGGAAGAACTATTAAACGACTACACGGATTTTTTGCGGCAAAAGGGGTTGGTGCTTTGGGCGGTGGATTCAGATAAGGCCAAAGCCGTGCGTGGCTTAGTGTATAACAATTATAATAATTATAACAATTATAAAGATTATATTAGTGACGGTGAAACGGCGGCTAACGCCATGGTTTGTTTGATTAACCAGACCAATCGGCTGCTGGACCAAAAACTGAAATGGCAGGAAGAAAAGTTTGTAAAAGAAGGCGGGTTTCGCGAAAACCTTTTTAAAAAACGGTTAGAAGAAAAAAAGAAAAGTTATCGTTGGCCGTAAACATTATAATGATTATAAAAATTATAAAATTTATAAATATTATAATAATTATAAACATTATAACGTTTATAACTTTTCCAGTTTTTGCTGAAGACTACAGCTCCGCTAATTTTATTTTGCGCGATCCGGTTATTACCATTGCTGGGAACCAATCAAGTTCCACGAATTTTACGTATTTTTCCAGTACTGGGCAATTGGCTCCGGGCGAAAGTTCCAGCGCTAGCTATACTTACCACGCCGGTTTTTTGTATTTTCCCACGGCCAATTCGCCGGTGGTTTCGGCAACCGGAGGCAACACGCAGGTTAGTTTGACCTGGACGGCGGCCGTTGGGAGTCTTGGCAATGTTACTAATTACGAAGTTGGCACGGCAACCATTTCCGGCGGGCCATACACCTATGAAAACGCGGGCAACGTGCTGTCGTTTGTAAAAACAGGTTTGACCAATAGCACCACGTACTATTTTAAAATAAGAGCTGACGCGGGGACGCAAGCCGTGGCAACATCCAGTGAGGTTTCCGCAACGCCCCATGGATCATCTGGTGGTGGTGGCGGCGGAGGCGGGGGAGGAGGTGGAGGAGGCGGTGGTGGAGGTGGCGGAGGCTACGGCAACGGCGGTTCCGTTACGGGTGTCAACTTTTTGGGCCACGCTTATCCGTTGAGCAAAGTAACCGTTTTAAAAGACGGGCAGGTTGCCATTACTTCTATTGCCGGTCCAGACGCCAACTTTAACATAGCCTTAAATAATCTTTCCGCGGGAAATTATATTTTTTCTGTTTACGGCGAAGACAGCAAAGGCCGGCGTTCTACCTTGTTTAATTTTCCGGTTTACATAACTGAAGGGTCGGTTACTACCATCAGCGGCATTTTCATTTCGCCCACTATTGATGTGGATAAATTGCAAGTGGCGCGCGGAGACAATATTGCCATTTTTGGCCAGTCCATTCCTAATGCCGATGTTACCATCGCCGTAAATTCTGACCAGGAATTTTTCAATCAGATCAAAACCCAAAAAGACGGCAGCTATTTGTATAATTTTGACACCAGTCCCTTGCAAAAAGGCCAGCACTCAACCAAATCAAAAGCGGCGCTTCTGGGGGCGATAACTTCGTTTAGCCAAGCGGTAGGATTTTTGGTGGGCAGTACCAGCATTGTCAAGGGAGCAGGGACTTGCACCAAGGCTGACTTAAATTGCGACGGCAGAGTGAATTTGGTGGATTTTTCCATTGCCGCTTACTGGTACAAGCGGCCGCTAAATGAAGCATTCAAAAAAATTGAAAAAGACCGCTTAAATGGCGATGGCAAAATAGACTTGGTGGATTTTAGTATTATGGCTTATTGGTGGACGGGATAAGATCCGCTGATATTACGCTGATAGAAACGCTGAAACTACGCTGATAGAGACGCTGAAATTGCGCTGATCAAAACGCTGATATAACGCTGATGAACAAAGTGAAGGATTTTTTATATGAGGAGGAGTCGTACAAAATACGGGGAGCTTGTTTTGAAGTTTATCAAGAGTTTGGCGGCGCTTTTAAGGAAACAATTATTGATAAGGCTCTTACCAAAGCACTGAACGATAAAGGGTTAGAAGTTGAAGAGCAAAAAAGAGTGGATATTTATTTTAAGGGTAAAAAAGTTGGAGTGTACATTCCTGATAAGGTTATTAATGGTAAAATAATCATAGAATTAAAATCAAAACCATTTGTAACAAAAGGGGATATTGATCAATTTTGGAAATACTTGCGAGGATCCGAATACAAGTTAGGATTTTTAGTGAATTTCAGCCCAGAAAAACTTACTATTAAAAGAATCGTTTATGACTCAGCCAGAAGTCAGTATCAGCGTTAAATCAGCGTCTTTATCAGCGTTTGTTCAGCGGAAAGCAATCATTGGATTGTTTTTAGCATTGCTTTGTTTTTTGCCCGCAACAACCAGTGCAGTGAACTTTGACGCTTCCCAGCTAAACGCTGTGCCGCAGGTTTTCTTTTCTCCGGCTACGGCTAGTGTTTTGGAAGGATCGACTTTTGACGTTTCCGTGTTTGTCAACACCAAGCAGTTGAGCATCAACACTATTGAACTGCACCTTGCTTTTGATCCCAATAAAATGATTATTGTCAGCCCGTCGGCCGGAAAGTCAATCATTGGCATTTGGGTTCAGCCGCCTACCTATTCTAATAGCAATGGCACGGTTACCCTTTCTGGGGTTATTCCTGGCGGCATTACCACGGGAGGCGGCCTTATCACTACCATCACCTTCAAGGCCATCGCCACGGGAAATGCTGCTATTACCATTGGACACGGCTCAAGGATTCTGGCCAATGATGGGCTGGGGTCAGAGGTGCAATCGGACTTTGGCCGCGCCCAATATTCCATTTTGACCGTTCCGCCTGAAGGTCCGCAGGTGTTTTCCGATACGCATCCCTTTTCCGAGCAGTGGTACAATAACAACAGTCCGGTGTTTGGCTGGATAAAAAATCCGGATTTTACCGATTTTAGCTACCTCCTGGACAACAAGCCTTTTACGGTTCCGGACAATAACCAGATCACCCAGGATACCAGCGTTTCATTTCCAAACCTGCAAGACGGACTCTGGTATTTTCACGTCAAAGCCAAAAAGCAGGGAGTCTGGGGCAAGACAACCCATTTTTTAGTCCGCATTGATACTACGGCTCCGGCGGCGTTTTCCCCAAAAGTGGAGGCGCTCAATTCTTGGAACCGGGCTCTTATTTCGTTTTTTACCACCGATGACTTGTCGGGCGTGGATCACTATGAAGTCGGCGTTTTGCAAAAAAGCGCTTCGGCCCACGAGTCGCCGGTGTTTGTGCAAACGGAAAGCCCTTACCAGCTTCCGTTAAATGCCACGGGAGACTTGAAAGTGGTGGTGCGAGCGTTTGACAAAGCCGGCAATGTTAAGGACGCGGCGGTTGATGTATTCGCGACAACCAGTAAAACAACAACCGTAATGAGCCTTTTGCGCCAGAACTTGCTGTTTATTATTTTGTTCTTATTGGTGCTGGTGCACTTTTTCTTCCGCCACAAAATCATTGCTCACACCAAACGCATTTTTGCTTTTATAAAACAAGAAACGTTATAAAAATGATAATGATTATAAAAATTATAAATATTATAAAAATTATAAGTGTTATAACCATTATAATTATTATAAATGGTATACTGTTTATAACCTCGGCCTCTGCCGCCCAGATTTATTTTGGCGCGCCGGCTAAAACGGTGTTCGTTGGCCAGAAGTTTGAAGTGGGAGTTTTTCTGGATACACAGCAGAGTCCGATCAATGCCGTCGAGAGCCAGATTTTATTTTCGGCTGACGCGTTGGAATTGGAAGGTTTTTACGATGGCAATTCTATTATTCCGTTTTGGATTTCAAAGCCAGAGCAAGTATCGCCCGGCGCCGTGGCTTTTTCCGGAATTATTCCCGGGGGAATAACCACTCCCAAGGGATACCTTTTTTCTTTGGTGTTAAAACCAATCAAGACAGGCCAAGCGACGATACGTTCCAGCCAGGAAACTATTTTGCTTAATGACGGCCAAGGAACCGGCGCCGCTATTAACCAAGCTCCCTTGCAATTGGAAATTTCTGGAAAAACCGCGCCGTCGCAATTTTTGCCCCGCTATGACGCAACAGCGCCCGAACCATTTACCATCCAGCTTGGCCACGACCCAAACATTTTTGGCGGAAAATATTTTGTGGCTTTCGCCGCGCAAGACAAAGGGTCGGGCATCAGCCATTATCAAGTCCAAGAAATGTTGCCTTGGTGGTCTGCTGGGCGGCTGGCTACTATCGGCCAAGCGCCGGTTTGGCTGGATGCTCAAAGCCCCTATCTTTTGCAAGATCAATCATTGCAAAGCGATGTGCATGTTAAGGCCATTGATCAGGCCGGCAACGCACGTGTCGCCAAACTGGCGGCGCCTCATCTGGTACCCTGGTACCAAAATGATTTTGTTTGGGTTATAATATTTATAACTGTTATAATGATTATAATCTTTATAGCTTTTAAACGATGATAAAAAATATAAAAATTATAAGCATTGTAACGCTTGTATTATTTTTTCCGATGTTTGCGGCGGCCGCTGACCTTTCTTTTTCGCCCTCATACGGATCGTATCAGGTTGGCCAGGAATTTTCCGTGAGCGTGTATGTTTCCAGTCCCGATCAGGCCATCAACGCGGCGTCGGGCGTGGTTTCATTTTCCAGCGACACCCTCCAGGCAGTGTCTTTATCCAAAAGCGGATCCATTTTTTCTCTCTGGGTGCAGGATCCCGCTTTTTCCAACGCCTCCGGCAATTTGCATTTTGAGGGAGTGGTGCTCAATCCGGGTTTTCAAGGAGCTTCGGGAAAAATTATCACCGTTACTTTCAAGGTAAAATCGGCGGGGCAAGCTCAGCTGCAATTTTCCGGCGCATCCATTTTGGCCAACGATGGCAACGGAACGGAAATTCTGGATAAATCCGGCAGTGCCCAGTTTTCGCTTTCCGGTCAGAGCCAGCCAGCCACCGAGGGTACGCCAACTCCGCAAATTTCTTCGCCAAGCCACCAAAGCCCCGATGCCTGGTACAGTGACAGCAACCCAAAGTTTCGCTGGGACGTGCCTTCATCGGTTGATAAGCTACGCCTGCTCTATGACAAAAATGCTTCTTCTGCCCCTACTATTGCCTATGCTCCGCCGGTTTTGCACAAGGAAATTGAAAACGTTGCCGATGGAGTTTACTACTTGCACCTGCAGTTTCATAGCGATCAGGGTTGGGGACAGGCCGCGCATTTTCGGTTCCAAATTGATACCAAAAAACCTGACTATTTTGATATAGCGGAAGTTTCGCGACAGGACCTTACCGACCCCAAGGCTAAGTTTACCTTTTCTGCCAAAGATTCGCTGTCGGGTATCGGCCACTACGAAATTAAAATTGACAATGGCGATTGGCAAACCTGGCAGGACGACGGCACCCATACTTACCAGACCGCGCCCATCGGTCCGGGCGACCACAAGCTGTTTGCCAAAGCGGTTGACTTGGCGGGAAACTTTTTGGCTTCATCGGCTGACCTTTCTGTAACGGCTCTGCCGGCTCCGGTCATTACCGAGTATCCAAAAGAGTTGCAAATTAATCAGGCTTTGCTGGTGCGGGCGACGGCAGTGGCAAGTGCCCAAGTGACGCTGTTTGTGGGGCAGGGAACCGGCCAGCCGCGCCAGTACCAAAGCCAGAGCGATCAAAACGGAGACGTGGTTTTTACCGTCAGCGACCCGTTGCCGTATGGATTTTACACCCTGTGGGCTCAGGCAACTGACAGCCGCGGCGCAAAAAGCACCTTGTCGCAAAAGGTAACCATGGCCATTAACGAACCGGCGTTCTTGCGGATTGGTTCTTTGGCAATAAACTTTTTGGCGACCTTGCTTTCTATTATTGCTTTGATATTTTTGTTGGGATTTGTCCTGTTTTGGAGCTGGCATAAGTTTTTCATTTTGCGCAATCGTTTAAAAAGGGAACTGCGACATTCGGAAGGCACCATACATAAATCATTTGATGCTTTGAAAGATCAGCTGGAAAAACAAATTCACTTAATTGACCTTGCCAAAACCCAGCGCCAGCTCACCGATGTGGAAGAAAAAGTAATTAGGAATTTGAAAAAATATTTGGATAGCGCCGAAAAGGGAATTGAAAAAGAAATCAAAGATATGGAAAAGGACGTCAGGTAGTTGCATAAACTTTATTTAAAAAGTAAAATAAAACGGAAGCTAATTATTCTAATTGTTCTAATTAACCTAAT
>CAZREI010000011.1:0-34683 GCA_964599285.1 uncultured Candidatus Saccharibacteria bacterium | reverse complement strand
CGAATATACAAATCTAAAATAATATACAAATTTTACTAATATACAAATCACGTCGTTCATGTTCGTATATTTGTAAGATTTGTATATTTGATAATATTTGTATATTCGTGACTACTCCAAAATTATGAACTACACTCAACTTTACGCAAAACTTACCAAGGGACTTTCGCCTAAAACAAAAGACATTTTTGATAGGCGTTTTGGCGTTAAAACCGGTAAGGTAGAAACGCTTGAATCCATTGGAAAAAGCTACAAGATAACCCGGGAACGGGTGCGCCAGATAGAAAACGTTGGCTTCAATTACGTTCGCAAAAATCACGGTGAAACCTTAAACCAGGTTTACCAGGAATTTGAAGCCTACTTTGCCAAGCAGGGCGGGTTTAAAAAAGAAGAAATCGCGCTGGCAGACTTGGGCGGCAAAAAGAATAAAGCGCAAGTATTGTTTTTTTTGACCTTGGGCAGCCAGTTTTCGCGGGTATGCGAAAAGCACGACTACTATTATTTTTGGGCGGCTTTGCCAGATGCTGAAAAAACCGTTTCTGATAAGTTGCGTGCCTTGGCCGCGGATTTGGAAGCTCACGGCAAGCCATTGCAAAAGCAAGAACTATTCGCGATGATGGCCGCCAACCATACGTTGGACAACCAGGCATCGCAGTCTTACCTTGAAGTTTCCAAGCAAATTCAGTCCAACAAAGAGGGAAATTTCGGCTTAGTCCAATGGCCGGAAATCAAGCCCAAGAGCGTTCGGGACAAAGCATTTTTGGTGTTTAAAAAGCATCAAAAGCCCTTGCATTTTCGTCAAATTACTTCGCTCATTGACCAGCTTGATATTAATCATGGCAGCAAAAAAACCCATCCGCAAACGGTACATAATGAACTGATCAAAGACGCCAGGTTTGTGCTGGTAGGCCGGGGAATGTACGCGCTGGGGGAATGGGGATACAAGCCCGGAACCATCAAAGACATCATTGCCAGTGTCCTGAAAGAAAAGCCGCATTTGGTCAGCAAAGATGAAATTGTAAAAGAAGTATTGAGCCAAAGGCTGGTGGAAAAAAATACGGTCATGATAAAACTAAACGACAAAAAATTCTTCCAAAAAGACGCCAGCGGCAAGTACTTTGCCGTAGAAACTCAAACGGCGTAGACGGCAGTTGACCATTGACATTTGACAATTGACAATTGACAACGAACCATTAAAAGCAAAAATCCGGCCCAAAAGCCGGATTTTTGCTGCGACATTTGAATACTTTTAATAATTTTGTTAGTATACGGTTGTACAATACGTCGCATACACAATAAAAATAAATAAAAACTACTATGGAAACCAAAAAAAGAAATTACAATTTAGTATCTCTCTCCAAAAAGTATCCCAACAAGTGGTTGGCTCTCACCAAAGACCACAAAAAGGTAGTAAGTGTAGGCAATAAACTGAAAGAAGTTTCAATGCAGAGCAAGGGCAAGGACGTAGTATTTCTCAAAATGCTGCCCACCAATTCCTACTATATGCCAGCAACGCTGTAAATTGAATGAAATACAACTACACTTCTTTTTACATAGAGAACCGTCCGAAAGCCATCAAACGGCCTATGATTGCAATAGAGGTTTTTGGAAAGGACGACAGCAAAACATTTGATGCGCTTATAGATTCTGGTGCAGATTTGTCGTTATTTAATTTAGAGATAGCGGAGGCGTTAGGCGTAAATCTGACCGATGCTAAACCTGCTAACTTTACGGGCATTAGTGGGAACGTAGATGGCTACCGAATTGATAAACTAAAAATCAAAGTAGATGGCTTTTCGGAAGCCATAGAAATTCCCGCGTGTTTTGTAGATAGCCCATCGGTGGGCATTTTACTTGGACAAGATGGCTTCTTTGACTTGCATCGCATCAAATTTGAAAAAGATCACGATACGTTTGAAATTAACGCCGCAAGAAAGTAGTAAGTATTTAGCAAAAATCGCCCAAAAAAACGGGCGATTTTTGCTGCGCTATTGACAAGTGATTATATGATGTGGTATGATAGAAACAAGTTAAATTAGCTCTTTTACAGCCTAAAAACCAGCCATAGCCACAAGCCTTTTTCCCATTAAAGAAGGTTTCTGGCTATGGCTGCACTTCGCGGCCGGCAATACGGCGAATGCCAAAAAAAGGAGAATGCGCCATGTCACAGATTCAAGAGCTTCTGTCGGTGGTGGTCAAGAACGTCCCTGTGGAAGAAATGTCAGAGGATGTTATCCAGGGGTGGATTGAGAACCCAAAGGGATTGCAAAATGCCCTTCGGTCAGTGCTCATTCCTCCCGACACTTCGGCCCCAAAATTCGAAATCTGGAAAGAAATCGAACTTGGCTTGCTGGAGTTTCAGGCGCCCGACGACTTTTTCAAGGACTTTGACCAAAACGGCGACAAGATTAGCACCGGTGCTCGGGACATGATGCAAAATCCCGAATTCACCATCGCCGACGCGCCCATCAAACTCCCACTGATTAAGGTCAGTGTCGGTGACCTTGGGTTTACGAAGTGGACCCGGCTTGACAAGATTGTGGCCAAAGCACAGAAGCTTGGCCTTGACCCTTGTCCTGAGGAAACCGGTCCCCAACTGCGCCGGCAATATCGCGACCAACCTTTAGGAGAGTGGCTCACGGTAATCATGAAGCCGATTGCCGACTCGGATGGCTTTCTTCGTGTTGTCTGCGTTGAGCGCGACGACGATGGCCGGTGGCTCGGCAACACTTATGGCGACCCTGGCAATGAGTTCTCTCCGGGCGATCGGTTGTTGTTCGTCCCCCGCAAGGTATCTTCGTAGGCCTTGGGCTCTTGGAATTTTGGCTCTTGCTTTGGTTCCTTGCACCCTTGGCACAAAGCCTTGTGAAAAATCATCAGATTTTTCACAAGGCTTCTTTTTTTACATCATTGTGATAGAATAAAAATCGGATAGTAGGCTAATATGTTCTGATTTCCAGGGGTATTATAGATTGAAGGACCGCTGATGGTTGAGAATCTTGAAAGAGGGATCAGGCAGCCGAATTCTATATTTCAGGAACATGCGGATTCCCGGCGGCAAAAGGCTTTCGGGAGCGCCATGCCTGATTAGTAAAAAACAAAGATACTTGGTGTGAAACATTAAAGTATGGGTACAGCCTCTTACTAAGCTTTTAACGAGGCAGTGGCATGGATGGTGTTTTACACAATACCGACTCGGATGGCAATCTTCGTGTGTTCAACGTTGAACGCAACGACGATGGCCGGTGGCTCAACAACAACTATGGCAACCCTGACAATGAGTTCAATCCGGACAATCAGTTGTTGTTCGTCCCCCGCAACTCTCTTTGTTTCCACCTTAGATAAGGTGGTTTTTTCTACTTTAACGATTTAATCCAGCCGCCCAGCATTCTGCCAATTTCAGCCAGCTTTTCTGAAATGCGGATGTATTCTTTGTTTTCAAGATTTTTTAATTCCCACGCAATCTGCAAAAAGAATTTAACTAAGTCCAACGCCACAGAAGCTTTTTTAAGAGCTATCATTTTTTCCACTTTGTCCGAAATGCTTGCTCGGATAGTTTGTTCAATAACTTCTAAAAATAAAGAATCTATCTTTGCTCCAAGGGTGTATTTAGAATTTTTAGGAAAATGTGGCACCAGTTGCTGCCATATTTTGTAAGCCCCGACTAATTTTTGGATAATGCTCAATCCAAAATGGCTGGCTGAGGGGGGGGGTTAGAGGAATTGCTATTGCTATGAAAATTGTTTTGGATCATAATTTTGCCGCCCCGTCTGATGGTGCGGCTGATCTCGCTCCATTGGCGTGGGAGGAATTAGTGAATATGGAAAACCTACTTTCAGCCTGGCAGGAATTTTTGCGCGGCAAACGTGGTAAGCGTGGTGTGCAAGAGTTCCAGCTGTACCTGATGGATAATATCCTATCACTACACGATGATCTTATCAATAGTGCCTGGTACCACGGTCCGTATCATCAGTTTAAGATCAGCGACCCAAAACCAAGAATCATCCACAAAGCTACGGTGCGTGATCGGCTCCTGCACCGCGCCATTTATCGGAAGCTGTATCCCGTTTTCCAGCCAACGTTCATTGCTGATTCGTTTTCCTGCCAGACTGCCAAGGGTACACACAAAGCCCTGGAACGGTTTTTACAATTCGGTCGTAAAGTTTCCAAAAACAATACCAAAACTTGTTGGATTCTTAAATGCGACATCAGGAAGTTCTTTCACTCCATTGACCAGCAGATTCTCATGGATATTCTGAAAGCCCATATCGCCGATCAGAAAGTAATAGCCCTGCTTCAAGAGATTATCGATAGTTTTGACAGCGACAGACCGCAAACCGGCTTGCCACTGGGCAACCTAACCAGCCAGCTGTTTTGCAATGTATATATGAATGAATTTGATCAATTTGTAAAAAACCAAGCAAGGGTCAAGTATTACATTAGGTATGCCGATGATTTCGTGATTTTTTCGGACAGCAAGCCTTGCTTAGAGTATCTCATTCCCGTCATCCAGGAATTTTTACGCAGTCGCCTCAACCTTACCATGCATCCGAACAAAGTTTTCATTAAAACCTTATCGTCCGGCATGGATTTTCTGGGCTGGGTGCATTTTTTTGACCACCGAGTGTTAAGGACTGCCACCAAACGCAAGATGTTTAGAAAATTGTCTGACAACCCAACCTTGGCGACTGTCAGTTCCTATGCCGGATTGTTGAGACATGGGAATAGCTACAGATTACAAGAAAAAGTACTAAAGGTCATTGATTGATTTTGACTATTTAGGAGCGTATAATAAATAAAAGATTAAAAAATCATGATTTCTTACTTTTTTTGGGGGATGGTTATTTTAATTTCCCTTACGGCGCTTTTTTATGTGGTTTTTGTTTCTTTGATTTACTACTGGCATGAAAAAAATACCACGACGGTTATCGTGCCGCTTTTGTATACCTTTGAGTTTTTTACTATCGGGTTTTTGATTATTTCCCTGATTTCCATTTTGCTGCAATATCTGCCAGATATACTAAGGTGAGCAGTAGTTATTAGTTGATAGTTTAAAGTTTAGGTTTAACAAGTTTATAGTTATGGCCACAGGATTAGAGAATTTATGGATTTATACAATGGCTGAAGATTTAGAAATTGAAGTCCATAACGCCACTAAATTATTCCCAAAGGACGAAATATATAGAAGTGTTGACCAACTAAGAAGGTCTTCTTGTTCTGTGTGTAATAATATCGCGGAATCATATCATAAAGGATCGATAAAAGAAAAAATCAGATTTTTAAACATTGCGAAAGGAGAAGCAGAAGAAACCAAACGTAATATTCATAGGTCTTACCGAAAGGGTTTTATAGAAAAAGAAAAGGCAGAAAAGCTAGTCAATGACTATACCATTTTACTAAAAGGAATCTATGCTTACGAAAAATTCTTAATGCTTCAAGAACTGAAAACTAATAAAACCTAAACTAACAGGCCGCGCCGCCCGGCCAGACGCGAGGCGTAATTGGCCGTAGCCGATTCGCCCCGTCTCTGGGCGGCGCGGCCGGAACCTAAAACTAAAAACTTCTAATGGCTTTTTCAGATTATTTTTTTGGATTGCGCCTGGCTCAGCGGATTCTGATCGGGTCGCTCTGGTGGGTACTTATCATGCTCATCGTGCTTTTTGTACCGTTTTTGCGGGTGTGGTGGTGGGTGATTTTCCCGCTGATTTTGTCCATTGAACTGAAAACTCAATACATCTGGTGGATGAACTGGGATTACAATTACGCCAACAAAAAATGGGCGATGTTGGAAATAGTACCGCCCAAAGAAGTGTTGGTTCCCTTAAAAGCCATGGAAGACGTGTTTACCAATATGTGGGCCCCCCTTATTTTTCCGGCTAATTGGCGGGAGCGCTGGTGTGAAGGCCAATTGGCGGATGCCCCGGGTTGGATGTCATGGGAAATTGTTAGCATTGAAGGAGCTTTGCATTTTTATGTAAGGGTTCCGGCTGACTACAAGGTCACGCTGGAAACCGCTTTGTATGGGCACTATCCGGAACTGGAAATTCACGAGGTTGCCGATTACACCCAGGCTGTTCCTCAAAATCTTCCCAACAAAGAATGGAATACGTATGGCGAAGATTTTATTTTAGGCAGAAAGCCAGAGGTTTACCCCATACGAACCTATGAAAAATTTTTTGAACCGGCGGGAGAAAAAATTTCCGCCGAAGAAAAAAGGATTGACCCGATGTCTTCGCTTCTTGAGTTAATGTCAAGATTAGGGCCCGGAGAGCAATTTTGGTTGCAATTTATTACTATTGCTGTGCAAGAAGATAATGAGCCGGGATTTTATAATGATGCCAAAAAAGAAATCGGAAAGTTATCTAACCGTCCAGTAAAGTCTAACAAAACTTTTGTGGAAGATATTTGGGAAATGGCTTACCACTTAATTGCCGGGCCCAAAAAAGAAGGTGCGGGTGAAAAGGCAACCTATAAATGGCTTGAGTCGGCAAAAACTGAAGAAGGGACAGATAGGGAATTACTACTTTCTCCTGGTGAAAGAGAGATTCTTACTGAAGTGGAAAATAAATTAAAACGGCCAATATTCAGAACTAATATCCGCGGAGTATATGTTGCTAAAAGGGAAAATTACCAGTCGGCCAACAGGATCCTTACCAGATCCTATTTTTCCCATTTCCAGACTAATAATTTAAACTACATCCGGTTTACCACAAAGACCCGGCCAAAAACCCACTATATTTTCCGAACCGCCATCCCGCTGATGAGGCAAAGGCGGCAATTTAGAAACTATGTCCAGCGTTTCACGCCGCTGTTTCCTGATAGAACCAGAGAAATGGCCATTTTAAATACCGAAGAATTGGCGACGCTGTATCACTTCCCAATTAAGATCACCGGCTTGGTAGCGCCCACCATGGCCAGAGTGGAATCAAAGAAAGGAGGCCCACCACCTAATTTACCAACAGAGTAAATGGCTACGAAATAGCGCTAATTTAAAATTTGAAATTTACAATTTAAAATCAAGCCGCGCGCCGCAGCGCGCGGCACGAATGTCTAAATTTGAAATGACTGAAACTTGACGTCACGTTTTCAAATTTCAACATTGTAACATTTCAAATTGATGCACTTGCGAGGAGTTTGTTTATCCAAACAAACAGCAAATTTCAAATTGTAAATTTCAAATTTAATTTATGGATAATAAGGTAACGTTTTTTGGATTGACTTCCTTTCGAAATCAAAAAAAGAAGTTTGGCATCAAGCAGGACGACCGCCGGCGCCATTTTTATACCATCGGAAAAACCGGCATGGGCAAGTCCAATTTAATGGAGAACATGGCCATCCAGGACATCCAAAACGGACACGGCGTTGCCTATGTGGACCCGCACGGCGAAGGCGCGGAAAAATTGCTGGATTTTGTGCCAGCCGAACGCATCAAAGATGTGGTGTTTTTGAATCCCGCCGATTTGGATTTCCCCATTGCCTTTAACGTCATGGAAAAGGTGGACTTTAAATACCGGCATTTGGTGGCTGGCGGGCTGATGGGTGTGTTTAAAAAAGTCTGGCCGGATGTTTGGTCCGCTCGAATGGAGTACATTTTAAACAATGCCATTTTGGCTTTACTGGAATATCCGGATTCAACGCTTTTGGGGGTCAACCGCATGCTGGCCGATCCGGAATATCGCAAAGAAGTGGTGGCCAACATTACCGACCCGATTGTAAAATCCTTTTGGGTGACCGAGTACGCCCGCTACACCCAGCGCTATGAAATAGAAGCGACGGCGGCCATCCAAAACAAGGTGGGGCAGTTTGTGTCCAACGCGTTAATCCGCAATATCATCGGCCAAACCAAGTCCACCATCAACATGCGCCAGATCATGGACGATGAAAAGATTTTGATTTTGGATTTGTCAAAAGGGCGGATTGGCGAAGACAACTCACGGCTTTTGGGAGCTTTGCTGATTACCAAAATACAGCTGGCGGCCATGTCGCGGGTGGACATTCCGGAAGAGGAGCGCAGAGACTTTTATTTATATGTTGACGAGTTTCAAAATTTTGCCACCGAATCGTTTGCCAACATTTTATCCGAAGCCCGCAAGTACCGGCTGTGCCTGACGGTGGGGCACCAGTACATCAGCCAAATGGATGAAATTGTGCGCGACGCGGTGTTTGGCAACGTGGGGACGCTGGCGGTTTTTCGGGTTGGCGCCGAAGACGCCGAATTTTTGGAAAAGGAATTTTCTCCGGAATTTACGGCCGAGGATTTGGTCAATTTGAGCAAGTACAATATTTATTTAAAACTGATGATTGACGGCGTGGCTTCGCATCCGTTTTCGGCTCAAACCCTGGCGCCGCCGGTTCCGCTTGAAAATTCTAACCGGGAAAAAATTATTCAGGCGTCGCGCGATCGCTATGGTGTCAAAAAGGAAATTGTTGAGGAAAAAATAAAAACCTGGACGGAAAGCGGACAAGCGTCGGCCGCGCCAACTTCGTTTGATGCCAAAAAACCAGCGGCCAAACCCATGGGCACCGTGGCGACGGCTACCAATTCCGACCAGACTATTTTGTACGATGCCATTTGTTCGGTCTGCGGCAAACCCACCAAAACCATTTTTGAGCCAAAACCCGGCCGGCCGGTCTATTGCAAATCATGTTTGAAAAAAATCCGCCAGCTGGCTGAAAAAAATGGGCCAAAGCCGCTGACCGATTCTGGTAAAATCGCGCCACCGCAAGCGCTCGCGCAAGACAGAAATAATGACGCGCCGGTAAAAATAGAAAATATTCCGTTTTCGGCAAAAAGAAAACCGGAAGACCAAAAACCAAAGCGCAAGGAAATTAATTTGTCTGATTTGAAAAAGGCACTGGATGAATCATTGCAGAATAAATCGCGGAAAAACGCGCCCGCCTCGCCTGGACAGCCCGCTCCGACTCGATTATCAGATCGAGGCGAGCGAGTCGAGGCTGGGGAAACTAACCCTTCGACAAGCTCAGGGCACGGCGCAAAACCACATGGAACAGAAGAAAAACCGGAAAAAGAGGAATCTGCAAAAGATGAAAAACCAAACAGTGGTGTCATTAATCCTGGCCAGAAAGTTAAACTTTAGCTACTAAATACGAATTTTTACGAATATACGAATGTGCTTGTTTGTTTTCGTATATTCGTATTTTTTCGTATTTCGTAGCCAAGTAATGAAAACAGTTAAAGATTTTAAAGTAAAAGATATGAGAGTTTTGGTGCGGTGTGATTTTAATGTGCCCATTGATGAGCACGGCGTTGTTTTGGAAAATTTCAGGATTGAAAAAAGTTTGCCGACCATTCAATATCTGGTAAAAAAGAAAGCAAAAATTATTATTATAAGCCATTTGGGCGAGCCTGATGGTAAAATAGTGCCGGCCTTGCGTTTAGACAACGTTGGCCGGGTGCTGGAAAATGTAATCAAACTTCCCGTCCAAAAAGCCGATGACTGTGTTGGTCCTGAGGTTGAAGAAAAAATTTCACAATTGCAGGCCGGGCAAATTTTGTTACTTGAAAACGTAAGATTTCATAAAGAGGAAACTGACAACGACCCTGCGTTTGCCAAAGCGCTGGCCGGCCTTGGCGACTTGTACATTAACGACGCTTTTGCCGATTGCCACCGGGCACACGCTTCCATTGTTGGCATTCCCAAGTTTTTGCCAAGCGGCGCGGGCTTGCTCGTGCAAGATGAACTTTCGCACTTAAACAAACTGTTGCAAAAACCTAAGCGGCCGTTTGTGGCCATCGTCGGCGGCAAAAAAGTCCAAACCAAATCCAGATTCATTGAAAAAATTTCACAAATCGCGGACGTGGTGCTAGTCAGCGGTTTGATAAAAAAAGAACTGATGACTTTGTCGTTGACCCGAACAAACATCATTGGCCCGGAAAATAATTTGGAAGCGCCGGATATTGATCAGGCTGCCATCAAAATGTTTACCGAAAAAATCCTGGCTGCCAAAATGATCGTCTGGAATGGCCCGTTCGGCCAAGTTGAAGACGAACGCTACCAAAACGGCACGCGGGAAATCGCCAAAACCATCATAAAAAGTAAAGCATTTTCGGTGGCAGGCGGCGGAGAAACCATTGCATTTTTGCACCAAGAAGGTATGCTGGATAAGTTCAGCTACATAAGTACCGGGGGAGGAGCCATGTTGGATTATCTTTCCGGAGAAGTATTGCCCGGGCTTAAAGCACTTGAGCAATAAAAGATCATCAGATTACCAGAGAAAAGAAAGTGAAGACTACTACTCCAATGTTCTTGAGAACATTGGAGTAGCAACTGGGGAGAAGGTGATATAGTATTCTCTGTACCGTTCCCTATATCATTTCAAGATATACTTTCACTAAATTTATGGCCAAAAGTTATCATCAATTAGAACGGATTATCAGAGGCGTTTCCAATCACCGCAGAATCCAAATTTTGGAATTACTAAAGAACAGGCCCGAACTTTCCATAATCAATATTTCAGAAATCTTGGATGTTAACTTCAAAACCATATCGGAACATGTTAAAAGATTGGCGACCGCAGGTCTGGTGATGAAAAGATCACAAGGTCCCAGCGTGTGCCATAAATTAACCAGCAGGGGCTTATCTATTCTAATGTTCTTGAGAACATTGGAGTAGCAAAGAAGAAAAATAACTAATGCAACATCAAATTAAAAATTTACAAGAGGCTGCCCAAAGGATTAAGCTCGCTGTAACAAATAACGAAAAAATTATTTTGTATGGCGATTCAGATTTGGATGGCATTGCTTCCACGGTGATTTTACGGGAGGCCATTGGCAACATCGGCGGGCAAGTAAGCCAGGTATTGTTTCCCGACCGCGAAAACGATGGCTATGGCATCAACGCCAGGGCATTGCAAAAAGTGCAAGGCGCCGCGCCGGCGCTTTTTATCACCCTGGATTTGGGGATCAGCAATGTCAAAGAAATTGCCGCGTTAAACGACATGGGGTTTTCGGTGATTGTCGTTGACCACCATCAGGTGCTGGAGGGAATTCCTTTGGCCCAAATTGTGGTTGACCCGCAGCAAGCTGGCGACCAATCCGGCGCGACTTATTTGGCAAACGTTGGGCTGGCCTTTAAGTTGGCAGAAGAGTTATTGGGGCCCCATATTTCAGCGCAATTAAAAAACAGTTTTTTGGAACTGACGGCGCTGGCAACCATATCGGACATGGTGGCGCAAATTGAAGATAATAAACGGTTTATTGAAGAAGGCCTGCGGTCTATCAGGCATACGTTCCGACCGGGGCTTCGTGCTTTTTTGGATATTTTGGGTGAAGGAGAAGTCTTGTCAAATGGATTTTATAAAGTTATTTCCGCGCTCAATGCTGCCGAGTCCATAGATTTTAACAATGAATCTTATCAATTACTGACCAGCTCATCAAAAAGTGAATGCATGGAATTGGCCCAGGATTTGCTGTCAAAAACCAATTACAAGCAAATGAGAATCAAGCAAATCAGTGAAGAGGTGGAGCGTCGCATTGCAAAAAAACCAACCGCGCCGATTATTTTTGAGGGTGACCCCGCTTGGAAGCTACTCTTGGCCGGCCCGGCAGCTTCTATTATATACACCAAATATCAAAAACCTACTTTTATTTTCAAGTATGGGGACAGCGAGTCATGCGGGTCGGTGCGGGCACCCAAAGGAATGGATTCGGTGGCAGCTATGAAAACCTGCAAAGAATTACTGGTAACCTTCGGCGGCCACGCGCAAGCATCGGGATTTCGTGTTAGTAATGAGAATCTTGATTTATTCAGAGAAGGGCTAATAAAATATTTCAATACCCAAAATGATCCTAAAGGAAAATAATTTTGCTTATATTGACGGCGCTAATTTGTATCAAGGCATTGTTAGTTTTGGCTGGAAACTTGATTATAAAAGATTTCGAGTTTGGTTGTTAGAAAAATATGGTGTAAAAAATGCTTACATTTTTATTGGGTTAATACCAAAGTATAAAGATTTATACACCTATCTTCAAGAATGTGGTTTTACTTTAATTTTTAAGGAAGTAGTGTACGATGGCAATGGTAAGCCTAAAGGAAATTGTGATGCAGATTTGGTGCTGCAAGCAACAATGGATGCATATGAAAATAAATTTGAGAAAGCAGTTATTGTTTCAAGTGACGGCGACTACGCAAGTTTGGTAAAATTTCTCAATGACCGCAAGAAGCTAAAAACGATATTGTCTCCTCATGTCAAAAATGTGTGTTCAATTCTGCTAAAAAGGCTGAATGTTCCCATTGCTTACGTAAGCGACCAGCGATTAATTTTACAGTTTGTAAAAGAAAAAACCCCCGATGCGGACGGAACCGCATAAGGGTTTTTTTCGTATGTATTAATCTTATCTTAGCAAAGATATAAGGCTTGTCAAGTTTTTTGCAATGTGAATCTTAAAACCCCCTTATAAAAAGGCAGGGTTTCAAGACTCACGTTTCGCAGTATCAAACTATGAAACATATTATCATTTATACTGACGGAGGGTCGCGGGGAAATCCGGGCAAGGCTGCCATCGGGGTGGTTTTTTGCAATGAAAAAGAGGAAATTATTCAGAAGTTCGGGGAGTATTTGGGAGATCAATTAACCAACAACGATGCCGAATACCAGGCCGTTATTTTTGCTTTAAAAAAGTTCAAAGCATTGTTCGGAAAAAAAATGGCGGAAGTGGCCGAAGTTGAAGTGCGCAGCGATTCGGAATTGTTGGTTAATCAAATGAATGGAAAATACAAATTGGAAAACGAAAAGATCCAAAAGTTTTTTATTGAAATATGGAATTTGAAAATTGATTTTAAGGCGGTGAAATTCAAAGCCATCCCGCGAGAAAAAAATAGGGAAGCGGACCGGCTGGTCAATGAAACGCTGGACGCCCAAGTCGGAAGCCAGAAATTGTTTTAAGGATTAAAGTGATCTCTCGTCTCTCGTCATTGCGAGTGCTGGCTCGCAAGCTGGACACGCGGCAATCCAGGTGTTGTTAAAAAGATTGCTTCCCGCCACGCTTTGCTCGCGGCTAAAGGCTAACGCGGCTCGCAATGACGTGTGAGGTCAAGGACCTGCCATTGATAATTTTACCAACAAAAAATTCCATGTGTATGGAATTTTTTGTTGGATCGGCAAGGCTATAAGCCGAATTCTGTATCACCCGCCATAGCTTTAGCGACGGCGGGTTAGTGATTATCTATCTGGGACAAACATTACTGCTTGCCTCTGGGCCCGCTAAGCGGGCCTCTGGCGAACTACTTTTCTCCTTCATCAAGTTTAAAATCCATAAAATGAATTTTCCAGGCTTTACCCTGAGCTTGTCGAAGGGTTTGTTCTTGCACCCAATAAGGATTTAGCCGTTTCATTTTTGCATTTCTGCAAAAGTATTCCCGAAGGAATGCCGGACTTTTCAGCCCAAGCCGTTTCTGTTCGCACCTCGCATCTTGCGATGGGCGGCCGTTAGCCGCTATTATGTTAACCCTTTTTCAAAGAGTGGGAGTTCGGACTTTCCTCTGATGACTTGCGCCACCAGCAATCACTCACCTTACCGATCCATATTAAAATTATCAGATCAAATATCTTTTGTCAAGTTTTTTAGTGGTTGTAAAATACCTCAAAAAATACTATGATTGCTTCATAGATTTACACTTTATGGTTAAAAATTTTCTGGAAAAAATTTCCAATCACAAAACTGAAAAAATCAGCTTGGCGGCCGGCATTATTTCGGCAGCTTCCTTCACTAGTTTTCTTTTGGGGCTGGTGCGAGATCGTTTATTGAGCGGCACGTTTGGCGTCGGGAATTCCCTGGACGTCTACTACACCGCTTTTCGCATTCCCGATTTTGTGGCGCTTGTTTTAATGATGGGAGCTATCAGTGTTGCCATTATTCCCATTTTTACCCAGAATTTGGTAGAGAACAAAGAAAAAGCTTTTGCCTATTTAGCAAATTTTTTAAATGTGGCAACGATTATTTTAGTTGGCGTTTGCGGCATTTTGTTTGTGGTTTCGCCCCAGCTCATCAGGTTAATTGCCCCAGGATTTTCTCTGCAAAAACAGGCAACGACGGTCATGCTCACCCGGATCATGTTTGTAAGTCCCATCTTGTTGGGAATTAGCAATATTATTTCTGCCGTTTTAATGGTGTTTAAGCGTTTTTTGATTACGTCGCTGGCTCCCATTGTATATAATTTGGGTTCCATTATTGGTGTCATTTTTTTTGTGCCAATCTTCGGCATTAAGGGCTTGGCTTTTGGAATTGTGCTTGGCGCTTTTTTGCATTTGGTTATTCAAATTCCTTCGTTGGTGAGCATCGGATTTACCTACAAGCCGGTATGTAATTTTTTGGAAAAAGATTTTCTGCAAACGGTCAAATTAACCATTCCACGAGCCATTGGGCTGACGGCCAGCCAGGTAAATTTTATCATTATTACCGCCATCGGTTCTACGTTACTGGTCGGGTCGGTAACCATGTTTAACTGGGCTAACGACCTGTCGGCTCCCATGGTGGGGCTGGTGGCGATTCCCTTTGCCACCGCCGTTTTCCCGGCCTTGTCGCTGGCCATTTCAAGGCAAGACAAGCAAGATTTTTTAGAAAAGTTTTACGCTTCGTTTCGTCAGATTCTGTTTTTGATCATCCCAGCCAGCGCCTTGGCTTTTTTGCTGCGGGCTCATTTGGTCCGCATTGTTTTTGGAACTTCGCAGGTTGACTGGACTCAAACCCGCCTGACCGCCGCTTGTTTTGGCATTTTCATGGTTGGCCTGTTCGCGCAGGGACTGGTGTACTTGGTTTCCAAAGCTTTTTATGCGATGAAAAATACTTTGATTCCCACAGCGGTAAGCTTAGTTAGCATTGTCATTTTGCCGGCTCTGGCTTATTACTTTGTGCACGCGTTTCGCAATCCAACCACCTTTGCCAATTGGGTAGCCATTGCCTTGAAGGTGCAAGACATCCGGTATTTCCAAATTTTAGCATTGCCGCTGGCCATTTCTCTTGATGCCATTATTCAAATTGTTTTGTTGCTTATATTCTTGCGCGTGTATGTCAAAGAAATTCGCTATCAACCCTTACATCAATTCGCCCATAAAATATTTTTTGCTACGATGGTTGTCGTGGTGGTTGCTTACGGAGCTCGCCAAATTTTTGGCGGATTTTTGGGCAGCACCACGTTTATGGTGATGTTTATTCAAACGGTAGTAGTGGGCGTTGTAGGGTGGGCGGCTTACGGAGCAATGGCATACCTGTTGCGTTTGCCCGAAATTACCACGCTGGCGTATTTTGTTAATCGATTTACACGTGAATCTTGAAAACCTTTCTTGGGATTTTCTTCAAATTTGGAAGGTGGAAATTTGATAGAATTATTTTGCGTAGCTTGCCTACGCAAAATAATTATTGCGAATTTCCAACCCAAATTTGGAGAAAAGCCCTGAAACCCTGCCTTTCTTTCATAAGAGGGTTTCAAGATTCACGTGTTGGTGTGCGTTTTAGAGCGAGCAATAATTCTCATGAATAAAGCCGCAATGTTATTAGAAAAGCTCAATCGCCAATATCTTAGCCTTCATAAAACGTATGAGGATTTGTTTTGGATTTCGTACATGGGCGACCATTCGGTTGATGAAAAAATGGGCGAGGCGCTGGCGGCGCGTGATACGTTTCGGAGTAATGCCAATTTTTATCAAGCAGTAAAAAGTCTACTAAAAACCGCAAAAGGCAAAAACAAAAATCGCTTGAAAATTTGGTTAGATTTTTTTGGGCGGTATCAGGTGCCGCAAGAGGCATTAGAACTAAAAAACCAAATTAGCAACTTGGAAACCGAAATTTTAAAAAAGAAAGCACTAAGAAAAGAAGGGTATCACAATCCTTACACCAAAAAATTTGTTGATTGTTCGGCCCTGAAAATGCGCACCATGATGGGAACGCACCCAGATGAAAAAATCCGCAAAACTTGTTTTGATGCGCGAGAACAACTGGCAAAAGATTTTATCAAAGAATATATTATTTTGGTTGGCCTAAGAAATAAATATGCGCGCGCTTTGGGCTACCAGGATTTTTACGATTTTAAAGTGCAAAGTGAAGACGGCATGACCAAAAAAGAGCTGTTTTCATTGTTTGATACTTTGTATCAAAAAACCAAATATGTCTTTGCCGATATTGAAAAGTTAGAAAAGTCTAAACCGGGGCTGCGAAAACCGTGGAATTTTGGCTTTATGATGTCGGGCGATTTTACTAAAGAAGAAGATCCGTATTTTCAATT
Organism: uncultured Candidatus Saccharibacteria bacterium; assembly: GCA_964599285.1. Lineage (GTDB taxonomy): Bacteria > Patescibacteriota > Minisyncoccia > Minisyncoccales > Staskawiczbacteraceae > VGLO01. The sequence goes on along the minus strand of CAZREI010000011.1, from coordinate 18,442 downwards.
TGACGACGCGATTTTGCGGTGGGGGCAATCGTTTGCCGCGCTTGGCATTGATTATAAAAAAGGCACGCTAACGCTAGATTTACTAGACAGAAAGGGCAAGTGGAATAATGGGTTTTGCCATTGGCCAATGTTAGTGCATTTTGATGGCTCTCGTCGTTTGCCGGCCACCTCAAACTTCACTTGCAACGTGGTGGCGGGGCAAGCGGGCAGCGGCGTGCAGGGATACAATACGCTGTTTCACGAAGGCGGGCACGCGGCACATTTGTTAAATGCAGAAAATTGGGATGTTATTTTAAATCAGGAATACGCGCCCATGTCCACCGCTTGGGCCGAAACGCAAAGCATGTTTTTGGATTCGCTATTTTCAGGCATTGACTGGCGCACGCGCTACGCAAAAAATTCTCAAGGTCAAAATTACCCGTTTGAATTATTTGAACGCAAAATCAGAAAATTGCATTTGTTGCAACCCTCGCGGTTAAATTCCATTTTGTTTGTTTCGCAGTTTGAAAGGGAAGTATATGAAGCTGGTAATTTGAATGGCGCAAAAGTACTGGCCATTGCCCGTAAAAATTATAAAAAGTATTTTGATATGTCGGAAGACTCGTTGTCGGCGTTAAACATTCCGCATATTTACTCGTGGGAAAGTTCGGGGTCGTATCATAATTACGGTTTGGCGGAATTGGCGTTGACCCAGTGGCGGCAGTATTTTTACCAAAAATACGGCTACATTGTTGATAATAAAAATGTGGGTCGCGAAATGGCCAAAGTTTGGAAGCTTGGCGCCAGCAAAAACTTTAAGGAATTTGTAAAACTGGCAACCGGCAAACCCCTTTCCACCAAAGCGTTTTTACAAGAAGTCACCTTACCGGTTGAAAAAGCAATTGCCAAAGCAAAACAAAAAATAAAAAGATTAGAAAAAGTGAAACCACACAAAGGCCCGGTAAACCTTAATGCCACCATTCGCATGATGCATGGCAAGCAAGAAATAGCCAACAGCCGCAAGAGCTTTGAAGCCATGGCAAAAAAGTATAAGGAGTGGGTTTTAGACCAAGCGAAAAAGTCATGAGTCAAGAACATATTCGTAACTTTGCCATTATCGCGCACATTGACCATGGAAAGTCAACTTTATCTGACCGGCTTTTGGATATGACTCAAACTATTGTCCATAATAAAATTACACCACAATTTTTGGATAGCATGGAATTGGAAAAAGAAAAGGGGATTACCATCAAACTAAAGCCGGTAAGAATGATGTATATGGTTCAAAACGATCAAACCGTTCAAACCGTTCAAGGCGACTTGAACGACTTCAACGGTTTGAACAAGCGAAGCGATAGAACTTACGTATTGAATTTGGTGGATACTCCTGGGCACGTGGATTTTTCCTATGAAGTTTCGCGGTCGTTGGCGGCGGTGGAAGGTGCGGTACTTTTGGTGGATGCAACGCAGGGCATTCAGGCTCAAACGCTGGCTAACATCGAGCTAGCAAAAAAGCAGAACCTGGTGATTATTCCGGTGGTCAATAAAATTGATATGCCAGCGGCGCGGGTTGATGAATGCTGCCAGGAATTGGCTAATGTGCTTGGCATCGCCCCCGAAACGGTTATCAAAATTTCAGCCAAAAACGGCACCAACGTGGAAGCGGTTTTAAAGGCAATTATTGAAAAGATACCTCCACCATTCACCAATTCCATGGAATTGGTGAATGGTGGAGATGAGCGAGCACCCTTCCGTGCTCTTATTTTTGATTCTACCTACGACGCATTCAAGGGCGTGCTGGCACTGGTGCGGGTCATAGACGGAAGCATTAAAGACCGCGAAAAAATTGAACTGCTGGCTGCCAAAGCCCAAGCTGAAATAAAAGAATTGGGATATTTAAATCCGGCCATCAGCCCGCAACCGGAAATTTTTACGGGTGAAATTGGCTATATTGCCACGGGAATTAAAGAACCGGGCAAGGTCAGGGTCGGTGATACCATAGCAAAATCCGTAGACGTCGGGCGTCTACCGGTTTTGCCTTTGCCTGGCTATGCAGAGCCGGTGCCGATGGTTTTTGCCAGTTTTTATCCGGAAAATCCCGATGAGTTTGATTTACTGAAAGTTGCTTTGTCAAAATTAAAATTGCAGGATCCGGCGCTGGTCTATGAACCGGAAATGAAAGAAGCGCTGGGTCGTGGATTTCGCTGCGGATTTTTGGGGACGTTGCACGTGGAAATTATTTCTGAAAGGCTGGAGCGCGAATTTAATTTGGGGTTGGTGATTTCCACGCCGTCGGTTATTTACAAAATTTCTGATAGTCGTGGCCAGGAACGCACGATTTATTCCGCGTCCGATTGGCCAGATCCAAGCGCCATTGCGGCCATGCAAGAGCCTTGGGTTTTACTGGAAATTATCGCGCCATCAAGTTACTTGGGCAAATTAATGGACGTGCTGGGCGACGTGGGCGGCAACTATTTGGAAACAGATTATTTGTCGGCCGAAAGGGCGATTATAAAATACGAGGCGCCGTTGCGGGCCATTGTGGCAAATTTGTATGACAAAATAAAAAGCACCAGCCAGGGCTACGCATCGCTTAATTACACCATGCTGGGCTATCGGCCGGCTCAATTGGTAAAAATGGAAATTTGGATTGCCGGCAAACCCGAAGAAGCTTTTAGCAGAATTGTGGAAGAGTCAGATGCTTACGAGCAAGGCAAAAAATTGGTAGAAAAATTAAAAACTGCCTTGCCGCCCCAGCAGTTTTCGGTTGCCATTCAGGCCGTCATCGGCGGCAAAGTCATTGCCCGCGAAACCATTTCGGCTCGCCGCAAAGATGTAACCGGCTACTTGTATGGCGGCGACAAGTCGCGCAAGAAAAAACTTTTGGAAAAGCAGAAAAAAGGCAAAAAGCTGATGAAAGAAAAAGGAAGCGTCAATATTCCGAGTAAGACGTTTTTAGAAATTTTTCGTTCATGACCAGGAGTAGTCACGAATATACCAATACGGTCAAATATACAAATTTTACAAATATACGAATCTCGTCGTCATTGCGAGGCGCCGGCCCCACGGGGCCGGCGCGACCGAAGCAATCTTCACATTCGTATATTAGTAACATTTGTATATTGTTCTAAAATTTGTATATTCGTGATTACTCCAATTATAATTTTATGCGCAGGGTTGCTATTTTCGACATCGACGGAACCATTTTCAGGTCCAGTCTTTTGATTGAAGTGACCGAAGAATTGATTAAAGAAGGGCTGTTCCCAAAAACCGCCAAAAATATCTACGCCAAAGCTTACGACAATTGGGCCGGCCGCAAGGATTCTTACGAAAAATATATCTATGCGGTAGTCAAAGCTTTTGAACAGCATATTAAGGGAGTCAGTTACGATGACTTTTCACGGATTGCAAAAAAAGTTATTGACGCCAATCACAACAAAGTCTATCGGTATACCCGCGGCTTGATAAAGGATTTAAAAAAGCGCCGATACTTTTTGCTGGCCATTTCCCATTCGCCCCGCGAATTAGTTTATCAGTTTTGTAAAAAGCTGGGATTTCATAAAGTGTATGGCCGAGTGTATGAAGTGGGTCTGGATAACACCTTTACTGGCGCCACGTTGCACGAGGAAGAGATTAATGACAAAGCAAAAATTTTAAAACGAGCCGTGGAAAAGGAGGTGTTGACGCTCAAGGATTCGGTTGGAGTGGGGGACACCGAAAGCGATATAGCCTTTCTAAAATGGGTAGAAAACCCGATTTGTTTCAACCCCAACAAAAAACTCTACGACCAAGCCAAAAAAGAAGGCTGGAAAATAGTCGTAGAACGCAAAGACGTAATTTATTTTTTATGAAACTCGCGATATCGGCGAGTTTTTATTTAAAGTTGCGTTAGAGCTGTATTTTATTTTTTCTATCCGTGGTAGTATGAAGCAATAGTATTAATGTACATATAACTTACGCGTTTGACTGTGTAAATTTCTGCTTCTGGTCATTGCGAGGAGCACCGAAGCAATCTTAAAATGAAAAAAGATTGCCACGCTGGCAAGACGCGAGGCGTAATTGGTCGCAACCAATTCGCCCCGTCTCCGGCTCGCAATGACGGCAAGTGCGTAAGTCATAATACTTTTAAAAACATGATGTCAAAAAAGCAAAAAGTATGGCTGTGGATCTTCGGAGCAATGTTTCTCGTACCGGAGATACTATTTTTTACGACACCAATGTTCATAAGAGCTCTTAATGGAGAGAGTTTTTATAGGCTATCTTCTCCTGTCCTTCATTACGAGATTTTTTTTAGCCATCCTTTTTATCTCCTATCTATTGTACTTATTGAAATATGCGGAGCTTTTGGTTTATTGATAATGTGTATAGGAAAAAATAAAAAAATATTAGTACTTTCATTAGGAATTATTGTATTATGGCTTTTATTTATTTTTATTATTACTTGTGTAACATCCTGGGCGCAAATAGGTTGGTAAAAAATAAAAAACGAATTTTTATGAAAAATAAAATTATAATTTGCTTTAGTGTGATGGCTATGTTTTTCGGATTTTCCAGTTTTTGTAGCGCCGCGACCATTTTTACTGATAATTTCAACAGTTATACCAATGGAGCTATTGGTGGCCAGGGAGGATGGACCGGCGCTTCAGGATACACGAGCGTTGTGGATTCTCCCGTGTTTGAGGGTGCCAAGGCAGTCAGTTTCTATGAACCATATCCCGGAAGTTATAACATAGAAAAAACGGGAACCCTGACCAATGATGGCCGCATAACGATGTATGTTCGAGGTATTATCGGAGGAACTACCCATCCGGTATTTGTCATCAAATTAAAAGAAGGGGCAACAGATATGATATCCGCCGTGGCTTATACGGGGTTTGGTTTTTATCATTACGATGGCGATACGGGAACTTATGCTACGATTAACCAGAGCATGGGGTCGGATACCTGGTACGCGGTGCAAATAGAATGGAGAAGTTCTGACCATAAAGCGAGATACCGTATTGATAACGGAAATTTTACCGATTGGCATAAGGGATTGGCTGATTGGTCGGGAGGGTTGGATACCGTTAATATCGGTCTTTCTGATGGCGCTGGTTATGTTGATGCGATACAAGAAAATCCATCTACCATTCCGTTTGTTGATGATTTTAACAGTTACAGTGGCGGCGGTTTGGTGGGTCAGGGAGGCTGGACAAATTATCCAGGATATACACCTTTGGCTACCTACAGTGTAGAGTCATTGGTAACCAATGAAGGAGCTGGGGCATTGGCAGTAACGGGTCCCACCGACAATGGTTCCTTAATCTATAAGACCGGGGCCGAAGTAAATGATGGAACGATGACTTTTTATTTTAAGGCAACCGATACTGCTCATTCGGGAGGATTCATATTTATCGGAAATGGAACGAGGATTTTTTTTGGAGTCAATATTAACCAATCACAGCCCGGATATGTAGCTTATTTAAATGGAAGTTATGGCACTACTCCCAACATGGTTGACACAGCTAACGTGTGGCATTATGTTCAGATGCAGTGGCGTAGTATTGACCATACGGGAAGGTATAGTGTAGATGGAGGAGTTTGGACGGAATATGTGCCATCTTTTACTGCTTGGGATTCCGGTGGCGTTAATTCGGTAGTCCTGGGAGGCAATAACACATCAGGAGCCACACTGTATTTTGATACTTTCCAAGAAAGTATGATACCGAAAACGCCTGTTTTGATTGTACCGGGGTTGATGGGAACGGAGTTAAAACAGAATGATACATTGCTGTGGGCGGATGTCCCGAGAATGGTTTTAGATAGCACTGATAGTTTCATGGATCCGCTTGCATTCAATAAAGACTTGACCTCAAGTAATTCTTCGATTTTCACTTCTGATGTCATTACTTCGAAATTTAATCACGATTATACAGGCGGCCTGATCAACGAATTCAAAAACCAAGGCTACGTCGAAAACCAAACTCTCTTTACCTTTCCCTACGATTGGCGGTATGGAGTTTCGGGAAAATATCCGGATGGCAGAACCAACGCTGATTTGTTGCAACAAAAAATTGCTCAAATCTTGCAGCAAACTGGTGCCAGCAAAGTTGACGTGGTCGCCCATAGTTTAGGTGGCCTGATTGTAAAACAGTACGCGGCAAATCACTTAACCGACAACCACATCGGTAAGGCGGTTTTTGTGGGAGTGCCAAGCACCGGCGCGGTAAAATCGGTCAAGACGCTTTTGCAAGGCGACAGCTTTGATATTTCTTTTGCCGGGTTTGGCTTATCTGAAGCCGAAATAAAAAAGATTTCCGAAAATATGCCGGCAACGTATGATTTGCTTCCGAGCCAACGATATTACGACACCAAGGGCAGTTTCATAAAAGTTGTTGACCAGAGCAACTTTACCACCACGCAAAAAGATTTGACCTACCCGGAATTTGAAAGTTACATCACCGGAGACCACGGCTTAAACAACCAAGCCATGACCAATGCCCAAAATTTGCACACTGCGGATTTTGACAATTTTGATTTGCGAACCGCCGGCGTTGACCTGTATGCCATTGACGGCTGCAAAACCGGCACCGTTGATAAAATGGTGGAAAATCGCCAGACCAGCGACTTGGGAACTGTCGTAACCGGCTATCGCATCCAAAGTTTTAAAGATGGCGACAACACGGTTCCCATTGAAAGCGCCACCAATTTGCCCATTGACCCGAGCCACAAATTTTATTCTCTGACCGGCGCACACAGCAAAATGTTGAGCCAAGACGCAAGTCGCCAGCAAATTGTCAACTTGATTTCTGGCAGTAATCTTAGTGTTGACCCAAGAGCTATCACCCAGGATTTTACCCAATGTGGCCTGAACGGAAAAGCCATTTCTGTTTTTAGTCCGGTCAACATTTTGGTGACTGATCAAAACGGCAATCGCTTGGGCAACGCGCCCGATGGCAGTGTTCTAAACGAAATTCCCAACGGCAATTTTGAAATCTTTGGCGATTCCTCCTCCGCTGGAGCTTCGGCGGACAGGCATAAATTTTTGTACCTGCCAACTGATGCCGGCCAAACCTACAACATTCAATTGCAAGGCACGGGCGCTGGCACCTACACCATCACCAGTCAAACTATTGCCGCAAGCCAAGTGGCTGGTACCGAAGTATTTTCCGATTTACCAGTAACAACTGATCTTACAGGGCAAGTAAATTTAGGCACCCAAACCACGCTGACAATTTTGCAAACTCCGGGAGGCGTCAGCCAAACCATTTTGCCATCGTCAACCATTAATGGCCAGCAGTCCCAGGATGTCGCGCCGCCAATGTCCACCGCAACAATCAGCGGAAAAACCTATAACGAAGGCCAGTGGAAAGGCCAGTACAAAAAAGATGCGACCATTACCATCAGCGCTCAAGATGCGGTAATACAAGGCCACGAAAACGAAACGTCAGGCATTTTAAATGTTGCGTATAATTTGGATAGCACCGGTGTTGTAAAAATGGCAGGTAATAGTGCCACAATCGTTGTTGAAAAAGAGGGCAGTCACAAAATAGAATTTCTAAGCATAGACAAAGCCGGCAACAGGGAAGCAAAAAAAGAAATAACCTTCGCCATCAAAAAAGCAGAGTAAACCAAAGCTCAATAAAAATACAAAGCAAACCCGAAAATCTGCCAAAAAGCAGATTTTCGGGCATAAGAAGCATTGAAAATGTTCATTTTAAGGAATAGAATGAGTGTAATAATCGAAAAACTCTACGATCAAATGAAAAGGCAAGGCTGGAAAATTATGATGGAAAGGAAAGTAGGTGTGGGGCCCACTAACATTTCATCTCAAAAAGTTTCTGGAAGTATTTGAGTCGTAAAAATCCGGTTATGCCGGATTTTTTGATGAAGGTATTGACATGGTTATATAAATTAAGTTAAGATCACAATATAAGTTTTGAAAAGTAACTATAAAAATTAAAACATGACAAAAATTATAACAAAAGAAATAAACATACTTCCTCACAGAAGTTTAATGCCAAAGCTTGGGCAAACTGGATATTCAGTGAGTCAAGCTATATCTGAATTAGTTGATAATTCAATTGATGCCCGCGAAAGCGATAAAGTTCTAACAGTTGAAATACTTTTTGATAATAAAAATGGTTTAGTTGAAGTTTCTGATGATGGTATTGGTATGAGCGAGGAAGTTGCCGCTGACAGCATTAAACTTGCCCAATCTATTAAAAAAAATAAACTTGGGGAGTTTGGTCTCGGTCTCAAAACAGCCGCTACTAGTTTAGGTAAAAATTTTCAGATTTTCACAACGCAAAAAGGAAGCGACAGAGAGTATATTTTAGAGTACGACGAAGAAAAGTGGTTAAAAAGCGGTGATTGGACTAAACATGAAATGAAGATTAAAGAAGGTGTTCCTAAGGATAAGTCAAATACAACAATTCGAATTAATAATTTACGTTTTAGCATTTATCCAAATTTACCCGGTAACATTAGAAAAGATCTTGCTACGCGTTTTGCGCCATTTATAGAAAACGGTGAAGTAAAGATTAAAGTGAATAAAGGATTATGCGAACCAGAACCCCTTGATTTAAAAATAGAATATCACGCACCAGATGGGAGGGAGCCTTTTAGTAAAAAACTTGAAAGTGGAAATGAGGTTTACGGTTGGAGAGGCTTGTTAAAAAGAGGCTCGAATAAGGGCGAATATGGGTTTCGTGTTTTTCGCCGTGGGCGTCTAATCATGCAATATGCAAAATTAGGCTTTCACCCTCACCCTGAAGCTCGACAAATAGTTGGAGAAATCCATCTCGATCATGTTCCGGTTACTCATAATAAACGCGAATTCATTGAAGAATCACCGCTTTACAAAGAAATTACTCAAGAGGGAGGAATATTTTGGCAATTTATGAGAGATATTGTACGTGATGCGAAAACTTCTGAACGTAAAACGCAAATTGATCAAGGTATTTTAGATAAAGTAGAAATGCAAAGGGATAATATTATGAAGGCGATTAAAAAAATTCCTCAACTTAAGGAGTATGCCTTTCCAGATTTAAAAGAAAAAGTTAAAGCTAAAAATGGAGAAGGTAATGGTTTGGCGGATTTAGAAATAGAAAAACGAGATCAGAGAGATGTTGTAACGGTTGAGGAAGAGCGAGTGTCAAAAGACGAACAAAATAGGAAACCTAAGAAAAATCAAGTTCGTAAGACCTACTATGTTATGATAGATGGGAAAAAATTTAAGGTTGATCACAGTTTTGTTGACTTAAAAACCGATGATGTCTTAAAGGATAAAGATGTTAACGAAGAAACGGGAATTCATATCTTTACCAATATCGCTTTTCCAAGTTTTGGAAGTAGTAAGGATAATGTGTTTTATGCGGTGTGGAATATTGCAGAATCAATAGCAGAGGTCATGGTTGAAAGAAATAAAAGATCACCAGAAGAAATTATTAAAATTAGAGATTTGATTCTAAAAACTAGTTCTGAAATTGCATTAGAGCTTGATGAGGTCGATAAAGAAAAAAAGATTGCTGAACGATTAAAAAAGGAATATGAAGAGAGTATTGCAAAGATAAAAAATATTGAGGAAAAACATAGTAATAATTAAATCTTACGTAAAAACATGAAACAATATAGTATATTTATTAGTCATTCTTGGGCTTATAGTGATAATTACGAAAAACTTATTAAAATGCTTAATAACGACCCGCGATTTAACTTTAAGGATTACTCTGTTCCAAAAGATGATCCAATTCATAATGTCCCCAATGCCACAGCATTGTCATTGGCAATTCAAAATCAGATGCGATTTTGTGATGTTATTATTATACTCGCCGGTGTTTACTCAAGTTATAGTGCGTGGATAAACAAAGAAATTAAAATTGCTAAAGAATTTACCACACCTAAACCTATACTTGCCATCGAGCCCTTCGCTAGCGAAAAAACATCTATTGTTGTAAAAAATGCTGCTGATAAAATCGTAAGTTGGAGTACGGGTTCCATTGTGGACGGAATTCGTGAACTTGCTTCTTAATAATATGGAAAAAGACAAAATTGAAAAAATGCTTTTTGTTTCAGCAAGCGATAAATATGGTGATAAATATATCGAACATCTTTTAGAGCAGTATAAGATTTATGTTAATGCTGCAGAGAAAATAAGTGACCGAAGACAAAAAACCAACGAATTCTTTTTGGGATTAAATACTGTACTAGTTACTTTGCTCGGATTTATAGTAACTAAAACAACTCCAGGTGATTCTATTTATATGCTTGGTTTAGCTTCAGTAGCAGGAAGCATTATATGTTATTTATGGTACCGAATTATTTATTCATATAAAGGACTAAATAGTGGTAAATTTAAAATAATTCACTCAATAGAAGAACGTTTGCCATTAGCTTTATATGATACAGAATGGGAAATTGTTGGTCGGGGCAAAGATAGAAGAGTTTATTGGCCTTTTAGCCACATTGAACTTATTGTACCCAAGATCTTTATTGGAATTTATATTATATTTTTAATATCTGTCTTGCCTTGGAGAGAAATTCTTCTTTCTTTCTTCTGTATTCTAAAATAGTCGAATTTTAATTTACAAAATATTGTATAGTAAATCCGTTCTAATGGCGTTAGCCCAGCATCAGTCTAGTAAAAAAATCGCCTTTTAGGTGATTTTTTGGTATTATGAGTTTCACATAATATAATAATAGAAAAAATATATGGCACAACGGTAATGGTTGCGGTGGCGGTGGGCGGGGCATACAAATAAGGATTTTTTGAATGCCCAGGTCCTTTGATGAGGTAAATTAATCTGAAAACAAAGAACATGTTAATTAGCAAAAAACAGCACGGGCAGACTTTGGAGGGGACTGGACGAATCGAGGCTTTTTCCGATGCGGTGGTGGCGATTATTGTTACTATTTTAATTTTGGAACTTCATGTGCCTCAAATTGCAATATTTACCAATGCGGGTGCGTGGCAGGCAATTGTTCCGATTTTGCCAAAGTTGGCTACGTTTTTGATAAGCTTTGTGACGGTGGCGATTTTTTGGGTCAACCATTATCACTTTTTCCACCCTATTGAAAAGGCTGATAACGGATTGTTGTGGCACAATAATCATTTGCTATTTTGGCTGGCGGTCGTGCCGTTTGTGACGGCGTTTTTGGGGGATTACCCAACCATTTCGCTGGTGGTGGCGTTGTATGGCTTTGTACTTTTTATGGGAGGCACTGCTTTTATGTTAATGTTAAAACATGTATTTTTTCATGGAGATTTATTGCCAGCGTCAGTTTCAATGGCGGCTCGAAAGCGACAGTACAAACGCGCATTATTGGGTGTTGTTTCGTACGGATTGTCGGTAGTGCTGGCATTTGTGAGTCCGTATATTTCGCTGGCTATTTTTGTGCTAATTCCATTGTATTATTTTCTTCCCGAAAAATTTCAACAATAAAAATTATTTTAGCAAACGCCGAGCTTAGTAAAGGGTATGGACAAATTGTACACACCCTTGACGTGCCTATAATAAATAATTTTCACTAAAATTTATGAAAAATATGAAACAACAATTGATCAACGAGGTAAAGAATCAGATGGCTAAAGTAGGGGAAGAGATAAAAGTTTCTGATGAGGAATTGAAGATGCTGGTGGCGAAACTTAAAGTGGAAAAGAAATTTTATGAATTGGAAGATTTAAAAGAGGACTTAAGGGAAGATGTAAAATATTCCATTATTGCGTTGGAAAACATAGCAATGATGGAAGAAAATCGAAATGCGGAACTTAAAAAGGAGCTTGAGATATTGAAGTATAGGGGACAAGTAATTAAAAAGTTTGCGGACGAAAAATTGTAAAATATATGTTTTCGAAAATTATGGGGACAGTTTTGGCTCCCGTGGTACGACCTATTCAATACGCGACTTTGAAGTTGATGAAAAAGTTGCGAAAGCAAGGCGACGAAAGGCCGATTATTGCCACCGCCGACCATATTTTGCATCATATTGTTTTGACGTTGGGATTTAATACTTTTACTGACGCTAAATTCCGAAAACTCGCTGAATTTGAAAGGCTTTCCATTGAGGAACATGATCGTATTTTTAATGAAATTCAAGTGACATGGATTTGTTTTGTTCTTTTTTATATCGATGCGGTGCGGTCATTGGTGCCTTTAGCTGCCTGGCATTTTTGGCAAGATGTTGCCAAGTATATTCCCAAGCATTTTGAAAATATCCTTATCGGTTATGGAGCAGATGAACGCAATGCAAAATTAATGACAGGATTGATTGACATACGCCACAAAGAATACGAAGAACTTACAACCGAAGTCCAAAAGGTTAACAACGAGTACGGAACGGAATTTAAAACTCTTTCCCCGGAATTAAAATATATTGCCGCCTATATGCAAGCTTCCGCTATTGGGACGGTGGATCATATTAGGCGAGGTAACATGAAAGAGGGCGATCCTTTGATAAGGTTTTTGGCGGGGCAATTGTTATTGGTAGAAAAGAGTATAAGCAGATTCGTAAATAAGTTGTAAAGTATGGATGAATTTGAAGATTTTAATCCAGAAGACGTTGACATCGATGATATTGAGTTTAACTTTAAGAAACTTAAGGAAAGTGGCGCAAGTTGGTTTACGTGTTTATTGCTGCGGGTGCGGCCAATGTGGGGGATGGCGCGATTGGCACGCGAACTGGGATTTGAATCAAAACATATGGAAAAGGCTAACGATTTGTTTTTTGGCGTTGAAAAAATTGATATTGTTCCATTGCGTGGCAGTGGCCAGCGAGGATTTCAAATTATTTTAGATAGGGATACCGCCCTTTATTTTTATCAGGACGGGGATCACTTTGTATATGATGGGTCTGAAGTGGGCAAGTATGACAAGGGCGATGTAACTATTTTTGACGATAAAAAATAAGTAGACCTGTTGCGTAATAAGCTTTCGTGCGAAAATTGAAGATTTGGAAGCTGCAAATGTGATAGAATTTTTAGTTTTACCCTTGCGGTAAGACTAAAAATTATTGCACATTTGCGGCCCAAATATGCAATTTGCAGCAAAAGCTTATTACGCAACAGGTCTAATAACTTATGGTGCAAGATAAATATTCGGCTATATGGGTTTCGCATTCTTCTATTGGGGATTTTTTGAAGTGTCCTCGAGCCTACTTTTTGCGCAACATGTATCGCAATCCTCGGGGCAAGAAAGTTAATGTGGTTTCGCCTTCGCTTTCTTTGGGGTCGGCGGTGCATGAAACTTTGGAAGGGCTTTTGGCTTACAAAACCGATGAGCGGTTTTTAAAACCTTTACTGGAAACCTTTGAAGAAAATTGGGCAAAAGTTTCTGGGAAAGTGGGAGGATTTTCCGCCGAAGGCGGATCCGCCTCTGGCGGAAAAATATCTGACCAAGAAATGGAATACAAAGAGCGCGCCAGAAAAATGATCCAGCGCGTGGACGAACATCGCGGGCCGCTGACACAATTGGCCGTGAAATTAAAAGAGCATGGCAATAACATGCCGCCCAACTTTTACTTGTCCGAACCAGACAATATTATTTTGTCAGGAAAAATTGATTGGCTACAATATGTTCCGGAAGATAACAGCGTAAAAGTGATTGATTTTAAAACCGGCAAGTATGATGAAGATAAAGATTCGTTGCAGCTTCCCATTTACGCTTTGTTACTTAATGCCCTGCAAAAACGCAAGGTCTCGGGCGCGGCCTACTGGTACATTGACCGGGAAAACGAACCAAAAGACGTGGTACTGCCTGATATTGCCAGCGCCAAAAATAGGGTATTGGCAGCGGCCATAAAAGTAAAAATGGCCCGTGAAAAAGGAGTATTTGAATGTCCGTATGGAGCGCAAGGATGCTTCGCCTGCAAGCCATTTGAAAAAATCGTGCGAGGCGAAGCAGAAATGGTGAAAGTGGATGAAGAAAGAAAAACCGAATTATATATAGTATAATTCGGTAAAATTACAATATACAAATCACAAATCACAAATAAATTCTAATGAGTGAAATTCTAAATCAGAAACCTTACGACTTAGAGGAGAGAACTGCGCAATTTGCTGAAAACGTAAGAGATTTTGTTAAAAAGTTACCAAAAACGATGCCAAATTTTGAATATGGAAAGCAGCTAATACGATCGTCTGGATCGCAGGCGGCAAATTATATTGAAGCGAATGAGGCATTAGGTAAAAAAGATTTTTTAATGAAAATAAAAATTTGTCGCAAAGAAACAAAAGAAAGTTGTTTATGGTTGCGTTTATGCGATACTAGTAGTGTTTCAGAATTAGAAAAGGAAAGAAAGGTATTACTTGATGAGGCATTTCAATTGAGAAAAATATTTACCTCAATACTAGAAAAGAGTACACCGGAAGTTTAGAAATTAGGTTTTAGGTATTGTTTGTAATTTGTGTATTGTAATTTGTAATTTTTTGCGAAATTTTTATGAAGCAATCAGAGGCTTTAGACATTTTAAAAATGGGGCACAATGTTTTTTTGACGGGCTCTCCGGGCTCTGGTAAAACCCATACCATCAATGAGTATGTGGATTATTTGCGCGCGCGTGACATTGAGCCGGCTATCACGGCCAGCACGGGAATTTCAGCTACGCACATTGGAGGTATGACCATTCATTCTTGGAGCGGCATCGGCATAAAAGACGTTCTCGACAAATACACTCTGCAAAAAATTTCTACCGGATACGCGTCTAAGCGAGTCAAGCGCACCAAGGTTTTGATTATCGATGAAGTGTCTATGCTTTCGCCCAAAACGTTTTCGGTGGTTGACCAGGTTTGCAAAGAAATCAAAAAAAGTTCAAAACCGTTTGGCGGAATGCAGGTAGTGGTAGTGGGGGATTTTTTTCAGCTGCCGCCGGTTGTGTCGCGGAACATTGCGGAAAAAGAAGAGAAAGAAATGCAAATGGAGCTGGTGCCCCAATCACAAGGCCGCTTTGCTTATGATTCACCAGCTTGGCAGAAAGCAAATTTTACCACCTGCTACCTTACTGAACAGCATCGCCAGGATGACAATAATTTTCTTTCGGTATTGGCTGCCATTCGGCGTAATGAATTTGGAGACGCGCATTTGCACCAAATACACGCCCGGAAAATCAGCCATGAGGCGGCTCCCAAAACCGCGCCAAAATTATTTTCCCATAACGTGGATGTGGATCGGGTGAACAATCAAATTTTGGGCACCTTGCCGGGCGAATCAAAAATATTTTCCATGTACGCGGCCGGGCCCGAGCCTTTGGTGGCGGCTTTAAAGAGGGGATGCCTTTCGCCCGAAGCACTGACACTGAAAGTCGGGGCGCAGGTGATGTTTACCAAAAATAATCAAAAGGAAGGGTTTGTCAATGGAACGGTTGGCACGGTGGAGGGATTTTCTCGGGAAACCCGCGAGCCACTGGTCAAAACGCGCGAGGGGAGTGTCATTCGCGTGGAGTCCATGGATTGGACGGTGGAAGAAAACGGCAAAGTGCGCGCGACCATCAGCCAGTTGCCGCTGCGTTTGGCTTGGGCCATTACGGTGCACAAAAGCCAGGGGATGAGTTTGGACGAAGCGGTGATGGACTTGGGTCAGGTGTTTGAGTATGGGCAGGGGTATGTGGCGTTGTCGCGGGTGCGGCGATTTTCGGGACTGCATTTATTGGGTTGGAACGAGCATGCCTTTAAAGTGCATCCGGAAGTTTTGCAAAAAGATGGCCAGTTTCAAAAGCAATCGGAAGAGGCGCTTGCGAGCCTTGGCAACCTTAGCAAAAATGATATGGAAAAAATAAGCGAGCAGTTTGTTGAATCTTGCGGCGGAAATATTGCGCGGAACTACGCGCCCGCCTCGCCTCGACAGCGAGTCGAGGCCGGGGAAATTTACGCGGAACAACGCGGAAGCGACGCGGCTGCGGCTGCGTCGCAAGGCACTTACAGTGTCCAGAAAATCAGAGAAAAGCATGCCAGTGCCTATGCGCCATGGGACACCGAGCAGGATGAAAAATTGCAGGAACTTTATATCAAAGGGTCTCCCGTGTTGGAGCTTACCAAAACTTTTAATCGGACTCGGGGTGCTATTCGAGCTCGGTTGGCTAAGCTAGGGTTGCTGGATATGTAAAATGACGCTGAAATTACGCTGATTAAGACGCTGATACTACGCTGAAGCGGCGGCGGGCTTTGCCCGCCGCCGCTTCTTGCTTTTATCAATTTTTCGTGGTAAAAATTAAGAGTGCGACAAGTGCCGCATAATCACCGCCCCTTGGAGGAGTAGTACCTCGGCAGTCTCATATCGCAGGCTCGGTAATTCGGGCCGAACATGTGACCTTGAATGGTAACATTCAGTGGAAAATTCCTTAAATTGCTGGAAACCCATAAAGCTTTTTTCACTACAGCATGGCCCGAAAGGGCGAGTGCGAACGTTAGAAAAGAAAAAAGATTTGGCAATCAGCAGCCAAGCCTTGCAAGTGGCAGGGAAGGTTCAGAGACTATAATAGGAATTACCAATGCTGTTATTGGTAAATGGTATAGTCCATTCTTCCTGGAAACAGGAAGTACAAAAAGAAGCTGCAGGCCTCCGTGCAATTCGGAGAGGGGCAACAATTTAATTTTTGGTACAGCAAAAATTCGTCGGGGTAGCTCAGTTGGTAAGAGCGTGGCATTCATAACGCCAAGGTCGTGGGTTCGACTCCCACCCTCGACACACATGCCCGTTTTTAAAACTAAAAACGAAAACTTCTTTAAGATTTGGACGCCGGAAATGGCGTATGTTTTAGGATTTTTCACGGCAGATGGGAATATGATTAAAAATAAAAGAGGCGCTCACTTTATTTCGATTGAAATTACAGATAGAGATATTTTAGAGGAAATGAGGAAAGTTATTGGTTCAAACCATAAAATTACTGAAAGAAAAAGAAACGCAATTAATAAAGTAGCATATCGGTTACAAATAGGCAGTAAAGAAATATTTAATGACTTATTGAATCTTGGCATCACTCCACATAAAAGTAAAACAATAGATTTACCCAAAATTCCAGACAATTTTTTTCCACATTTTGTAAGAGGATATTTTGATGGGGACGGGAATGTGATTTCGGGTTATTATAGAAAATCGGATAGAGAGAAAAAATCACACATTTTAGCTACCCGCTTTACTTCTGGAAGCTCACTTATTTTAGTTAAACTAAAGGAAGGCTTAAATCGATTAATATTAACTACAGGATCATTGCGTGGAAGAGAAGATGCTTGGACATTAAATTACAGCATCAATGACTCCAAAAAGTTATTCAGTTTTATGTATGGGAATATAGAAAATAACTTGTATCTTAATAGAAAAAAAGTAATATTTGAGAAGCATTTTAAAGTATAATTTGCGGTGGTAGTTCAGCCTGGTTAGAACGCTCGCCTGTCACGCGAGAGGTCGCCGGTTCAAATCCGGTCCACCGCGCATAAAACAGCCGCTTTTAAAGGCAGTTTTGTTTTACGCGGGCGATGGGATTTGAACCCGAGGGATGGGTCGGTCAAGTCGCGAGACATTTTCGCTCACGAAAATTCCCGACTCGAGGGAAACCTGGTGTCCCTTCCGTGACGGAAATTATTCAAAACCGTGGGTTTTGAAAATCGCAAAGCGATTGGGTTCTACATCCCCTTGCCCGCGCATTTCTGAGAACCACCGAGAGGTGGTTTTTGGTTTAAAGAAGGGCTCATTCTAGTTTGATGCTTGTATAGTCTTGACACTAATTGTATAATCTAAATAGAAGAGGCTGTCGATATAATTGAGACTCAAAAGCTTTGAATTGCAAAACCCCTCGAGTGGATTTTTCCCAAATCTGGAAGATGGAAATTTGATAGAATGTTTTGGCTTGCCCAAAGGGCCCGCCGAAAGATTATAGCGAATTTCCAGCCCAGATTTGGGGAAAAGACACCGAAACTCTTTTTAATGTGGGGGTTTGCAATTTAAAGCTTAAGCAGAAGTCCACATCGCTGGACTTTTCATGTTTATGATTGAATCTCATGATTATCATTGTGCGTGTGGAAAACTTCTTTGCAAAGGAGCTATTTTCGATGGTGAAATTCAAATAAAGTGCAAACGGTGCGGAAAAATTCAAAGAATAGAAGATACTACGTTAATGACCAATAAAATGGATAATAAAAAAATTGACGCTGATGAATTGTGGCATTTTGCATGGACCTATATCAAGACGGTAGTAGACACGCTCCGCGAGCCATTTTTAATACTGGATAAAGATTTAAGGGTTTTATCGGCCAACCGAATATTTTATGTATTTTTTAAAGTTGAACATAAAGATACTGAAGGAAAATTGGTATACGATTTGGGTGATGGTCAATGGAATATCCCCAAGCTGAAAATATTACTGGAAGATATTTTACCTAAAAATACTTTTTTTGAAGATTTAAATGTTGAGCATGATTTTCCTAAAATAGGGAAGAGGATTATGCTGCTCAATGCCCGCAGAGTCCATACTGCCGATGAAGAGACGCCAATTA
>CAZREI010000010.1:0-38191 GCA_964599285.1 uncultured Candidatus Saccharibacteria bacterium | reverse complement strand
ATGTGCTGACCGAACGACGCATTATATAAATCCTATTTCTATTATTCTAAATAATTCCTAAAACGCGAATGCCTAATTTCTAAAAACGGTTTTTGGGTTTGGGCATTCTGGCATTAGGATTTATTTAGGTCAATTAGAATAATTAGGTTAATTAGACTAATTATTAACGTACTATGCCAAAAATAGCCATCAGCAAACCAGTTGCGCCAGAGCCAGTGTCCGCTCCAATGCCGGCGCCCGCGTCAACGCAAAAGCCCCTTGCCAAGATTTTTGAAAAAATCACCACGGTCAGTTTATATCTTTTGGCGGCGCTGATTCCGCTTTGGTTTTTGCCCATCACCCAGGACGCCGTTGACTTCCAAAAGCAAGCCTTATTGCTGGTGCTGGTGGCCGTGGCGCTGGTTTCGTGGCTTGCCAAAGCCGTTATTTTAAAAGAACTTTGGGTTCGGCCCAGCTGGACGCACGCGGCCGCGGGAGCCCTGGTGCTGGCGACTATCCTGGCAACCATAACTTCCCTTTGGCGCTATGGCAGTTTTTGGGGCTGGCCAACCAATGCTTCTGACAATGTTCTGGTGATTTTGCTGCTTGCCTTGTGGTATTTTTTGCTGACTCATACTATTGCTACCGCCAAAGAACTTACCAAATTCTTGCTGGTGTTTTTGATTTCTTCGGCGTTGGCCGGAATTTTTGCCCTCTTGCAGCTCTACCATGTTTTCATTCTTCCTTTTGCTTTTTCTCAATCCGCGATTTTTACCACGGCCGGCAGCGCTAACAGCCTGGTGGTTTTGGCGGCGATTTTATTGCCCATCGCTTTTGTCTTTGCCTTCACGCTAAAGTCCGCGACGCGCTGGTACTTTTGGGCGACAACCATAGCATTGTTGTTGGTGGTAATGTTAATGAACTTTTCCACTGCCTGGATAGTGCTGGCGGCGGAGCTGTTGGTCATGCTGGCTTTTGGGTTTTGGCACACTAAAATGACTGCTTCGCAGGCGTCAAGCCGCGGCGTGGGATTTGGCTGGATTTCTTTTTCTATTGCTCTTTTAGTAGTAGCAATGTTATTTTTGACCTTCCACCTTGCTTTGCCCGGAGCTCCTGGCTTGCCGTTGCAAGTATTCCCCAGTACCGTGTTTGAAGTAGGCATGCTCAAAGACGTGCTATCAAAAAATCCTTTCACTGGCACGGGTCCGGGCACCTTTTTGTATGACTACGCAAAATACCATCGCACGTCGCTAAACCAAACCGTTTTTTGGGGCACGCGCTTTACTTCGGGAGCTTCGGTAGCGCTTGACTGGCTATTAACCAAGGGAATTATCGGGGGTCTTGCCTGGCTGGCACTGGTTATGGTTGCCCTCTTTTTTGCCGCTCGCCAGCTTTTCTTGTCAAAACAAAATGGCGCCGCGTGGGCGGTGCAGCTTTCACTGTTTGTTGCCTTCTTGGGAATTACGCTTTCAGAGCTGTTATATTATTCTAATGTTACCCTTTCTTTTGCCTTCTGGCTTTTGCTGGGAGCACTGGTTATTGTTACTTGCGAGCAACAGAAAAAAGTTTCCCTGGCCACTCCTTCGCTCTTAGGGATTGTGTTTCCTTCGCTTTTATTGTTGGCTATTATTTTTGGCGCGGGACTCTTATTTGTTAGCGGCCAAAAATACTTGGCAGAAGTTTGGTACTTGCAAGGTTCAGAATCGGCAACCGGCGGCAATACCAATGGCGGAATTGTGAAAATCCTTTCGGCGGCGCAGTTAAATCCCGCACTGGACGCCTACTGGCGCGACCTGTCGCAGTTGTACCTTTCCCAGCTTTCGCAAGTTACCAGTGATAAAAATTTGACCGATGAGCAAAAAAAGCAGCAAGGCCAAATTGCCATCAGCAACGCCGTCACCGCCGCCAACCAAGCCGTGGCAGCAAATCCGGCTAACGTAGAAAATTGGAACGTGCGCGGATTTGTGTATCGCAACTTAATTGGTTTTCAGGGAGCCGATGGCCTTGCCATTGAAAGCTACACCAAAGCCAGCGCACTGGAACCGGCGTCGCCTTTTAGCTTTACAGAACTTGGCAGAGTGTATTTGCTCCAAGCTCAGAATTTGGCCAACCAAAAAGCGGGGCAGGATCAGCAGGACCAGGCGCTCAGTAAGGCCTTGGAAAATTTAAATAAAGCCATCAGCTTAAAGTCTGACTACGCGCCAGCTAATTATTTGATTGCTCTGGTATATGGGCAGCAAGGCAAGACGGATGATGAAATTCAAAAATTGGAAAAAACAAAACCGCTGGCTCCCAATGATGTAGGGCTGGCTTTCCAATTGGGATTTTTGTACTACCAAAACAACCAGCTTAGCAATGCTCAAGGAGAATTTGAGCGGGCGCTTGCAATCGACCCCAATTATGCCAACGCCGCCTACATGCTGGGCTTGGTTTATGACAAGCAGGGACAGAGTAGCAAGGCCGTCGCCCAATTTACCAAGGTATTGCAGTTAAATCCGGATAATGCCCAGGTCAAACAAATTCTTGCCAACATGAACGCCGGCAAGCCGGCCCTGACCGGAATTTCGCAGAGCACGCCGCCCATTGCTGAAAATCCACCGGAGATTAGTAGCAAGACAAAAGCTACGAAATAATGCGATGCGAAAATGCGATGCTAATATACTAATGCATACTAATGATACTAATAAAGCAAAAATCGCTGAACGCGATTTTTGTTTTTCTTTTCTGATTTTTGTGGCCTGCATATTGTCTGGTTTTTTTGCTATGCCCACTAGCGCCGCTTACCGATTTTCTGATTTTAAAGCTCATCCGCCCATTCATGTTTTTGGAAAAGTAAAAGACGCGCCGTCGGGAATGACGCCAGATCAAATAAAATCAGCTTACCATTTGCCTCAAACCGGCGGCAGCGGAACCATTGCCATCATCGGCGCTTATGACGACTCAACCATTGAAAAAGATTTGAATATTTTTAGCCAGCAGTTTGGCTTGGCCGAATGCACCGCAAAAAATGGATGCTTTGAAAAACATAAAATGGCTAGCGCAGTAAAACCAAACAGCGGCTGGGCCATGGAAACTTCGTTGGACGTAGAGTGGAGTCATGCTATCGCGCCCGGTGCCAAAATTTTATTGGTGGAAGCCAAAACTCCTAGCGGAAAAAATTTGCTGGATGCCATAGATTACGCGGTTTCGCGAAAAGAGGTGGTGGCCGTTTCCATGAGCTGGGGTGGGCCGGAATTTTCTGATCAAACAAATTTAGACAAACACTTTGTCAGCAAGTACGGGGCCAGTTTTTTTGCTTCGTCGGGAGATAATGGCGCGGGAGTTTCGTGGCCGGCGTCGTCAGCAAATGTGGTGGCGGTGGGTGGGACTAGCCTGCATTTTTCCAGCAATGGTTTGTCAAAAGAAACGGCCTGGGACGGGTCGGGCGGGGGAGTGTCGGCGTACGAAAAACAGCCAGCTTATCAATCAAGTTACAACATTGCCAAAGCAAAAGGGTTTCGGGCCATTCCCGATGTGGCTTATGATGCCGACCCGGCATCGGGATTTTCCATTTACAAAAGTCCGGCGTCGGGAAAGGGTGGATGGTACGTGGTAGGTGGCACCAGTGCCGGCGCGCCCCAGTGGGCAGCCATCCAGGCGTTGGGCCACTCGGCCAGCAATGAACATTTTTATGCCGACAAATCGTCGCAGAATCCCAATGCATTTTTCCACGACATTGTCAGCGGCCAAAATGGCGACTGCGGATATTATTGCCAAGCCCGCAAGCATTACGATTACGTAACCGGCCTAGGGAGTCCCTTAACCATCCATTTTTGAACATACCATAATTTTCGCAGGTGCGAAAAATATAGTATATTTGCCAGGATTTTTGAACTCGAAGTTTTAAAAATCCCACCGTACTCCAAATTTAGAAGCTTCTAAATTTGGAGTACGGTGGGATTTTTAAAATTATCAAGAAAAAAGCCTTATTCGTTATAAGTGGGGCTTTGGTTTTTGGCCAAGTTGTTTGTGGTAGGCTTAGCCTCGCACAAAGTTTATCAAGAAAAAAGCCCTGTTGCATGAACGGGGCTTTTGGTTTTTTTGCGGCTACTTTTTGCCGGCTACCAGAATAACTGGTTGAACGGTCGAGCCTTCAAGCCAAAGAATGGGAAGACATCAACGCCGCACCAGCTAAACCCTGCAACAATTGCCAGGTACAGAGTTTGGAGGGACAAAAATATTGCCATAACGCAAAGAACTATTGCCATGTCGTCTTTGGTCATGCGCCCAAAAAGCAGCCAAAGAGGAGCGGCGATCGCGGCGACGATGGCAAAGAATTTGGTAGCGATGCGGGCGCGTTTTCGCAGTTCAAATTTCTTGAGCTTTCGTGGCTCGGCCATTGGCATCTCCTTATGTATATGTGAAAAGGGCCATTTTTATGATACCATGCTATGCTTCCCTTGCAATGGTTATCCCCCATATTTGCGAGGCGCCGGCTTGGCGCAAGACGCGGGTGCATTCTTCCATGGTTGACCCGGTGGTATAGACATCATCTACCAAAAAGATTTTTTTGCCTTCCAATTCTTTGGGATTTTTTACCAAGAACGCTCCTTGCAGATTTTCCTGGCGCTTTTTGGCCGAAAGTTTCATCTGCGGCAATGTTTCTTTTATTTTCACTAAATTATGGGCCGCCACCGGCACTTGCAAGGCTCTGGAAAGCTCGTTTGCCAGAACTTCAGCCTGGTTGTAACCGCGGCTTTTTAATTTCTTTTTTTGCAGGGGAACCGGCACTAGCACGCTGCCCGCCCATACGGCATCGGTATTGTTTTTGGTAACAACAAAGTGCGTCACCAAAATATCAGCCAAACTTTTTGCTAGGTCTTTTAAATAAGGCTTGTATTTGAATTGGTGGATAAGCCGTTTGGTCAAAAACTTTTCTGTGTAGGGCAAAGCAAAATAAAGCCCGGCCAGTTTTTTGTCCTTGCATCGGTTGCACTTTGCGTTTTGAGCATCCGGCGTCAGCCGCAAGGGATGTTTGTTACACAAGCAATAGGTGTATTCCGAAATTTCCAAAGTCGCCTTGCAATCGGGGCAAAGGTAAGTGCCTTCCCGTCGGCAGCCCAAGCAAAAAGCCGGGAAAAACAGGTTTAGCATGAAATCTTTTGTTTTCTGTTTGACAGCCATTTATCCACAATACAATACTTTTGGGAAATAGGGTATAATGAGTGAATTATTCTAATTGTTCTAATTAACCTAATTATTCTAAGGAATGTCTAAAAACGTGAATGACTAATTTCTAAAACGGTTTTGGGATTTTAGTCATTAGGATTTATTTAGGTCAATTAGAATAATTCACTATGGGTTTTTTTAACATTTTTCCCAAAAAGATGGTGGGAATTGATATTGGCACTTCCTCGCTTAAAATCGTGGAGCTTTCGCGTTTTGGCGGAGGTAAAACCCTGGAAAATTATGGCCAAATTCAATCAGCTTCGCTTTACAAAGACGCTCTGGCGGGCAACCAAAAAGGCAGCTACCTTTTGTCCAGCGATTTTGTGGCCCGGGCCATCCGCGGCGTGCTGGACGAAGCAAAAATAAAAACCAAAGCGGCCATTTTTTCCATTCCGGATTTTTCCACCTTCTGCACGTCGTTTGATATTCCGTACATGACGGAAAAAGAAATCCCCGAAGCCATCCATTACAATGCCTCCCAATACATCACCCTGCCGGTGTCGGAAGTCACCCTGGATTGGGTAGTCATTCCCAGCGGGACGCCCGGCAAAAACGCGCCGATGCGGATTTTTTTGGTGGCGGTTCCCAATCAGGTAGTGCAAGAATATCAAACGGTCGCTAAAATGGCCGGTCTTTCACTGTATGCCTTGGAAGCCGAGGCGCTGGGCATCGCGCGTGCGCTGGCAAAAAATAATAAAGGCACCGTTTGCGTGGTGGATATCGGCGTGCAAAGTTCCACCATTAACATTGTGGACAAAGGGTTTTTGAAAAAAAGCTACAGTTTTAATTTTAATAGCAGTCAGCTGGGTCGCACAGTGGCTTCCACGCTGGGCGTTGGCGTTGATGAAGCCGAAGCCATCAAAAATAAAGATGGGCTGATGTATCCCCGCCAGGACGTGGCAAAAACCTTGTACCTGTTAATTGATCCGTTGCTCATTGAAGTAAAAAACGTCTGCGCCGAATTTTTCTCGCTGGAACAAAAAGAGGTTAGTCAAATATACCTTACCGGTGGCACGGCCAACTTGCCGGGCCTAAAAGAATATTTTGCCGAAAGCCTTAAAAAAGAAGTGTCAATTCCCAATTGCTTTTCAGATTTTTTGTACCCGCCCATTCTTGAACAAACCCTGCGCCAAATGTCCGGTAGTTTTTCGGTGGCGGTGGGAATGGCACTGAGGGGATTGGAAACCTAAATTAGTTAAATAATTTGTATTGCTGTATAATGGAAGAATAAAGTGAATTATTCTAATTACCCTAATTACTCTAATTGACCTAAATAAATCCCAATGACCAAAATCCCAAAACCGTTTTAGCAATTAGGCATTCACCTTTTTAGACATTCCTTAGAATAATTAGAGCAATTAGAATAATTAGAATAATTTTCGGCTATGGATTTTTCCCAATTCAAAGACAACCTGTGGAGCAACTTGCTGTTTTACCTTTCGGTAGCTTTGCTTTTGGTTGCCGTGGCTGCCTATGGCGGATTTTTGATCAACCATTACTTTCTGGGCCAAGATATCAATAAGATAGACCTTGCCATCGCCGCCTCGGGTACGCCCGAACAAAAAGCTTCCGAGCAAAAAGTTCTTGCCTACAAAAAAAGGATAGAGAATTTTTCCAGGCTCATCAACAACCATCGGATTTCTTCAACGCTGTTTACCTTAATAGAAGAAAAAACCTTGCCCGATGTTTGGTTTTCCACCATGAACGTGTCGGAAATAAAAGACGAAATCAGTCTGGCCGGACAAGCAAAAACGCTGGACGTTTTAAGCCAGCAGGTAGCGGTTTTTGAAGCAAGCAAGGATTTTGTAAAAAGCATCAATGTGTTAACTTCCCAGGCCAGCCAGCAGGGCGGTGTCGGCTTTGTTATCAACTTGGTGCTCAATCCTTCCGTGTTTGCGTACCGGCCGCAGGTTCCCGTTGACGTTTCGACGGCAACACAATAATCATTGGTGCCTCTCGTCATTGCGAGCCGCAGCGCGGCAATCTATTTAGTTAAGATTGCTTCGGCGCGCCTCGCAATGACGATTGTATTTATGGAAATCAACAAACCCGTTTCCTCCATTCTCATTTTTATCATCACCCTGTTGGCGGTTTTCTTTTTTGTCTTGCCCGAATATCAAGCTTCCAATGACGCTCGCCAATCGCTGGCCAAAAAACAAACGGAATACAGCACTAAATCTTTGTACTATGCCCAGATTGCCAAAGCCGACCAGGACCTGCAAGCCGACCAGGACAGCCTGGCAAAAATGGACAGCGCCCTGCCGCCACAGTTTTTGTTCGCGCCGCTGTTGCACTTTTTCCAGCAAAAGGGAAGCGATGCGGGGCTTACCGTAACGTCGGTGGGATTTTTGCCTATTGTGACCGAAGACTCTGACACGGGATTTAAAACCGTCACCACCACTTTGGCGCTCAAAGGCACCTACCAGGATTTAAAACATTTTTTGGCTTCGCTGGACACTTCTGCCAGATTATTTGAAGTCATCAACATTACCTTCAAGGGCGCCGACGCAACGCAAGCCGCCACCAAAAAACCCGTGACAGCCGGTCCCGAATCCTTTAATTTTCAAATGGAAGTCACGACGCACGCCTATTAGCTAAATGACTAATTATTCTAATTGACCTAATTACTCTAATTAACCTAAATAAATCTCAATGCCAAAATGTCTAAATCCCAAAACGTTTTAGGAATTAAGCATTCACTTTTTGGGAATTATTTAGGACAATTAGGTCAATTAGAATAATTAGAATAATTTTTATAATATGGCTATCGTATTCATCTCGCCACAGCGCAACCACACGACGATTTTTTGGAGCTTTATTATTGGCTTGGTTTTGTTGTTGCTGATTGCATCTCTCATCACTTTTTTGCCTTTGCTTTTTGGCTCGGGCAAAAATTCGGCCGCTCCATCTTCGGCCAACGCTCCTCAAGCAATTATCAACCTGGATATTTTGCATTCAGACAAAGTCAAAAGCTTGCAATCTTTTGCTGATTTGGAAACTGAATTTGCCTACACGGTGCAGGACACGCAAGGCAAGCAAACCAGCGGCACTATTTCGGCTGCCAGCCAAGACCTGGCCCAAGGAGAGCTTCTGCAGAGCGGGTTTAAGGTAATCAGTTTGCAGCCGGTAGCGGCCGGGCGGAGCAACCCGTTCATCTCGTACTAAAAACATCCTACGAATTACGAATTTTATCGAATTACGAATACGATGCGGTAAATTCGTACATTCGTAATTCGGGAGCATTCGTAATTGGTAGGAAATTTTTTCGTAAAAAATTATGAGGTTAATCGACCAGCTCTACGGCAATGGCGTCATCAGTGAAGATAAAAAGCAATCACTGATCGCCGGTCTCCAGCAGAGCAAAAAAACCGAAGAAGAAATTATTTTGGAA
Organism: uncultured Candidatus Saccharibacteria bacterium; assembly: GCA_964599285.1. GTDB lineage: Bacteria > Patescibacteriota > Minisyncoccia > Minisyncoccales > Staskawiczbacteraceae > VGLO01. The sequence goes on along the minus strand of CAZREI010000010.1, from coordinate 29,613 downwards.
CAAAACATCATTCCCGAAGTTTCTTTGTTTGAATTAAAAAGCAAGCTGGTCAACATCCCGTTTAAAAAACTGACGCAGGAGCAAATCCCCTTGGATGTATTGGAACTGATATCGGGCGCGGCGGCCATCAATTACAAAATGGTGCCGCTGTTTAAAAAAGGCCCGGTTATTGGCATTGGCATGGTTTATCCGGAAAATATTTCCAGCCAGAACGCCCTGCGATTTTTAAGCCGCCGTGAAAATTTTACCTACGAAGTTTACTTGATTACCATTTCTGATTTTAACAATGTTGTAAAACAGTATAAAACGCTCGAAAAAGAAACCAAAAAAGCCCTGGAAGAAATCAGTGAAGATCAAGGAACCCAGGTCACCATCCAGGCGCCGGAAGCCGCGCCCAAAATTACCGACGAAGCGCCGGTCATCAAAATGGTACTGGTCATTTTGCGCCACGCCATTGAAAATAATGCTTCGGACATCCACATTGAGCCGGGCCGGGAAAAGCTGAATGTCCGGTTTCGCCAAGACGGTATTTTGCATTCCAGCCTTTTTTTGCCGCTGTCGGTGCACCTTTCTATTGTCTCGCGCATTAAAATTCTTTCCAATTTAAAAATTGACGAAAATCGCGTTCCCCAAGACGGCCGTTTTTCAGCCAAGGTTAATGACAAAGATATTGATTTTCGCGTGGCCACCTTTCCCATTTTGTATGGCGAAAAAGTGGAAATCCGCGTACTGGATCCGCAAGAAGGCCTAAAACCGTTTGACCAAATGGGGTTTTCCAAACGCAATTTGGAAATTATCCAAAAAGCTTTGAAGATGCCCTACGGATTAATTCTGTCATCCGGTCCAACCGGTTCCGGAAAAACCACTACCTTGTACGGCCTCATGCGCATTTTAAATCAGGAAAGCGTCAACGTAGTGACCATTGAAGACCCGGTAGAATATTCCATTGCGGGAGTTAACCAATCACAAATCAAACCCGACATCGGCTACAGCTTTGCCGAAGGCCTGCGCCAAATTTTGCGCCAGGACCCAAATGTCATCATGGTGGGGGAAATCCGCGATGAGGAAACGGCGAGCCTGGTGGTTAACGCGGCGCTGACCGGACACGTGGTGCTTTCCACGTTGCATACCAATTCGGCGGTGGGGGTGATTCCGCGGTTAATTGACATGGGGGTGCGGCCGTTTTTAATTCCCTCAACCTTAAAAGTGATTATTTCTCAGCGCTTAATTAGAATTCTTTGCCAAAAGTGCAAAAAGAAAACCAGCCCCAATTCAAAAACGGAACACTATATTTTAGAAGTCATCAAAACCTTGCCCGCCCAGATAAAAAAAGAAGCCAAAATTTCCGAACCGATTTATATTTATGAAGCCAAAGGTTGCGACGAGTGCAATTTTAAAGGTTACCAGGGTCGGATGGGTTTGTTTGAAGTGCTTCCCATTAACCAGGAAATCATTGATATCATTTTGAAAAATCCGGCCGAGTCACTGATTTTAAAAGCGGGCCAAAAACAGGGCATGCTGACGATGCTGCAAGAAGGCATTTTAAAAGTCCTGGACGGCCAAACCACGCTGGAAGAAATCACACGGGTAACGCAAGAACAGTAACTAATTAACCTAATTATTCTAATTGACCTAAATAAATCCTAATGACTAAAATGCTAAAATTCCTAAACCGTTTTAACAATTAGTCATTCACGTTTTTAGACATTCCTTAGAATAATTAGAGCAATTAGAATAATTAGAATAATTTCACTATCATGGATTATCAACCACTTGTAAAAAGAGTTATGGAAGCGACCGTTAAAGAGCAGGCGTCGGATTTGCTTATTTCCGTTGACCATCAGCCTACCATCCGCATTACGGGGCAGCTGGTACCATTGCTCAATGAAAAAGTAATCACTGCCGAAAGCGCCAAGGGGTTTGCGTTTGCCTTGATGAGCGAAGCCCGCCGCCAAAAATTCCTGGCCGAAAAAGAAATAGATTTTTCGTATGATTTTGAAGGCAAGGCGCGGTTTCGGGTCAATATTTTTTTCCAAAAAAATTATATCAGCATCGCCCTGCGTCTCATTTCTGAAAAAATCAGCACGGTTGAGGAATTATCCTTGCCGCCAGTTTTGCACGAATTTACCAAAAAATCGCAAGGGCTTTTACTAATTACCGGAGCTTCCGGCCAGGGAAAATCCACCACGCTGGCAGCGCTGCTTGACGAAATCAACCACACCAAAGCGGTGCACATTATCACTATTGAAGACCCTATTGAATACATGTACACGGGTGACAAAGCCATCATTGAACAGCGCGAAGTCCTAACCGACACTAACAGTTTTGCTAGCGCCCTAAAGTCCACCTTCCGCCAGAACCCCGATGTTATCATGGTGGGCGAAATGCGCGACCTAGAAACCATTTCCACCACCATCACCGCCGCTGAAACCGGCCATCTGGTTTTTGCCACGTTGCACACCAACTCGGCCGCCCAGTCTATTCATCGCGTGGTAGATGTGTTTCCGGCCGAACAGCAAAACCAGATTCGTTTTCAGTTGGCAGGGTCACTTTTGGGCGTGGTGTCCCAGCGCCTGATTCCGCGCATCAGCGGGGGGTTTGTGCCGGTGTGCGAAGTGATGATTTGCAACAATGCGGTATCCAATTTAATCCGCGAAAACAAAAACCACGAAATTCCAGCGGTCATTGAAACATCATCAAAAGAAGGCATGATTTCGCTGAACAGAGCATTGTCAGACCTGGTAAGAAAAAAAGAAATTTCCCTAAAAAACGCCATAGATTACTCGACAAATCCCACGGAATTTAAGAACCTACTAATGTAGGAGTAGTCACGAATATACAAATACGATCAAATATACAAATTTTACAAATATACAAATGCCTGACTATGGAAAAGTTATTTATCCTGAAGAAAGTTATAAAATAATGTCCATTGCTTTTAAAGTTTTTAACAAGGAAGGTTTTGGAATGCCCGAGAAATATTACCAAGAAGCTTTCGCAAAGGAGCTTGAAAATGAAAAAATACCATACGAACGTGAAAAATACATTGCATTAAAATATAATAATCAGAATATTGGAAAATACTTTTTAGATTTTTTAGTTAATAATAAAATTGTTATTGAATTAAAAGTGAGGCCAAGATTCGGTTACGTCCATATAAAGCAAACTATGGGATATTTAAAATCAGGAGATTATAAACTCGCCATCCTTATTTATTTTACCAGTGATGGTGTTAAGTATAAAAGGGTGATTAATGTTTTGTGATTTGTATATTTGTAACATTTGTATATTGTTCTAAATTTGTATATTCGTGATTACTCCTAAATTCCTAAATTATGAAATACACCTATAAGGCGAGGACAAAAGAGGGAAGTATCGAAACCGGCACCATTGATGCTGCCAACCGCGAGGCGGCGGCTTTGCTTTTGCAAAAATACAACGTGTTTGTCACTTCGCTTGCCGAAGAGCGTGCCAAAACTCCGCTTTCCGAAACCCTTAAATTTGAATCAAAAGTCGGCGCCAAAGACCTGGCCATTTTTTCCCGGCAGCTGGCAGTAATGCTTGAGTCTCGGGTGCCAGTGGTTCAGAGCCTTTCCAGTCTTTCTGGCCAAACCAACAAGGCTCACTTTAAAAAAATCATTTTGCAAATTTCCACGCTGGTGGAAGGAGGCATGCCGCTGTCAGAAGCTTTTGGGCGATACCCGCGGGTGTTCAGCAATTTTTTTGTAAATTTAATCAAGTCCGGCGAGGCGTCCGGCAAAATTTCCGAAACTTTGTATTACATTTCCGACAACTTGGAACGCGAACACGACATCGCCGCCCAGGTCAAGCAAGCCATGATTTACCCGGCTTTTACCGTGTCGGTTCTTGTCATCGTGGTCAACGTCATCATCCTTTTTCTTTTGCCAAAAATTGAAGAACTAATTAAGGAATCCTCCAGCAACCCGCCGCCCTTTACCGTGGCCACCTTGCAGTTTTATAATTTTCTGGAACACTTTTGGTGGATGATTATGCTGGGCATCGCGGTAGCTATTCTTGGCATCATTTTTTATTTTAGAACCAAAGAAGGCAAAAAAGTGTATGATCGGCTGTCTTTAAAAACCCCTTTTCTTGGTGATATTTTGCGCAAGGTATTTTTGGCCCGGTTTTGTGGCAATATTTCTACGCTCATGTCCGCCGGTATTTCCATTAACAAGGCGCTCAAAATAACTTCTGACACCGTTAACAACAGCGTGTACAAAACCATTATCATTGACATAGAAAAAAGGGTTTCCGAGGGAGAAAAGATAAGCTCAACGCTGGCCGGGCGTCAGGATTATTTTCCGTCGTTTGTCATCCAGATGATAAAAGTGGGGGAGGAAACCGGTAAGCTGGACAAAACCTTAATGGAGGTAGTTGGCTTTTACCAAAAGGAAATTAAAAATTCCATAGATTTGTTTTTGACACTTTTGGAACCGATTTTGATCATCTTTTTAGGAGCCATTGTCGGGCTGCTAGCAGTGTCGGTATTCGGGCCGCTGTATGGAGCGCTGGGAACCATCTGATGGCAATGCAAATCTACAAATCTCATGCTAATCTACAAAATTGCTAATACGACGTACGTCATTGCGAAGCCGCGCGCTGCGGCGCGCGGCTGTGGCAATCTTCACATTCGCGGTTTCGTAGATTAGCATGAGATTTGTAGATTTGCATTACATTACGAGTTATCCACACCCGCCCTTGTCGCGCATCACGTTGAGAAGTGATATAATTAATCAAAAGTTAATGAAATCTGAAATGGAAAAATCAAAAGGCTTCACTGTTATTGAGCTTTTAGTGGTTGTTGTTATTATTGTAGTATTAACAACTATTATACTGGTGAATGTAACCACTTATATTACTCGGGGGAAGGATTCGTCCGCAAAAGGTAATTTAACTACCATGGTAACTAATGGTGCGGTATTTTATGATGATAAAAATTTAGGAAATAGCACGTACAATAATTTTATTGGAACAGCGGCAAGCCCATTTACGACTACCGCCAACTGTTCTACTGGCGCTATGGCTGGGTCTGGTTTTATTAGACCTTGTCAATCTCTTATTAATGCTGGATATACTTCAATTACGGTTACTTGCGCTGGAACTTCCTGTGCAGTTGGCGCTACAGGTTGGTGTGCAATGATTAACGAAAAAGCCGTATCAACGACTACTTTCTGCGTGGATTCCAATGGGAACAAAGTAGAAAGGACTGGCGGGTCGTGTGTTGCGGGCGTATGCTCGTAATATCTATAATCCCATATAATTATACTGATCGAAGAAATTTTAAAAGGTCGAAATCTTGAAATTTAAGAAATAAAATAGAAAATAAATTACAATGCAAAAATCTAAAGGTTTTACAATTATTGAATTATTGGTAGTCGTTGCTATTATTGCCGTGTTGACTGGAATCGTGTTAGTTAACGTAACTGCATATATTACCAAAGGAAAAGACGCAGCTGCTCAAGGTAATCTTTCTACATTATTAGTTAACGCAGCAGTATTATATGATGGATTTAGCAAGTACGATGGTTTGATGACTGGTGCAAGTCCAACTACTGGAGTAGCTGATTGCACCAGTACCACCACCGGATGGCCAACTGGTACAACACTTAGTTGGACAGGACCTTGCAAGGCTCTTGAAACTGCAGGATATCATGTGACAAATACCTGTGATGTTGCTGCCTGTGGCGCTACTTCTACAAAATTTTGTGCAATGGTTACTTTAAAGGGAAGTGGAACTCCTAAATTCTGCGTAGATTCTTCGGGAACCAAACTACAAAACGCTACCGCATGTTCTGGTGGAGTTTGTTCATAGTCAATATTTTTGTATAGCATTAAAAAACGCCTTTTCAAAAAGGCGTTTTTTAATGCAATGGATTTTTGATTTTACAACGCTAGCCCCATCTTTTCTTTGACTTCTTTTATCGTTCTCCAGGCCATGGTAGAATCAAATTGAGCGTGTTTTGTGTTATTGAAGTTTTTCATAATGAATAATGCAATTTACGTTTTTATTGATGCGTCTAATTTGTGGCAGGCTCAAAAGGCTAAAGGTAAATTTTTGGATTACGAAAAAACTCAAAAATATATCAAAGAAAAGTTTAACGGCACGGATATAAAAGTTTTTTATTACACCGCCTATCCTGCCGAAGGAACAAGAAATTACAATCTAGACTCCAGGCATAAGTTTTTCACATTTTTGAAAAAAGGATTAGGGTTTGAAGTGGTAAAAAAGGAACTCAAAAGGATTGCAATGATCAATGAGGGGACGCAATCTATCATAGAAAAAGGAAATATGGATGTCGAGATGACAATTGATGCACTTCACAATGTGGCAAGATATCAAACAGCAGTATTCTTTACGGGTGATAGTGATTTTTTGGCATTGGTTGTTTACTTGAAAAATCACGGTAAAAAAGTATACATTTTTTCTTCACGGAATAATATCTCACAAGAATTACGAACGGGCGGGGATGGTTACATAGACATTTTAAATATCAATGAAATTTGGGGTAGGGAGTTAAAACATAAAGAGGAATTACGCAAGGAGGGAAAATAGGCAAGCATATTTTCGTCGCTCGCTCGGTAATAAAAATTTGTGAATCTTTATTACCTCCGCTCGCTATAAAATAAAAAAACAACCCTCCTTGCGGAGGGTTGCCCTTGGATGTAATACCCTTTTAGTTTTGGAAAACTAAAAGACACTTTCATTGTAGTCCAAACAATAGGTAGGTGTCAATAGCTTTATCTATATTACGACGAAAGCCCCATTTTTTCTTTGACTTCTTTCATCGTTTCCTGGGCCATGGTCAGGGCTTTGGCTTGGCCTTGGCGCAGGATTTCTTGGACGTAAACTTCTCTTGATAACAGTTCCTTTTGCTTGCGGCGGAAAGGTTCTAAATAATTTACCAGCGCTTCTGCCAAAGATTTTTTAAACGCTCCGTAGCCTTTGCCCTTAAATTCTTTTTCAAGTTCCTGGGTAGTTTTGCCGCTAATTAAGCTGTAAATGGTCAAAAGGTTGGAAATGCCCGGTTTTTTGGTGATGTTGTACAATACCTCTTTACCCGAATCGGTTTGCGCCGCCAATATTTTTTTGGTAATGTCTTCGGGGCTGTCAAACAAAAAGAGGCAGCTTTTTGGGTCGTCCGACTTTGACATTTTCTTTTTTGGGTCGGTCAGCGACATGATTTTTGACCCTTCTTTTAGCATCAGGGCTTCGGGCTCCTTGAAAGTCTGGCCCGCGCCTTCGCGTAGGCTACTGGCGGGCGAAGCAAATTTTTGGTTAAACTTTTTGGCAATGCTGCGCGCCAGTTCCACATGTTGCTGCTGGTCTTTGCCCACCGGAATTGCCCCTGCTTTATAAAGCAAAACATCAGCGGCCATCAGCACCGGGTAATCCAAAAGTCCGGCGTTGATATTTTCTTTAAACTTTTTAGACTTGTCTTTGTACTGGGTCATGCGTTCCAACTCGCCCACGGGAGTTATGGTATTTAAAAGCCAGCAAAGTTCGGCGTGTTCTTTGACTTGGGACTGGACAAAAATGACCGATTTTTCCGGATCTATGCCGGCGGCGATGTAGGCGATGACCGTTTGCAAAATGGCTTCTTGCAGTTTTTTTGGGTCATAGGGGACGGTCAGCGCGTGCAAATCGGCAATGAAAAACACGCACTCATTATTTTGTTGCAAGGGGATCCACTGTTTGATGGCTCCCAAATAGTTGCCTATATGAAGCTGGGACGTGGGCTGAATGCCGGAAACGATTCGCATAACTTATAAAACAATTGACATTTGACAATTGACATTTAACCAACGTCGTCGTGGTCAATGGTCAATTGTTAATGGTCAATTGTCGTTTTTACACTTCTATGACAACAGGAAGAATCATCGGCCTTCTTTCGGTTTTGGCAAACAGAAAGTCACCTATCTTGTTGCGGATTTCATCTTTTACATACGACCAGTTTGGGGGAGTGGTGCCGTGGCCGCCGGTTTTTTCCACAATTTCAATTACCTTTTTTCGGGTTTGTTTCAGTAAATCTTTTGATTCGCGCAAATAGACAAATCCGCGGGAAATAATATCGGGCGAGCCTTTTACTTTTCCGGTTTGCGTGTCTATTACCGCCACGATAACAAACATGCCGTCTTGCGCCAAAATCTGCCGGTCGCGCAAAACAATTTCGCCAATATCGCCAACGCCAAGTCCGTCCACAAAAACATAATTGACCGGCACCTTTTCTTTTTGCGCCTGGAGCGTTTGGCGATCAAATACAATCACTGATCCGTTGTCTGGAACTACTACATTGTTTTTGCTAATTCCCATGCCATAAGCAATGCGCGCGCACTCTTTGAGCATGAAATGGTTTCCGTACACGGGTATAAAGTAATCCGGTTTTATTTCAGAAATAATCTGTTTGATTCCGTTAATGTTGGTGTGCCCGGAAGCATGGACGCTGATAATGTCATTATGATAAACGTTGTCGGACAGCCGGTAAATGTTGTCTTTGACCCGCTGGACCGTGCGCTCGTTTCCCGGAATGACCGATGAAGAAAAAATAATGGTATCTTCTTTTTTAATCGTGATGTATTTGTGGTTGCCGGCGATGATGCGGGGCAGGGCAGCCATTTCTTCGCCTTGGGCTCCCGTGCAGATGACAATGACTTTATTATCCGGATATTCATGGATTTTGTCCACCGGAATAATCACTCCCTTGGGAACACTGATGTATCCTAATTTAGTGGCTAGTTCAATGTTTAACTTCATGGAAAAGCCGTCCAGCGCTACCTTTTTTCCGGTTTTGGCGGCAAACTCCAAAATTTGTTTGATGCGTTCTATCTGGCTGGAAAAGGTGGCAACGATGGTGCGTCCGGGCGCCCCCCCAATTAATTTGTTAATGTTGCCCATCATTTCCTGTTCAGTAACCGGTTCTTTGGTGTTGACGGCTCCCAGGGCTTCCAGCATTAAAATAGACGGGCGTTTTACGTTTGCCAACTGGTGATAAGTTAGCGGAGCTCGCCCGATAGGATTTTTTTCAATAGTCCAATCGCCCGGGTGGATGACACTTCCCACCGGCGTTTCCAAAATGATTCCAACCGCATCCATAATGGCGTGGTCAATCTGGAAAAATTTTAACGTAAAACTGCCCAGTTGAATTTTTTCGTCCAGCGATTTAACGTAGGTGGTTTTTAATTTTTTAATGCTGCCTTTTTCAAAGTCATCCATGCGGTGTTTGATCATTTCTATGGTCAAAGGCCGGCCGATGACCTGCGGGTAGTTTAATTTTTTGAGCAATATGGGCGCGGCGCCAATGTGGTCCAAATGCCCGTGCGAAAATATCGCCGCCCGGATATTTTTTTCCTTGCCTTTTAGGTATTCGGTGTTGGGGATGACATAATCAATGCCCGGCATGTCTTCTTCGGGAAACTGCAGGCCCATGTCTAAAATGACGATGTCTTGATTGTATTCAAAGACCGTCATATTGCGGCCCACTTCTTCCATGCCACCCAGGGGAATGATGCGCAAAGTGTTGGTCTTGGCCGGCGCTAGCGGTGTTTTTGTTTCGTAATTTTGCGTAGGAGCGCGCTTGCCCTGGCGCGGATTAAAATTTCTTCGTGGTTTTTGCATAATGTTTTTAAGGAGTAATCACGAATATACGAATCTGCGTTAATATACAAATATACGAATTCGTCCGCCGTGATTTGTATATTCGCGATTACTCCAGTTATTTTTTGTTGCTCGCTTCGTCGTCATTGCTCCGTAGCCTTTAGCCGCGAGCGGAGCGTGGCAGGAAGCGAAGCAGTCTTAAGTTTTTATTTTGAGAATTATAGTGTGCCCCGAGTGGGATTCGAACCCACAACCCTTGCGGGACACGGTCCTGAACCGTGCGCGTATTCCAGTTCCGCCATCGGGGCATATGATACTTTCATGCTAACATTCGTACGAATGTTAGCATGCTAAACGGCTTTCAAAAAATCTAAATTTTTTGGAACTTCTTTGAGTGGCTCTTCAAACCGCAGAGGGGGGACATTTTTGTAGTGTTCGTTTTTTATCCAGCTTATGTTGCCATCGTCGCCGGCCAAACAGTAATAGCAGGCGCCTTGGTTTCTTTCAAAAGGCTCAAAGTTTCCCTTGTCGTTTTCTGCCACCCAGTTGGCGGTTTTTAAATCTTGGCTTGAAGGATTGATGGTAACATGCCCGTATCCCGCGGGGATTAAGATTACATCGCCTTTTTTCCCATGCATAGCAAACACGTCTTCAATAGTATTTTGATCGCCTTTTTGGGCAAGGTAAAACCCTTCGCCTTCAAGTACCATGTATACTTCGCCGTAAAATCCCGCGTGGATATGTCCTTTTGTTTTGGCAAACTCTTTTCCAAACATGCGCGGGTGAATGATGGTAATATCGTAGCGCAGCCCGTTTTCTACCTTAGTTTTTCGGTACATGCTATACAGTTCCATATTCTTATCGGCGGACGCAAACCAGGCATTGTCGTAAACAACCTTTTCCATTTCTTTAAGGTAGCGGATGTCGGGAGTGAGGTTTGATAAATCCATAATAGTTGTAATGCAAATCTACAAATCTTATGCGAATGCCGCGAAATTGCGAATGCTACAAATCCTGGATTGCTTCGGTGCGCCTCGCAATGACGGACGTATTAGCAATTTTGTAGATTAGCATAAGATTTGTAGATTTGCATTGCCATTTATTTCCAGACTCTTTTGGTCTGCATAAACCAACTAGTTACGTTTACAAACCGCTTGGCGGGGTCGGCGATTTTTTGGGTACCTATGCCTTTGACGCTTGGCGATACCCAATAATCGTAATCGGGATTGTACAAAAACAGGGCCGGGGCGTCGTTGATGATCATCGTTTGCAGCTTTTCTAAATCTTGCTCTTTTTGCGCGGGATCCTGGGTTTGGCGGGCCTGTTGCAACAGTTTATCCACGTCTTTATTTTCGTACAGTGAAAGATTCAAGCCCGGATCTTGTTTTTGGGACGAGTACCAAAACGGGTACAAGTCCGGTTCCATACCCAGCGCCTGGCCGTACAAAAGGGCGTCGTAGTTTCGGTTTTTGATAATGGGTTTTAAGTCAGTAATGCTGACGGCGTTAATGGTCACTTGTGCCCCCGCCGCTTGCCAGTAGGTTTTCAAAAGGTTGGCAACGGCAACCAGTTGGGGTTGGTTAATGGTGACCAACGTGAAGGCCAGTGCCTGGGTGTTGTTGATGGGCGCGTTGCAAAGTTCATTTAATTTTTGGCGAGTGGCCGCGCCGGTTTCGCCCGTGGATTTGGCGCTTTGCAAATACTGCTGCTGGAATTGGGTCAGTGCGGTTTCGGTTTCTTTATCATACTTGCCCGGAGTCTGGTTTGCCAATAGTCCCTTAAATTGGTCGGATAATTTTGACAGGCAGGTTTGCAATTGGGTTACTTCGGTGCCGCGGGAGCCGACCCGTAAATAGCTTTTAAATTGGAAGGCCGGTTTTTTGGTGGTGGCTTTCTGGCGCTGGCCGGATGGGGTTTGTTTAAACCCGGCGGCGTCCAAAAGGGTAGCGCTTTTTTGAAGGTCAAAGGCGGGCGCGGCGGCGGGCGGTTGGTAGTGGTAAAAGTCGGGCAAAATAGGGGAGTCAACTAGTGATAATTTGGCGCCGGCTTTGGCTTCAATAGTTTTTATCAGGTCGTCTTTGTTGACCGATGCCGCCATGGCTTTTCGCACGCTGGCATCAGAAAATAGTGAGGGTTTTTGGGTGTTAAAGAACACGGCAAAATAGCGGGGAAGGGTAAAAGAATATCGCAAAAAAGTTGACGCTCCGGACCAGGTTTGGCCAAGATCTTTTTTTGCGCCGGCATTTTGGTCAGAAGCGGCTGGCGCCAATCCGTTGATTTTTTTTGCTTTGGCGGCGGAAATCAAGTCGTCGTTGGTTGGAAAAAAGTCAAAAGTAATGCCGGCCAAAAAAGAAGGCTTTTGGTAATACCGGCGGTTTGATTGCAGGGACAGCGTTTCTATAAATCCGGTTTTTGACTGACTAAGGCTGGCAAACGTAAAGGGGCCGGATCCGATAGGCTGGAGGTTGTAAGCGGAAAGAATGAAATTTTCCGGCGAGACGGCTTCCCAAATGTGCTTGGGCAAGATTTTTAAGGTGCAGTTTTCCAGAAAAGAATTATAGGGTTGTTTTAGGGTAAAGCTTAGCGAAGTATCGGAAATTTTTTGAGTGCCTACGTCAATCCAGTTGGCTCGCAGAGGGCTTTTGTAATCGGAGTTTTGGATGGTTTTTACGGTAAAAATAATGTCATCGGCGGTCAGCGCTTTGCCATCGTGCCAGCGCGCGTTTGGTTTTAGGGTAAAGGTGTAGGTTTTGCCGTCGGCCGAAATTTTGTAATCTTGTGCCAGGTCTTTTACCAAGTTGCCCTGGCTGTCGTAATTCATCAGGCCAGAAAATACCAGGTCAATTAAGGTGCGGTCGGTATCGTTGGTTTCGCCATAAATGGGATTAATAAACCGCGGCTGGCCAACCACGCCCTCAACGTAAGTGCCGCCAAATGCCGGCACCGCTTGGGTGTGGCCGATATAAAAATTGATAGCTAAAAAGGTAAACGACCCCAGCGCCAGTGCCGCAAAAGCCAAAAGAGCGATTTGCTCGCCCCGCGTAAGCACTTTAAAAAGTTGTTTCCATTGGGAAAAGGTGGGAAAATTCAAACGATATGCAATGCAAATCTACAAATCTAATGCTAATCTGGCGAAATTGCGAATACGACGAACGGCCGCCACATTAGCAATTTTGTAGATTAGCATAAGATTCGCGGATTAGCATTATACTTATACCAGGAGGTTGGCCACGCTCAAAATAATAAAAAGAGCGGCGGCCGCGATAGTGGCGTAGTGCAATTTTTTTTGCACGCCCCTGCGGGTGGAGTAAAATTCTCCGCCTCCGCCAAAGGCGCTGCCCAGGGCTGTTCCCCGTTGTTGGACGGCAATGAGCACGATCAAAATAACAGAGACTGCGATTTGGGCAAAAAATAAAATTTGTTGTGTATTTATCATGATTTAGTTTTTGGTTTTAAGTTCCAGCCGCGCCTGCGGGCGTGGCCTGTTAGTTTTAGTTATTCAGTTTTTAGTTTAACATCGGCGTTAACCGAGAACCGCATAACTAAAACTTTAAACTATCAACTGATAACTATTTTATTTAGTCGTCTTCTCTTAATACGGATTTGGAAAGCAAAAAGTTTAAGGCCCAGATGATGATGGCCGTGCCGGCCAGCGGGTACAAAAAGGGGACAGTCAGTTCCTTAAACATCAGGTCCACTGCCCAAATCAGCGCCATGTAAATTAAAAATCCAAAAAGTCCCAGGGTGACCACGCGTAGCGGCAGGGTGACGGTGGTTAAGATTGGTTTTACAAAATAGTTGAGCAATCCTAGCACTACGCCAAAGAGCAAGAACAGCTGCCATCGGGCGGTCAAAGTCAGGCCGAAAATATTAGAATCCGGGTAAAGCTGAACCAAAACTCCCGGGATAAACAAGGTTGCCAGCCACAGTCCCACGCCGGCGCTTATGATCAGTGAAAGAAGCTTCTTCATAATTTGGCTACGAAATACCTCGCCAGAGGCGAGTCCGTCCTTTGGCGGAGAATTGAGTACGAATATATACGAATAACCGTAATCGCACTACTCCTTTATGGTAGCAGAGTTTTTGGGAAATATCAATGTTTCGCGGCGCTGTTCAAAAACACGTTCACCGTCATTGCGAGTCCCGACCGCAGACCCGCTAAGCGGGCCCGCAGTCGGAGACGCGGCAATCTACACTTAAGATTGCTTCGCTGTGGCTCGCAATGACGAGGTGCGAAGATACTATTTCAACAGCGCCTTTTTCCGCAGTTTTTTGTGGTACGAAATGGCAAAGCGATGGGCTTCATCATCTAAATGGACAATTAAATTATATATTTCTTGTGGTAAGTTTTTAAGCGGGATAGGATTTTTTTCTTGCCCTTCAATAAATAATTCTTGTCTGCCTTTGGCAATAGAAATTATTTTAATGTTTTTGGCTTCAGGAAACGGTGTTTTACTTTTGATGCCGACATTTAGTTGCGCGATGCCGCCGTCAATTAACATAACTTGCGGGTAGCCCCATTCAGGATGCGCCAGCCTTCGTCCCAACACTTCTTTGAGCATGGCAATGTCATTGGGTTTGTTTTCCATGCGGATGCGGAATTTTTTGTACTGGCTTTTATCGGGCGCGCCGTTTACGAAAACTACCATACTGCCCACGGCTTGTATCCCCTGGATATTAGAAATGTCGTAGCATTCAATCTTGGAAATAGGGAATTGCATTTGCAGAATTTCTTGCAGTAATTTTTCTGTTGCACGCCACTTTTCGTTTGGTAAATTTCTAAGTTTGTGATTTGTATATTGTAATTTGGAATTTTCAATCACATGCGTGTGTGCCATCACCTGTTCCAGTGCCTGCATTTTGTCGCGCACAGTTGCCGCTTCTTCAAATTTATTGTGCTTTGATAATTCCGCCATTTCTTTTTTTAAAGCGTACAAAACAGTTTTGCGTTTGCCCTGCAAAATGAGCATCAGTTTTTTTATATTTTTTTTGTAATCTTTAAGAAGATTTGCCGCCTCGCCTGATGGCGAGGCGAGCCTCGCCTCTTCAAAGAGGCGGGGACCTGGACACAAACCCAAATGGCACCAGGTGCATTTGGTGGCAGGATGCTTGGCGGCAGTATAAAAAGGAAACACTCGTCGCAAATATTTTAAAGTTTTTTTCAACGCCGTGCCCTCAACAAACGGGCCGATCGTTTTAGATGTATGATTTATGATTTTAGATTTATGAATTTGGTGGGTGATAAAAACGTAGGGTAGCTTTTCCGCGTTTTTCCGCGTAGTTCCGCGCCAGTTGCCAACGGCAACATAAAAATAGTTTTTGTCATCGCGCCAGACGGAATTAAATTTTGGCTGGTACTTTTTAATCAGTTGGGCCTCCAAAATCAAAGCTTCAATTTCCGATCCGGTTTCCAAAAATCCAATGCGGTCAGTAACGCCAGTAAAAAAATCATCTTTATAGGTCGGCTGCTTAAAATGGTTTTTCACCCGATCTTTTATGTTGATAGCCTTTCCTATATATATGGGCCGCTTATCTTGGTAAAAACAATACACTCCCGACGTGGTAGGGAGCTTGGCAAGGTCGTCTTTGGCAATGATGGTAAACTTTTCCATATTCTTAATGTATCGCTACAGAGCTAATTGTGCAAGTTATCCACATGCTTCCCACTCCTTTTTATGGTAAAATGAAAGAATTTAATTCCATGCCATCGCCAAAACCAAAATCAAAAAAACCAAAAGCAACCCCTCAAGCCGGATTTTCTCCAACGCCAAAAATCCAAAATCAAAAAGCAACCCTCCCCCCGCTGTTTTTGAAGTTTGCCAGTACTTCTGAAACCTTTTTAAGAAAACTCAATCGCGACATCACCTTCCGCGGCCGCCGTCACACCGTTTCTTTTAATTTACTTTCTTTAGTCCAAGGATCAGCTTTTTTTGTCGTAGTGATTGCTGTCAGTATCTTTGCCAGCAATCTTTTTTTCCGGCCGGCAGCGGTTGATTCAGCGCTGGCCATTAAGAATGTTACGATAACCCAGACTTCAAAAGCCATTGCTGGCCAGCCCATCAGCTATGCCCTGACGGTCAAACGAAGCGACATCAGTAAGTCCCACTACTTAATCCAGCTTCCCAAAGGGGTAAGGCGTATTAGTGTGTCTACTATTACCAGCGCAGAGCAAAAAACGTTGGTATCGGCTCCGGTTTCAAACTTTTTAAACCAAACGGATCGCCAGCGATTGGCCGCGACCATGCGGCGCAACCAAGGTATTTTTGCCAGAGTATTTGATTCTTTGCGGGCCAGCATTGATGACACCGTCACCCAAGTCACCGACATTATTTCATCCGCCACTACCGCCCAGCAGGTTACCCAAACCAGTGATGCGAGCTTTGTGGACTTGTCCAGCCAAGCGCAGACTAACGCTGACTTAACGCAGACTAACGCAGACACCAGTGAAACGGAGATTGCCGCGTCTCCGACTTCTGTCGGGACTCGTAATGACGACGGTGGTGATACCGGCGGCGGCGCGGCCGCCGCCTCGCCTAGCGCTTCGCCGGTTGCCTCGCCGGTTGACGCTTCGCCCACTGACACTCCCACTCCATCCACTACTGAAACTCCTGCTTCTTCCCTTGTGCCATCAGAATCTCCCTCTGAATCTGCTAGTCAAACACCCACTCCTACCTCTACCCCAAAACCCAAGGACGACTACGTCCAGGTTGACTACCAGCTTCCGGCTCCGGCAATTTCGGCTCAAGATACCAGCTCCGGCCAGCAGGTTACGGTTTCTGCGCCAGCCACGGCCGAACCGGATCCACAGGTGGCTGGCCATATTGCCTACACCAACGTTCTGGCCTTCACCACCATTCCCGAAATTTTCAAGGTGGGAGAAGAGAGTAAAATCAAAATCAAGTGGAAAAACCAGGGCAACCAGCCAGTAAGTTTCCACGCCTACGACTTAAACCAAAACGGCAAACTGGACTACGTGGAGTGGACGGTGCCGCACTTGTCTGCCCAGACTTTTGACATTATCTTTATCTCTAAAGCTTTCCAGTTAGATACTGACCAAACTATTTTAGCGGATATTTATGATACGGTCAAAGATCGGGACCAAAATTATGCCGCCATTGATCAGAATCAGTATGTACGGGTGACGTTTAATTCGCCGCTTGCCAGCAACAATGATATTACCTTGTATGCCAAACCATCTGACCCATCCAAACCCGTCAAAATAGAGGTATATCCGCTGGATCAAAATGGCAATGAGCAAAGCCAGCTTACGGGAGTTTCTGATGGCGCAAGTCCCATGTTCGACCACATTGACCATAATGGCAAGTACCGAATTTTGCTTTCCAATTTGCAAAACCCAACGGACATGTTTGACCTTAAAGTGGTCAATGCCAGCGTATCTATTGATTACATTGTGGATCCGGGGGTCACATTCTTGAAGACATTTTTGGACGAAGGAAAAAATCCTTACGACTCATTGGTGCTTTCAGGATCAACTTTTTATGGAACTACCAGCCAGGGAGGCGTATCCAATAAAGGCACGGTATATTCTATCAACACCGACGGCACCGGATACGCGCTGTTGCATGAATTTGCCGGCAGCACGGGCGATGGCTCCGCTCCCATAGATTCGCCGTTGCTTTCCGGAGGGGTACTTTATGGCGTCACGCCCACCGATGGCAGTTCTTCTGATGGCATCATTTACTCCATCAATACCGATGGCACTGGATATACTATTTTGCATAACTTTACGGGAACTACCAGTGATGGGAGGACTCCATTTGGATCTTTTGCCATCAGCGGTTCAACGCTGTATGGCATGACCCATTTTGGCGGCGCTAATGACGATGGCGCCATCTATTCCATTGATACCAGCGGAAGCGGTTTTACCCTATTGCACAGCTTTACCTTCGCGGAGAATAGCAGTTCTTATGTCAATGCTTTTGATACCACATTGGTACTTTCCAGTTCTACGTTGTATGGGTTAACCTCTCAAGGTGGCAGTCATAATGGCGGTACCATTTTTTCCATCGGCACCGACGGGAACGGTTATACGGTTTTATACAACTTTGATTTAGCGGGCATTCCCGTTGCGCCAAGCAACCCCACCGGCACGCTTTTACTTTCAAGTTCTACCTTGTATGGCGTAACGGAAATCGGCGGCGCTAACAATCAAGGCATTATTTATTCTATTGGCACTGATGGGAACGGTTTTACCAACCTCCACGATTTTAATGAAGGGGGATTGCAATCTGATTTTAACAATTCACTTATTCTTTCCGGATCTACGTTGTATGGTCAAAATACCTACGCGGGTGCGTCAAGTAAAGGTATTTTGTATTCCATTGATACTAGCGGAAGCGGCTTTGCCGTTCTTCACACTTTCACTGGCAGCCTGACCGATGGCCACTTGCCTTCGGGAAAATTCGCTATTATTGGATCGGTGCTCTATGGCGTCACCAACCTTGGCGGTACGTTGGACGCCGGCGTGCTCTATTCCATTAACACCAGCGGCACCGGATTTTCAGTATTGTATAACTTTTTGGATTATCCTGATGGCGGCCAGCCGCAAGGATCTTTGATTCAATCGGGAGGCAAACTGTATGGCATGGCTAACGTGGGAGGAAACTACGGGCTTGGTACGGTATATTCCATGAACACCGATGGCACGGGATTTTTGGTTCTGCACCACTTTGGCAACGGCAGTGATGGCTATACTCCTTATGGGTCGCTTGCGATTTCCGGTTCAACACTGTATGGCATGACCCAGAATGGCGGGACCGATGGCGAGGGCACCATTTTTTCTATTAGCACCAGTGGCAGTGGCTACACGGTGTTACATAACTTTTTGGGTGATGGTGTTGATGGGATTAACCCCTACGGTTCGTTGCTGGTTTCCGCCTCTACCTTGTATGGCATGACCTCGGCCGGCGGTAGCGGATCTTTGGGAACCATTTTTTCCGTTAGCACCGGTGGCACTGGATTTACTATTTTGCATAATTTTGCAGGCGGATCGGGCGACGGAGCTTCTCCTTTCGGGTCGCTTATTCTTTCCGGCTCCACCTTGTATGGCATGACCCGCAGCGGCGGAAGCTCAAACATCGGCACCGCATTTTCCATCAGCACCGGCGGCAGCGGTTTTGGGCTGTTGCATACTTTCACCGGCGGCTCCAGCAACGGAAGCCAGCCCTATGGCACTTTGGCGCTTTCTGGATCCACTCTGTATGGAGTGACTCGGCTTGGCGGCAGTTCCAGTTTTGGCACAGTATTTTCTATGAGCACCAGTGGCAGCGGATTTTCCGTAATCCACAGTTTTACCGGCGGCGCGGGTGATGGTAAAAGACCGTCCCTGTACGACAGCGCGCTAGCGCTTTCCGGTTTTACTTTCTATGGCTTGACCGCCGAAGGGGGCGCCCACAGCACCGGTACCATATTTTCCTTTTGCACCGACGCGAGCGGTTACGGCCTCCAGTATAGTTTTAGCGGATATCCCAGCAACGGAGATACTCCCTTTGATGGGCTGGTGCTTGCAAGTTCCACATTCTACGGAACCACTACCTATGGAGGAGAGGCTGGCATCGGTGATATTTTCTCGTTTGTGCCGTCATCATCTTCTTGCAGTGGTGGCAACACAGCGCCGTCAATTACGGTTGCGCCTTCCGATGGCGGATCTTCAGCCACCACGCCAACCAATGCCGGGTCCAATGTGGTATTTACCGCAACCGCCACCGACACCGAATCGGATAGTTGGTACCTTGCCCTTTGTACCACCAGTGCCGTCACCGCCCACAACGGCGCCGCTCCCACCTGTGACGTAGACAAGTGGTGCATTTCCGGATCTACGGCTTCGGGTTCTGGAGCAACTTGCAATTACGCTACCTCTGCTTCAGATGCGGAAACGAATGCTTGGTATGCTTTTGCTTGCGACAATAATGCCAGCGCCGCTTGTTCGGCCGTTGCCCAAGGGTCGGGCGATACCGGTTCTCCTTTTGTAGTCAACCACGCCCCCAGTTTTTCGGCCATCAGCAACACGTCAGGTTATCTGAAAGCCGGAGACACGGTTACGTTTACTTCTACGGCTTCCGATGCCGACACTTCCAGCACCGTCACGTTGTACGTTTGCAAAGCCAACGATTTTACTGGAACGGCTTGCGGAGCGGGGAATGAATGGTGCCATTCCAGTGCCACCGCGACAAACCCAAGCTGTAACTACACAGTATTGGTTGGTGATGGTGATGGCTCTCATAATTATTACGCCAATATTATAGACAACTTTAATTTTGCTTCAACATCAAACTCAAGGCCAGGCACTTTCACTACCGACGTTACCCCGCCCGTGGTAGACGCCGGCATAGACCAAACCCAAAATTCGCAGTTTACCCAAGACGCCACTGCTTCCGACGCAACCTCGGGCATTGCAACTTACCAATGGTCAAAAATTTCCGGTCCCGGAGCCATTACGTTTGGAACCGCAACATCCCAAGACTCCACCGTGTCGGCTGACACCGTCGGCACGTATGTTATCCGCCTTACGGTTACGGACCAGGCTGGTAATTCCAATTTTGATGAATTTACCTTGACCTGGCAGAATGTCCCTACGCCAACCCCAACTCCCGCGCCCGCCAGCGGTGGCAACCCGGCCGCGGTTATTCCCAACCCGCAGGTTCAGTCGCAGCCGCCATCAGGACCGCAGTCGCCACCGCAATTTCACGGCGCCTGCAATTTGCAAAGCCAGTGTGTTAGTGTTTCGGGCGCGGGCCAAGACCAATGTCAGGTGGGAAACTACGCCGACACTTCCATGTACTGCGCGATTTTGCGACAAGTATGCGCCACCTTAAACTGTCCGGCAATCGGGATAAATTTAGACACGTGCCTTGCCAATGCCGCTTGCGCCAATCAATCGCCGGCGCCTTCACCAGTTTCTTCAGCCGCAAGTTCTCCCGTCAATTCACCTGCGACAGAACCGATTGTTTCAACCGGACCAACCGGTCCCATTACTACAACCAATCCGGAATCTAATCCTCCCACCAGCGGTTCCAACCCGATTGTTTCCGTGGTTCCCACGCCGCCTTCTCCTTTGACCTTCATCACTCCCATTATTGCAAACATCCCCCTGATCATAAAATCATTTACCACGTCACTGATCTTAGACATTATAAAACTTCCCGACTTCATAAAGTTTCCCATCCTCGCGACCGTTACCGCTCTACGTGAAGCGGTATTGGTGCCAGCTGGATTATTCGTAGTTCAGGCTATCACTGCCGCAGGCTTGGTGGCTATGATAATCAATATCATCGCCGATCTTTTTGCTTCGCCACTAACCTTCCCGGAAACGTTTTTGATTCCGCTACGCCTTTGGACTTTGATTTTGTATTCTCTTGGTATCAAAAAACGGGAGCGGCCCTGGGGTGTGGTTTATGATTCGGTAACCAAGCAGCCGGTGGATCCTGCTTACGTGGTGCTCAAAGATTTGGAGGGCAACACGGTGGTGTCGGCCATCACCGACATTGACGGGCGCTTTGGATTTTTGGCCGAACCAGGAAAATACACCATGGCCGCCACCAAGAGCAACTATCTGTTTCCTTCCAAAAAAATGCAGGGCAAGACCAAGGACGACGTGTATGAAAACTTGTATTACGGCGAAGAATTTGAAGTCAAAGCGCGCGGAGAAGCCATTATTAAAAACATTCCGGTGGATGCCTTCCGCTTTGACTGGAACGAGTTTATCAAAAAAGAAAAAAATCTGACCGGATTTTATTCCCGATGGGATTCCATGACCCGCAAGTTAACCGAAGTACTGTTTGTCTTGGGTTTTGCCTTGGCGGCGGTGGCCTACGCAGTTGCGCCGTTTCCTTACAACACCATTGTTTTGGTATTCTACCTGGTGGTGCTGGTGTTGCGACTTTTGGGAATTAAACCCACGCCCTTTGGACATGTCATGGAAAAAGTCAGCGGCAAGCCATTGTCGTTTGCGGTCATCAAAATCATGTTGCCGGGCATTAACCGTGAAATCAGCCACAAAGTTACCGACCGCTATGGCCGCTACTATTGCTTGGTGCCCAAAGGCAAATACATTTTGAAAATTGAAAAAAAGCAGGACGACCAGTCCTACGCGCCGGTCTATGTGTCAGAAGTGATTGACGCGTCAAAGAATGGCATCATCAAAAAAACCTTTGAAGTATAGCCGCCGATTTTGTGAAGAGCTTAGCTCTTCACAGCAGAGCTTGGTGAATAATACCCATCCAACCCAAAAGACGCCTGACTTGGTATAATGGAGGTATATGACAACTTCCACATTCGCCTCGCAAAAGGCGTATATACCAACTCAAACGTCTTTAACTCATCGTATCCCCTGTTACCAAAGATTTCAATGGCTTGACTCAGAATTAGTCGTTAACATATTTACACAATTTTTAAAACCCAACCGTAAGGGCAGGAAAGGCTACGACAAGATATGGATGTTTCAATGGCTCATGTACAAACAGTTCACCCGGTGCACCTACCGCGATTTGGAAAGTATGACCGGTATCGATTACTCGACCTTCATTAAATTCAGAAAAAGATTGATACTGAAAGCCTGGTTTGAAAAGGTATTTGAAAAGTTAATTAAAACCGTGGTTGGAAAACAAGATACGCTGATTGGTATTTTAGACTCGTCGTTTGTTGAAAGCTTTTCTAAAGGAAAAGGCAATGAACAAGGCCAAGAATATTCAGGACACAAGGAGAAAACGGGGTTTAAGCTCCACCAAATCATTGATTTTGAAACACGGTTGCCATTGAAATTAAAAACCACCGGCGGGGCCAGAGCAGATATTGTCTTGGGCAAAAACCTAGTCAGAGGGGCACCCAAATACTGGAAGAAAAAAGTAAAAGCATTTTTAGCAGATAGAGGATATGACGCAGAGGACTTCGTTTTGCAAATCAAACGGAAGTGGAAGAATTGCGATGTTGGCATTCCATTTCGTCTCATGCCACAAAAAATACTGACTGAAGAAGGCTATCATCAAACCAAGTCCCTCAATCGTTGCTTGAATCAAACATTACTGAACAAACGAACGGAGATTGAGAGGTATTTTTCACGCAAGAAACGAGTATTCCATCTTGGTGAAGAAAAGACTCGACACCTGGAGAATTTCAATGTTAACTGCTACTTCACGGCAATCATGGAAATTCTCGAGTGGTTGAGTGAGGACAATCACTTACAGGTATTATTCACCAAACTCCAGCAACAAACTATTGACAAGAACTGTGACTCATGCTAAAGTAGAATTGTAGGGTAAATGGCTTATTTCAAGCTGTTCCCTTGTACATTTCCAAGAAAGGGATGAGGGCGATGAAAAAAGCATCGACAGCATCTGTGTTCCAGAGAACCCAAGATCAAGAGCGAGAGTTCCGCTCTGTGATGGCGAACATTGCTGCTCACGTGGCCAACTTGGCTTTGGATAAGATCCAGGCCAACCGCAAAAAGTGGCAAGATGTCATTGAAAAGAGTGACCCATTGCGCAATGCGGTCGCCGACTTCGTGCTGGCTAAGCTCGGAGAACTCACGTTCTCTCTGCTCAAACACGTCACGAGCGTTTCCGTCCCTGCCATCCAGGAGACAACTCTTACCGAGGAGTTTCTCAAAAAGGAGTACAATATCGGTTACATCGGCAACAACTTCCGTCGACTGTTTCTGGACAAGCGGTGCAAACTAGTTCCGGCCGGTTCCACCGCTTTCCATGCTTTGCAGAAAGATTCGCTGGATCCGCCCATCATGGACGAACTTGGCAAAAAGGCAACCATTCCCTTGGGCCAATTCTTTTGGCACATCCGCCAGCAAAAAAACGGCCAGGCGGGTCATTTGCTCACCAACAACTATATGGCCAACATCGGCTACGTAGAAGTTGGGGGCGAGGACGGCAATGGTGAGGTCTGGGCTGTGGGTGCGGACTGGAACCCCGACCGCGGTTACTGGAGCGTGGGAGCCGCTCGGTTTCCGGCCCGGATCCGTGGCGCGCTGGCAGCCAGGTCCTCTCCCGCGATTAGAAAATATGGTTTCTGGATTCCCAGAATCTTTGAACCTTTGGCCCTCTGACACTTTGAAACGTGCGGAGGGCTTTTTTGTTTGCGTAAAATAAGATAAACTATGCGCAAGGATTGCTCTGACGTGATGGTTATGAACGTGAACCTTCAAACCCCTTATAAAAAGGCAGAGTTTCTCCAGACCTGGCGAATTGGCTGCGCCAATTACGCCTGGGTCTCGAGGTCTCTTCTCCAAATCTGGGTTGAAAATGCGCAATAATTTCAAAACGTAGCTCGCTACGTTTTGAAATTCTATCACATTTTCACCTTCCAGATTTGGAGAAAATCCCAAGAAAGGGTTTGAAGGTTCACGTTCAGGCTCTTGCGTAGCTCCTTAGCTTTGCATTTTTAAACCTGCAGAATTCCAGTGGCCACGGCTCTTGGAAGCGTTAGGGTGCACAGTTTAAAAAAGAAGATAATCGGTGCAATGAGCTGGCGGACTTATAATGTCCCAGGTCAAATACAACTCCGAGAGTATTCAAGGGGTGGTGCCTATGATGGCCTGTTGTACAATGGTGAGGTCTGGGCTGTGAATGCGAACTGGAACCCCGACAACGGTTACTGGAACGTGGAAGCCAACTCGGTTTCCAACCCGAATCCGTGGAACGCTGGCAACCAGATCCTCTCCCGCGACCCTATTCTTTCCTGGCGCGTACTTTTACGCGCCGGGTTTTCCTAATTTTTTTAATAACCCCTTTTTCCATCCGCCAACCATTCTGCCGAGGTTTTCCACGGCGGTTGCCAGCAAAGCATACTGTTCGTTAGAAACCGAGTGGATTTCCCATAGAACTTGCAGGAAAAAGCGCAGTGAATCAATTCTGTCTATGGCGTTTTCCAGCATGGGAATTTTTTTATCAATTGGCGTGTATTCGCTTTTGCGCAAAATTTCAAGAATATCTAAGAGCAAGACGTCTATTTTTGTGCCCAATCCAAAACGGACGGTTCTATCCATGTTGCGATGGATACCGATCCATTGTTTGTAAAGACTTTTGGTCTTTTCTAAAACCGACAGAGTCTGGGGGGGGGGATTAGAAGCAGTGGTATTAGTTTTATGAAGATCCAATTGACTCATACGTTTGAAGATATAGTGAGTATTGATAATCTGCTTTGGGCTTGGCGGGAATTTTTGGATGGCAAAGAAAAGAAAGAAGATGTAATGGAGTTTAAGCGTTACCTGATGCACAATATCCTATCACTTCATCGCGATCTTATCAATGGCACTTGGCGCCATGGCGGATACCACGAGTTTAAAATTAACGATCCTAAGCCGCGCACTATTCACAAAGCCTGTGTGCGTGACCGCCTGCTACATCACGCCGTTTATCGTATTTTGTATCCGTTTTTTGACCGGACATTCACTGCGGATTCGTATTCCTGCAGGAATGAAAAGGGAAGTCACCGGGCAATGAATCGATTTTTGAAATTTGCCCGGAAAGTTTCTTGCAATAATACCCAAACTTGCTGGATACTTAAGTGTGACATCAGAAAATTTTTTGCCAACATTGATCACGGTTTGTTAATGGGAATTTTGCGCCAGCATATTTCTGATCAGCGAATTTTAGCATTGCTGCAAGAAATTATTAGTAGTTTTAATAATGGTCAGATCGGAATCGGGCTGCCGCTGGGGAATTTGACTAGCCAGCTTTTTTCAAACATTTACTTAAACCAGCTTGATCAGTTTGTAAAACACCGCTTGAAAGTTGACTATTATATTCGCTATGCCGATGATTTTGTAATCTTGCATAGTCAGAAGCGTTACTTGGAATATTTGCTTTGGCAGATGAGAACTTTTTTGCGCCATGGTTTATATTTAGATTTGCACCCCGATAAAATATACATCAAAACCCTGGCATCGGGGATGGATTTTTTAGGCTGGGAGCACTTTTTCCACTTTAGAGTTTTGAGGACTTCCACCAAAGCTCGGATGATGAGGCGTTTGCGCCAGTCCCATAAAAAAGAAGTATTTGAAGCATATATGGGACTTTTAAGTCATGGGGATACCAACAAACTGAAGGACGAAATTTTGGCGTTGCACGTCAGGCACGGAGAGCGGAGAACGGAGCATTGAAAGATATTTTTAAAACAGGTATAATGGCATATTTCTATGAAACAAGATGTCATTAAAATTCGCGGGGCTCGGGTGCATAACCTTAAGAATATCAGTTTGGATATTCCTAAAAATAAATTGGTGGTGATTACCGGGCTTTCCGGTTCCGGAAAATCTTCGCTGGCTTTTGATACGTTGTATGCCGAAGGCCAGCGCCGATATGTGGAAAGTTTGTCGGCTTACGCTCGGCAGTTTTTGGGCGTGATGGACAAGCCTGATGTGGATAAAATAGAAGGCATCAGCCCGGCCATTTCTATTGATCAGCGAAAGTCGGTACATAATCCTCGGAGTACCGTTGGAACTATCACGGAAATTTATGATTATCTGCGGCTTTTGTATGCCAGAATTGGCAAGCCTCATTGCCCAAACTGCGGCAAGCCTATTTCTAAGCAGACCATTGATCAGATCGTAGAACAAATTCTTGGCCGCGGAACCACGCGCCCGCCTCGCCTCGAGGGCAAGTCGAGGCTGGGGAAATTAACTCTTCGACAAGCTCAGGGCAAGGCGCGAAAAAACGCGGAAAAAGAAAAGGCAGAAGAAATAATGATCTTGGGGCCGGTTATCAAAGGCAAAAAAGGGGAGCATACGGCGGTGTTGCAAGAAATACAACGGGCGGGGTTTGTACGCGTACGCATTGACGGCGACATTTATTTAATAGAGGAGGCGCTGGCTCGGCCGCTGGATAAGCAAAAAAAGCATACCATTGAGGCAGTGGTTGACCGGCTGGTGCTGGATGAACAATTGGATCGTTCGCGCCTGGTGGATTCGCTGGAAACCGCACTGAAGTTGGGAAAAGGGATTGTTATCGTCAGTTATAATAATTATAAAAATTATAACCATTATAAAAATTATACCGACACTACGTTTTCTGAACACTTTGCCTGCGAGGACTGCGGTATTTCTTTGCCGGAACTTGAACCGCGGACATTTTCTTTCAACAATCCTTATGGGGCTTGCCCCGAGTGCACCGGACTTGGCGAAAAGCTGGAAGTGTCGCCGGAACTAGTCATTCCCAATAAAAATTTAACCATTGCCGAAGGCGCCATCCGCGCCTGGTCCAGCGCCAGCCACAAAGTGGGCCGGCAAGGTTACTATAATTGGAAACTGCAGGAGCTGGCCGACCGCTACCACTTTTCTTTAAACGAACCGGTAAAAAACTTGCCGCCAAAAATTATTGATGTGATTTTGCGGGGAGACGGCGACAAATTTGAGGGAGTCATGGAAAACTTGGAACGTCGGTACCATGAAACCGATTCTGATTGGACGCGCCAGGAAATTGACCAGTACATGGTGATTAAAAAGTGTCCGGTGTGCCAGGGCAAGCGATTGAAACCGGAAGTGCTGGCGGTGACGGTAGGGGAAAAATCTATTTATGAAATTGTTCAAACGCCCGTTGATCAGTTAAAAGATTTTTTTTCAAAGCTGCAAAAAAATCTTGGCGCCAATGATGCGAAAATCAGTGCGCCCATTTCCAAAGAAATTATTGATCGCTTGCAGTTTTTGGTGGACGTGGGCTTGGGATATTTGAATTTGGACCGCAAAGCCGTAACGCTGGCTGGCGGGGAAGAGCAGCGCATTCGTTTGGCTACGCAAATTGGGTCAAAGCTTTCAGGGGTGCTATATATTTTGGACGAGCCGTCTATTGGTTTGCATGCCCGTGACCAGCATCGGTTAATTGACACCTTGTTGCAGCTTCGCGATTTAGGAAATACGGTGGTGGTGGTGGAGCACGACCCACAAACCATGATGGCAAGCGATTGGATAATTGACATCGGCCCGGGCGCCGGCAAGCACGGAGGCAAAGTGGTGTTTGAGGGAACGCCGCGATCTATTTTGAAGTCAAACACACTTACCGGTCAGTACTTAGCTGGGAAAAAGAAAGTTTCAGATGGATTTAAATCCCAAATTACAAATCACCCAGCCTCGACTCGCCGTCAAGGCGAGGCGGGCAAATCACAAATAAATTCAAAATCTCAGAAATATCTAAAAGTGATTGGCGCTAGGGAAAATAATTTAAAAAATATTGATGTGGTTTTTCCGTTGGGTCGCTTTATCTGCGTGACGGGGGTTTCTGGATCCGGAAAATCTTCGCTGGTCAACGATATTTTGGCGCGAGCACTGCTCAAGCAATTTTACCGCGCCAAAGATGAGCCAGGTCTGCACAAAGAAATTTTGGGAACCGAACATATCAATAAAGTGGTTTTGGTGGATCAGTCGCCCATCGGCCGGACGCCTCGATCAAACCCGGCAACCTACACTGGCGCGTTTTCGTTTATCCGTGATTTATTTACCCAAACCAAAGAAGCTAGGATCCGCGGCTACTCGGCCGGGCGTTTTAGTTTTAACGTCAAGGGTGGGCGGTGCGAAGCTTGCGAAGGCCAGGGCACCAAAAAAGTGGAAATGTACTTTCTGCCCGACATTTATGTTGAGTGCGAAGAATGCCGAGGCAAGCGCTATAGCAAAGAAGTGCTGGAAATTTTGTATAAAGAAAAAAATATTACCGATGTGCTCAAAATGACTATTGAAGAAGCCGGTGAGTTTTTCAAAAACATTCCGGGCGTTTATGACAAAATGAAAACGTTAAAAGAAGTGGGGCTTTCGTATATTGAATTGGGGCAATCGGCAACTTCGTTGTCTGGCGGAGAAGCGCAAAGAATAAAACTGGCCACCGAACTTTCGCGCCGCGACACGGGCGATACACTTTATATTTTAGACGAACCAACGACCGGTTTGCATTTTGAAGACATTAAAAAATTAATTTCGGTATTGCGGAACTTGGTTGGTAAGGGTAACACCGTACTTGTGATAGAACACAACGTTTCTCTTATTGCAGTTTCTGATTGGATTATAGATATGGGTCTGGAAGGAGGTCAAAAAGGTGGTGAAGTTATCGTTGAGGGGACTCCAGAAGATATAGAAAAAAATAAAAAATCTCATACAGCAAAATATTTACGAGACGTTTTTGCTGGCAAAGTTATCTAATCATATAGAGTAAAAAAGAAACGTTTCCTTTTTACTCTATAGTAAAATGTGGCAATCCAGAACATAAAAAAACAAAATTTGACATGATTTTTTGCAAGCGTATAATAAACCCATGTTAGTTTCAAAGTGCGATGTTTGCAAAAAGGAAATTACTACGGGGAAGCGCGTAGTGGCTGGAACTGGGTATTTTCAGGTGATGGAGCTTTGCTACACATGCGGAGCTTCGGTGATCGAGTTATTAAAAAAGCATAAGTTTAAATATTTATCAAAAGATGAAAAAGAAAAAAAGTAAAAAAATGACGTTAGATAAGTTAGCCCTTATGATCGGCAAGGGCTTTAATGGTGTCGATAAAAGATTTGCTGAAATTAATGCGACGATGAATGAAAAATTTGAGGCAGTTGATAAAAGATTTGACCGGGTAGATGCAAAGTTTGAGCAAGTTACCAAACAAATTAATAATATCAGTTTGAGTATTGTTGATGTGGTCCATCAGGAAGAATTTGATAAACTGGAATCTCGGGTTATTACTGTTGAGGAGAAAGTAGGATTGGCTCCAAAGAAGAGTTAAGATTTTATAAGCGCAAAAGGCGCGCCCGTGGGCGCGCCTTTTGCGCCCAGCGTTTGAACGAACTCTATGGCCAAAAGTAACCCCTCACACCTCGTCATTGCGAGGCACACCGAAGCAATCTTTCTAAAGCTATTTACTGGATTGCCACGCTGCGGCTCGCAATGACGGGGGTGGGGCGTCGAGCCTATTTCGTGCCTCGACTTGAGGGAGTGTGAGGGGTTACGGCCAGTTAGTTCAACAAGTAAGTGCAACACTCTGGTAACATGAGTGTATGCAGTACA
>CAZREI010000009.1:0-42477 GCA_964599285.1 uncultured Candidatus Saccharibacteria bacterium | reverse complement strand
AACACCCGCTATGGTGGCCAGTACCACAAAATCTGCCGGCGTTTCAAATACGTCAACTACCAGTTCGCCATCAGCATCAAATAGGTTTTCTTTGGTCGGAGCTTCTTTCAGCAACGCTTCAGCAGGTTTGATTTTTTTTATTTTAGCCATAAATTTATTAAATTCGAAATTCGAATATAGAAACGGCAAAAGCCATTTATATATTGCGTCGTTCGGTCAGCATTTGAACATTTCATGTTCAAATGCCTCCCTTCACTAGCAATATCAATTTGAAATCGTAAATTTGAAATTTGAAAAATTGGCGAATTTATTTTGTGAATTTAAAGGTTGAAAGTATTTGATTTAATATTTTAACCTCAGGATTATTCTGATCTTTTAACTTCTCTAATTCGGGTGCAATGATTTCTTCTTTAGTAGGTTCCCCATTCCCCTGAGAATCCGGAGCGCCAAGTGACAGTCCCTGATACAAAGAAAAAATGTAATAATTTCCGTCTTTTTGCTGGTAAACATTAAGTATTTCGTCCCATACCCCCATACCTTCGTAAGAAAAAATGTAATCTCTATTCCAATCACCAATTTTATCTGAATATGCTACTTGTGATTTTTGATAAGAACATCTGCCTCCACAATTCAAAGTGTATGCAGATAAACTTTTTCCAGCGTATAGGTAAACATCCGCAATCTTTGGTATATGATCAGCATCAATAGCGTTACCGTAATGAAATAGATAGGTTTCTCCTTCACCCTCATGGAGTATAAGACTAGCAGGGTATTTTATTTCAAATCCATATTCATCATTTTTGTATGTTGCCCAATTAGCGGTTTGGGTATTTGAACTTTGAACATCGGGGCTTGATTGAACATTAGATATTGATGTTTGAGATTTCAAAAAGTGCTGGTGCAAAAATACAGTTCCAACAGCCAGGATTACTGCCGTCGCGATGCTTGCGATTCCGATGAGTTTTGACGTTTGTTTTTGCATATAATTTTATTGTTGACGAGAATTTTTTGACTTGCTAAAATGAAGTTGTGTAACTCGGCGGGATTTGCATCAAAGAATCTGCCTAACGGTGGATTTTTTGATTATAACAGCCATCTATTGACACGGTAGCTTGATCTGCTATAATGAAACTGTTTATTAGGCGTTGTCATATTCCCGCAAAGGGACCAAGAATAACATCTTCAGTAATGGAGGTGTTATTTTTTATTCCCCGATGCTATAATTTATTTGCGGAGGTATGGGAGGTTGAAATCAGAAGGATCTGGTCAATGCCTAATAAACAATTGGTCCTGTACCAACGGGATGTGGTTCGACTCCACCAACCTCCGCTCAAAGAATCTATCTTAATTGATGGATTTTTTGATTACTATAAAATGGATGCTGGATTCCCGATCAAGTCGGGAATGACAAGTGGTGCAAAATTCGTAATTCGATGAAATTCGTAATTCGTAGGATATTACTTTTTCTCTGACTTAATCTCCCTAATTTTTTCTTTCACTTCCACTGCCATGCCAAGCGACTTTAATTCTGCCACCAGCAGGTTAAACGACGCCGGAATGTTCGGGTTTTTAATCGGCTCTCCTTTCAAAATGCTTTCATAGGTTGTGGCTCTTCCCACCACGTCGTCAGATTTTATGGTCAACATTTCCTGCAAGGTATACGCGGCGCCATAGCCTTCCAGCGCCCACACTTCCATTTCTCCAAATCGCTGGCCGCCAAACTGGGCCTTTCCGCCAAGCGGCTGTTGGGTAATCAATGAATAAGGACCAATAGATCGGGCGTGCACTTTGTCGTCCACCATGTGAATCAGTTTCATCACATACATGTAACCGACGGTAATAGGACGCGGAAAGGGCAGCCCTGTTTTTCCATCGTACAAAATGGCTTGTCCCGATTCGGGCAAACCCGCTTCTTTTAATTCCCGTTTAATATCTTCTTTGTTGGCTCCCAACAGTGCCGGCGAAATCGCTAAATAATTTAATTTTTTGGCGGCCCAGCCAAGGTGCGTTTCCAAAATTTGTCCAAGGTTCATACGCGAAGGCACCGACAGTGGCGACAACACCAAATCCACCGGAGTTCCATCGGCCAAAAATGGCATCTCTCCTTCTTTCAATATCTTGGAAACTACTCCCTTGTTGCCGTGGCGCCCCACCAGTTTGTCTCCCACTTTGACGTGGCGCGTTTCCGACACTTCCACCTGAATTTTTTTAATGACGCCCGGTTCCAGCTTATGCCCCAAATCGCGCGAGAAAATTTTCACGTTGGTGACTTTGCCGCGCTTGCCGTGTTCCATTCTTAGCGAAGTGTCTTTGACATCTTTTACTTTGTCGCCAAAAATCGCCCGCAATAACCGTTCTTCAGGAGTCAGTTCAGCTTCCCCTTTTGGTGAAATTTTTCCTACCAAAATATCGTTGGGGCCAACCGACGCGCCCACCCGCACAATGCCTTCTTCATCCAAATCTTTTAATTTTTCTTCGCCAACATTGGGAATATCACTGGTAGTAACTTCCGGACCCAATTTGGTTTCGCGCACGTCGCAGGTAAAATCTTCTATGTGAATAGAAGTGAATTCAAACTCTTTGACTAATTTTTCTGAAATAGTAATGGAGTCTTCAAATCCGCCGCCGCGCAGAGGCAAAAAGCAAACCAAAATATTGCGGCCCAGCGCCAGCCTGCCCTGGTTAATGGCCGCTCCGTCAGCCAGCACGTCTCCCTTTTTGACTTCTTCTCCTTTTTTGACAATCGGCTTTTGATGGAAACAGGAATACTGGTTGGTTTTAACAAAGGTTTGCAATTCATAATCCTGCTCCACTTTCTTACCGCCCTTGTCATAAACCATCAGGATATGCGAGGCATCCACTTCTTTGACAACGCCATTGGCTTCAGCCAAAATCACCTGGCCCGAATCGCGAGCCACGTTGCGCTCCACGCCGGTACCCACCAGCGGAGCTTCGGGTCGCACCAAAGGCACGGCCTGGCGCTGCATGTTAGACCCCATCAGCGCGCGGGAAGCATCATCGTTTTGCAAAAAGGGAATTAACGAAGCGGCCGCGGAAATAAATTGCTTGCTAGATACATCGGCAAAATCCACTTTGGAAATTTCGGTTTCGGCCGGCTCGCCTTTGACGCGCGCTTCTACCCGATCCGGCGGAATTTCCGCCAAAATTTTTCCTTTATCATCCAGCGGAACTGACGCCGGCACAATCACATACCGCTCTTCTTCCTGCGCCGAAAGGTACTGAATTTCATCGGTCACTTTGCCATTTTTAACTTTAAAATAGGGAGCTTCAATAAATCCATACGGGTTCACTTTTGCAAATGAAGCCAAGTGTCCCACCAATCCAACATTGGGACCTTCGGGAGTTTCAATCGGGCAGATGCGGCCGTAGTGCGAAGGCTGCACGTCGCGCACTTCAAAACCGGCTCGCTCGCGGGTCAGTCCGCCAGGACCAGTGGTCGTTAAGCGACGCTTGTGTTCCAGTTCGGCCAGCGGATTTTCGTTGTCCATAAACTGCGAAAACTGCGAGGAGGTGAAAAACTCCTTGACCACTGCCATCAGCGGCCGAGGATTGATGACCTGAATGGCCGTAATGGTGGCCGGATCCAGCGTGGACATTTTGTCTTTGATAATTCTTTCCATGCGCATCAGGCCAACGCGCAATCGGTTTTGCAACAGTTCCGACAGTGTCCGCACGCGCCGGTTTCCCAAATGGTCAACCTGGTCGGCTTTGGCATTAGGATTATTATTTAAAGAAATAATTTCTTTTACCACTGCCACCAAATCTTCTATGGTTAAAATCCGGTCTTCTTTTTCAATATCTTTGGAAATATCTTTATTTTTTGGGGCCAGGTTTGGGAGCCGCTGCCAGGTTTTCCAGCGCCCAACTTTTGACAAATCATAACGGTCAAAATTAAAAAACATATTGAAAATCAAATCCTGGGCAGTGTCAGGAGTCACCAAGTCACCCGGTCGGAGCCTGCGGTAAATTTCCACCAGCGCTTCTTTTTGGTCTTTGGACGTGTCGCGCTTTAAGGTTTCTTTTATATACTTGGTTTCTCCGGTATCAACATCTTTGAACGTTTTTTCTATTTTTTCTATGTTTTCCAATCCCAGCGCCATCAACAGCGTGGTTGCCGGCACCTTGCGCTTGCGGTTAATTTTGACGCCAATGAATCCCGAATCTTCGGTTTCAAATTCCAGCCAGGCGCCTCGGTTGGGAATGATTTTTGCGCCAAAATAATTTTTCCCGCGCGAAGTCCGGACGGTAAAAAAGGCGCCGGGCGATCGGATAAGTTGGCTTACCACTACGCGTTCTACGCCGTTGACCACAAAGGTTCCTCGTTCGGTCATCAACGGAAAATCAGCCAAAAAGACTTCTTGCTCTTTGACTTCTTTGGTTTTTTTGTTGACTAATCTGACTTTGACGCGCAGAGGAACTTCTAAGGAATCATTATTTTTCCGGGCGTGCAAACCGCTTTTGTAGTTGGGTTTGCCAAGGTTGTAATCCAAAAACCACAGCTCAAATTCTTTGCCGGTGTGGTCCAGAATCGGAGAGATTTCCGAAAACAGTTCCTTGATGCGCACTTGGACAAAATCATCCCAAGTTTCCCTCTGCATTGACAGAAGATGGGGAGTGGGGAAAGAGAGTTTGGACTTGGAAAAGTTTTTTACTTTTTGGGTTGCCTCCGCCATTTATACTGGAGTAATCACGAATATACAAATTTAGAATAATATACAAATTTTACCAATATACAAATAACGTTACGTACGTATTCGTGTATTCGTAAAATTTGTATATTTGAACAGATTGGTATATTCGTGATTACTCCTTTTTAAAAACACAAAATACCCTTTGAAGATCAGGGTATTAACCTTGCATTGGCGCACCAGTAATGCAAGGCAAAAATCTTTTTTAAAAAAACAAAAAATCGGTTTGCATTAAAAAGGAACCGTTTAAGGGCTTATGTAATTTTTAGATTAGTATGACCACGTACTTTACTATGATGCCAGTATATTCTTTTTGCAAAAAAATGTCAATACTTTTTTCTGATTGGAGTAATCACGAATATACAAATACGATCAAATATACAAATTTTACCAATATACAAATCCGCACGTCGTCATTGCGGGTGCCGGCTCGCAAGTCGGACACGCGGCAATCCAACACCCGTCATTGCGAGCGAAGCGAAGCAATCTTTTGATTTTCTAAAATGGATTGCCACGCTGGCAAGATGTGGACGTAATTGGCCACAGCCGATTCGCCCCATCTCCGGCTCGCAATGACAATGTGTGAAAAATTTGTAGATTTGCACTGCCATTATTAATACCCTTGCGTGCCGTATACAAAATATTTAACAAATAAATAGATGTCCTTGTCATCAAGAGTTTTATCATTATTAAAGTCATCTTGTAGTCTTATCGTCTGATCGCCTGATAACCAATAATCTATAAAAACATCTATGTCTTGCTTATCCAATTTGCCGTCGTGATTTAAATCGGCAAGCAAGCGCAAAGCCGGCGATGGAGAAATAGCAGGCGACGGAGTTGGCAAAGGACTGGCGCTGGCAGACGGAGTCGGAGCTGGAGAAGAATTTGGTGTGGGACCAGGAGAAGATGAGGGGCTTGGGTTTGGCGACGGTGTTGACGATGGCGACGGAGTTGGTGAAGGCGTAGGCGATGGTGAAGGCGTAGGCGATGGTGAAGGCGAAGGATTGACCGTGAAAATTTTTATGTTTGACAAACTGCCATCGGAATTCGCAACTGATACCGCAAAATCTCCGGGCACCAAAAGGTCGCCAGCTGGAATTGCCGCGGCAAGCTGGGTTGACGAAACAAAAGCCGTTAAGGTTGATAAGCCATTAAAATTCACCTGCGAAGTAGAAAAGAAATTGGCGCCGCTAACATTCATGGTAAATCCCGAATCGCCCGCAATTTTTGACGCAGGATTAATAAAAGCGATGCTGGGAACCGGCCCACTGACCACAATGGTGTTACTTAATGCTGAAACTAAACCAGAAGCAGTCGCACACAGTTTAATAGATTGGGCCGCCGAATATTGCATTGACACATAGGCTTTCAGCCCCGCAAAATCGGTGGTGCCGTTTGGCGGCAGTGATGTTAAGGTTCCAGATCCTAACGTTCCCCCGCAACTTTGGGTTGACAGTACCGCCGAAAGATTTATCAAAGTAGAATTGTCAGAAGTTTCCGAATTACCAAACTGGTCCAAAACCGCAACGATGGGGCTGATTGCAAAATTAGCATTGGTGGTCGCTGACGCCGAAGGCTGGATAAGATACGTTAACTTATTTTTGGCGCCCGGCACTTCTTGCAATGTTCCAAAATTAGTAGCGGCAGTGACGCCGGAAATTTTAGACGTTCCTGTTTTTAAAATAGTACCAACGGCCAGCGGAGTTCCTGCCACCGGACGCACCCTGATATTTTGCCAAGTCAGAGAATCGGTTACTTTGGCGGTGCTGGCGGAAGTAATTATAATAGTAAGCTGGGTCGCGGTTCTTGCAACAGGAATTAGCGAACCATCGGCATCATTATTAATATTAAGGTTAGTTTTTTCTCCGCTTTTGCCATGGCTTTTTGGGGTGCTGGTTTCGATCAATAAAACGGTTGGCGCGGGCGCGGTAACATCAAACACAAATCCCGCCGGAGCGTTTAGAATAATAGTTCCCTTACCTACATCACCAGATTTTCCTTCGGCGATAGTTGGTCCATTAAGTAATACTGATGTTCCATTTACCGCGGTGTCAGCAGAAATGGAAACTCCGCCCGACGCGGGGCTAACCAAAACCGCGGCCAGCGCAAAATGAGCGGGCACGAAAAACAAAGCCAGCAAAATCACTAGCAAAGATGTTATTTCAATTTTTAGCAAAAAAAGATGACGTGAGTACATGTTTTGATTGTATCACACTTTTGGATAAAAAAGGGGAATTTCTTTTCGTCGCTGCGAGCAAAGCAATCTTCACCACTGTCATTCCCGCCGCAAGCGGGAATCCAAAGTAACGCCACGGGTGCTGGATCCCCAATCAAGTTGGGGATGACAAACGATGACGAAGTTAAAAATCTCCGCGTTCGTTCGTTAATGGTCGAATATCACCTGTCAACGGTCAATTGTATTTAGCGCGTCTTTGGTTGCCGGCCCTACGTTTCCCGTTTGTCTGATGCCTTTTGTTTTCTGAAATAGTTTTACCGCTTGCGTGGTGGCTGGTCCGTAGTAACCATTGGGCGTTGCGGTTAGAAATCCTAACTTTACAAGGAGCTGTTGAAGATTCAAAACATCGGGACCGCGGTCGGTCGGGCCAAGGTAATGCAATAATAGTGAGCTGGAGGCGTGGCTCGCAATGACGGGATTGGTCGCGGGTTTGGTGACGGACGTTACGGTGATCGTGGCGGTGGCGTTGGCGGTGTGACCGTAAGAATCTTTGGCGGTGACGGTAATGGTGTGAACTCCAAGATCAGATTGAGTTGGCGTCCAAGCAAACAAGCCAGCGGCATTGATATTGGCGTTTGTGATGCTGGTAGTTGCTACAGATGCCACTGGCGCGGACTGCTTATTCTCACGAATAAGCAGTCCGTTAAAGGCATCTTTGGTTGCCGGACCCACGTTTCCGGTTTGCCTTATGCCATGCGCTTTTTGAAATAGTTTTACTGCCGCTATCGTGGCCGGGCCAAAATATCCATTCGGAGTTATGCCCGATGGGAAAAATCCAATGTTTACTAAATCTTTTTGGAACTGCAAAACATCGGGGCCGTTGTCGCCAGGGCCGAGGAAACGGGAAAGACTTTGAATCTGGAATCTGGTATCTTGTAGCTGGAATGGTGATGGAACGGGTTGGGCACCAGTGGTGGATGGCCAGAACCGGTCACTTAGGGTAAAAGACGGTGTGGTGGCAAAGCCGGAAGGAATGGCTTTGAAAGTTGCCAGCGCGCCGACAAGAACACTTTGAGCTAAGTTAGAAAGCGAAAGCGTAAACTGGGAAGAAATCCAGCCGATGCCGCCTCCACCTCCGCCGCCTCCGCTTGGCGCGGGGGTTGGAGTGGGTGTTGGCGTCGGAGTCGGAGTTGGCGTAGGTGTGGAAAACGTCCAGTTGGTGTTGTTGCCCGAATCGGTGCAGTGACTGGCAGTGCAATCAATGGCGGCAGTATTAGTGTTGTCAGAATCTTTAGCGTCAACGTAACTGACCGTACGCGTTCCTTGCGGGTTGATGTTCCATTGAGTTCCATCAGAAGACGATCGCAGGGATAAAAGATTTGAGGCGACGCCTTGGAACGCCAAGGCGCCGCCAACAGTCTGGGTGGAGCCGGCCGTAAAGGTGAGCGTATCAGCAGAAGAAACGGTTTTGGAAAAATTATTGAACGTACTGCTGCCGGAAATAGATTGTCCCGTCCCAGTGAAGTTAACGGTACCGGTTCCGGCATTGAGGGTTCCTTGGTTGTTCCAAGTCCCCGAAACATTCAAGGTAGAACTTCCGGCGTCAATGGTAATATTACTGGAAGAGTTATCAAAATCTTTTACAGAGATAGGAGAAGTGTCCAAAGTGACGGTCGCGGCACCGGAAGAAAAAACGTAAAGGCGGCGGTCTTGAACTCCGGCAAGCAAATGCGATCCGTCGGCGCTGGAGGATGCGGTGAGCCAACATTTATTAGCATCTCCCGCCGGTTGGGTTTCTTGCCAATTTTGTCCAAAGTCAGAAGAAAGCCAAAGACGCCTACAATCGCCTCCCACAATCAAATGTGATCCGTCGGCGCTTGAAGCCAATGCGCGCCAGAATCCAGAAGTTAATCCCCCGGGATTGGTTTCAGCCCAATGATCCCCATAATCAGAAGAAATGAATAAGCGATTATTATAGCCATCTGAAGCAATCAAGTGAGACCCGTTAGCACTGGAAGCTACGGCAAGCCAAGCACCATCATTATTACCTTCGGGCATTGTTTCATTCCAAGACGCGCCATAATCAGAAGAAATATATAAGCGGCCATGCCCACCATTAGAACTGCCAGATCCCGCAATAACACGCGACCCATCGGAGCTAAAAGCTGTTGCTTGCCAGATTTTATCATTATCTCCTGCCGGCCGGGTTTCAGCCCAGGTTGCGCCAAAGTCAGAAGAAATATAAAGACGGCCACCAATTGAACCGTACCCCGTTTAGTAGACACGAGAAAAAACGGCGGCTTGCTATGTTCTGGCTGACAAAAGATGATTCCGGTAATCTACTGGGGTCATCTTTTTTAGTTCCCACTGCTGTCTTTGGGTATTGTAGTATGTAACGTATTCTTTTACCATCGCCAGCAATTCTTCAAACGTTCTGCACAGCTTGTAGTCGACCTCGTCCTTGAAGTGCCCAAAGAAACTCTCCATGGGGCTATTATCAATACAGTTGCCCTTGCGTGACATGGACTGGGTCATATCAAGCTGTCTGATCCTTTCGATATATTGTGGGTTGGTGTAGTGGAAACCTTGGTCAGAATGAATCAAGACATCTTTTAACGAAGGGATATTAGTATTGCTTTTCATGGATTTGACCGTCTCAAAAACCA
Source organism: uncultured Candidatus Saccharibacteria bacterium (assembly GCA_964599285.1). Classification (GTDB taxonomy): domain Bacteria; phylum Patescibacteriota; class Minisyncoccia; order Minisyncoccales; family Staskawiczbacteraceae; genus VGLO01. The sequence continues at coordinate 32,926 of CAZREI010000009.1, read as the reverse complement.
AATTCATATCAATGTGCATTGAAATACTCCAGGCCACCACTTCGCCACTAGCGATGTCTTTAATGACAGAAAAGTACGCCACACGATTGTTAAAAAATATATACGTGATGTCGGTACAAAACACTTTGAAGGGAATCAATTGAGTAAATTGGCGATCAAGTACATTGGGGAAGGTGCGATGTTCTTGAGTCTTTTTCATGATGGCTCTGTAGGGATTCTTTTGGCGTATCTTGGTTGTGAGTCCATATTTGATTTTGATTCTTTTGATTTTTTTGTGGTTCATCGTGATACTTTTTAATGATTTTAACTTCATCTGCACCTGGCGCCAGCCCCACCTACCTTTACCCTTGTCAAAGACTTCTTTGACAACCAGGTAATCGTCGTAATCTTTGGGTAGTTGGTCACGGCGTCCAAGCCACCGATAATATCCACTGGGCGATACGCCGGCAAACTGACACAGGGCTACCACCTCTTTACCGGTTGCCAGGATAATTTCAAACCTTTGCGATGGCCGTAGTTTTACCTCTTTCGTTTGGCCCGGAGCTTGGCTAAAAAAACGTTCTCGGCTTTCAGATAGGCATTTTGTAATTCCAAGGCTTTAATCTTTTCTTGGTCGGTGAGGTTGATCAAGGAACGTTTGCGGCCAGGGCCACCGCGTTGTTCTTCAGAGAGAGCTTTCATCCCTTTAGCATTGGCTATCTTCAGCCACCTCTGCAGTCGATCTCTGGGCGTCTTGCTTCCAACCACATCTTCGTCAAATCCTGCCCGAGCAAAGATTTCCCGAGCAGAAATTCCTTCATCTCGGTATCGTTTGACAGCCTCCACCTTAAAACCCTTGTCATAGGTGATTGACTTTTCGGTGCACCCAGCCACACACGGATTCTTTAAAAGTTCCTTGATCTGATCTGGTGAAAAGATTCTCTTGCTCATATTTTTGTAGCATCTGCCAAGAATGCCAATTAATGATAGTATGCCAAAGAAAACAAAAAGTGAACACTTTCGTGTCCACTTTTTGGGGCCCAGTTCAAATGGCACCGCCGCTTTGATTGCCTCCGCCAACTCCTGCGATTAAATATTGACCCGTAGAATCAGAGGCCACTGTGAACCATTGTTTATTTACATTACCTGCCGGTCGGGTTTCGGTCCAACTTTGGCCGGAGTTTGAAGAAAGGTAAAGACGTCCAGCACCTCCGCCACTGAACCTGCCGCCACCTACTCCTGCAATAAGGCGAGATCCGTCAGCACTGGAAGCAACCGCGTGCCAGCTTTTATCTGTGTCTCCCGCTGGCCGGGCTTCATTCCAAGTTTGACCAGCATCAGTAGAGATATATAAACGCCCGATTCCGTCACCACCCACACCAGCAATTAAATGCGAACCGTCGGAACTGGAAGCCGAAGAAAACCAACTTTGGCTCGTATCCCCGGCCGGCTGGGTTTCTTGCCATGCCAATGAAGACCTATTATCAAAATGGACGTTTGTTATTGGAGCAGGAAGATTATTTGATTCGGGAACTCCCCCCGAAGAAGCTGCCCAGTGGTTAGTGGCGTCTGACCAGTTACCTGATCCACCGACCCAATAAGAAGCACCGCTAATCGTAAAGTGTACCTCTGCTCCATAGGAGTAACCTATCGAGTTATGAGCATAAGCACGCACATAATATGTAGCTGAAGAAGTAAGATCTGTCAGTGAAGTAGAAAAAGAACCTGTAGAAAATGGGCCAGCGGAGTCTTCCCAAAAAGTATCATAGCCAGAAGATGCGGGAGCAGTGTTACCCGGATCCGATTGGCTCGTAGTGCCATACACAAACCCTCTTTTGTCTTCATCTTCGTTACCGGTGCCGGTAATGGTACCGTGAATATCGGCAGAGGATATAGTAATATTATCAGCCGCTTGAGTAGTAACCGCAGGAGGAGCAGCGGTAAAGATCCAACCCGTATTGTTATCGGGGTTGGTAATGGAGTTGGGTCCAGCGTACCAGGTTGCTCCGCCAGTGGCGTTTGAATCTTGCAGGTCAAGATAATCACAGGTTACTGTTCCGGAAGATTTGGATAACGTGTGTTGAACTCCGTTAATAGAAGAGTGAATGGTGATAATGTTGCCAGAACTACCCGCACAGGTAAATTCGCCAGTGATGATTTGTGTTAAAGAAGATGGGAAAATGATTGAGTTGGCGGCATTAATAGTTAGGTCCGCGAAGGTATTGGGGGCGGAAAAAACGGTGGAGCCGGTGCTTGTTCCGTTAATTATTATAGAAGGGGGTACAGAGCTACCGATGGTGCCATCGAAATTTATAGTGCTGCTAGAAATTAGCGTAAGACGGCCAGTGCCATCAATGGCATTGGAAAAGGTGATATTACCGGCCCCCGAGTTAATTGTTACAGCGTTCCCCACAGTAACTGGACCACTGAACAAAATCTGACCATCTGTCGCCACGTTTAGCAGATTGTTATTAAGTGTCGTGGGGCCAGTAAATGAAAAAAAACCATTTTCGGTAACCTGAAGCCCATTCACTATAATATTTCCAAAATCTCCGACAACAAAATGAGTTGGCTGTGCCCAAGCTCGAGAACTTAATGTCATAACCCCTGTATCGGAGCTATTGCCAAAAGTAAGGTCGGAAGAAACAAGAACATTGGTATTAGGAATATTTAATGTTCCCGATGCGCCACCTATCCCCACAGTAGTATTTTGGGTATAAGGAGTAACTGTTAAAGACCCCGCGCTACTAATCACAGGATTTGTAAATCCGTTAAAGTCGATGGTGTCAGTGGTAATAAAAATATTTCCGGTGCCGGTAGTTTGAATTGTATTCCCCGCCGCTGTAACTAGCGAGACTCCTGTATTATTGTTACCGACGCCACGGATTCCCGTTATAGATATATTGCCACCGCCACTCGTTGCAACAAGATTAGCAATACCAGAAAAAGCTACGGCAAAATTTCCAGTACCAGCACCCGATCCACCCCCTGTACCAGTAATTGCTACAGAGCCGTCAATCGAAGAGATGCGTTTGACCACATACACGCCAAATTCAGATCCACTGTCACTGGCGCTACCACCACCTCCTATTCCAAAAATGGTAATGTTGCCAGATGCCGAACTAATTAAACCAGTCGCAACGTGTACTCCTTCAGCATTAGCAGTAGAAGCATTTCCTTTGCCGTTCATAATAATAGCACCGTCTCCAGAGTTTACATCACCGCCAATGTAAATACCCGAATTAGTTGCATTGGTTCCAATAGCATATCCCACCCCCGCGGAAATAGTACCGCTACCGCCACCCATGATGATGTCTCCGCCATTGGAAGTAAGGGCGCTGACTATACTAATACCCCCGGAACCGTCTCCGTCTTTGTCGGCGTTAAACAAAATATTCATTTTGCCTGACGTTGAAGAAATATCCACATTGGTTGTCGTATTCAGAATATTATCATCAGCATAAAAAGCTACCGTGACATCGCCGGCCGAGATTTTACTAAAGCCGCTACTTATAATTATGTTCGTTGCATTGAAACTTACTGATGTGCCAGCATTCAGTTGATCTTCAATGTCGGTAACATTAACCGTGCAATCAGCGCCATTGGTAGTCCAATTTGGACTACCAACACAAGTAGTAGATGAGTCATTAATAGTTAGGTTGCCAGAAACAGGAGTAAAATTTACTTCATCGCCATAAGAATACCCTTGGGAATTATGGGCATAGGCTCGAACGTAATAAGTGGTGTTCTGGGTGAGACTGGTAAGCGAATTGGTAAAGGGGCCTGTACTGAAAGGGCCATTGGAGTCTTCCACAAACGTGTCATAGCCCGATGAGTCAGGGGGAACGTTGCCAGGATCATCAGGGAAACTGGTGGTTCCGTAAACAAAGCCTCGCTTGTCAGCGTCATTGCCGCCGGTTGCTTGGATGGTGCCGTGAACATCGGCAGAAATATTAGTGACGTTGTCGGAGGACTCAGTGGTGACAGTGGGAGGTTGAATGTCCTGAACCACAAACGGCGTCCCCGTATCATCCCCAGCTCCCTGGCTAGATGTTGAGCACGCCGAGTTAGCGTTGTCGTCGCACACAAACGCAAACCAATCCTGGGTTCCGTCTCCCTGCTGGGTGGTGTAGGTAGTGGAGGCTTCTTGACCGGAGGCGGTGGAACCCGAAATAGCCCAGGTTTGGCCATCGTCACAGGTGGGAGCGGAGTTGGCGTGCGGAGTGATGTAATCTGTTCTGCAAATGGCCAAAAAGTAGTTGTTGGACTGGGGGTCGGTTGCGGTGGCAGTGAAGGTGACATTGTTACCGGCAAAGGTTGGGGTGCTGGACGAGCTACTGCCATCAGAGGGATCAGCGGTAAAAATAGGAGCGGAGTTGGTCACCACAAAGGGAGAACCAGTATCGTCGTTTGCTCCCTGGCCTGATGGTGAACACAAAGATGCACCGGAATTGTCGCACACAAAGGCATACCAAGCATTAGTTCCTTGGTCGCTTGACGAAGCTGCGTATGAACAAGTTGCCTCATCCCCTGGATTGGTTGGATCGGATACGCACCAACTATCATCATTACAAGTTGGGGGTAAAAAGCCATTATTTGCGGTAATACTGTTTGTTTTGCAAATGGCTAAGTAATAGGTGTCCAAATTAGAGTCAGTGGCCGTGGCGGTAAAGGTAACATTAGCGCCTACACTGGTTGGGGTAGTTTGGGAAGAGCCGCCATCAGAGGGGTCTGCGGAAAAAGCGGGGGCAAAATTCCAGTTGACATTATTCCCACTATTTACTGAATTAGGCGCGGCAATTGCATTATCGCCATCTGCAAAGGAATCCATAACATCAATGTAGTTTACCGATGAATTGCCACTAACCTCAATACCCCATTGATCGGGACTGGAATCCGAACGCAGTGAAAGCAGATTTCCCGAAGCCCCCTGTAAGGTGAGTATGCCTCCTGCCGCAATGGTTTGTCCAGTTCCTGCCTGAAAAGTAAGTGTGTCCGGCGACGATACCGTTTTTGTGAGATTATAAAAAGTGGTATAACCAATAATTGACTGGTTTGTGCCCGTAAGGGTGACTGTGCCGGTTTGGGACTGAAATGTAGTACCATAGTCTATCCAATTCCCTGCAATAGTTATATCGCAGGAAACACCGGCGCAATTTGATGCTGAAACATCTAAGAACGTGCTCGCGGTAAGAGTTAAATTATTGGTAATGCCCAGGGCGTCCTGGAGAACGTATGTTCCTCCCCCGTTCAGTGTTACATTATAAAAACTACTGCCTCCTGAAGCAAGTGTTTGGTTACTTGTGCCTGCAAGAATGACTGTCCCGGTTCTGGCCAAAAATGTATCAGCATTGCTCCAATTTCCGTTAACGGTTATATCGCAGGAAACACTAGCGCAATTTGATGTTGAAGCATCTAACGTCCCTGCGGTAATAGTTAGATCATTGTTTATGGTTAACGCATCTTGCAAAACGTAGGTTCCCCCTGATCCATTTATGGCGAGATTATAGAAACTATTGCCCGACGTGGTAATAGTGTGATTGCCCGTGCCCGTAAGGGTGACGGTATTGCTTTGGGCCTCAAAGGTATCAGTGCTGTCGGTCCAATCACCGGCAACCGTTATGCTATTTGTTGAAGTATCTAATTCGCCCGCACTGATGGTAAGGTTCCCGCTTACGGTCAGAGAATCCTGTAATATCCAACTGCCATCCGAACCGTTGAATATCACACTTCCCAGCACCTTGTCGGCAGTGGTAATATTACTTTGGAAAGCAGTGGAATTAAAACTAATGATGGAGGTTTGGGGATCGCCTACAACATAGTTCATTTCTGGCACAAACTTTAAGAATCCGTTAGCCGAATCTCCAATTGATAATGTTTTGCCGGCGTTATGGGTGATAGTTCCGGTGTAGCCCGTCAGATCAATGGTTCTGGCAAAAGCGTCCACGTTAATGGTAAGATTTCCCGAAGTCGGTGTGGCCACCACGTCATTGGAGGCAGTGGGAACTAATCCCCCAACCCACGCAGAAGGGCTAGACCAATTGCCTCCGGCATTGGAGATGGTTCGTGTGGCGGCGGAGGCAAGGGTGGGGAGAAATGCGAAAACCGCGGCCAGGAGCAGAATAGTTTTTAATTTAATGTTAAAATTCTTTTGCATTACATCTATTATAAACCGTGAATTACCAAATGGGCAATAGGAAACATATTTCTTGTCTTTTCCCCAATTTTTGGCTACAAATTCGCTATATGCAAAGCATATATCCTGCGTCGCTTGGGCATCAACACATTGCGATGCGTTGATGCCTGCGCTATCCTCGGATATAATTTTCAGGCGGACCCTTTGGGTAAGCCGAAAAATTCTATCAAATTTCTATCTCAAAAATTGGGGAAAATCCAAAGAAACCATTTCGTAATTCACGGTTATATATCGTGAAAAAAAGGAAATAGTGGAAGCCGCCTCCGCCAAGGCTACGACGCCCAAGGAAATACCAAAACCGGAGCTCAACAATCAATCGCAACAGCTTTTTTGTGACCGGGCTGACGTATTTGCGGCTTTGCTGGTGGCAATGACGGCGGTTCCAGCCGCGCGCCCGCGGGCGCGCGGCAATCTCCACTTGTCATTCCGGATTTTTAATCCGGAATCCAGCACTTCGCACCAACCCTGGATCCCGGCTCGCAGGCCGGGATGACAACGAACGGCTTTCTTAACTCGCTATTGACATGGATGTATGATTTGCTATAGTGAACCTACAAACGGCTTCGGCCTCGTTCCTACGAAAGTGGGAACAGAAAATGAAAGCGGTTATGAGTCACAAAGGCTTATGACCGCTTTTTGTATTTCCCTGTATTCACTTTCGCTAACTACCGCGATCTTATCTAAAAGCCTTTTTGCGTCCACAAGACGAAGCTGAGATATAATCGCAACCCGTTCAATACCATCTGTAGCAGAAAGAGCAACGTAGAACCTACTCTTTTTCATCTTTGTAGAAAGCGGGATTGCCCAGAAAACTTCATTGTTAAACTTTTTTAAAAATAAGAACTGGCCTGGCAAAACGATCGCCCTTGCCATCTTGTTCAAACCCAATATTTGATCCGAGTGCACACCACCATATCTCACGTTCATGAAAATAAATCCGCGGCTTCTCGTTATGAAGAAGGGTTTTTAATTTATGCCAAATGGTGTAATCTTTTTTATGCATGGTATTAGATTTAAACAATCTTAATAAGTAATCAGAACTGGATTGTCCCGATGCCGCTTCGGCGGCATACGGGATCCCTGATGGTTACGCCATCGGGACCACGCTTCGGCTCGACCCGCTTAGCGGGTCGTAATGACGGTGGTTCTGTGCCGCGCGCCCGACTAGACGCGAGGCGCAATTGGCCGCAGCCAATTCGCCCCGTCTTTGGGCACGCCGCCGACCACTAACCAAGTGTCTTATTTTTCAGTACATAGTAGGTTGCCTTACCCTTGCCCTGTTTTTCAATGAGCCCAAGCGATAGTAATTTTTTAAAATCCAGATTTCTTGTTGGCCTGGCTCTCTTGGTTAATTGGGCATAATCGCTATCTTTAATAAACCCATTTTTTGTAATGTGGTCTAGTATTACCTGATGATGCAATTGTAATGTGGTGGCAGGCGTGCTATTTGATTTCATAAGCTCGTCGCCCACGCGCAATAATTCGTCGATAATACCATCGGTGAAATATTCCAACCACGCGGTAAAATCAATGGATCCTGCAAGATCATAGTAATTCCCAACTAATCCTACATTTTTAAAATAGTTAGTAACATTTTGGTTATAGTAATTCTCAAAACTAAAAAGGTTAAAGGTGTTTAATCCCATGCCCGCCAGCAGCACTTTTGTGGCCAGTCTGGCAGTTCTCCCATTACCGTCTATAAAAGGATGGATGATAACAAATTGCTTATGAAAAATGCCGGCGATAATGAGGGGGTCTATGTTATTTTTATTTTCCCGCACGTACGAAAATAAATCATCAATGAGCCCCAAAACATCTTGGTGATTTGGCGGCAAGTAAATGGGCTGACGGGTTTGGGGATTGTTAACAAATACCGGCTCTTGCCTAAGTTTTCCTGAGCGATGATCAGCAATAAGGCCGCTGGTAATTGTTTTCTGGATATCAAGAATAAGTTTTACGTCAAAAAAATCAGCTCCTTTCAAAAGCAGTGCATTAAGATATATAAGCGCTTGATTATAATTAAGCACTTCTCGCTCGCTGTCTCGGACGTGTTCTGGCGCATGCTTCATAATTTTTTTAACTTCAGTCAGCGGAAGCGGATTACCTTCAATGCTCGTGGAGGAATGGGCTGAAATTTCACGGGCTTTACGCTCGAAGTCCCAAAAAACAACATCTGAAAAATGTTTATTATTTAATTCAGTCACTAATTGGGCAATGCGTTTGATATTGGCTAAAAGCCGTGTGGTGATAGTGTATTGAGGTTGAAACATATAGACGTATTATAGACGATTATTAGACGATTGTAAATACATATTACAAACTCTGGGTTTGGATGTCAGAACAGGTTTAATATCAGCGTACATTCCGCGATTGTTAAACTTCAAACTTCTCCTTAATAATCCCACTCTTTGACGCGTCAACTACGGGGTAGGCGTGCACTGGCGAATATGACCCGTCGCTGTTGCGTTTTTCAATGGTAACTTTATACCGGCCCTTGGGTACCAGGCAGTAGTACCGGCCGTATTGGTCGGCTACTTTGTGGCCAATCTCCACATTGCCATCAGCCAGGAAAATTCTGATGACGGCAAACGACAGCGGCTGACCGGTCAGGGCATCGGTTACGTATCCAAAAGATTTTGGCTTTACCCCCAGCACTCGCAAAAGTAACATCAGCAAGTAACCCGCCAAAATAATGGTGTTGTAAGGATACGGAGCAAACAGGAAAGCAACGATTGCTATGAAAAATCCTACCACAAACGACCAGTCAGAAAATCGCCGAGCAACCAAATCCCATCGCGAGTGAAATTTCATCAAGCGGCTATTCTTTTTGGCAAATTCGTTCCAGTTAAAGTTTACCGGATCCATGGGAATGTTGGCCACAATCACGTCGCCGGCTTTTAGCACCGAAAATTCTTGGCCAAAGTATAGGTTATCGTAGAGCTGGTCACGGGTTCTGCCTTGTTCATGCTGGGATGGAAAAGCGTAGTTAGTTTTGCTGACCATCATAACGTACCGGCCGGGTTCGGCCAAAAATCCATAGCGCCCATCAACATCAGTGATGGCGGTGGTAATTTGATTGGTTTGAATATTTTTCAAGACTACGTAGGCCGGATCCAGCGGTTGCAAAGTTTGGGAATCATACACCGTTCCCCATGGCCGATGGCGCTTTTTGGTGCCAAAGGCAAATGAAAGCAAGCTGAAAAGCCGCAAAGGAATTAAGAAAATTTCTGGGAAAGACAATGGCGAAGCAAATAAATCCGTGCCAGCGGCAAGCAAAGATATCAACAATCCTGTGGCGGTGACTACTTTGGTAACCACCAATCCCGACGGACTTTGCATGATTTTTTGGGCGATATTGGCAATGGCTTTGATGGCGGGGATCAGGTCAAGTTGAAGCGCCAACGCGTTGGCTCGTTTTGAAACAGCATCGGCGACACTGACAACAATTTCAATTGGATGAGTTACTAAAGAAGGTAGAGGAGGAAACAGTTCGTTGACTTGGCCGGGAGGATTGGAAGCATTGGGTCCAGAAGAGCCGGAAGGATTTGAAGTTGAAGTCGGCCCTGCGGGAAACGTTGAAGCAGCCGGAGAAGATGCTGGTGAAGTAGCGGGCGATGAATTCGGAGAAGACGCAGGAGAAACAACTGGCGAAGCCGTCACCGATGGCACGGCTCTGCAATCGGCGTCGGCTTGGCAACTGCTGATACCAGGAGCATTTACCAGGGCGCACTGATGCTGGCTGTTGCATTCGCTGTGGGTCGGAGGCAAATTCAAACAAGCGGCACTGGCAAGACACTGGGTCAAATTCACCCCGACACTGGAGCAGCTGATGTAATTACAAATGTAGCGCAAGGTGATGCAGTAAAAGGAATTGTCGGCGTAGGCGGTATTGAGCTGGCATTGATTTGATCCGGAGCCGGCAACACTGACGCACTGGCTTTGAGGACCACACTGGGCATGAGTTTGAGGTTGGGGATTATCAGGAAACGTAATGGTAACCGGATTGCCTCCTCCTCCGCCGGTGGGCGTTGGGGTCGGGGTTGGCGCGGCAGAAATGATGACGGTGCGCGAAACGGTGTCTTGAATGTTGCCGGCAGTGTCGGTAGATTCGTAGCGGAAGTAGCTGGTGCCAATAGTGGAAATGGTTACGGACGCGCTGTAGGCGGTTCCCAAAACCGGATTGCAAATGTTAAACGCGTCAATGCAATAACTGGTTGCGGCAACACCGGAAACGGCATCGGCCGGGGTAAGCGTAATAGTTTGAGCGGTGGTTTGGGGGACATTGTCGTTGGCTACATAATCGTCGGTAGTAGTTGGTTTGGTTTTATCAATTTTGACGGTACGTGAAACCGTCGTTTGCACATTGCCGGCGTTGTCGGTGGATTCGTATCTAAAGTAGGTGATGCCTTCCGTAGTAAATGGAACGGCGCCGGTGTATGAAGTTCCCGTTGTTGGATCGCAGGTGTTTGCAGAATCAGTGCAGTACTTGGTTGATGCAACGCTGGAAGTGGCGTCGGCAGGAGTCAACGTAATTGATTGATCGGTCGTCTGCCAAACGTTGTCACTGGCGCCGTAACTATCGGTGGTGGTGGGTTTTGTCTTGTCAATTTTGACCGCGCGCGAAACCGTAGTCTGGACATTGCCGGCGTTGTCGGTGGATTCGTATCTAAAGTAGGTAATACCTTCAGTAGTAAATGGAACGGCGCTGGTGTAGGAAGTTCCTGTGGTCGGATCGCAAGTATTTGCAGAATCAGTGCAGTACTTGGTTGATGCAACGCTGGAAGTGGCGTCGGCGGGAGTTAGCGTAATGGTTTGGTCCGAAGTAACCCAAGCGCCATCGTGAGCGTAGTCATCAGTGGTAGTTGGTTTGGTTTTATCAAGTTTTATGGTTCTTGAAACCGTGGTTTGCACGTTGCCCGCGTTGTCCGTGGATTCGTATCTAAAGTAGGTAATGCCTTCAGTAGTAAATGGAACGGCGCTGGTGTATGAAGTTCCTGTGGTAGGATCGCAAGTATTTGCAGAATCAGTGCAATATTTTGTTGACGCAACGCCGGAGGTGGCGTCGGCGGGAGTCAATGTAATGGTTTGGTTAGAGTTGACCCAAACGCCATCATGTGTGTAATCGTCGGTGGTGGTTGGGTTGGTAACATCGGTATTGAACGTATGTGAGATTGGGTTGCCAGAAGAACCAAAATTATGACTGTCGATAATATTGGCATAATAGGTGTGCGAGCCGTCGCCATCGCCGGACAGTACCGTGTAATTGCAACTTGGGTTGGATGCGCCGGCGCTGGAGTGACACCATTCTCCTCCACCTCCGCAAGCGCCAGCCGAAAAGTCATTGACTTTGCAAACATACAACGCGACAGTGTCGCCGGTGTCGGCATCAGAAGCTGTGGAAGTAAACGTGACCGTATTGCCGGCTTTGATGTAGCCGCCAGTGTTGGAAGTCGCGGAAAAACTTGGCGCGTGATTAACTTCAAAAGGCGATCCGTCAGAACCAATTCCCTGGTTAGACGGCGAGCAAAATGAGTTATTGTTATGGTCGCAAACAAAAGCGTACCAAGCGTTGGTTTGGGCGTCCCCCGCTTGAGCGGTGTAATTGCAAGAAGCTTGGTTGCCAGAAACGGTTGAAGATGAGATACACCAGTTTCCGCCGGTGCAGGTTGGGGCGGCATTGACATTGGCGCTGATGGCGTTGGTTTTGCAAATGGCAAGATAGTAGTTGTTTGATTCTTCATCGGTGGCGGTGCCGGTAAACGCAACAGCGGAGCCCACGTTGGTTGGACTGGAGAAAACTCCGTTGTCGGACGGGCCGCCGGTAAATACCGGAGCGTTGTTGAAAATCCAGTTGATGTTGTTTAAGCTGTTGGTGGAATGAGTCGGAATAATGGAATTGCCTCCGGAAGCATCGGAGTCTTTGACATCAACATAGGTTACCGATGAGCTTCCGTTGACGGTCAGTTTCCATTGGGTGCCGTCGGACTGCGTGCCCGAAGAGTTACATGACCTTAAGGTGAGCACTTTCCCCGAGGCGCCAATATAGGAGAGCAGTCCTCCGGTTGCGATGGTTTGGGTGTCGGTGTTTTGGAACATCAGTGTGTCGGCCGAAGCGGCGGAAATATCTTTGGTCAAATTATAAAAAGTGGTGTTGCCAAAGATTTTTTGATTGGTGCCAGTAAGGGTGACGGTTCCGTTTTCAGCAGTGAAAGTTCCCGAGTTTGACCAATTTCCAGCAAGATTGATTCCGTAGTTTTGACCGGAAACGGCGTCTACGGTACCTGCGGTAATAGTGAAGTTCCCGTTGACCGTAAGGTTAGCCGGAAGACTAAACGTAGCGGCAATGGGACCGTTGCTATTATCACCGCCTGCAAGAGAGCTTACTTCTGACGCGGTTAAAGCACGATTATAAATTCTAAAATCGTCTAAAAGGCCATTGTAACGTCCGTCGCCGCCGCTATTAATATCTCCGATACGGATTGGGTTTGACCAGGCAAAGGTACTTGAAGTGCTTCCCGTTGCCGTGGTAATCAACGATCCGTTACGATAATACTTTACGGTACGATTAGTGCCAAAACTAAAAGCCAATGTTACATATTGCCAAGTATTGGCAGTTAACCCCAAGGTAACATCAGGGCTATCAGACCACCATTCAAAATTTCCAGCGGGATAATTACGAAAGGTATTTGCGGCGCTGGGAGCCGAATCAAAAATACCAATTGGCGTTGAGCTGGTTGGTTTTATCCAAAAGGAGATGGTAAATGGTAACGTTGGCGCTGGAGGAGCGGCTGTTACATAAGAACTGCTTCCATTAAAACTGAAGCTGTGGCTGTCGGAAAAATTAACCGTTGGAACATCGGTTGAATAGGTTATGGCGTTGGCAGTGGCCGTATACCCATTGCCCGAAGAATCAGCGCCATTTCCCGAAGACTCATCAAATTTCCAGTAGGTAAGTAAATTATTGCCAAGGGTATTGGCGGCAGGATCGTTGTTAATAGTAAGGTTGCTATACGTCCAGTTTTTAAGAGTATAGGCGGATAATGTGCCGCCAGTGTAAGTGACAGTGGATCCGCTTGATAGGGTTGGTGTGGTAACCGTCTCTCCTCCTTGCAGTTGCAGGACAAAACCGTTGGGAATTGAAAAAGATCCGGAAACACTTAGGTTGTTTCCATTAAGACTAAGGGTCCCCGCGGTGGCTACTACATTATTATTAACGGTCGTAGCGGCACCAAGCTGAAAGGTATCAGTAACGCCGTCGGTGCTGTTAACGGTAACGTTGTAAAAAGTAGCAGCTACATTTGTAAGGGTATAGATATCGGCTGATGAATCACCGTTACCGGTAAAGATAACATTTGAACCGGAATTTAAAACCGCGGTGCCGCCGGAAACTTCGTTGCCGAAAAGTTGGAGTGTTCCTCCGCTTTGGACGGTAAGTGTTCCTCCACTCGTCAAGCTTTGTCCATTAAGGTAAAACGTTCCGGCGGTGACCGTGGTTGTTGCGGACCCTCCGGTGGTAGTTAGAGCCGTTAACAGTTTGGCGGTAGTGCCCGCAGTTTCGCTAGGACGATTTATTTTTAATAATGATGAAAACGTGCCGGCGGTTTTGCTGATGGTTTGGTTGCCGGTACCATTAAATTCTATCGTGAGATTTGCACCACCCAGCGTTCCGGTGGAAGTTTGAGAAAAGTTACCGCTATCAAATATCGTGTAAGCAGATGCAGGATTATTAATATCGCCACCGGAAAAGGTGACACTGCTGACGGTCATGTTACTGGCCAAAGTTAATCCCGACCCGGCGGTTTTGCTAAAATCCCCCCAATTGGTGATGGTGGAAGCACTAACAGTTTGCGTCCCGCTCGTTCCGTTAAACGTGATACTGCCAAGTGTCGCGGGAAAAGTAGAGCTACTATTGATAGTCAAATTCCCTTTTATAGAAATAGCAGGATTGGAAGCAGAAGTGAACGTAGAGCTTGCGGCATTGGTAAAATTTTCACCAGTCCCACTAAAACTAACCGTTGAAGCGCCGGTTGATATGGTTACGTTATTGGTAAAGTTTCCCTTAATAGTGGCTGTTAAAGTTCCTGTGCCGGCGGTGATGGTGCCGTTGTTGGTAAAATTGTAGTTGCCAAGCCCGGAATTATTTACCGTTATGGTTGCGGAATTTCCCACGTTAATGCTCGTGCCGCTGGCGATGGTAAACGTTTGGGTGCCGTCTTCGGAGTTGGTGCGGTTGATGGTAACGGGAGTGGCGAAGGTATAGCCGGAGGCGTCCAGGGATGTATCCGCGTTGACCGCGCTTCCATCCATGGTCAGCGTGGCGTTGGCGGGAAAGGTGGAGCTGGAGCTTACAATGAAACTGCCGGCTACGGTGAATGTGGGATTTGCGGCACTGGAAAAGGTGGCACCGGAGTTGTTGGTAAAGTTTCCCGGTATTGCTCCATTGCCGCTTTGATTATTAAAGTCAAAAGTTGAAAGACCGGTGGCGCTGAACGTTCCACTGTTAATAAAATTGCCGTAGGTAAATGACCAAGCCGTGATACTGTTGGCGGTAATGGTGCCGGTGTTGGTAAAGTTGCCCTTGACCACGGTTGTCAGGGTTCCGGTTCCTACCGTGATTGTCCCGTTGTTAGTAAAGTGGTACCCGCCAAGTCCGGAGTTATTTACGGTAATGGTTGGCGAATTTCCCAAGTTAATGCTCGTGCCGCTGGCAATGGTGAAAGTTTGAGTGCCGTCTTCGGAGTTGGTGCGGTTGATGGTAACGGGAGTGGCAAAGGTATAACCGGAGGCGTCCAGCGACGTATCCACATTGACCGCATTACCAGCCATAGTCAAACTGGTATTAGCTGGGAAAGTGGAACTGGAGCTAACTATAAAACTTCCCTCAACCGTGAAGGTCGGATTTGAGGCACTAGAAAATGTTCCGCCGGCATTATTGGTAAAACTCCCCGCATACTGGCCACCAACATTATAGTGACTAAAGTTAAAGGTTGCGAGGCCGGTGGCACTGATAGTTCCATTATTTACAAGATTTCCATTAAAGGACCAACCGGTAAGATTGTTGGCGGTAACGGTTCCGTTGTTGGTAAAATTATTTCCTATGTTTGCCGTGAACGTTCCCGTGCCCATGGTCATGGTCCCGTTATTGGTTAGGTTGTAGGGAGCAAACGTGGAGTTAAGCGTAATGGTGGGTGAATTGCCCAGATTAGCGGTCGTGCCACTGGCAATACTTAGGGTAAGTGTGCTTCCCGAACCGGTTGAACGGTTGATGGTTACGCTGGCAAAACTATAGCCTGAAGCATCAATGGAAGTATTAGAAGATCCTTGGGCACCATCCATAACTAAAGCAGTGTTGGCAGGAAATGTAGAGCTGGAGCTGACAATGAAACTTCCTTCGATGTCGAACGTGGGGCTGGCACCTGAATTGAACGTCGCACCGGCGTTATTGGTAAAGTGCCCTCTGCTGCCTTGAATTGCATCAAAATCAAAAGTTGTAGCCCCTGTTGCTGAAAAAGTTCCATTGTTGGTCAAGTCGCCACCAAAATCAAGTGAGCTGATACTGTTGGCGGTAACGGTTCCATTGTTGGTGAATGTTCCGTTAACATTGACTGTTAAAGTTCCGGTACCAGCGGTAATGGTACCGCCATTGGTAAAATTATAACTCCCACCAACATTACTTATAGTAACGGTTGGCGAATTTCCAAGAGGAATTGTGGTGCCACTGATAATGGAAAAAGTAATCGGACTGCCACTATTAATAGACCTATTCAAAATAACTTTACTAAACGTAACCCCGGAAGCATCGATACTGCTATCAATAGAAGCAGAACCATCAAATGTCACCGTCCCTCCGTTGGCTGTAAATGTTGGTGAGCCTGATTGGGCAAAACTTTTGGCTACCAGGAACGATCCGGTAGCATCGGGCGCGGTGAAGGTTCCTCCGGAAAGCGTAAAACTGCCATCAATGTCCAGTGTCACACCGGTGGCTGGCGTCCATGTTCCGTCGGCAAAACCAAAATCATCGGTGGTAATATTGACGTTTTGGGTGATGGTACCAGTGTAGCCGGATTTAGTGGTAAGCGCTCCGCCAGACCAGGTGCCCACGTTATCAATGGTGCAATCTTTGGTGGAGGTACCGTCAAAAAGTACCGCGTCGGTAGTGGCCGGCACCGTGTCGCCCGACCAGTTGGCCGCCGTTGACCAGTTGTTATCGCCTCCGCCGCCGTCCCAAGTTCTTGTTGTGGGGTCAACGATGTAATCAAAATCTATGCCGCCAATAATTTTTAAATCAAACACTTCCGCGGGCGTTTGCAGATTGGACAGCAAAATCCGGTACTTGCCATCGTGGTCAATGTGGTCAAAAGTTGGATTGATGCCGTCGGACGCCGGCGTAAGCAAACTGCCTTCGGTTTGGTTGCCCTGGCTATCCGTGTAAACCGGATAAACTTCAATGCCGGAAACCCACAACGGGTTGGTGGGCTTGGCAACCAGCGTGATGTCATTCTGATTGCCCAGCGTATGTTCAAACGTAACTCGGACGTACTGCCCGTTATCAATGCTGGCATAGTTGCCATCTTGTTTGCTGACGGTGTCGTAGATGTCGGCGATGATAGTTTGGTCGGTGTCTAATTGAAAGGCCTTGGAGATGAAGATGATGTCAAAGGTTTGGGTGGAAAGGTGCGGCACGGTCCACTCAACATAATCAAGCTTGCCGTTGTGGTTGGTGTCGTAGGCGTGGAAAGATACTTCCTGGTTGCCCTGGTTTTTCCATTTGATTTTAATTTTGTCTTCCTGGCCTACCTTGAAAATTTCGGGGATGGTGGTGAAAGCAACAACATCGGTCAGGGGATGCTGGGGGTCTTCACTGGGAGCGGAAATCGTCACCTGCTGACCTTCGTTGGTGTCCCTGGCACTGATGGTGGGAGCGGGGAGCTGGTAATCAACCTGGACGTAGTCGTTCTCGTCATTGCGAGTCCCGACAGGAGTCGGAGACGCGGCAATCTCACTGGCGGACGAAGTGGACTGGTCTGACGTCGGAGAAAGAAAGGGAGTAGTGTCGTCAGTGGAGGCAGTGGGAGTGTCGGTTGGCAAGATGCTTGGCGAGGCGGCGGCGGCCGCGCCGCCGCCGTTGTCAACATTCCCACTTTCGTCATTGCGGCCCGCTGAGCGGGCCTGGCCAGCCCAGCTGGCCGAGGGCGCGGCAATCTCCGTTTCGTTTCCGCGTGGTTCCCCGCCTTGCCCTGAGCTTGTCGAAGGGTTAATTTCCGCGTCATTCCGCGGTGTCGGCGCAAGCGCCGACAAGTCCACAAAGCTTGCATCACTGGTTTGGGTGACCGGACTGGTGGCAGAAGAAACAATGTCGCTGACTTGCGAAACCGTATCATCAATGCTGGCCGAAAGCACCCGCATGGCTCGGGCAAAAATATTTTTTGCAGGCTGAACCGAAGCGGCCAACTGCTGGCGCTGGGTTGAGGTTATGTTTGTTTGCGCGAAATCCTGCGCATCAATCTTTGCCAATGTTCGCGCCTGGCCTTGGCTGATGGCTTTGAAAGAAACACGTTTGGCGCCTTTGGGAAGCTGGACAAAATGCTGGCTCTTGCCAATAGCACTGCGTTTGATGATGACCGTATAAGATACAGGCTGGCCGGCGATGGCTTGCGAGGTTTGAACAACGGTGGCGTCTTTGATGACCAGCGAAGGGTTGATGGCACCAGTTGCAAAAAAGATCGTACCCAGCACCAGCCCCACCGCCATGACCAGGGCGAATAATGAAAACCCTTGCGTCAGTGAGAGTAAATTAAAAGAAACCGTGTGGCGACGGTACTGCAAAATAATATCTTTGTTGAGCTTGTGCAAAAGAGCGTCGCCGGAGGCAAAAAAAACTTTGGCCGCACTTGCGAGAATTGGTGGCAACAAGAGGGATTGGCGGGGCTTGATACTGACATCTTTTGGACTGAAAGAAGGCTGCTCGGGTGGCAGGGATTGTTTTTTGGAAATCAGTTTTTCTGTAGGAGGAACCTTGGCTTTGGAAAGTTTTTTATTTTTTGAGATAGGCATACCAAAAACCGTGCGATTATACGTAAAAAACGCAGGTAAATATTCTTTCATTTTAACACAAAATCGCCTGTCAAAAAACCTGGAAAATGTGGATAACTCAATGGCAATGCAAATCTACAAATCTCATGCTAATCTATCCCGATAAAAATTTATTTTAAATTTTGATACGGGATCCCGTATGCCATCAGGCATCGGGACAAAAATGCTAATACGTCCGTCATTGCGAGGCGCGCCGAAGCAATCTTTTTAAAACGTAGATTGCCACGTCTCCGACTGCGGGCCCGCTTAGCGGGTCTGCGGTCGGGACTCGCAATGACGACGAGGGCGCATCGTCACCGTCATTGCGAGCGAAGCGTGGCAATCCAGCACAAGGCGGCGGCGCCTTTTTTTGGGCGCCGCCGCTTTGGCGTAATATCAGCGTTTTGATCGGCGTAAATTCAGCGGCAGAGCTATCTTCTAGCTCTAATACTCTGCAAAATGCCGAGCCCGACAAAATTTCCCAAGAGCCCCGACCCGCCGTAACTGACAAATGGCAAATACAAACCAACGACCGGCAACATAGAAAGATTCATGCCGATATTGACCACAAACTGTACAATCAGCGTAATGGCAAATCCCGCGGCAAAAAGACGCGGAAAGTTTGATTCTGCTTCCAGCGCGATGCGCAAAACGCGCCAAATCAGCAAAGCGTAGAGCAAAAATAAAATGCCAATGCCCACCATCCCCCATTCTTCGGCGATGGCCGAAAAAATAAAATCGGTGTGGGGTTCTGGCAAAAATCCGTACTGGACCTGCGAATCTTTGCCAACGCCTTGGCCGAAAATCTGGCCTGACCCGATGGCAATTTTAGTTTGGTTCTGACTCCACGATCCGCCCAGCGCGTTGTAGGGAAATAAAAAAGACGTGATCCGGCCCTTTTGGTAATCTTTGAGCAAAAATTGCCAGGAAAATCCGGCCACCAGAACAAAGCAAAGCAACAAAATTAAAAAATGCTTTACCTTAATGCCCGATACCAGCAAAATCCCCAGCCAAATGGACAAAAACACCATTGTGCCGCCCAAGTCCGGTTTAATAAACACTAGCGCGGCATACAGCGCCACATACACTCCCGATAAAATAATATGCCGGAACTTATACATTTGCACGTGGCGCATGGAAAAATATTTGGCCAGCAAAACAATCAGGACAATTTTGGCCGGCTCAATCGGGTCAAAGGACAAAAAACCAATTCTATACCAGCCTCGCGTGCCTCGAATGTCGGGGGCAAAAAAATGCAAGCCTGCTAATAATAAAAGGCAAATAAAATAGAGGATTAAAATAAAATAGGAATTGTTGCGCAAAATTCGGTAATCAAAAAAACTAATCAGAAACATCAGCGCCAATCCGATAGCAAAAAAAACAAGCTGCTTTTCAACGTAAGAAAAATTATTTTTGGCCAAGCCGTAGCTGTAAATTCCGGCCAAGCCAAAACAGGTGATAAGGATGGCGCATCCAACAATCACCCAATCTAATTTTTTGAAGTAACTCAAAGAAATACTCATGACACTATCTAATTATTTCTAATTATATCCAATTATTTCTAATATATTCACAAAAACAAAACATACTATATTTTTCGCGATCGCGAAAAATATAGTATTGCATTTTTTACCATGGATGTTGCGGTTGACTATTGAATCAGGCATACCATAATTTTCGCGATCGCGAAAATTATGGTATGCCTCACACTTCTTCTATTAAAAATATTTTTACGAAATCGTCTAATGCGTGCATTTGCAATGCCATTTCTAATTTTTTAGAAACATCGTAAGGTGTTACCCATACGCTTTTTTGGAATAATTCAAAACCTAAGCTTTGCAAGATACTCCGTAAACGATCTCGTGATTTTTTATACTTTTCTGGTACGTCAAAAATAACCATTGTCCACTTGCCGTCTTTTCGCTTATTTTTCGCATCTAGGACAAAACCAGCCCTTAATGCTTTACCAATTCCTTCTTTGGTAAGAAGCATGCCTTCCTTATTCTCTAAATTTTTTGCCCTTATGAAATTACTTTTCTTGAGATGGTAAATGAGCTTGCTAAAATTTTCGCTTTGCATTTTTCTTCGGTAGCGACCAATAACTGGATTATCATTTAAAAACAAAAAGTCTTTTCGAGGATTACTGCTCAACACAAAATCAACAATATCACTTCCTGACTCCATAAAAGTTTTATAGATATCCCAGAGAAATTGGTCGGTAATAGGAAGTTTCATATCATCTTCAATATACCATAATTTTCGCACCTGCGAAAATTATGGTATGTCTCAAGTTTTTTGCTAACAACGGAATTTACACGGGGATTTATTCGATCAGTTTCAAAAATTCTTCTTCGCCTATTACTTTTAGTCCGAGTTTTTGGGCTTTTTGTAATTTTGACCCGGGTTCTTTTCCTGCCACCACCACGTCCACGTTTTTGGAAATTGATTCGGTGATTTTTCCGCCCAGCGCGCGCACTTTTTCTTTTGCCAATTCCCTTTCTATACTGTCCAGGCTACCGGTGAAAATAAAAGTTTTGCCCGACAGCGGCCCTTGGCTGGTTTTTTTGGGATTGATAATTTTGACGCCAACTTTCAAAAATTTTTCCAACAATCGTGTATTGTCTTTTTGGGCAAACCAGGCAAACACCGATTTGGCCACCACCGGCCCGATGTTCAAAATGGCATCAAAATCTTCCAGTTTGGCCGCGCGCAACTTTTCCAGCGACCCAAAATACGCCGCCAAATCGGTAGCTGTTTCCTGCCCGATATTACGGATGCCCAGTGCGTAAATAAACTTTGCCAGCGGAATTTCCTTTTTTTGTAAAATGGATTCTACTAAATTTTTAGCTGACTTTTCGGCAAAGCGTTCCAGTAAAGCCAAGTCCCCTTCCTGCAAGGTAAAAATATCGGCAGGGTCGGAAATTAAACCTTCGTCCAACAACTTATCAATGATTTTTGGGCCCAGGCCATCAATATCAAAAGCGCTGCGCGAAACAAAGTGGTAAAAGTTGCGACGCTTGCGGGCAAAGCAGTTTGGATTGGGACATCGCCACAGCGCTTCGGTTTCTGATTTTTCCAGCGGCGTTTTGCAGCTGGGGCACTTTTTGGGCATTACAAAACTTTTTTCTTTTCCGGTTCGCAGTTCCGGCAACACCTTGATAATGTTGGGAATGACGTCTCCAGCTCGCCCGACAATAACGGTGTCCCCGATTTTCAAACCAAGCCGCCGGATTTCATCTTCGTTGTGTAGCGTCGCCCGGCTAATGGTGGTGCCGCTAACCTGCACTGGCTTTAAAACAGCCACGGGCGTCAGTGCTCCGGTTCTGCCAACCTGAATTTTTACATCCTCAACCTGAGTAGTTGCCTGGCTCTGGGCAAATTTAAAGGCCACCGCTCCCCGAGGCGCCTTGCCCACCACGCCCAGCTTTTCAAACAAGGCGTTGTTGTTGATGATCACCACCACGCCATCAATTTCGTAAGGCAGTTTTTCTCTGATTTTTCCAACGTGTTCGTAGAACGCAAACACTTGGTCAACCGAAGAGCAATATTGGTTATGGGAATTTGTTTTAAATCCTAAATCGTGCAGTGCTTCGTGCTTTTGCTGATGAGTCGTAAATCCTTCGTTGCCTATTATGTCATAAGCAAAAGAGTCCAGTTTGCGAGCCGCGGTGATTTTTGGATCCAGCTGGCGCACCGATCCGGCGGCAATGTTGCGCGGATTAGCGTACAAAGGCAAGCCCTTTTCTTGCTGAATTTTATTGATGGCGGCAAATTCTTTTTTGGAAATAAAAACCTCGCCGCGAACCACAAGGGTTCGCGCAACTTGTAATTTGTGATTTGTAATTTGTGATTTTACGTTTAACGGGATTGCTTCTACGGTTTTTAAGTTTTGAGTGATGTCTTCGCCAATGATGCCATCGCCGCGGGTGGATCCGGTTTTAAACATTCCATTTTCATATTCAAGTTCAATGGCCAAACCGTCAATTTTCAGTTCGCAGTAAAAATCAATTTGCGACTGTTCTTGCGGTGTTAATAATTTTGAAATTCGCTGATGCCAATCGTAAAAATCTTCTTTGGAAAACACATCGTTGAGCGACAGCATGCGATCGGCGTGGCGCACTTTTTTGAATTCTTTCAAAGGCGCGCCACCCACCCGCTGGGTCGGAGAATCGGGCGTGATAAACTGGGGAAATTCCTGCTCCAAATCAAAAAGCTCTTTTTTCAAAGAGTCTAATGCCGCGTCGGAAATTTCCTGCTTATCCAGCACGTGGTATAAGTACCGGTGGTGGTTAACAAGCTCCCGAAGCTTTTGTATTCTATTTTTTGCTTCCTCGGCTTTCATGTTAAGCCTATAGTATCACGGGATCACAAAAATTTACATATGGTTACAGACTCGGAGTCTGCAATAATTTTAGAAAGGTGTATATGTTTTATAAGTGTAAATTATGGTTCTTAAAATAGCATTCATATTGCCGGTTGAGGTGATCGTAAGTGCGTTGGTATATTTTTGGGTTGCTATGTCCGAAGTTTGATTAACGGCAACGACTACTGTCGCTGTTTGGCCGCTATTGTAAGTGGCGGTAAAGTTAACCAAGCAACTGGTACAAGCATTACAATCACTGCCAGTTGTAGTGCAAGTATTGCATTGGAGGCCTGGTGTAGTGGCAGCCAAACAGGCAGGGCACATATTACAAACTCCCACAAAAGCACCTTGCGGCACTTGCTTATTGTAATACAATGTTTCTTCTACGCTGGCATAAGCGCCGTTTAATGCCGATGTAGCGCTTGACGCACTGCTGACAATTTTAACCTTATTGAACAACAAAGTACCGATGCTCAATACCGCGGCGAGAATCACAAGGGTGACCAAAAAAACAATAATCAGCGCCACTCCTTTTTGTTGTTCTAGATTTTCCATACTATTTTACGCTCATTTGAGAAACAGTTTTTTGGATTACTTTTTCCGATTGGTTTGATGCGGTTAAAATATCTAAGAGCATCGTGACTTTGGGCTGAACCGCATCACTACTGGTCGCGCTGTGGACGGTTCTGTCACCATCAAGAATAAACCTTCCATACTTGATATTGAATTTACTGGATAGAATATTCTGCGCCGCGCCGCCGTTTTTGATTCCCCGTAGCGGCGGATTGGTGGCGCTCACCGATTCATCTAAGAAAAATTCCTGACAGGCATTGTTGTCCGATCCATTAATAAACTTTATCCCCTGACAAGCCTGCAATGTACCATTAGGGCAATGGGTCAGAACGTACACATATCCGGTGGTTCCAAGGCAAGTTCCGTCCGGATCTTTTACTGCCAATCGCAAGGCTTTTGACATATACTCGGTGGCGTAGCTGGCTTGGTTTAACAATTCCTGTTCTTCTGAAAGTCTCTTTTGGTTTTGCACTACGGAAATAAAAATATCAATGGTAACCGCCAAAATAATAAAAAACACGGCCAACACTACTACCAGTTCTATCAATGAGAACCCTTTTTGGCGACAACTGACATTTGACCATTGACATTTGACCCGTAAGAACATTGAACTTTTGACAATGAATATGTAGCCAATGACATGCCGAGTTTTTTTGGTCACATGTCAATGGTTAATGGTCAATTGTCGCTTAATACCAATTATCCATGTAACTATTATTATCTACGCTAAACGACTGGCCGTTGTAAGTCCAGGTTACTTGCACGTCAACGTTCAAGGTGTTGCTGGTCCCCGATACCGGCGTAATGGTAACTCTACGCTGGAAAATCGTAGGCGTGCCACCGGTATCGTAGCTGTAAAAACCATCACTGTTTAATCCCAAGTAAGAACCGTCATAGGGTTTAAGCTGACCAGCGGTTTGAGTTTTGTAATCGGCAATGCAACCGGTAGTACAACTAAGTAAGCCACTGGACCAGCTTGGCTTGTACAAATAAATGCGTCCGACAGGGCCTTTGACTGCCATCAATTTGGTACCATCAAAACTGGATATGGCACCAATCCAGTATCCGTTCACACTGGTGCCAGTAGGTTGGGTTTCTTGCCAAGTCGCACCATAGTTAGAGGAAAGCCAAAGCCGGCCATTGTATGCCCCTGCCATCAAATGGCTGCCGTCGGAACTGGAAGCCAGCGATTGCCATTGCTGATTAACATTGCCCGCGGGCTGGGTTTCGGTCCAGCTGGTGCCGGAATTGGATGAAAGGTAAAGTCGGCCATTATTTACTCCGGCAATCAGATGAATGCCATCGGCACTGGAAGCCGCCACATCCCAGTACTGGTCCACATTGCCAGCTGGCTGGGTTTCAGTCCAGGTAGTACCCGAATTAGAAGAAAGATACAAGCGACCCAAACTGCCACAAAACGCACCACCACAACCCGCCCCGGCAATAAGACGTGTGCCATCAGAACTGGAAGCCAAAGCTCCCCAAGTTTTACTAACATTGCCTGCCGGCTGGACTTCTGTCCAAGTTTGACCGGAATTGGTAGATAGGTAAAGTCGAACAATAGTGGGGTAGGTGCCAGTGGTTTGGTTTCCGACTAAAAGCACGCTGCCGTCGGAACTGGAAGCAAGCGACGTCCAGTTGCGATCGGTGTTTCCCGCCGGCTGGACTTCCGTCCAGATCGCTCCGGAATTTGAGGAAATATAAAGACGTCCGCTGCCAACTGTGCCGCTTTTGTACCGATTTCCTACAACTAATTTTGTTCCATCGGCACTGGAGGCGGCCGACTGCCAGTACTGATTAACGGCGGTTCCACTAGGGGGATAAGTTTCGGTCCAAGTTGTACCAGCGTCAGAAGAAAGATACAGGCGCCCTGGATTTCCTCCTACTACTAAGTGCGTACCGTCAGAGCTGGAAGCCATTGCCTGCCAGCTCGTATTAACACCCGGAGTTAATTGGATTTCCTGCCAACTTGGGCTGATAAAATTGCTGTTGCGCAAGTTCCTGATAATCTCCACGCCTTCTTCGGCCAAGTTGGACGCGATCAGTTTTGAAGAAATGCTTTGGGTAGCAGTGGAAACCGAATAAAAAGAGCCGTACACCAACACTACACCAAAGGACAAAACCGCGATAGCAACAATCAGTTCAAGAATGGTAAATCCCTTTTGTTTTTTGGAAAAATAATTTTTTGGAAATGTCATTGTGAAAACGGATATATTTTTACATAGTTTGCTTGCCGCGTAACCTTGTTAACCACTGCTTTCGAAGCAATCGTAACTTCTGTGTCACTAACTCTGGTTACAAAATTTGATCGCGGCTGAACTAATGCCGTCACCGACTGCAAAGCACCATTGGCATAGGTGGTTTGAAAAGAAACCTGGCAGCCGGCGGAACTGTTGTTAGTAATCGCGCAGTTATTGCAATGAGTGGCCGGGTCGCCATTTGGATCATTAATATCGGTTTTGCATGTCGTACAAAACGTAGTGCAAAATCCTGATGGGCGAGGCTCTCCATTTAATAATGCTTTTTCCACGCCGTCTTGGGCAACAAACTGGGCAAGAGCGGCGTTCTCCACATCGCGAGCTGAATGTACCATATTGGCAACAATCAAAACCAAACCCATAACAACGGCAAGCAAAATTACCATGACAAAAAAGATGATGATGATTGAAACGCCTTTTTGACTATTCATTATTTGGCTACGAAATACGAATTTAGTACCAATATACGAACTAACGTTGCGTTTGTTTTCGTATATTCGTAAAAAATTCGTATTTCGTAGCAATTATCTATTGGAGCTGGTTTGTGAAACTGTGTTTTGAATTACTTTTTCCGATTGGTTTGACGCGGTCAAAATATCTAACAACATCGTGACTTTGGGCTGGTTCAAATCATCGGCCGAGGCCACATGCAAAGTTTTATTTCCATCAAGGACAAACTTTCCGGATTTGATAATAAATTTTTCTGACAGGATATCTTGGGGCGTGCCATGATTTTTGCGTTCCTGCAAGCGCGGATGAGTGGGGTTTGCAGAATAATCCAGGAAAAATTCTTGGCAAGCGTTGTTGTCCAGCGAGTTAATAAATGTTATCCCTTGGCAAGGTTCCAGGGTTCCGTTGGGGCAGTGGGTCAGCGCGTATACATTACCTGAAGCACACACATCACCTGGCGGACAAACGCAGGTTCCATCCGTATCTTTGACCGCCGCGCCCAGGGCCTTGGCCATATATTCTTCTGCGTAACTTGTTTGGCTTAACAGTTCCTGGCCTTCCAGCACCCGCTTTTGTTCCTTGACCACGGTAATGAAAATATTAATGGTAGCAGTAATGATGACAATAAACACGGCCAGCACTACTACTAGTTCTATCAATGAGAACCCTTTTTGGCGACAATTGACATTTGACAATTGACATTTGACCCGTGAGAACATCAAACTTTTGACAATGAATATGTAGCCAATGACATGCCGAGTTTTTTTGGTCACATGTCAATGGTCAATGGTCAATTGTCGTTTAGTGCCAATTATACAAATATTCGGCGGCAGCAAAAGTAAATGGAGTTTGGCGATATGTCCAGGTAATAGTTGCGGTAACTTTGAAGGTATCGGTGGTCCCCGGCACGGGCGCTATGGTAATTTGGCGCTTAAAAATGGTAGGGGTGGCGCCGCTATCGTAACTATAAAAACCATCATCGTTTAATCCCAAGTAAGTATCGGCATACGGCTTAATCTGGTCATAGGTTTGAGTTTGGTAATCCACCTGGCAACTGGCATTGCTGGCAACACTGCTATCACACGGGCCTTGGACAAGACCAGTGGACCAAGGCAAACCGTTTAAGGAATTGGTGTCGCGGATGTTTTTGATAACTTCCAATCCTTCTTTGGCCAAGTACGAAGCAACAAAGCGCGAAGAATGGTCATAGGTGACATTGGCAATGGTATAAAAAGATCCGTAAATAAGCACCACGCCAAACGAAAGCAGGGCGATGGAGATGATCAGTTCACTGATGGTGAAGCCAGCACCGCGGGAATTTGAAATTTGAAATTTGAAATTTGAAATCAATTTGAAAAAAGTGAATTTGAAATGATTAAAACGCGACGTTACGGTTTTCAAATTGAAATATTGAAACATTCACTTTTTGATTTCAAATTTCAAATTGTAAATTTCAAATTCGTTACTTCACTTCTATAAGACCGACCGAATTTATAGAAACGGTTTTGGTTTTGGACGTGTCAGATTCTTGGGCGAAAACAACATCCACACTGCTTGATGTCGGAGTGATGGTGGTAACGGGATTGGGCGGAGCGAAATTAACGCTTAGGGTGGTACCGACAACATTATTAAATTGCTGCATGACAATTCCCGGTTCGGTGGTGCCAAAATCAACGGTTTCCACAATGTAATCGGCGCCCGGATCATAGTGATGGTTGCCCGGGACGCTGTCGGCATAGATAATATATTGCTTTGGATTTGCCTGGTCAACGTAAATGCCGTAACCTGCTATAGAATGCGGACCGGCCGAATCGGTAAACTGCGTTGATGACAGCGCGAGCTCTTCGGCTCGCCTTCCGTCCTGCTGGAATTTATAGGCAACGCGCCCGAGGGAAAATTGCAGTTTGGCTTGGGGGAAATTGGAAAGCACCACCGCGGTAAGGGCGACAATAATGGCAACGACCACCAGTAACTCAACAAGGGTGTACCCTTGTTGAGAATTTGAAATTTGAAATTTATTCATTTAGTCCTTTCGTCATTGCGAGGCACACCGAAGCAATCTTTATTGAGTGCATGATGGATTGCCACGTCGCTTTGCAAGCAAAGTTCCTCGCAATGACGACGCCCCTTTAATTACAAAATTAAAAAATGCAAGTACCAGGCAATGATCTGGTTGCCCCAAAGCAAGGCTACGAAGGTTCCTAAAATTAAAAAGGGGGCAAAGGGCATTTCGCTTTTCATTCCCTTTTTTTTCAAAAAAATCAATCCTGTTCCTATTATAGCACCAAACAAAAAAGATAAAAACAAGCCTGCTAAAATATTGGGGAAGCCCAGCAAAAGTCCCAGCAAAATAGCCAGCTTGACGTCACCAAAGCCCATCCATTTTCCTTTTGATATCAAAAAAATGAATAAAAAAAATCCGGCTGCGATTAACGCCGCCAAAAGATAATTTGGCAAAGCAGTAATTGCAAAAAGGCGCCAGATGAACGTGATAATGATTGCCGGAAACAAGACGCTGTCCGGTATTAGATAAAATTTTAGATCGTAAACAAAAATAATGATGAAAACGCTGGCGATATAGAGCAAAAACACAAAGTTTATGACATTAAAAATTGAAGCATTATTTATAAAATTAAAAATTAAAAGGAATACCAAGCCTGTCGCAAGTTCTACCATCGGATACTGCCAGGAAATGTTTGCCTTGCAATATCGGCATTTGCCTCCTAAAAATAAAAAACTGGCCACCGGAACCAAATCCAGCCAGCTTAATTGATGCCTGCAATGCGGACAATAAGACCTGCCTTTGGCAAAACTTTCACCCTTTTCCAACCGATAAATCACCACATTCAAAAAACTGCCAATGGCAAGCCCCAATAAAAAAATGACAGCTTGAAAAAATATCATGGATATAGGTAAACCCTATATTTTCTCTAATAATTTTAGCATCTGATTATGAACCCTCCCGTTAGTTGCCAAGACAGAAGTTGATTCGTGGGTAATTTTTCCTCCTTTAATATCGGTAATTTTTCCGCCCGCTTCTTCAATAAGCAAAGCTCCTGGTAAAATATCCCAAGGTTTTTGCAAAACATTAAAAAATACATCAAATTTCCCGCTGGCAATGTAGCTTAATGCCGCAAGTCCACTGCCAAACATCCTTATATGCATACTTTCAGAAAATATATTATCTAATACCGATATCGTCCTTGCTCTTACATCTTTTTTCGAAGAAAGATGGGTCATTATGATAGAATTTTTAAGATCGGCGTTGTCGCTTACCGTAATTTTTTTGTCATTTAAAAACGCTCCTTCGCCTTTTTGGGCAACATATATTTCCTCTTTAGTCGGATTATATAGCACATTAAGAATTGGCTGTTTGTCTTCCAGTAAGCATATTCCTACCCTGTACGGATTCATTCCATAGTAGTAATTCATAGTTCCGTCTAAAGGATCTACAATCCACATATACTTTGCAGTATCACTCCCAGTAAATCCGGCTTCTTCTGACAAAATAGCGTGATCGGGGAAGTGCGATCTAATTAAGTCTAAAATAATTTTTTCAGATTCTAAATCTACTTTTGTCACAATATCACTCTTGCCTTTAAAAGACATTTCTTTTGGCTTCTGGAAATTATTGTTCAGTAGCTTCCCAGCTTCTTTTGCCGCAGATATGGCTACGTTCTTGGTTAATGCAATATCCATATGGTTAAGATTTACTAATAAATTCACTCAATTCTTCCTTCTTTTGACTTAGTACATTCTGGGTATCTGCCTCAATAGTGAGTCGCAACAGCGGCTCAGTGTTTGATGGCCTGACATTAAACCACCAATCCTTATACTCCACCGTAACTCCATCCAAAAAATCCTGCTTGCCATCGGCATATTTTTCTTTTATTTTTTGCAACATTCCCTCTTTATCGGTAACTTGAAAATTAGCATCCGTTTTAAAATAGGGAGAAATTTCTTTGATTATTTCGGAAACTTTCCGGCCATCTTCTGATATAATCAAAAGCATTGCCAAAAGCGCCATCAACCCGGAATCCATATAAAAATAATCTCTGAAACAATAGTGAGCCGATACTTCCCCGCCCATTACACCGTTGTTTTTTAATAAACCATCCCTGACATTTACCGCGCCAACTTGCGTACGCACCGGAACACCTCCCCATTTTTTCACAAATTCCGGCACCGCTTTTGAGCAAATGGCGTTATAGGCAATGCCTGCTCCGGGATTTTTTTTCAAAAAATATTTTGCCAATAAAATCAGGACTGTATCCGCCGGAACCATTTGACCCATTTCATTTACTAAAAATATCCTATCAGCGTCAGCGTCAAACATAAAACCGAAATCGGCTCCCTGTTTTTTAATCGCTTCTTTAATCTGGTCCGAAGAACCGGGTTCCAGAGGGTTTGGAGCATGGTTAGGAAAATTTCCGTCAGGTTCAAAGTTTAATGGGACAACTTCAACAGGTAATGCAATTTTTGAAAGCACATTTCCCATCACACCATTTGACGCGTCAATAACCACCTTACACTTTTTAATGGCAGTAACGTCAAAAAGGTTAAAAATGTATTTTGCATAATCTTTTATAATGTCTTTTTGAGATTGCTTCACTTCGTTCGCAATGACGATTGGATTGCTTTCTATGAATGGCAATAAATCCAATCCTCGCACAATAGTAAGATCGTTTCCCTGTTTCTTTATCATCTTAAACCCGTTGTATTCTTTGGGGTTGTGGCTGGCGGTTATCATAATTCCCGCGTCAAAGTCGTAATTTCCCACGGCAAAGTACAAGCCTTCGGTTGGCGTTTGGCCAATACTGGTAACTTTGGCGCCCGTTGCGGCAAGCCCTTTTGTCAAAAATTCAAACAGTGCCGGCGACGATAATCGCGCATCAAAACCCACTACAACATTTTTAGCTCCCGTATGTTTTACAAAAGCCTGCCCAATGGCAAAAGCGGCTTCTTCGTTTAATTCACCAGGATAAATCCCCCGCACATCGTAAGATTTAAAAATAGATTTGTTGAGCATGAAATTATTGTAACACAACGGATACGGAATCAAATATTGACTTTTTTATTGATTGTAGTAAATTGATATTGATATCCAGGCAATGCGTCTGGACTCTACGCACCTTACATCAGGGAGATCGCCAATGAAGACAGTATTGGTAGTAGGCTCTAAGTCTAATCGGCCCTTTCATGATTCTTGCGACATCCAGTTTGCTGGAAAACTGGATGTAATCCACGCCTATTCCTTGGAAGAAGCCGAAGAACAATTCGTTGATTGCATGCAAATCAATGCCATTATCGTAACTCCTTGCATCAACAGCGATATTTCCGATGCTGCGCCGTTGGTTAGCAGAATGCGAGAGCGTTTTGGTGGTCCTATCATCGTATTTTCGCAAGACGGAAGTCATATCAAGGAGCTTATGGCTGCCGGAGCAAATTACGGATGCTTGGACGATGCGGCATTCCTGACCTTGAAACTGCTCAATGTAGCCTAACCTTTCCCATGCCAGATTTGGCCAACCCAAACCTGGCCTTTTTTTGGCATGCCAATAGCAGCATGCGAATAGCGCAAAGTCCCGCCTGCTGGCGGGACATTATCCGAATGCGCCCATCCGAATAAACTTGGGTATGCGAATATGCCCATGCGAATCAAGATACGGAGCCGCCGCGCCCGTGGGCGCGGCGGCTAAAATCTTGCTTTTTTAATATTAGTTTGCTACACTACAAACCATGAAAGCATACGAACTGACCTATATCATATCGTCGGGATTAAAATCCGAAGAAGCGGAAAATCTTAAAAAAGAGCTTGAAGTTTTTGTGCAAGAAAAAGGCGGCGTTATCCTAAAATCAGAAAAAACGGTTCCCCAAAGCCTGGCTTATCCCATTAAAAAACAAAGTTCCGGATATTTTGTAACCCTGGAATTCCAACTAGAAGAAAAAGAAGTCAAACCGCTCAAAGAAAAATTGCAAAAAGACATCCGAATCCTGCGCCACGTGATTTTGTACAAAAAACCGATTAAGGAAATGAAAAAGAAGCGGACCAGAAAACCGCTGGCCGGATTAGACATTGGCGCCACCAAAACCCAAGAAAGCCACCTAAAAACAAAAAAAGAAGGAAAAGTGGAACTGGGAGATATTGAAAAAAAACTGGACGAAATTCTAAGTGAATAATTGATCTAATTAACCTAATTATTCTAATTGACCTAATCAAATCCTAATGCAAAAATGTCAAAATTCCCGAACTGTTTTAGAAATTAGGCATTCACGGTTTGGGATTTATTTAGAACAATTAGAGCAATTAGAATAATTAGAATAATTTTAGAATTATGAACCTCAATAAGGCTTTCATTCTTGGCAATGTCACCCGCGACCCGGAAACCCGGGCTATGCCCAGCGGCCAGCCGGTGGTTAACTTCGGAATTGCCACCAATCGGTTTTACACGGACGCCCAAGGCCAGAAAAAACAAGATGCGGAATTTCACAACATTGTGGCTTTTGGAAAAATGGCCGATACTATTTCAAAATACGTGACCAAAGGGTCGCTCATCCTCATTGAAGGAAGAATCAGAACCAGCAGTTGGCAAGGAAACGACGGAGTTAAAAAATATAAAACAGAAATCATTGCCGAAGGTTTGCAGTTGGGGCCAAGGCCAACAGGGACAGGAATGCAAGGCGCGCGGCCGGCATACCAAGCACCGGAATCCAATCAGCCAAAAGCAGAAGAAATCCCCATTATAGAAGAAAATTATACGCCACCAGCTTCGTTTGCCAGCAATGATACGCCACCACCAACAGCACCAGCGCAGGAACCGCAAGGAAATTCAGAAGAAATAGACGTGTCGGAAATACCCTTTTAAATTATTCTAATTAACCTAATTATCCTAATTGACCTAATCAAATCCCAATGCAAAAATGTCAAAATCCCCAAACCGTTTTAGAAATTAGGCATTCACGTTTTTAGACATTCTTTAGAATAATTAGGTTAATTAGAACAATTAGAATAATTCAAACATATGTTTTGTCACT
>CAZREI010000008.1:0-45020 GCA_964599285.1 uncultured Candidatus Saccharibacteria bacterium | reverse complement strand
ATTGCCAGTTAAAGTACTGGCTGACTTATTCGAAACAACTTTAAGAATTCAAATTAAGCTTTTGAGACTCCCTGCAAAATAAGCTTTTACTGCAAATTGCATATTTTGGCTAAAAATTTGCAATAATTTTCCAGATTACCCTACGGATAGTCTGGAAAATTCTATCAAATTTTTATCTCAAAATCTTCAATTTTCGTAAAAAAGTTTACTTTGCAGGAAGTCTCTCGCTCAACTTGAAAGTTTCCCCGACATCATTGGTTTTATGAATCGGGATACTATATTTACCATTACTTATTCGTGAGAATAAGCAGTAGGTTATTTTTCAAACTACTTGCCGTGCTGATCCTTCTCCCGCCGTCAAGAAAACTATGGCGGGCAAGGGAAAAAAACACCCGCGAACATTTTGAAGCGTTTCAAAATGTTCGCGGATATTTTTAAAAACTAACTAAGTTTTAGAAAATATGTTCTTGCCCTGTTAAATAGCCTGAAGGGCTAATTTCGCAAAGCGAAATTATTTAACTGGGTGAATTGTGATTAAGTTTTAATGTTATTTACTACGTTGTCCATTCTATTCCAAATAAAACCAATGTCAATAGGCATACCGACTCAGATAACAACTTTCAAATCTGTCGCACAATGAGCCGGTAGTGGGATTTGAACCCGACGGCCTGCTGTTTACAAAACAGCTGCTCTACCGCTGAGCTATACCGGCAGGTTTTATTTCTTATTCTTTACCTTCTTATCCAACTCCTGCGCTTTTTTGCGAATGCCGTGCAACAAGTGGTCAATTTTTGTTTCTATTTTCAGCGTCCACACTTTGACCCAAGACAAGATTCTGTGCAACAGCATCTGTTTTTCAAACAGATGAAAATGATGATGCTGGATTTTATTTTTCACCTTGGCAAGCAGCTTGCTTTCAAAACCGTGGCTACCTTGCTTGGGCAACTGTGCCACCGCGGGGACTTTTTTATACAACATCAAAACAACGCCCAGCGAAGATACAACAAAAATGATAAAAGCGATAAATTCTGCCATAAAAATTATTGACAAAGTAGTAGCACTTATACTACCATATTAATTGTTATTTGCCACCCCGCTCAGCGGGGTTTAGCCACGCTTAGCGTGGCCATGTTTGGTACACATAACACGGCTCTTTACAAGGAGAAAACGATGGCCTCAATCAAGTTGTCGATGCAAGATGAAGATCGCGGAAAATGCGCCATCAAGGGCGAAATCACTATCAACGATGCTCGGTTTAGGTATAGGCTGGGGATTATCTTCCCCGACCAATTTGATAAGGGCGCCCAACTTCAGTTCGCGATGCAAGATCCGGAAGTCATCCCCAAGGCTTACACCATAGAACTCCAAAAGGATGGTTTCGATCTTTACCTTTTGCCTACAGAGCACCGGCTATTTTGCCACATCTTCGTAAGTTTGCTATCGAGTGTATTGAAAGAAGTTGAGGCTTCGGGAGGTGCGCTAACTATTATTAAAGCGCAAGTTACTTTTCCCGAAAAATCGCTAAGCATCTTGCGCAGGCCGAAGTTTGAATGCAGCATCTAAGTCTCCA
The DNA here is from genome assembly GCA_964599285.1 of uncultured Candidatus Saccharibacteria bacterium. Lineage (GTDB taxonomy): Bacteria > Patescibacteriota > Minisyncoccia > Minisyncoccales > Staskawiczbacteraceae > VGLO01. The sequence continues at coordinate 43,450 of CAZREI010000008.1, read as the reverse complement.
GGAACCCGGGTTGGAATATCCGGGTTTTTTATTGCACGACGTTCATATTTGGTAGCACGCGAATTTTTTTATTTCAATATTCTCTCCTACTTTAGCTACGGTGTCTTCTACTAAATTTTTAATAGTTTTGGAATCGTCTTTTATCCAGGACTGGCTTAGCAGAGAAACTGATTCTTTGTATTTTTTTAATTTTCCATCAATGATTTGTCGCACAATACTTTCTGGCTTCCCGGAATTGGCAGTTTGCTCTTGGTATATTTTCAATTCGCCGTCCAAAAATGCTTCAGGAATTTGCTCTTCCGATACAAACAGGGGCTTGGCCGCCGCGATTTGCAGACAAATTTCATGGGCCAAGTTTTTAAATTCGGGCGAGGCGGCCACAAAATCGGTTTCACAGCGGATGTCCAGCAATACGCCGGTTTTTAAATTCGGATGCAAGTAATAATCAATGACGCCTTGGGTGGCTTCTTTTGCGGTTTTTTTGCTGGCAACGCTTTTTCCCCAAACTCGCAATAATTCTTTTGCTTTTTCAATATCTCCGTTAGCTTCTGCCAGTGCCTTTTTAATTTCCACCGGCGAGACGCCCGTCGTATCTCTTAACTCTTTTATTTGTTCTATGGTAATCATGATTCTAAAACTCTAAATTCTAAACTCTAAATCCTAAACAAATTACAAACTCTAAATTTTAAACCACAAACACGTTTTAGGATTTATGATTTAGAATTTATTTAGAATTTAGAATTTAGGATTTCGCGTTTGAAATGGTTTCCGAGATTTTTTCCAGTATATACCTTACCGACGAAATAGCATCGTCGTTTGCCGGAATCGCGTAATCAGCTAGCGTTGGGTCAATATTGGTGTCCACCACGCCGATGATGGCAATCCCCTTTCGCCTGGCTTCGCGGGCGCAGGTCAGGTCTTTTTTAATGTCCAGGATCAGGACGGCTTCGGGCAATTTTGACATGTTTTTTATGCCTTCGAATTTCTTGCGCAAAATTTCCAATTCTTTATCAAACAAGCTGCGTTCTTTTTTGGTGTATTTTTCCAGTTCACCGGTGGCTTTTTTGCTTTCCAGTTCCTTAAAATATTGCACCCGTTTTAAGATGGTTTCAAAATTAGTAAAGGTTCCGCCAAGCCATCGTTCAATAACATACGGCATACCGGAAGCCTCTGCGTGCTCTTTGACATACTGCTTCATTTGAATTTTGGTACCAACAAACAGCATGGTTTTTCCTTCGGCGGCAAGTTTGGCAATGAAGGCCAAAGCCTTTTCAAAATCTTTTGAAGTTTTTTCTAAATCAATAATATGGACATTATTTTTAATGCCGCTGACGTACGGTTTCATTTTTGGATGCAAGCGCGAAACCCGATGGCCAAAGTGGAGGCCCGCAACCTGCATGTCATCAATATTCAGTATGGCATCTTTTTTGTCTAATTTTGTTTCTTCGGTCATACACTTTGATACATATTCGCTAAAGCGAATGATATTGATAGATATAAGCGCGCTCGAGCGCGCGATATTTTCTAATATCTATGAATATCCGTAATATCGGTTAATATCTATTTTATATCGTTTTTACTTCTTTCTTCGCCCTTACTTTCTTAGCCTTCTTAGGTTGCACCTTTGCCAACTTATCTTTAAACTTCTGCACCCTACCCAGGGTGTCCAGCACCTTTTCTTTCTTGGTATAAAACGGATGGCACTTGGCGCAAATTTCAGTTTCTATAAATTCTTTGGTTGAGCCAACAAAAAACGTGTTGCCGCAGGCACACTTTACGGAAGCTTTGGGATAGTAGGTTGGGTGAATATCTTGTTTCATGATAATGGTAATGCAAATCTACGAATCTTATGCTAATCTACAAAATTGCGAATACGTAGTTCCTTATTATCTTAATGGATAATTAACATATTAGCAAGGTTTGCATTGCGGGTCAAGCCCACCGCGCGCTGCTGCGCGCGGCAGCGCAAAAAAAATGGCAACCGCACCGCGCAGTTGCCCTCACTTCTTAGCGTTTCATGAGCTCGCAATGGCCAAGGTAGGTGACCACAAGCCTACCTTTGCCCGGATCATAAGCTTTGGGATGCACCTTGTCGCACGGACAAAAGTAAAGGATTTGCTGCCAAACCTGGCCGGTCCCATCGTTTTTAGGAATAGTGAAACCGTTGACGGCAAGCAAATCGCCTACCCTGCAAACTTTCTTGCAATCGGTGCACCTAATCAAGTCGCCCAGCGAACAGTACAGTCGCATCTTTTCATTTCTTGCGACTTTTGCCATGAGCACTCCTTTCTGCTCTTTGAGAAGCCTTATATTTGCGGGCCGCCAACCATAGCCGGTGGTTAAACTGGCAAGATCGCACCAGACACCTGACAAAATTCCGTGGATCCAGGTTAAAAATCTTGGAAATTACTGGATCCTTTTTTCGGTTCAAGTTTTGGCAGGCCTGCAATTCAACCAAAATCGCGTTTCTTGGATCGAGGTTGACGATATTGATCATCGGCATTTTTGCTGAATTCCGCCGGCGTCGCCGACGGCGCAGTAGCCGTAGCCATTTGAAAAACAGCAACTTTCTCGCTTGTCTGCTTGGCATCGCGCAGTCTCCTTGTCAAAGAACATCTAAATAGAGGGTTTGGCAGAAACAAGACAGTGCGCCAATTCCTGAAAGATTTGAATGCGGCCATCACCAGGGTCGGCGACAATCACTTCTTCTGGATTGCATGCGCACACATAGTAAGGCGGTGTGTTACTGCCAGGACTTTTCTTCAAAAGATCTTTGACTTTTTGTTCCTTGTTGCAATGAGGACACCTGACTGTGTCACCGGGCGCAACAAACGGACCAAAAACTCCCATACTCATGACAATCTCCTTGATAAGCCGAGAGGTGGTTTCCAAAACGCAACTTTTATGCTACACTACTTCAATGGAAAATCAAGAGAAACCCTTCGAAACGGCTCAGGGTAAACAATCTGTGATAATCGAAATCCGTGCGGGGACGGGCGGCGACGAGGCCGGCCTTTTTGCTCGCGACCTTTACCGGATGTATTCAAAATACGCGCAATCGCAAGGCTGGGGACAGAAAGTCATTGATTCAAACCAGTCAGATATTGGCGGCTATAAAGAAATTATTTTTGAATTATCGGGTCCGGGCGCCTATGACCAAATGCAATATGAAAGCGGCGTGCATCGAGTCCAGCGAATTCCCAAAACCGAAAAACAAGGGCGCGTGCACACGTCCACCATCAGCATTGCCGTGTTAGAAAAGCCGCAAAAAATGGATATTACTATTAATCCCAATGATTTGCGCATTGATACGTATCGATCTTCCGGCGCTGGTGGACAGTACGTCAACAAAACCGAATCAGCCATCCGCATCACCCACAAGCCATCGGGCCTGGTGGTAACCAGTCAAACCGAGCGTAGCCAACTGCAAAACAAGGAAAACGCCATGTCACTGTTAGCTGCGCGATTGAAGCTGGCGCAAGAAGAAGCCGACATGTCTAAATTAACCCAAGCCCGCCGAGACCAGATTGGCTGGGCCAAACGAGCGGAAAAAACCCGAACCTATAATTATCCGCAAAATAGAATCACCGACCATAGAATTGGTAAAAGTTGGCACAACTTGGAAGACATTGTTGAAGGAAACATGGAACCGATTTTCAAGGCGTTCAAAAAGTACAAGGAGGAACAAAATCAAAAAAACCCGCAGTAATCTGTGGATTTTTTGTGCAAATAAAAAAGCCCTGAACCTTTCAGTACAGGGCTTGGGCATTCTTGGGTGCCTTGGACGCCTTAGACATAAGAATGCCTTTGTTGGCCCGTGCGGACGTTCCATTCAGGCCAGCGACCATCATAGCATCGGCCGTCAACGCGACGAATCCAGCCAGTGTAACCGATTGGCCCGCGTTCGCATTCGTAACCACCGCAACGTTTCCACTTCATAATCAACCCCCTTTTTCGGGCGACTTTTTGATGTTGTCCACATTAGCTACGATTAGCAGCTCTCTGGGAATCACAGACTCTGGTATGCAGGTTAATCTGTGATCGTAAAATACAAAGTGCAAACCTGTGCGAGGATCCTTGATGTACAAGATTTGGCTGACGATTGAATTTGCGATTTCCTGATCCGGATTTTCCTTAGTTTCGGCCGACATGGAAACCTCCTCAATGATGAATAAAAATCAAGGAACAAACAAGTTACTTATACATCTTTATTAGCAATTATGTCAATGTCGCATAATAAAAAGCGGCAGGATTTCTGTAAAAATCCCGCCGCTTTTTCCATTCGTGATTCGTGTTCATTCGCTCGTCAATTCGTGTTTACCCTGTTAAATAGCCTGATGGCTAATTTCGCCAAAGCGAAATTATTTAACAGGGTGAATTCGTCACCTACCCGCCAATCGCCTTGATATCCGCCTCGTACTGATTAGCAATCCTGATAACCGAATTTCCATAAAACCGATCATAGCGTGTGCAACCCCCTCCGCAGTAGTATTTCATGGCGGCATTAAATTCGTTAGTCACTCCCCCATTGTCGCGCAACAAAAGTCCTGTTGCCAAGAACGCATCGCGAATATCCCAAGGATCTGCAATTTTCCCAGTAATATTCGTCACCCTCTGCCCGTATCCAGCAGCCCATGTTCGTGGCTCAAATTGACTGGGGCCCATAGCCCCTCCCGTACCAACGGGTTCATTACCATACCAAATAACACACGAGACGGGCGTACTATAAGGGTCGCGCGCCAAGCCCTTACCAGCATTGATTTGATTAATAATATTCAAAAAAACCGGTATACTTTTAACGTTCATTGTTCTTGGTGAATAAGCTCCTGTTTTTATTTTAACTCCGTCACCAAGATTGGGTTTGTTAGTAAGATAGCACTGACCCACGTTTTTACCAAGGTTAGATTCCTGCGTCAAAATAGCCAAAACAAACGCCGCGCGCACGCCGGTAATCCCCGACACGTACTTGGCAATTTCTACGGCTTGTCCGAAATTTGGCGCGTTAGCCACTCCCAACAAATCAAAAATTCGTGACTTGATAGCCGCTGCTTTTTTGTCTGCGTCCGCCTTATCTTGGACCTGCTGCTGGTACTGGGCTTCGGTCAATTTTAAATAGCCTTCTTGTTGTTGCTTGGTTTGCAGTTGCTCGGCTTTTTGCAGACTCTGGATTTTTATGGTTTGCTGCAGCTGGCCCTTTTCTTGTTCCTGCTTGGCTTTCTGGGCATCAAGATAAGACTTTAAGTTTTTGGTACTATCCAGCAACGTTGAAACTTTTGAATTGAGGGTCTCCAAGTAAGCCACATTGCCAAAATAATCCGACAAATTGCCTTCTATCAAAATTTGCACCGACGGCTTTTTGTCTTCCTGTGCCACCGCCCGCAAAATAGTGGCAATCTGGCGCTGGGAGTTTTCAATATTAAGCGATGTTTTATCAATAGATACCTGGATGTCGCTAATCTGTCCGGTCAAATCTTTTACCATCAGCGTGCCCTGAACAATTTGGTATTCCAAGCCGGTAATTTTTTTCTTCAATGAACCTATTTTTGATTGCAAAGTATTTTTTTGCTGGGCGGTTTTAGTGATGTCTTGGGCAATCTGGGCGCTCTGCTGATCATAGTAAACCGCGCATTTTTCCAATGTGGCGCGACAATCCGCGGCGCTTAAATTCTGACAGCTATTGTCGGACTGCGAAATCTGCTGGCAGATGGCCGACAAATCGTCGGCGACTACAAAACCAGGCAAGATAGCCAATAGCACTGATAAGAAAATAATATAGCGTCGCATACCTTTTTTGTACCAAAAACAAAAAGCCCTGTAAAGGGCTCTTTTTGACGTCATAACGCTTCAATAACTTTGAATTACTTTTTCTCTTCTTTTGGTTCTTCAACGAACCTATTGATGAAAAAGATTCGTAGCGAAGATTGAAGCTTTTGAAGTTAAAAATTTCAAAAAGTGACAAGGTTTATCAGTAAAAATGATAAGCCGCGAAACTTTTGGGAATTTTTAACCAAAAGCTTCAATATGCAGTAGAATTATTTTTCATCAATAGGTTCGATGACCACTTCTTCTTTCTTTTCCTTTTCTATTTTCTCAACATCTTCCACGTTTTCGGTGATTTCGGCAGCCAGTTCTTCTTCCACTTTTTGCGGAGCCAATACCTGCGCCACAATTTCATCGGGATTTTTCAATACTTTTACGTCTTTGGGCAATGCCAAATCCTTAACGCAGATGTGGTCTTCAAAAGTTTTCAAACCGCTAATATCCACTTTAATTTCATGGGGCAGATTCATGGGCAGGGCTTTTACTTCAAGCTCCAGCATGTTTTTATTCAAGGTTCCACCCAAATCTTTTTCGGCCGGAGCCGTGCCTTCAAACACCAGTGGAATGGCAACTTCTACTTCTTCTTTCAAATCGGCCTGGTAAAAATCAATGTGGATGAGCTTTCCCGATACCGGATCTTTCTGGATTTCGTGCACCAGCACCGGCTTTTTTTCTTTATCCCGCCCCATCTTTGGGGCGAGGCTCGCCTCATCATCAGATGAGGCGGCAATCTGCAGTTCAACTAACGAGCTTTCGCCTGCCATTTTAAATACTTTTTTAAATTCTTTTTCGTCAACTTCCAGTGACACATTCTTTTCTCCCGGACCATAAACCACCGCGGGAATTTTCCCCTGGTTTTTGAGTGTCCTGGTCTTTTTGCCAAAACTATTTCTGATAGTTGCGTTCAATGAAATCATAAAAGAATCTTACTCTATTATTCTTAATTTGTAAATAGTTATTGGAGTAATCACGAATATACAAATCTAAAATAATATACAAATTTTACTAATATACAAATCTTGCCGTCGTCATTGCGAGCCGCAGCGTGGCAATCCAGCACATTCGTATATTTGTAAGATTTGTATATTTGGGAGTATTTGTATATTCGTGACTACTCCTACATTTTGTTTGCGCTTCCAAACAGCCTAATTTTTTCCTCAATAACCGCTTGCACCGCGCTGATGGGGTCAACAAGATATTTATAGGGAGTGATTTCTCCGCTTTCCAGCGATTTTTTCAAGGCATTAGCAAAGGCCAGGCGCGTTTCGGTATTGATGTTAATTTTGCAAATTCCCAGCGCAATGGCTTTTTTAATGTCGCCTTCCGGCGTTCCCGATCCGCCATGCAACACCAAGGGAATGTGCACTAAGCTGGAAATTGCTTGCAACCTGTCTAATTTTAAGTTGGGAGAAATTCCTGTAACATCCATGCCATGAAACGTGCCGATACTCACCGCCAGCAAATCCACTTTCGCTTTTGTTAAATAATGAGCCGCGTCTTCCGGTTTTGTCAAATCCCCTTCTTTAATTTCAAACTTTTCCTGATACACCTTTGAAGCGTCGGTGCCAATCCTGCCCACTTCACCTTCAACTAAAACGCCCCGCCACTTTGCAAAAGCCACAACCTGCTTTGAAATTTTAATATTTTCTTCCAACGGCAGTTTTGATCCGTCAAAGTGAACCATATCATATCCCGCCAACATAGCTTCTTTAATATAGGAATACTCTCCGCCAGAGGCGGATCCGCCTTTGGCAGAAAAAGATTTTCCATGATCCAAATTTAAAAAAAACGGCAGGCCTGTTTTTTTCCGCAACACATCTCTCATTGCCACGGCCTCTTGCAATCCCACAAATTTGCTTTCCCCTTCGGAAGTTCCCAAAATAATCGGTGCTTTCAAATTTTTCGCAGCCGCCACAATCCCCCGAACCTGCGAAAAATCCGAAAAATTGAATTGCCCAATAGCAAATTTTTCCTTCTGAGCTTTTTGAAAATAGTATTTTAATGGTTTCATTGTATTTATCTTTTAAAAGTGTAACATTAAATTGTGTTGCAATTTGACAATTCTGATCCCAAAAGAGGTGGTTTAAATGAAGGAAATTACCCAAAGTTTTCTTACTGCAGTTGGAATGTTTCTTGTTTTTGGAGGGTTCACGTGCTTCGGAGCCACTCGAGATTCTCCAAGAGAAGACAAAGGATTTTGGTTTCTCCTCGGCTTCGGTCTGCTTATTTTAGGATGCGCAATGTGGTACACAGGATTACGATTACTGCATTGGTCAAAAAAAAGAGACAGATAGAATGGTCAAGAGTTCCGCTGGTAACACCAATGGAACTTTTTTTATTTCACCAAACAAACATTATTATCGCATTCGGTTTTTTCTACTAAAACTGCTTCAAATTTCTGGCCTTTTTTCAACAATCCGTTTTTGGCTCCCACTTTTGACAGACAGCCCTGCGAATTTGCCATTCCTAATTGAATGGCTTTTTCAATATCGCCAGTCCTGATAAAATCCGATAAAAATCCTGAAGCAAACGAGTCGCCCGCGCCCGTCGTATCAACAATTTTTCTGTCATAAGAAGGCTTTGCCGAATACATATGTTTGCCATCAGACACTACTACCCCATCCCCGCCTTTGGTCATTACGGCTACGCCCGGGCACATTTGGTCCAGTTTGGCAAAAATTTCCTGCTCTTTTTCATAAGGAATTTTTGTTAAAAAGCTGGCTTCTTCTTGGTTTAAAAATAACACATCAATTTTTTGGGCAAGCTCTGCAAAATTGGGCAAAGACAGCTGGGCCAGGCCGGGATTTACGGCAATTTTTATGCCCTGTGATTTGGCAAAATCCACAATATCTTCAAAAGTGTCGCACAATAAGCCCGATAGCGGCGCAACGTACATCCATTGGGTTTTCAATTTTTGCCAGGGAATATCTTTTTTGCCCATAAGCTCTGCCGCGCCACGGTAAGCCAAAATGGTTCTGTCCTGCTTGCCTGCCGCCGACGAAGGCAAACTGCTTAAAATAATAATAGAGTGATTAGTCCGTTTTTCACTAGTTTTTCGGATAAAGCCCGTGTTAATTTTTAACGCTTTTAATTCGTTGGCGATTTCCTTTCCTGATACATCGGTCCCCACCACGCCGCAAAAAGCCGTCTTAAAACCTTGCAAGGCAAACGTGGCCGCGGTGTTGGTGCCGCCTCCGCCCGAATTAAATTGCATGTCATCAAGATCCAGCTTGCCACCCATGGGGAAACAAACCTCTTGACCAGAAGTATCTTTTTGGTATTTTAAAGCCGTCAACTTTTTGGGAGTCAAAATAATATCCTGCGTGGCTGATCCGAAAGTGATAATATCGAACATAACGAATTTACAATTTACAATTTGAAATTTAAAATTAATTTTTTTCTTTCTCTACAATAACCATCATGGTTTTTATTATTGCATCGGACGATAAAGACATAGATTCGATGCCGATATCAACTAAAAACTTAGCAAATTCTGGAAATGTTGATGGGGCGTCGCCGCAAATTCCTGAATATTTTCCGGCTTCCTGGCAGGCTTTTATGGCTTTGGTGATGGACAGTTTAACTGCTTCATTTTTTTCATTGGCAACACTGGCAACTTCAGAATTGTCGCGATCTAAGCCCAAGGTCAGTTGCGTCAAGTCGTTGGATCCAATAGAAAATCCGTCAAAAATTTCTAAAAATTCATTCGCTAAAATAACATTGCTTGGCACCTCGCACATGACAAATACTTTCAAGCCATTTTGGCCTTTTTCCAAACCGGCTACTTTCATAATTTCCAAAACCTTCCTACCTTCTTCTGGCGTTCGGCACATGGGCACCATTACCTGCACGTTATCAATGCCAAATTCTTCGCGGACTTTTTTGATGGCTTGGCATTCCAGTATAAAGGCGTCTTTGAATTTTGAATTATAATAGCGTGACGCGCCCCGAAACCCGATCATCGGATTTTGTTCTTCGGGTTCGTAAAGCTCGCCGCCAACCAAGCCCCGGTACTCATTAGTTTTAAAATCAGAAAATCGCACAATAACTTGTTTGGGATAAAAGGCCGCGCCAATTTTTCCCACGCCTTCGGCCAGCTTATCAACGTAAAACTGTTCTTTGTCTTGGTAGCCTAGCGACAGCGCGTCAATTTGTTTTTTTAATTTGGCGGAAAGTTTATGATAATCAATCAGCGCGTTGGGATGGATTTTTATGGTGTTGGCAATGATAAATTCTTCGCGCGCCAGCCCCACGCCATCATTGGGAATGAAACTTAAATTAAACGCCTGCGAGGGATCGGCCAAGTTCATGGCGATTTTTGTTTTGGGTTTTTGGATTTTGGAAATATCGGTTTTGTGAATTTGAAACGGGACAATGCCTTCATACACAATACCATGTTCTCCATTGGCGCAATCCACCGTAATATCCTGGCCGGTTTTTAAGGTTTTTGTGGCGTTACCCGCGCCGACAATACAGGGAATTCCCAGCTCGCGCGATACAATGGCGGCGTGGGCTGTGCGTCCGCCCTGGTCGGTAACAATGGCCGACGCCAGCTTCATAGCCGGCACCCAATCAGGATCGGTCATGCCCGTCACCAGTACCTGGCCCTTTTTAAATTTGTTGATATCTTTGGCCGATAATATCTTATTGGCTTTGCCCGCGCCGATTTTATTTCCCACCGACATTCCCCGCGCCAGTATTTTAGGTACGCGCAGTTTGGAATCGGGAATTTCAATGACATACTCTTCCAGCACGTTCAGGTTTTTTTTGCTCTGCACCGTTTCGGGCCGCGCCTGCACAATATATAATTTTTTTTCCTGGCCATCAAACGCCCACTCCATGTCCATGGGTTTTTGGTAGTGATCTTCAACAATCATTGACCACTTAGCTAGTTGCAAAATATGATCGTCGGTCAACACAAAATGCTGACGTTCCTCTGCTGAAGTTTTAACATTTTTGGTGGGCTTTTTGGGATTATCCGTGTAGATCATTTTAATCAATTTGGACCCCAGCTTTTTTTCTATGATGGGCTTAAACCCCTTTTTTAGCGTCGTTTCAAAAACGTAATATTGGTCCGGTTCCACCCGCCCCAGCACCACGTTTTCGCCAAGCCCCAAGCTGGCGTTAATCAAAACCACATCGGCAAATCCCGATTCGGTATCGCAGGAAAACATCACGCCCGAAGCACCCAAATCGCTGCGCACCATTTTTTGCACGCCGGCTGAAAGGCCTACCTTGGTGTGCCCAAAACCCATTTCCTGGCGATAGGCAATGGCTCGATCCGTAAACAGCGACGCGTAGCATTTTTTGACCGCTTCCACCACGCCATCCGCTCCCGAAATATTCAAAAAGGTTTCCTGCTGGCCGGCAAAACTGGCTCCGGGCAAATCTTCGGCAGTGGCCGATGATCGCACCGCAACGTCAACATTTTCCGCGTCATACGATGCTGATAATTCCTGGTAAGCGGCTATGATGTCGTTTTGCAAATCCTGAGGTAATTCTGCCGCAATGATCAACTGACGGACAGCCTTTCCCTTTTCTTGTAAACTTTGCAAATCGTGGACGTTGACATCACGCAAAATTTCTTCAATTTGTTTGGTAAGGCCTGTTTGATCCAAAAAATAAAAATAGGCATCAGCCGTGGTGGCAAAACCATTGGGCACGGCTACACCCTTTTGGGTTAAGTGATTATACATCTCACCCAACGAAGCATTCTTGCCACCCACCTTGGGCACGTCGGCAATGCCAAGTTCGCGAAACCACAAAATATTTTTCATAGGTTACTTTGAATTACGAAATGCCTTTTTAGGATTTTCCCCAAATTTTGAGATAGAAATTTGATAGAAATATTTTACGTAGCAAGCTACGTAAAATATTTATAGCGAATTTATAGCCAAAATTTGGGGAAAAGACAAAAAGAGTCTTCTTAAACGGGCATTTCGTAATTCAAAGTAGGTTAGCAATTTAATTTCTTTATTATACTATAAATAACAAAGCGCCGACAAGCCCGCGGGCTTGTCGGCGCTAATTTTAAAAAATTATAATTTCTTTCCCACAAACTCCGCGAATTCGGCGAGCCGACAACTGTACCCCCACTCTGTCACTCGCCCTCTGCGGGGCGAGCTCCTTAGAAACCCACGGTTTCTAACTCTTGCCTTCGGCAAGCTGTTTTCCTTCACGGGGAAATACCCAATTTCCCCGACCCCCTTTTTACGAATTTGGCTATAGTTGACTTGCCACGAATTCACAGAATTCGGCAAGTCTACAACTATAACCAAATTCGTTGTCGTACCAGGCCAGCACTTTTACCAAATTATCTTTTACCATCGTTTCTTGGAGGTCAACAATGGATGAATGGCTATCGCCTTTAAAGTCTGAAGAAACTAATGGCTCCGTTTCAATTCGCAAAATGCCTTTAAAATTCTTTTCTTTGGCCGCTTTTTCAAACGCTTCGTTAATTTTTTCTTTAGTTGTCGGCTTTGCAACTTCCACAATCAAGTCCAGCACCGAAACCACTGACGTTGGCACCCGAATGGCAATACCATCTAGCCGGCCGTCAATTTCCGGAATCATTTTGCCAATGGCACGCGCCGCTCCAGTTGACGTAGGGATCATATTGATACCTGCCGCCCGAGCCCGGCGCAAATCTTTATGCGGCAAATCCAGAATTTTTTGGTCGTTGGTGTAGCTATGCACCGTGGTCATAAAGCCTTTGACAATACCAAACTGATCATGCAAAACTTTGGCGACCGTCGCCAGGCAGTTGGTGGTGCAGGATCCCATGTCTATGACATCCATTTTTTTGGGGTCGTAACTTTCTTCATTTACTCCCAGCACGAATCCGGGAATTCTTTCCTGCCCTGAGCCTGTCGAAGGGTCTTTGGCCGGCGCCGATAGTATCACTTTTTTTGCTCCGGCAGTGATATGTTGATTGGCGCTTTTGGCATCGGTAAAAAGTCCCGTGCATTCCAAAACAATATCCACGCCCAATTTTTTCCAAGGCAAATTTTCCGGATTCTTTTCAGCCAGCACAGCATATTTTTTCCCATCCACCACTAAAGCATTGTCATCAAAAGCCACTTTTTTTTCAAAAGCTCCGTAATTGGAATCGTGTTTTAATAGATGCGCCAGCGTAGCGGTGTCGGTCAAGTCGTTGATGGCGACAACGATTAAATCAGGATGCTTTTCCAAGATCCTTTTAAAAACTTGCCGGCCAATCCGGCCAAAGCCGTTGATAGCAATTTTTACCATAGTTTACAGATACAAAAGTTCGTCTACTTTTTCCTTATCAAAACCGATGACAACGTTGCCATCAATATCAATGACTGGCACACCCATTTGGCCGGAGATGGCCACCATTGTTTCCAATTCTTTTTCGTTTTGGGAAACATCGATGTCCTGGTAAGGCACCTTGTTTTTGTCCAGATATTCTTTTAGTGATTTGCAATAAACGCACGTTGGCGTTGAATAAATTTTAACCATAATTTGGAAATTACAAATGACAATATACAAATCACAAACAAATTCTAATCTCTAAATTCGAAGCGTTCCTTTTGTAATTTGTGATTTGGGATTTTAGTTGGCAGTTGGTGCGCAGTTGGCCGTGGCTCCTGTCGCTCCGCTGCCGGCATAAGTCAAAGAAAACGACGTCGTTGCCTGATCGGTGGCCAGCTTCGCGTCTTGGCAAAAAGAAGGAGGCGTCGTTGAAGAATTGCAAACCATCTTTCCGATCGCGTTGGCTGAACGGCCACCAAATGGTGTTTCTGAAACTTGCTTTCCATTTAATATGAACGTGGGCGAACCCTGCACTGCATATTTATTGGCCAGAGCGTAATCTGCTTTCAGGTAAGCTACTCCTTGAGCCGGGTCTGACATGCAAGTATTTAATTTTACTACATCAACTCCGGTTTTTGCCAAGCATCCAACGCTATCTCCGATTGGCATGGAATTTGGCAAAGCCCCTGCGGGTTTTTGAATGTAGCAACTAAGGTAGCTGATAAATTTTGCCGGCTGTTGTTCTCTGATGCAAGCCTGCCGTTCATTTTCTTTGGCTTCTAGTCCATTTTGGCCGCCATCGTGCATGGAAGTAATGTTATTGCCGGAAGCCGATCCGATGAATCTTATATGAACATAATCTGCTAAAGCCGGCGCGGCTTTTACTGCTTGCACATAAGCCCTAACAGCTTGAATACCATACGGACAATCGGCTACCACGAAAGCTTCCAGTGAAGGTTTGGCTACTTTGGCCACGTTGGCGGAATTTTGCGGAGGGCTTGGCTGGGTGTTTTGGGTGGTCGGTTTTGCAGGAGGCGTGTCTAAACTGAAGGCTTCGGGAAATAACAACTTGCCGTCTTTGGTGGCGTAGCTGTCATAGGTATTGGTGCCGATTTTAATTTTCATTTTCACCACGCCGCTTTCTTCTGAAGTGCTTACCAGCGTGGCAGTCTGGCCCTGCTGCAAAACGCTCTTGTTTAAATAATCAATGGATTTTTTAGCAATGGCGTTGGCGCCTTGGCCCGGCGTCAAAAACGAAAGTACATTGGTACCACCGGATTTGGCCGAAATCAAAGCCAGCGTTACCGCCACAACAACCACGGCCAGACCTATTAAAACTTGGTTTTTATTTATTTTACCCAGCATTTCTTTGTACATATGAAAAAATTTTCAATTTTTGATTCGTCATTGCGAGCAAAGCGAAGCAATCTTATCAACATACTCTGGATTGCCACAGCGGCGGCCCCAGAGACGGGACGAATTGGTTGCGACCAATTACGCCTCGCGTCTGGTCGGGGCCGCCGCCTCGCAATGACGAAAAAAATGATAATTTAAATTATTGAATAATGGTTACATTATATTACAAACTAAATTTATTGCAACTTTTTGAATGTTCCATCAAATTCGTATTTTATTAAAGCTCCAAACGGCAGTTCCACATTAGCAATATCTTGGTCGGAAATATTTTCTATATATTTTACCATCGCCCGCAGGCTGTTGTGGCTGGCCACCACCAGCACATTTTTTCCCGCTTTTAAATCTGATAGAATATTTTTTTTAAAAAAGGGATCCACTCTTTTGCAAACATCTTTCAATGATTCGCCCTTGGGAGGAGCCACGTCATAGCTTCTCCGCCACAATTTGACCTGCTCCTGCCCGTATTGTTCCGCCGTTTCTTTTTTATTTAACCCCTGCAGCGCGCCGTAGCATCTTTCATTGAGAATTTCGGTGGTAAACACGGGCAGTTCGCGAGAGCTTTGGTTAGTATACTGCCCCCACTTTTGCATCTTGCCGCCGTCAATATGGATAAACATCGGGTACTTTTCGACAATGGAATCATAAATGCTAGCCAGCGTGTCCATGCTCCTAAATTGAACCGAACAATAAGCCTTGTCAATGACCAGTCCGGAAAATTGTTTGGCAAATTCTTTTGCCAAAAGATCGCTGTCTTTGGTAAGCGGCCCGTCGGTCCAACCAGCAAAGCGGTCGTCCAAATTCCACTGGGACTTTAAATGCCGTAACAAATATAGTTTCGCCATAAATTCTTTTTCACTCCTACTCGTAGGTGGGTAGGAGTGTTTACTACTTTTGTTTTCTTACGCGACTGGACGACGGAGTAAACAATACTGCTTCTTTTTCCATTTCCTTACCGTCTTCTTGTAATCTTTCTATGGCTGAATCTAGTAAATGATTTAAAAGGAAATGGCCTTTATAGATTTTCTTGGCCGTTGAAAATACTGATGTATCCGCCGCATCTTTTTCTGATTTTTTCATTCGCCTCAGTCTCTCTTTACGATTTTCAATTAACCTTTTAACAATAATCTTATACCCACTCTCATCTTGTTGTATGCATTTTTGTACCTTAGAAATTTTATCATCGCCAACTCCCAATAAATCTGAAATTTGTTTGTAGGTAAACCCCGCTGACAATAATACTGCAATCTCAACTCTTCTCATCAAACTGGCAATTTCTTCCGCGGAAAGCAAATCTTTGAAGAATGCCCTTACCTCCGTTCTGCCCTTCAATGAATCAATCATATCATAAAACTCGCCAATCATCTGGATACGTTTTGACTTGGGTAAACTATTTAAATGAAATACCGGCATAAACATCGAGCACTCCTACCCACCTACGAGTAGGAGTGCTATTACTTTTTGGTGATTTCTTGCTCTATTTTCAGTAACCGGTCGTACTTTGCAATCCTTTCTGGTTTGGTGTAAGCTCCAGCTTTGATAAAATCTGCTCCGACTCCTACGGCTAAATCGGCAATAAAGTCATCCATGGTTTCGCCGCTTCGATGGCTTACCATAATTTTCCATCCGTAACTTTTTGCCAAGTTTACCGCTTGCATGGTTTCTGTTACCGTGCCAATTTGGTTTAATTTAATGATAACGCCGTTACAAGCTTTTTTACTTTCCGCTTCTTTTATTTTTTTAATATTGGTGGTGGTCAGGTCGTCACCGATGATGATAATTTGGGCAAGTTCGCGGTGCAGCTCTTTGAACCCTTCCCAGTCATCTTCTGCAAACGGATCTTCAATGGAAATAATAGGAAATCGCGCCACCAAATCCTGGTAAAATGCTATCATTTCATTGCGACTTAACTGCTTATCCGGCTCAACTTCATATTTTCCATCCCGATAAAATTCCGACGCCGCGGCGTCAATGGCAATTTTTACATCCTTGTGCTGGCCAATGGCGCTTTTAATCAAAAATAATGCCTGCTCTGCTGTAGAAATTTGCGGCGCGTATCCGCCTTCGTCTCCCATTTGGGGCAAGTCTCCCCTTTCTTTTAATAATTCCGTAAGTTTATTGAAAACCTCGCTACCCGAAATTAAATTTTCACGGAAGGTTTTTTTCATCGTCACCACCATAAATTCCTGCAGTTCCAAATCATTTTTGGCATGCGCGCCGCCGTTTACAATATTAAAACTGGGAAGGGGCATCTTTAATTTTAAGATTGCTTCGCTGTGGCTCGCAATGACGTTGGTGGCAAAGTACCAGATATATTCGTATAAGGAAATTTTTTTTGCAGCGGCGCCGGCGCGACAGATGGCCATAGAAACCGGCAATATGGCGTTGGCGCCAAGCTTTGATTTATTTTCCGTGCCATCCAGTGCTATCATCAATTCATCCAATTCTTTTTGATTGGCCGGATCCTTGCCTTTTAATTTTGGCGCTATGATGCTATTTACGTTTTCAATGGCTTTGCTGACTCCTCGGCCATCAGCATCGCGCAATTCCAAAGCTTCATTGATTCCCGTGGAAGCGCCCGAGGGACAAGAAGCCTTAAAAATTCCTTTTTCGGTTTCCAATTGAACTTCAAGGGTAGGCTTTCCGCGGGAATCCTGAATTTCGGTGGCAAAAATTTCCTTGATTTTAGACATTATTCTGTGCTGATATTATGTTCCTGGTTTATTTTTATTTTGTCACTTTCAAATATCAAATAGGTATCATGATTTCCCTGACTGCCTTCACCGCCTTCAAAGGTGATGAGTCCTTCATAGCCTATCGATTTTACATAGTCACTGAAACCTTGGTTATCGTTCCAAACTGCTGTTTTTAAATTCTTTGCCCCAGTATTTCCAGTATCAATATTATCAATAACTCTGTGCAATGACGCGCTTTTAAGCCAGTCCAAATCGGTTCCATGCAATAATTTCTGAAGTTCAACTGCTCTAAAGCCTTTTAAAACCTTTTTTACATTTTCGTCTTTTCTGCAATCAAGTAGTTTCATATTTTCAACTGACGATTCATAAATAACCGGCTTTGCATTTTCATTTTTTTGATCGTCATTCCTCTTTCTCTCTCTTTCAGCACGCAATCTTGCATAGCCAATGGCATCCTTTGCTTCTGATGTAAAGTAAATTCCACTTCCCACCGTATCTTCTTCTGCTTTATTGAATTTTTCTATTCCGCTAACCCCTGACCCATGATATAACGTTTTCTTTTTCAGTAAAACACCGAAGCCGTCGTCAATTTCTTCCTCATTCTGTCGCTCCTGCAATTTTTCAGTTCTTGCTTGCCAGTATTCGGGATCTTCTTTTGCTTTATCCAAAAGCTCTTCTCTTTTTTCTTTTGGAGATTTTTTAAGTTCGCTGGCTAATTCATCCCTGAATTGTTGCGACTCATTTTTTTCGGCCATACTTATTTACTCGTAGTGGTTTTTTACTATGCTCTGCTTTTTTATATATTCGTAGGCTGATAGTGCGGCTTTGGCGCCTTCTCCTGATGCCATCACAATTTGTTTGTACTTTGACACGTTGCAATCCCCCGCTGAAAAAAGGCCGGGAGTTTTTGTTTCCAGCGTTTTTGGGTCAACCATCATTTCTTGTTTTTCATTTAATTCAACCAAACCATTTAAAAAGGAAGTTGCTGGCAAATATCCAATTTCCACAAATACGCCGGCTACGTCAAGTTTTTTTTCAGCACTCTGGATTGCCACGTCAGACTGCTGTCCTCCTCGCAATGACGGTGAAGAAGCGGTGCTCAAATCTTCGTACACAATGGCGTTTACAAACACTTTCCCTTCAATGCGTAGGACTTTGGCATTGGTGATAATTTCAATATTTTTATGCTGGGCAACCGCGGCTTGGTTTTCGGCGTCGGCGTTGACCTTGGCGCCGTATTCCAAAATGTAAACTTTAGGCACGTAGTTTGATAAAAATAATGCTGATTCAAACCCGTTATTTCCTCCACCCACCACCGCCACAATTTTATTTTTAAATACCGGCCCGTCGCACAATGAGCAATAACTAACGCCTTTGCCGGCAAATTCTTCTTCACCCGGCACGTTGATTTTTTTTGATTGGGCGCCGGAAGTTACAATAACTGAAACAGCTTCAAATGTTTGCCCAGATTTTGTCGCACAATAAAACACGTTGTCTTTTTTTTCAATGCCAACCACTTCCTCGTGCACTACTTCCAAACCGTTGGCCTGCAATTGTTTTTTGTACAACTCAACCAAATCCGGCCCTGAAATTTTATCAAAGCCCGGATAGTTTTCAATGTCAACAGCTTTTTTGGCTACCTGTCCGCCAATGTCTTTTGACAGAATTAGTATTTTTAACTGTTGGCGCGAAGCGTAAATGGCAGCGGAAACTCCCGCCGGGCCGGCGCCGATGATAATTAAATCGTACATGGTTAAATTCTAAATCCTAAATTCTAAACTCTAAACAAATCACAATGCTTTAAACCCTAAATCACAAACCCGACGTTACGGTTTAGAATTTAAAACATTCGAATTTGGAATTTGTTTAGAATTTAGAGTTTAGAGTTTACGGTACATTAATTTACTGTGTTAATGGGTTTTCCCTTTACAAATGATTGTATATTTTCCACCGTCGTTTCCAGAATTTTTTCCAGTGCTTCTTTGGAATTAAAGGCATTATGGGGAGTGATAATCACGTTATCTTTTTCCATTAACATGTGATCTTCCAGCACGGTTTTGACATCGTATTTTTTAGAAATTTCCTCCGACAAAAGGTGGTCTTCGTCTTTCATAAAACCTTCTTCTTCCAGCACGTCCAGACCGGCGCCAGCCAAAATTCCTTTCTGCAAGGCTCGCACTAGTGCATCGGTTTGCACCAAGCCTCCCCGCGCGGTATTTATCAGGTAAGCGCCAGGTTTTATCAGCGAGATATTTTGCACGTTAATGATATGATGCGTGTGTTCGTTGTAAGGCGCGTGCAAGGTAATAATATCGGAATTTTTTAAAAGCTCTTCCAGTAAAACATATTTGAATCCCAATTTTTTTGCCAGCTTTTTATCTTGATTTGGGTCGCAGGCCAGCACCTCCATTTCAAAACCATTGGCGATTCTGGCAACATGCCGCCCAATGTTCCCCATTCCCACAATGCCAATAGTTTTGCCTTTTAAATCAAATCCCGCAAGCCCTTCAAATGAAAATCCGCCGTCTTTTACCTTTTCAATAGATTGGTGAATTTTGCGCGAAAGATCCAATAGCAGCCCAAAGGCATATTCAGCCACCGCGTTGTCGCCGTAGTGGGGTACATTGCAAACCGTGATGTTTTTTTGCTGGCAGGCAACAAGGTCAATGTGGTCAAAGCCGGTGGAACGGGTGCTAATCATTTTCAAATTGGGCAGAGCGTCCAGTATTTTTTTGGTAATTTGTGAATCAACAAAAATAGAAATGACCTGAAAACCATTTGCCAGCGCGGCCGTTTCTTCTGAAAGCTTTTCTGCAAAAAAAGAAACGTTGGCTTGCCCAAGCTGGCGCTGGATATATTCTTTCTCCCGATCCTTGATTTCAAAAAAGGCAATACTATTCATGGAACATGTAACATGGAACATGGAACAAAACGACGTCGTCTTGTTATGTGTTCCATGTTATGTGTTATGTGATTTACATTTTACCCTATTTTCAGAAAAGAAAAAAGCTCAAACCGGTTGAGACTCTCCATAAGCATTACTATGAAAACATTATTTTATTGTTCTGATATATTCCCGCAACTCTTTTCCAAAACGCTCGTCTTTGAGTGCCAGGTACAAAAAGGACTTGAGCCACTTTGCCTTGTCGCCGCATTCCAGCCACTCCCCTTTTACCTGGTAACCATACAGGGGCAGACCGTCCTGGAGCATGGTTTCAAACACTTCGCCCAAAATAATTTCTCCTTTTTCTGATGGCTTTGCAACTTTTAAATAGTCAAACACCTGCGGCGTCAGAATGGATTTTCCCACAATCACCAAATTTGACTGGATGTCTTTTGGGTCCGGCTTTTCTATGATTTTTTTTATTTTATACAAATGGCTGGCAATTTTTTCCACCGCCACCGACCCGTAAGCCGGAATTTTCTCGCGCGGCAGTTCTTTGAGTGCCAGCACCGGCGCGTTGCAGGTTTTAAAAACGTTCATCAGTTGGGCCAAGGCTGGATCGGGCGAATCAATAATATCATCGCCAAACGAAACCGCCACCGGCTCGTTTTCCAATAATTTTTTGGCCTGCAACAAGGCGTGGCCGTCGCCTTCGGGCGATTTTTGGACCACAAAATCAAACTTGATGTCCTCAAACATCGCTTCAAATTCTTTGAGTTCTTTGAGTGGCTGTTCTTTTTTTCGTTTTTGCAATAATTTTTCCAGGTCGGGATATTTTTTCAGATACTGCAAAATCATTTTCTGTTTGGGACTGACCACAAAAATAATTTCCCGGATGCCGGCTTGTTTTATTTCTTCAATAATGTACTGAATGACAGGCTTGTCCACCAGCGGGAAAAACTCTTTGGAAACCGCCAAAGACAATGGCAAAAACCGCGTGCCCATGCCGGCAATGGGAATGATGGCTTTTTTAATATTTTGATCTTGTTCCATAAAATGCGAGATGCGATACTAATATACTAATTCATGCTAATTATACTAATAACGAACATTTGGCGATTGTCGTCAGCATTCGTATCATTAGTATGCATTTGTATATTAGCATCGCATTTATTTCTTAAGCCGCAAGAACGCCGGTATCTCCCACTCTTTTTCTTGCAAGGTTTGCTTTTGCTCTTTTTCTTCCTGGGCTTTTTTGATGTCCAGCGCGCTTCTTCTGATGGCTTTTTTCTTTGGCGCCGACGCCTCGGTTACTTCAAGTTTTTTAAATCCAATCTCCGTATCGTCAGCATCAACCATCTGGCTATTCAATTGAGCAACCGCCGGTTGGCGCTCAAAAGGCTCCAGGGCAAATACGGGTTCGGGTGTCGGCGTAGCTGGCATTTTTGGCACCGGCGCGGGCTTGGGTTTTTTAGCCGATTTTTTTTTGGTAATTACGACAGCAGGTTTTTGAATTGCTTTGCGCACGGGTTTTGGCGCCGCTGCTTTTTTTACGGGATTAATTTTTTTCTGAACAGGTTTAGCTGGCAACGGCGCGACCTCCGGTTCGGACACGCTACCCTGGCCAGTCATCAGCAAGGTAGTTTTTATCCGCTGTTTGTAAGCCGGATTCTTAGAAATACCAAAAATAATTTTGGCTGCCGGATTTTTTTCTGAAATAGCGCGGCTGATTTTATCCACTTCAAACATGCTCAAAGTTTTGCCGCCTTCAATGTTAAATAAAATTTTCTGAGCCACAAATCCGCTTTGCTGATACAAGGGATTGTATAATATTTTTTGGGAAACAACTTGGGCGCGATCTTTGCCAGAGGCCTCGGCGGTATTTAAAAAAGCCAGGTTTCCCCTTCCAGCCAGCACCGCCCGCAAGTCGGCAAAGTCAATGTTAATGATGCCCGGGCTGTAAATTAAATCAATCAGGTTTTCCAGCGAGTCAATCAGGGATTTATTAACAATGGAAAAAGCGTCGGTGATGGCGGTGTTGGCCTGGATGATTTTAAAAATCCGTTCGTTGGGAATGGTAATGGAAACGTTGAGCACGCGGCGCAATTCTTTTAAGGCTTTTTGAGCAATTTTGGATTTTTGTTTTCCCTCAAACTTAAAGGGCAGGGTGAAAATGCCAAGGGTGATTCCGTTAAAATCTTTGGCCGCGTCGGCAAACACTTTGGTGGCGCCCGAGCTTAGCCCGCCACCCAGCGAAGCCACAAAAATAACAATGTCCTGGCCGGAAAATAATTGGCTGATTTTTTCTTTTTCCGATTCGGCCGCTTGCCGCCCCAGTTCCGGATTGACGCCCGTGCCAAGCCCGTGAGTCAGTTCCTGGCCAAACAAAAAATACTTGATGCCCTTGCGTTTTTTGAAAGCGCGAACATCGGTGTCGGCAACCACAAAAGTGGCTTTGTGCAAGGACCTCCCAATTTCCGAAACAATAGAACCGCCGCCGCCGCCAATGCCAATCACCTTGATTTTGGCTTTAAAAAAAGAGCTCTGTAAAAAAGGTGTTTGGGTTTGCGGAGCGCTTGGCAAAGGTTTTCTTTTTTTAATTATGGTTTTTTTACTCTTTGGCGCAACGGAAATTTTCCTTATTTTTTTTACAGCCCGCTTAGCTGCTTTCTTTAGTCCTGTGGTTCGAACCACAGGACTACGTTTTTTTGTTTTGGTTTTTGGCCGCTTTAGTTTCTTTTTGGGACGCGCAGTCATTGGGCGCGAAGCCAGACGCTTTGGTACTTTCTTTTTAAATTTCCGAACTATTTTTTTGACTTTCTTTTTTATAACTAAAATTTTCTTACCCCGATTGGATTTGCGGGGTTTTGGCCTGGCCATTTTTAACTTCTTTTTTACGGAATTTTTCTTTGAAAACTTCATTAGTATCAGTGTACCTGTCGGCCAAAAAAAATCAAGGTTTCGCGTGGAGTAGTCACGAATATACTAATACGATCAAATATACAAATATTACCAATATACGAATGTGCTGGATTGCCACGTCGCTTCGCTCCTCGCAATGACGTAGCGGTGGGATTTGTATATTTGTAAAATTTGTATATTATTTTAGATTTGTATATTCGTGATTACTCCACACCAAAAAAAGAAGCCGAAGGGTTTGTGGCCCAACGGCTTTGTTGAAATTGCGTTATGAAGCGTTAAGTTTCATCTGATCCATCAGGAAATTCCAGCGATCTTTCGGCTTCCACACCACGTTGTCTTTTTCAATATCCTCGCGTACCGCAGGGTCATCCTGTTTATATTCATCAATAACCTTGCGGACTAAGCTTACCACTGGAATAGCGCATCCCAAGGTAGGCGAAGAGTACGACGAATCAATCAAAGGAGACCTATTCAAAAGACAGACTACCGCCACAACTTTTCCCTCCAAACTCGTGATAAGGCTTATTAACTGTTCGGTAGTGGAAAAATTATTGCAAACATCCTCCACGATGGCGTACTTGGCTCCGGGCTCAACGCCATGCCGGCCAAACACCAGCTCCGTTTTTTCGCGCGAAGTCGGAGTAGGCAGTGCGACAATTTTCTTTTCCGCTTTAGTGATCGGCTTCTTGAAAGCCGATCCGAGCGCTTGGGAAAATCCGTGTCCGCCATATGGGGCGCCACAGAAAGCATCCATGCCATATAGTCCCAAATCTCCCATGGAGTTTGCATAGTGTTCCAATACCCAGGGGTACTCATCTGTCTTCGCAAAACTGGCATAAATGTCACCTACATACTGCTTGGACTGAGCCAGGATTCGATTGCCAAACGGCATATCGGTCACGTACTTGCCAGCATAACCAACCAGCGGACCCAGTCGTCTACCCTGCTTGTCTTTTGGGCAAACGTAATATCCTCCACAGCGGCGTAACGTTTCCAAATGGTCGGTTGGATGAATTAAATCCTGATTCATACCGCGCCTCCTTTCAAGGCTTTTGCTTTTAGTGCTTGGGAAATTTCTTCACCGATCTTTTTGGCAGCTTCAACCGGGCCGCCGATTTCCGGTGGAGGATTGGTGATGGGCCTGCCAATGACCAGCATATCAATGCCAGCCATGATAGCGTCATGGGGCGTCATTTGCCGGTCTTTATCCTGGTCATCTTTGCCCAAAGCCCAGGAAGGCCTGACATTCGGACAGGCGATAAGCAGCTTGTCAAACGCTGGAACGCTACGGATGATCTGACCCTCCTTGGGAGCACAAATGACGCCATCGGCTCCCCAATCAAGCAGCGCACTGGCAAAGCTCAATACCTTAAATTCGGGGTGGACTCCAAAGATGGACTCGCATTCCCTTCTTTCTATGGAAGTCAGCACCGTCACACCAAACAATTGTGAACTTCCCTTGTTGGCGGCCGCGGCTTTGATGGCTTCCCTGCCGGCCGAGGCATGGACGTTAAACATCTTGGGCCTCATGGAAGCGATTGCTTTTGAGGCTTTGGCCACCGTGTTAGGAATGTCATTGAGTTTGACGTCTAGAAAGGCCTTCTTGCCGATCAGTTTTACCAACTCACGAGTTCGCCACAAATTCGTAGTGGCGTCTTGGAATTCGCTATCTCCAAGCCAATAAGCCATCTGGGAATAGATAAATTCAAAACCGATTTTGAAAACGCCGACATGAGGCAAAAGATCTTCTGCTAATGCCGACGCTTTGTCAGAATCGTTCATGTCCAACGCCACAATAATTCTTTCGTGGGGCTTTTTGGAATACTTTTCAATGAGACTGGCCATGGCACAAACTCCTTATTCAGTTGGAAAAGGGCGACGCAACAAGAACAACGACACTTGCTTGTTTTTAGCAGATACGCAGCAAAAAATCAATCTTGTTCAGATTGATTTTCGTTTCAGCGTACTATCAGCGTTTTAATCAGCGTAGTTTCAGCGGCTTCAATTATGAATTTCTATGACTTTCACCCTTGCCATAAAGCCAGAAATAATTTCAATGAGCGATGGGCTGATGTCAAAATAATTGGCCAGTAATTTTATCAGTGCGGCATTAGCCCGGCCATTGATAGGCGGTTCTTTTACATAGATCAGGTAATTGCTTTCGTCAACTTTTTCTATTTTATCCTGCTTAGAGCCAGGTTTTGTTTTGACGATAATCTTCATAAAAATATCAACGAATAGCGAATTGTGTACGAATTTACGAATGTGCGACGTCGTCGTTATTCGTAAATTCGCAAGTAATTCGTTATTCGATGATAATTAGCTAATGACGCTCACGCTAAAATCATCGGGGCTTATCTCTATCTTGTCTCCCTTGGTAATACTATCAGATAACAGCGCCTTTGCAATGACGTTTTCTATATTGTCCTGGACAGCGCGGCGCATTTCCCGGGCGCCAAATTCTGGCTTGTATGACAAGTCAACAATTTTTTCTTTCAAAGCGTCGCTAATGACAAAATCAATTTCTTTTTCTTTCAGGTTTTTTTGCAAACCGGCCAACAACAATTGCGCGATATCCATTAAGTTTTCGCGGGTCAGCGGATGAAACAGCACCGCCGCATCAAACCGGTTGATAAATTCTGGTTTGAAAATTCCCTGCGAAAACAGAAAATCAAACAGCTTGCCTTTTTCTATTTTGTTACCTGCTTTGGATTCCTGGAAAACAAACGAAGCGCCAGCGTTGGACGTGCAAATAATAATAGTATTGGTAAAAATAATTTTGCGGCCTTGCCCGTCCGTAATGTGACCCTCATCAAACACCTGCAAAAACAAATTCAAAATATTGGGATGAGCTTTTTCTATTTCATCAAGCAGCACCAATGAAAACGGATTTTCCCGCACCGGCGTGGTCAGCAATCCTTCTTGTTCATTAGCTCCCGCGGCGCCAATCAGGCGCGGAATATCGGCAATGGCCTGAAATTCCGACATGTCAACGCGGATCATTTTATCCTCGGCCGCTTTGGCCGACTGAGAATCAAAATATCCCCCAAAGTAAATTTGGGCCAGGGCTTTGGCGGTTTCGGTTTTCCCAACTCCTGTGGGCCCCAAAAATAAAAATACTCCCATGGGCCGCTTTTTGGACCCAATTCCCGCGCGAGCCCGTCGCATAGCAATGGCAATTTCGCTGACCGCTTCTTCTTGGCCAATGATGCGCTGGTGAATGAGATTTTCCAAATTTAACAATACCGATTTTTCTTTAAACTCCATTTTGCCAACCGGAATTTGAGTCTTGTCAGAAATAATTTTGGCCACGTGCGAAGGCAGCACCACCGTTTCTTTTTGCGATTTTACGTAAGCGGCTGCTTCATCCAACACGTCAATGGCTTTTTTAGGAAAAGGCGTGCTGGGAAAATAGCGTCCGGTCAGGTTAACAATTTCGCGAAGCGACGGATATAAAATAAACACGTGGTATTTTTGCTCCATGCCAAGGGCTAGGTTTTGCAGAATTTTTATGGTATCGGCTTCCGACACTTCGGTCACTTCCACTTTTCTAAAATATTCCAAAAAAGAAGGGTTCCTTTCTATGCGCTGATGCAAGCCGTCAAAAGAAGTAATGCCAATAAATTGAAAGTTGGGCAGCGCCAGGTATTTTGCCAAGAGTGAAGAAATATCAACAGCGCCGGGCCTCTGCACTTTTTGCTCCATAAAGTTATCCAGTTGGTCAATGACCAAAATAACATTGGAAGCCGACAGCGCTTCGCCGAAAATTTGCTCCAAGGCGGTTTCCAATTTTTCCGGGTCTTGAATTTGAGCGACCAAGTGCGTCATGTCCAGCTCCACCACCCGCTTGCCTTTTAATTCTGGCAGACAATCGCCCTGGTAGCATTTTTGAGCCAGCGCCTGGACAATGCTTTTTCTGCCAACACCGGCCTCACCCACAATCAGCGCGTTACTCAAACTGGATTTTGCCAGCACCACTTGCACTTGTTCCAGTTCTTTTTGATGGCCAATCACTTCATTGAAAATATCGCGCCGGGCAATTTTGTCCCAATCTATGGAAAACTGGTTGAGCGTTACGGTAAACCCTGATGCCCAATCTTTGCCCAGCGACCCAAACCGCGACAGGTTTTGGCGCGTCCAGAATTTTTTGCGGCCGTCAATTTTTTGTTCCAGCGCGTCAAGCCATAGTGTCAAATTTTCAACGTCTTTTTCTTTTAATTCATATTCCACCAAGATTTTTTTAAAAAAGGCATCGTGACTTGCCAGCGCAATCAATAAGTCTTTTGGGGTTATGGTGCTTTGACCGCGAGCACTCGCGCCCGCGGCGGCATCTGAAATAGTTTCTTTAAAATCTTCAGAAAGCGCAAGATTAAACTGCTGGTCCCGATGCTGTTTTTCCAGGTAGTTTTTTAAGTCCTGCAGCAGTTTTTGCGTTTCAATTCCCAGGCGCCGCATAATGATTTGGCAGTCTTTGCTTTGCAAAATCACAAAATAAAAAAGAGTTTGCGAACTGACGCCCAAGAGTTTTTTCTTTTTACTTTTTTTAATGGCGCTTTCCACAATAGCACAGGCGTCCATGTCCAAAAATTCGGCCAGGTTGTAATCTTGAGGCTTGGCCAGCGCCGTTGCCAATGCCATATTCAGCCTTGGCCGGCGGATGTGCAAATCGGCAAACAGGGAAATTTCCCAAAACAAAAGATACAGAGCCAGCAAAACCATGGAAATTTTAAGCGCCACGATTGGTTCCATGATTCCCAAAAAAGCGCCTGCCAAGACCAGCAAAGAAAGCACGAAAAGATACAAAAAAACATAGCTTAACGTTTTGGCATATGTAAATAATGGAAAACGCCAGAGCCGTAAAGCCCGCAAAGTAGCCGTTTTACTAATATCAAAATTAAATTCCATAAGCGAAAATGAAAAGACCAATAATAATGAATGGCAAAAACATCCAACCCAAAATAACTAAAACGCCGGCGATGGCAATAAAAATCTGGCAAACGATACCAAGAATAATCAGTACCAGGCGACAGAAAGCTCCAATGAGGCGCGAAAAAATATTGGAAATAAAGGTGTTTAACATTTCAACCGGATTAAACCCTTTTGGGTAACTCCAGCGATATTTTCTCCATGGTGAAAATAGCGTCGCCAACAAAAGCGGAATAGAAAAAAATTCCAGGCCAAACCAAAGATAGTTTTCCCAAACCGAAAACAAAAACCGAGGCATTGTCGCAAAGTGCCACCCAAACCATGATGTGATAAGATTTTCTTTTTTAACCGCTTCCATGTGATTATAATGCCAATAATGCGAATGTGTCGCCAATGACGCTAATTCGTAACGTTACGTATTGGCGTCATTGGCACGTCATTTGTATATTGGCATTATTTTAACATTTTGATGCCGATTCCCGCGATCTGTCCCCCGCCCAAAATCAAAACCCACGCCAAAATCATCCAGCTAGTCAAATCCAACAACTTGTCTATCGGCAAAATTTTCAGCAAAGCCGTTTGCACTTGCTTTTGCAGGTCAAAAGAATTTTGTTGGCCAGCCTGCGTGCCTTGCTGCTGGGTTTTAAAAACGTCCGGAGGCAAACTCTGGCCCGTAAAAATAGCGTAGCTTTGCCAAAGCGGCCAGATGATAAGCAACAAGCCCACCAGCAATAATATATAACCAATGATTTTGTTTGATTTAGTTGAATCCATAGATGTGAAACTCTAAATCCTAAACTCTAAATTCTAAAACGTTTTGGGATTTATTATTTAGAATTTGAGATTTGTTTAGAGTTTAGGATTTCGGATTTAGAATTTCATCAAGGATGTCCTGTGGTACAGGAATGACGTCTCCTGGTTTTGAAATTCCCGGATATCTCCATGCGCTGATTATTTTTCTCAAATCTTTATCATCTTTATACATCAACCAAATTTCTCCAGGAACTTTTCTTCTAGGCGCCGAAGCCTTGGCAGAGGCAACTTCCTTGCCCGCCGCCTTTGCGAACGAAAATAATTTCCTGGTCTGCATGACCGCTGTCGTGCCATCGGCAATCCCTTTTTCCTTCCGTTCCGGTTTGTAAATCACATTCATCAACTTGCTCTTGGAAAGCCCGTACTGTCGCATTTTAATTTTGGAATGTTCGGTCCAGTAAAGTTTCATAAATTGGAGTAGTCACGAATATACGAATACGATCAAATATACAAATGTTACAAATATACGAATTCGTCCACCGTCATTGCGAGCCGCAGCGCGGTAATCCAGGATTTGTATATTCGTAACATTTGTATATTATTTTAGATTTGTATATTCGTGATTACTCCTTCAGTTTACCACCTTTCCCCAAAATTGAACAATGAAAAAGCCGTCTCTGTTTCAAGACGGCTCGTGCTTTGCCTGGCCCAAGCCGAGACAAAACCTATTTTTGCATTTTCTCCAACGCCATGAATAGGCCCAAGAGAATAATGCCTCCTATTATGGCCAGCGCGACCTTAATCGCGGGCCAATGCCTTTCTGTCCAGGTGGGTTGGCGCCAATCCTTTGTCATGGGTCGTCCTCCTAAAAAAACCAAACGGGGGGGGTCTGCCACTACCTTTGCCACAGTGTGGCGACTTTCGACATCATGTCGATCGGGAAGGCTTCGGCGTTGCAGAGAGCGTTGATGCTCTGCTCGAGGATTCCTTCCTCGATAACCATTTCCCGACTTCCGTACCAGACACTCACCGAAACGAGGCGAACCTCATCGATGACCGGATCTTGGTCGTCATCCTCTGCGTTTTCGGGCTGGTCATTGTATTCCAGTTTCGCCCGAAGTTGGAGATTGACGCTGATGCAGGGGCAGTAGACCTCCGCCTCTGCCTGATACGACTTTTCACCGTCCTCCGTGATGGTGATCGGCTCTGGGGTGTACTGATTCGAATTCCACCCCATACCTTCCCGAGCTGCCATCTTGAGCAACTCGATGGCGCCGAACCGTTCGGGGTACTTGTGGGCCAAGTAGGTGGCCACGACCACGAAAACGGTACGGCGAAGGCTAATTTCAGCCACGTCCTCGAGCATCTCTTCCTTGGTACTGTGGCCAACGTTAGACAGTGCCATTGTCATGGTAATTACTCCTTTCAAGAGTAAAGAGATTCGGCCTTACCATTGGCCGTGCCCCGAAAATAGGGCGAATTTCAATGTTCAGCTTACGTTTTCATTGTAACATATACAAAGCAATCTTGTCAATACCCCCACTGTCGCACAATAAGCATACTCTCTGGATTGTCCCAATGTCTCGATTTTTATCGGGACATACGGGATCCCTGATGGTCGCGCTATCGGGACCGCGCCGTGACTCGCAATGACGAGTAGAATTACTACTTTTTCTGATATAGAGTAAAAAGGAAACGTTTCTTTTTTACTCTATATCAAATTGGCAATGACAAAACGAAAGCGGCGACGGGCTTTTTGCCCGTCGCCGCTTTTCATTTTAAATTTCCGCGTGGTTCCGCGGTAGGTAGAAATCAAATAGTTATTTGATTTCTACTTTGGCCCCTGCCGCTTCAAATTTCTTTTTAATTTCTTCGGCTTCTTCTTTCTTCACTCCCTCTTTTACCATTTGTGGACCGGTGGCGGCGGCGTCAACCAAATCTTTGGACTCTTTCAATCCTTTGGCGGTGATGTCGCGAACCACTTTGATGACCTCAATTTTTTGCGCGCCAACTTCTTTTAACTCAACATTAAATGAAGTTTTTGCTTCTTCGGCTGGCCCGGCGGCGGCAGCCACGGCAACCGGAGCGGCGGCCGAAACACCAAACTTACCTTCCAGCACTTTTACCAATTCCGCCAATTCCACAATTGACATCTGTTCAACTTTATTTACCAGATCCTTGAATTTCTCTGGTATTTCTATTTTTGTTGCTTCTTCTGACATTTGATTATGAATTATTCTAATTATTCTAATTGCTCTAATAATGCTAGTGAAGGGAGGCGCAGGAAACCGCAGTTTCATGTGCTGACCGAACGACGCATTATATAAATCCTATTTCTATTATTCTAAATAATGTCTAATGCTCAAATTTCTAAAACTTCTGGCATTAGGATTTAGGATTTGATTAGGTCAATTAGTATAATTAGGTTAATTAGACTAATTCGCTACTTTATTTTCTCTAATTTTATCTAAAACTCGTACAAAGCCGGTCATGGAACTTGAAATAGATCCCAGCAGCCTGCCCAATAGTTCGTCTCGCGTTGGCAAATTGGCCAGCACCAGCGCTTTCTCCCTATCAATGAATTTGCCCTCAAAAATTCCTCCCAGCAGTTTGAAGTTTTCGCTGGTTTTGGAAAATTTGTTGGCAATCCTGGCCGGTGCTATTTCATCTTCAATGCCAAAGATAACGGCTAATTGCCCCGGAACACTGCTTTTGATTTTGTTCCAAAAAGAAATATTTGATTGGCCAAAGGCAATGCGGATGAGCGTTTTTTTAGCAATTTTTAACTGGCATCCCGCTTCTTTTAATTGCTTTCGCAAGCTGAATAAATCCTTGGAATTTACCTTGGAAAAATCGGCAAAAATCATGGACTTTTGCTTGGCAATATTGGCCTTTAAATCAGCTAACGATTTTTGCTTTTGTTGTTTTGTTAAAGCCATAAACTGAATGCGATACTAATATACTAATCTCATGCCAATGATACTAATAACGTTTTCGTATTGGTATTATTGGTATGCGCATTCGTATAATTGGTATCACATTTTAAACAAAAAGCCTGCGACCAGCAGACAAAACAATGAACATCAATATCCAAAATATTAATGGATATCAATTTATATTGCCTCGATGGGAGTTTACCCTTTCGGTACCCACTGTCTGCGGCTTATGGGGTTATCTTAGTCTATAGAACAGCAATTGTCAAGATTTGCAGGAACCACTTCCACCGTCATTGCGAGAAACACCGAAGCAATCTTTTTCTTAAAACGCTGGATTGCCACGCTGCGGCTCGCAATGACGAGGGTGAAGTAGTTGCAGAACTACATCAAGATTTTAGGTACTTGGCGATGGCGGTGTTGTGTTCTTCCAATGTTTTGCTAAAAATGGTTTTACCTGAACCATCGGCTGACAAATAATACCAGTACGCGCTTTTTTGCGGATAGATGGCTGCCAGGATACTGTCCATGCCCGGGTTGCAGATGGGCCCAGCGGGTAGGCCTGCGTATTTGTAAGTATTGTAAGGCGAGTCTATGGCCGTGTCTTTGATTAGCGATGAGCGGTTGCTTTTGCCGGTGATGTAGTTGATGGTGGAATCGGTTTGCAGGGGCATGCCGTTGGCGATGCGCTTCCACAAAATTCCGGCTACGATTTTTTTGTCCTCGGGCGTTTTGACTTCTTTTTCTAAAATAGATGCCATGGTAATAATTTGGTACACAGATTTTTTCTGGCGGGCGATTTCTTGGCGCAAATCCGGCGTTAGTTTTTTGTCAAAGTTTGCAAGAATACCGGTGACCAACATTTGCGGCGTCTGACCCGGAGAAATTTGGTAGGTGTCGGGAAACAAGTAACCTTCCAGCGTCGCGCGTTTGGGTCGGTTTTTTAGTACGGAAAAACGCTGGGCAAAATCTGACGCTAAAACTTGAGTCAAATCTTTTTTTGAATACCAGCCTTTTTTATCAAGGTATTGCAAAAGATCGCCGATGTCCCACCCGGGAATAATGGTCAGCTTGTTGGTGATAGCCTTGCCCGATGAAAAAGCGTCCACGATGCCAGCTACCGACATTGACGGGGAAACATAGTAACTGCCGGCTTGCAAAGATTTATACTTACCGGTCAGCAAAGCGTAGGCGCCAAAGACCCAGTTGCTGGTAATGATTCCCTGGTTTTGCAAATCGCGGGCAATAGTACTTTGGCTCATCCCCTTTTGAATAGTATAGACCATTGCGGTAGTCTCTCCTGAATTCCTGGGAACATAAACCTGCCACAAAAAAACCGCGGCTATGCCAAAAAATAGAACTATTAATAATGTTGCCTTAGTTTTGAAATTCATAAAGTCTGTTGATAAAGATTGCTTATTCGTGAGAATAAGCAGTCGCACAATAAAAGTTACGACTGCCTGGCGGGGGTGTAGGGAATCGAACCCCAATCAAAGGTTTTGGAGACCTTTATTCTACCATTGAACCACACCCCCAATGAGTAAATACTATATAAATTTTACACTCTTGTCAAAAATATTTTTTGCTGCTTTATAACCACTCCGCCTTCCGTCATTGCGAGACGCATCAAAGCAATCTTTTTAACAACACCTGGATTGCCGCGTGTCCGGCTTGCGGGCCGGCACTTGCAATGACGACGATAGTGATTTTTGAACAGCGTAAAATATTTTTGATCTGTTTTCAAAAAAATTCCGCCGTACTCCAGATTTAGAAGGTTCTAAATTTGGAGTACGGCGGTTGCTCGCAGAAAAGTTCCATCAGAAACTTCTGCGGAGCCTGTGAGTCGTTACGGCGGCAAGGTGGAAACAATTTCATCAATCCTCTTTTCCAGCCGCTGGTATTTTGCCTTCTCGTCCCAACCTGCAGGACGATTAGCCGAACCCATACGCAATTTTTGCTGTTCGCGTATCAGTTCCACAATGGTCTTATACGCGCCGCGATACTTTTCGAATTCGTCGCGTTCCTTGTGAAACTTATTTCTCTGTTTTTCGAATTTCTCCTTCGCATCCCAGAAAACCTCCCAAGTTGTGCCGGGCACCTCAGAACTTTTGAAGAAATTGTTAACGGTCGTGCCCAGTTTCTCATCCAACTCGCTTTTCAGTCCACGGAATTTCTCATCAAGCTTTGACTGAGCATCTCTCGCCGCTTCCGCCTTGGCAAACAAGTCTTTCGCAGCGGCGGTGGCAACAGCCTCCCGTTGGGCAACATCTCGCAATAAATCATTTTTAGCTTTTTCAAAGCTTACCGTAGCTTCCTGGCGAACCGCTGCCAGCAAACCATCGAGCTGGGATTGAGTGAGTTGATGAATCACTTCAGTTTTTTTCTCGGTGGTTTCAGTGGCTTTTGGCTCACTGCAACCAGTTGCAAAAACCAGCACCAAGCCAACGAACAAAAACGAACAACGCATGAGTCAATCCTCCCTTTTGAACTTAACTGATCCATATTGAATCGGGCGACACGCCCAAAACGCCTTTCAATGTTCCGGTTATCATGGTATCACATAACCAGACTTAAGTCAATGGTTTATGTACATGGCCTCGCCACCGGGGAAAATACACAAAAAAAGAGACTTTAAAAAAGTCTCTTTTTATTTCTAAGATTGCAGATTTAATTACTGCTATTCCACTGCACGGAAAAACTGGATCCATCAGGTGACAGGGACGATGGCGTAGCTTTTGGATTGTTGCTTCCATTAACCATGGTAATCGGGTCGTTTTGCCACAAAGGATTGTTGATACCACCGGTGATTCCGTTGATGGTGGCCTGGCTATTGGTAAAGTTGACCGTGCCAAAGTTTGCCAGCGGCAACACTCCCCCGCTCCACGGAGCTTCCATCACCCATTCAGCCGATTGGCGCGAAGCTCGGGCGCTTTGAATGGTGGTAAAGGTTCTGCCGGTGGTGGCATTGACCAGCGTCAGCTGGAATTTATTGCCGGAAATATATTTGACTTCCGCGTTAATGGTATCGCCCGCGTGGACCGCAAGGCTCACCTTGAACGCAAACTTGGGATACATTTCATACCAAGCATAGTAACTTGGCGCGCCGCCGATGCAATCGTGTTCGGTGCCGGTTTGTTCCACGGTGTTGTCGCTGTAGCCGTCAATGCCAACCCAGGCTGAAGAATAGGTGTTGGTAGCGCTGCAGGTGACGGCCGGCACAACCCAGCTTCCCTTTACGTCGCTTACCGCATTGCTTTGCGGGTGGGCAAGATTAGTGAGGGTGGCGTATCCGGACCAGTTGGTGCTGGTTCCCTCTTTTACTTTGACGCGCGGAGCAAAAGAAGTGGAGTCAGCCGTGTTTTGGTTTAAGCCCGCGTCAAGCTGGTTGACGTTGACGCTGTCAAGTTCAGCAGTGCTAGCTGTTAAGCCGCTATCACTTTTAACCGTCGGCGTAGTTTGGGTATTATAGGTATTTTGGTATTGGTTCGGGCTTTGCGCGGTATATCCCCCGCCTTGCCAAAAGAAAAAGTAAATAAAACCATAGACGATCAGCGCGACAATAAAATAAAGAATGGTGAATTTCCACAATACGCTTGAATAATTTTTTTCCATGGTTATTGTTGCTCTCCGCTATGTTCCGGTTCTGGGGAAACGGAAACATTGGGATGCTCGTTACTATTATTTTCGCCGGCCAACGAATGCACCGCGACGATCAAATTTTTAATGGAGGTGCGGTAATTTTTAAGCGCCTGCTTGACCGATTGCATGTTTTGATTAAATCCCGATAGTGCCGTTTTTGGGTTTGCGGCCGTGCAAGAAAAAGCGTTAAGGTCGGTTTGGGCTTTAGTAAGAGCAGTTTGAATTGCAGTCTTTTTGGTTTGAATGTCAGAAAGCAAAGCATCGTAATTAGGCAACGTTTTGCCCGATGGCACTACGGTTTGAGTATAATAATCCTGGACACGTTTTACTATCGCGTCAAAATGGCTTTCCATGGTGCTGGCCAGGTCAGTCAAATGGGATGAGCGGTTTTTAATACCGTTTTCCCGAGCCTGACAAGCTTTCAGTTTGCCGGCGCTTGCCCTTGCCAATGGCAAACCCGATGGCCCAGGCGAATTTTGGAGGCCAGTATGTTTTGGCGAAGCCGCCAGCGCGGCGGAAGCGGAAAATAAAAAAGCCACTGCCAAAACAGAAGCTCCGACGATGCGCAACTTTGGTGAAAATAATGTATTCATGCGTCTATTATATGAAAAACCAAACCACCGTGTCAAGGCATGGCATGCGAATAGCATAACCAAAAATTTCCGCCGATGCGAGAAATTTTTGGGTATGCGAATATGCCCATGCGAATGTGAGCGCCCGAACTATGAAAAACACCCTTCTCTGTGTCGCATAATAAAATCAGGTTTTTGGTTTTTTTGGTTTTGTTGGACGGCTGGGGACAGCGCTATGACTTTCTACCGGCACGGGAACCTGGACACCGGACGATGATAACGCCACCACATCTTTTCGCAAAACCCGGCGCCGTCGGTTCCATAAAACAAACCCTATCAGCGCCGCCAGCACTAATACAGCAGGTAACAAATACTGCCAGGGCAAAAATAAAAACCAGGTTGAACCGGAAACCACGTGGTCTTTTCGCAGAGCATCGGTGAGCGTTACCTGACCTTTATACAATCCAAACAGTGGCGCGTCTTTCCAAGAAAAATCAAAGCGGCGAGTAGCGCCAGGAGTAATTTCTAACTGACCCGAATCAAACTGCCCGGCCTGCCTACCGAACACATCCTTAAAAGCAATGGTCCCTGCCAGCAAAAGGTTGGAGTTGCCATCGTTTTTTATGGCAAAGGAAAAGACCGCCGGATCCCGATACTGAAACAAGGGCGTCGCAAACGAACTAATACTGCCACCGGTGGTAATCCCTTTGCCCAGGACATTCAGATACACCAAGATGCCAAAGGCGTCGCCCGTAACTTTTTTGGTAGCCAGATCGTAGCGCTGAAAACTGATGGCGCCCGCGTATCCTCCCGCGGCCATGGCGGCAGTCGGAGCCACCAGGTAATCCATGCGCGCCGAACTTAATCCGGGAATGGTAAGCAAGGTGTATTGAGGAACCAACCAGTTGAGCGCCGATTGCAAATTGTTGGCAATGTACAGGGAAACCTTGCCGGTTTGGTCAACGGTTTTGGCGTCTTTGACAAAAATTTTCAAGCTGGCTGACGTTGGGCCCGAATTAACGATGAGCAAAGATTTTTTTAACGATTGCCCAGCGCTAACCGAAATATTTTCCGTTGAGGGCTGAACCATAATGCTACCCGAATCTTGAGCATGGACAAGCGGCGCGATTACCAGCATTGCCAATGATGCCATCGCCAGCGCGCTTAAAATGGTAAGATGTTTGGTCATGGCTTTTGAGATTTTTCAGATTTTTTATTGCGCGAAAATATCAGCCACAGGATTGCCAGCAGTGCCAAAAATCCCAGAATCCAGGGCGCCAGGCCCCACAGGATCGCGTTGCTGTTTGCCGGCGTAGCGTTAACAATGGGAATAGCTGCCGCGGCAAGGGCTTCTTGGTCAGTGGCAGAAGGCGAAGGCGTGGGACTGGCTGATGGCAAGGCGGCGGCCATGACACTTGAAGTTGGCTTACCTCCAGGAATAATGTTAAAAGAAATTTGAGAGCTCTTGCCGGAAAATATATTTTCGCCGTTGGCAAGCACTAGCGACGCCGGGTCTATCGTTACCGTCGCGTTACCAGTTTTTTTGATGCCAAAGGTGATGGTGGCAAAGGTGGCTGGTTTATCATTGCCGCCCGGAATACCGGCTCCATAAGAAATGGTGCCAAGGTCATTGTTGTAACTATTTTCCGGTGAGGCGATGGAAAAAGCGGGATTGATAGCGACGCGCTGGACTGACAGAAGATTGGCCGGAAACGTGATGTCGGTCCGAACGGTGTCATAGGTAGCGCCGTTGGGATTGACCAGCACGTTGACAATGACATGCTGGCTAAGGGTGTAAGTGCTTTGAGCACCACTAAATTGCAACGATGCGCTTGAAGCGGCCAACGTGACACAGGACATCAGCAAAGCAACAGCGACCGAAGCTAAGAGTAATATTTTTTTCATAGATATTATTAAGAATTACAAATTAGAAGTTGTTGAATTTTTGGACGCCAGGTTGGCTTTTGGTTTTGTCCAGCCGCCCAGCACGATGGAAAAATCCCTGAAATCCACCTTGCCGTCGGCATTGATGTCGGCCTTTTTGTTGCTAAACTTTTTGCCCCAGTTTGCCAAGATAATAGAAATGTCGTAAATGTCCACCTTGCAGTCTCCGTTAACGTCTCCCCGCAACTTTGGCGAGCATCCGCCCAAAGCCGCTCCTCCCGCGTTGACTAATGTCGTGTTGGCTACGCCTCCCCCGCCCCCACCTCCTGAACTACTTGATCCGCCCGAACTACTACCGCCACTTGAACTGCCGCCACTACTTGAACCTCCTCCGCCTCCACCAGAACTTGTCCCTGAACTGCCAGACAATCCCGATCCGCCCCCGCCTCCTCCGCCGCCACTACTTCCCGATCCGCCTGATCCCGTAGAACCACCGCCGGACGTGCTACCGCCAGAACCGCCTGATCCGCCAGAGCCTCCCGATCCCGAGGAAGAACACGTTCCGGTACTCATGCAATCAATGGCCGCTTCCACCGACGCGACCGTGATGTGGTTGTCGTTGCTTTGGTTGTAAAGTTGGACAAAAGTGTTGACCCAGCTGGTATCCACTACGCCGTTGCCCGTGTTGTAGTTTGCCGCGTTGCCACCGGTGGAATTGGTGAGCGCGGCATTGGTGGTAAACGACGCGTTATTGGTGTTATTAATATTGGTTGTGCAATTGGTGCTGGTGCCGGAAGTATTGGTAGAACCAGCGCCGGTACTGGTATTGTTGCCTGACGAGCTGCCAGCACACCCCGTCCCGCCAGCGTTAACCGTATTGGTATTGGCCTGGTTGGTGATGCCGGTACTAATAGAAGCAAGTCCCGTGGTGACGATGCCCGACCCGGTATTATAATTTGCCTGATTTTGTCCACTGGAAGATGTGGCGGAAATGGTGCTATTGGTAGTTGAACTGTTGGTGTTGGCAATGTTGGTGGTGCTGTTGGTGGTTGAAGAAGCTGTGTTGGAAGAACCCGATCCGGTGCCGCTGTTGGAAGAAACCGAAGTCTGCCCGCCCTGCCCCGCCACATTGACCGAAGTATTTTGGCTGACTCCGGGCGTGTTGAAAACAATGTTGCCCGACCAATCGCCAAACACGTTGACCACGCCGATCAAAACGTTTCCCACATTCACGTTGACGTTAGCAAGGTTGACCGCGTTGATGCCGCTTTTGACGTCGCCCGTATCAATGTAGCCGTGTCCCCCGTTGTATTGCGCTTCGTTTTGACCGGTGATGGCAAAGACCGACACATCGTTAGAAATGGTAGCCTGGTTTTGGTTTAAAATACTGGTGGAATTTTGAGCGTTGGCGGCCGCGTCGTTGTAAGAACCCTGACCAGTGGAATCATTGTGAACCGTCAGGCCGCTATTTTGCGGGGACAAAACGGTGGAAGCGGAATTGGCATTGACCACCATATCAGCCGGCGAGCCAAGTGTCGTTCCCGACCAGTTGCCGAATTTATTGACGATGATAATCCACCAGGAGTCGCCCGTAATATTTAAATCTGAAACGTTGGCCGTGTTGGTTTTGGCGTTGGAATTTCCAAACCTGACCACGCCTGATCCGTTGTTGTAGGAAGTCTGGTTGTTGCCGGTGTCGGCCGTGGTGGAAAAGTGGGTGGCAATGTGGGCGGCGTTTTGGTTTTGAACATCAAGTTGGTTTTGGGTTTGGGTAGTAGCAGTGTTGGTGGAGCCATCGCCCGTTTGGCTGTTGGCGCCAGTGGTAGAACTTTGCAAAGGCGTTACCGTCAAATTGGGAGCTGGCATTTGGGGCAAGGTGATGTTGCCGTTCCAGTTGCCAAAAACGTTTAAGGACTTAAGCCAGAAGTTGCCGGCGGTAATGTTGGCGTTTAAAAAGTTAAGCACGTTAACCGACGCGTTAGCATTGCCCGAAGCCACTGATCCGGTTCCGGTGTTGTAGTTGGCATGGTTTTGGCCGCTGACCACGTTGGCTGAAATAACGTTGGCCAAATTTCCCGAATTATTGTTGGACACCGACGTGCTGTTGTTAACGTTTACAATAGAAGTATTTTGCGATCCAGCGCCGGTGTGGCTGTTGCCGGCGTTAACCAGCAATTGTGAAAGTTGAGGTGTGCCTTGGGCGGCGGCGGCAAAATCCATGTTGCCCGAGTAGTCGCCAAAAACGTTTTGAAAATCGGCGTTTAAGTTTTGAACATTGGTAAAATTCGTGTTGGCCAGCGACAGGACGTGCAGACCCAAGTCAGCCTGGCCGGTCAGAATCATGCCATGTCCCGTGTTGTCGTTGGCAGTATTTTTTCCGGAAGAAACCGTGGCTGAAACCTGGTTTTGAGTGTTGGAGCTATTAATATTTTTGACCACCGTTTGATTAGAAATATCCACCGTTGATTGGTTTTGGGAATTGGCACCGGTGCTTTGGTTTTGAGCGTTGTCGGGTCCGGCGGCTGAAGGGTCAACATTGACCACGTTTTTGTTGATGATGTTGAGCAATTCTCCCCTGCCCTGAGCTCGTTGGGTAGTAATGATTCCCGACCCGGTATTGAAACTTGCCACGTTGCTGCCGGTATTAGCCTGGAGCGAAGCGTTGGTTTGAGTAAGGGCTTCATTTTGATTGGTAACGTTGGTTTGGTTGTTGACCGTGGTTTGGCTGGTGTTGGTAGAGTCGCTGCCGGTGGTTGTGTTGCTGGCACTGGGGTCCCCCGGAGCTAGGCTTTGAGGCACCGGAGTTGGCGCTGCATCGGGCGCCGGACTTGAAGATGGAGCGGCCGAAGCATCGGAGGTTGGCGACGGACTGGCGCTTGGAGTAACCGATGGGGATGCGGACGCGGCCGAACTTGAAGATGGGGCTACGGAAGGACTGGGCGCGTCGGCTGGCGACGGACTTGGCGAGTTCGGATCCGTCGGCGAAGCTTCCGGCGACGCAAACACTTGATCGGAAGGCGAGGGCAGGGGCGAAGGCGTTGGAGTTACGGTTACTTCCTGGCTGCCGGAAGCAGTTGCAGATGATGCGTCGCCCGACGTAACCGAATCGTCAGCCTTGGCCACCCGCACCGCCGCAGGACCGAACGAATAAGCGACAACCGAAAGAAGGACAAAAAGTTTTAACCCAAAAACAGATCCTTTTTTCAGATATCTTTTAAGGGGTTTTGGCATAGATATGAAAGCCAAAGAGCTGGCACAAAACTGCATGCTTCTATATTTTTCGGCAAGAGTTTTGGTTCGGCTCTTTAGACTATTTTAGAGATATTTTAGAGGCTGTTCCGCCGCGGCAACATTCTATAAAAAATAATGTTGCCGCGGCGGAATCCAAGCCGAAGCTTGGATTCCTTTGTCCTATCGTTCCCATAGATTGTCCCACCCTTGTCCTAATGGATGGTCGTGGAATTGGTGTTTGACGAATTCAAGGTGCTAAAGGTTACCGATGAGCCGCCGCTGGTTGTTGACCCGGACCCCGTATTGAAGCTACTGGTATTGCCGCCGCTGTTGGTGGAAATGTCCGAGGTGTTGGTGAGGGTAGCATTATTGGTATTGGCAACGCCCACCGAATTATTGACCGTGCTGGAAGCGTTGTTGGTGGAGTTGGCACCGGTGGTGTTGTTGGTCGCGCTCAGAGAACCGGCAGACGCCCAATTAATGCTGGTTTCGTTATCGTTAAGATCGTTAATGATAGCGGTGGTTCCGTTGGCCGATCCGGACATTGCCGAACCCGACCCGGTGTTACTATCAGCATGGTTGTCTCCGCTGGAGGCGGCAACGGCTGCGTCGTTGGTAACCGATGCGTCGTTGGTATTGGACGCTTTTACGGTGTTGTTAAGGTTCGCGCTGGCGTTGTTGGTGGATGAAAATCCGGTGGTTGTGTTTCCGGTGGTGGCCGCAACAGATCCGGTATTAAAGGTGATGTCGGTACTGTTGCTGTTTAATCCGCTGCCGTTGTCAATCAACACGTTGCCGGAAGCTCCCCCCGAACTTACATTGCCATTACCGGTGTTGGTACTAGCTGAATTATCTCCGCTGGAAGCGCTGACCGAAGCACTGTTATCCAACGAAGCGCTATTGTTGCTGGTAATACCCGCTGAATTGTTGACGGTGCTGGAAGCGTTGTTGCTGGAATTTGCTCCGGTTATGGTATTGCTTCCGCCCAATGAACTGGATGTGTTACCCGACAACGTAATTAAAGCGTCGTTGGCGTTAGCATCATTGATAATGGTGGCCAAGCCCGCGGCGGTTCCTCCACTTACCGTACCGCTGCCAGTGTTAGCATTGGCTTGGTTGTTGCCGGTATCCAGGGCAACACTGATGCCGTTGGTAAAGTCGGCGTTGTTGGTGGCCGAAATTCCCACACTATTGTTGACCGACGTGTTGGCGTTATCCGTGGAAGAAAATCCGGTGGTCATATTTTTCGACATGCCGATAAAGAAGGAATTTACCATTCCAGTTGCCTCAAACCCATTGCCGTTGGCGGTGTTAATTTCGCTCAAAAAGGCAATAGCTCCGCCGCTGGTATCCTTGCCACTACCGGTGTTGCTGTTGGCCTGGTTGCTGCCGGTGTTGCCGCTGATGCTGATGGAGTTATCCAGCGTGGCTTTGTTGGAATCAGAAACGCCCACGGAACTATTGAAGGTGGCATTGGCGTTATCGTTGGATTGGGCCCCCGTGGTGTCGTTGGTAGAACTGAAGCTTCCCATCCACCAGCTATTGGACTGGTTGGAAAGGTTCAGGTTTAAATCATTAGCAAACAATCCCAAAATATTCAAAAGACCGGACATGGTGGTGCCGCTGCCGGTGTTGGCGTTAGATTGGTTGTTGCCGGTATCGGTGGAGGCGGAGGTGGAATTGGTCAGGGACTGGGAATTGGAATTGGATTGGGAAAATACGTTGGATCCGGTGGCGCTGACGGTGTCGGTGGAATTAAATCCCGTGTTGTGGTTGACCGCGGAAAAATCGGCTGAAGCGTATGAGGCGACTGCCAGAGCAAGGATAACGACCGACGACGTTACCAACTTTGTGGCGATGTGCTTAATATGTGTAGTCATGGTTTTTTTTAAAATTACCAAATCTTTTTTCGACGTCATTGCGAGGAACGCTAAGCGTTCCGAGCCGCAACGTGGCAATCTATCTAACAAATTAAGATTGCTTCGGTGTACCTCGCAATGACGAAAGAAAAAATTCT
Organism: uncultured Candidatus Saccharibacteria bacterium; assembly: GCA_964599285.1. GTDB lineage: Bacteria > Patescibacteriota > Minisyncoccia > Minisyncoccales > Staskawiczbacteraceae > VGLO01. The sequence goes on along the minus strand of CAZREI010000008.1, from coordinate 485 downwards.
TTCAGTAACTTCAACATTCTTTATTCTTTATTATTTGATTTGCAAATACTGTCACCGTCGACCTTGAAGCTCTGACAGTTTTTGCAAACCATCCTTTTTCTTTGAATTAGAAATGCCTTTTGAAAAGCAAAGTTTCGGGTCTTTCCCCAAAATTTGGATTGAAAATCCGCAATAATTTTTATGCTTAGGCGTAGCTAAGCATAAAAATTCTATCGAATTTTCACCCGCCAAATTTTGGGAAAATACCTACAGACCTGGCGAAATTGGTCGCAACCAATTCGCCGGTCTCGTCGAAAGCATTTCGTGATTCAAAGAACTTTTAAAATTATTACTCTTTGTTGTGCATCAGCTCGTTACCGCATGCGAGCAAGTCGTTCTGTCACCAACCATACCTGATGCCAGGTTAAAAATTTGTTAAATTTTAAGCACACAAAAATGCCCCTTTGGCATAATGACCGTACGGTCATTATGCCAAAGGGGCATTC
>CAZREI010000007.1:0-55551 GCA_964599285.1 uncultured Candidatus Saccharibacteria bacterium | reverse complement strand
GAAGCCTTGGCGAAGGTGGGTCCGCCAGTTTTTCCCCAGGATCTTAAACCCTTTCTTAACAAGATATCCACAAGCTATCCGCTCGCCCAAATTTCCCAGATCCTTGGTATCCATTTATTTAGCCACCAAAAATCTTCTTAAAAAAACTTTTTGGTTTTGATGGATTATTTTTTTCACGCTCCTTACGAGCGGCTTGTTCTGCCCGAAATTCAGCATTTCTCCTTTTAAGATCATCTTCCATTCTCTTTTCTTCTTCTATCGCTTTTCTCCTCATTTCATCCCAATACTTATCCTTATCACGGTTTTTCAGTTCTTGATACCGCCTATCTTGCTCTTTATTTTGCTCCTTTTCATGATCGGCCACCTCTTTTGGATGATTTCGCAACCAGTCACCTTGCCAAACACCAAAAGCTAATTCTGGATCTTTTGCATTTAAAAATTCTTCACTTTTTAAAAAAATGCCCGTATCATTCCATAACTGTTCTGGCACCCAGTTATTGATTGTCCATTCGCCACTAAGCTTTCTTACCAATTCTTTTATTTTTGCTTTTCGAAGACCTTCTTGCTCTTCCTTTTTCCTGCGCCTTTCCTCTTCCTGTTCTTTTCTTATCTCTTCTTGTTGTTTTTTTACCCATTCTCGAAATTCCTCTTCTGCATTTTTATTTCCTTGACCACCCTTGAGATTTTCGTAGGCTTGTTGAATTCTTTGGAATCTTTTATTATATTTTTCTTGTTCACCTGGATTTCTGTCGGGATGAAACTTTAGTGCCATTCTCCAATATGCTCTCTTTATTTCCTCCTCACTAGCGTCTGGACCAATTTCCAAAGCCTCAAAATCGTCTTTTGGATTTATATATGAACTTTCTGTGTTTAATTTCTCTTCTGCCTCCTCTTCATTTTTTTCAGCAGACTGTTCTTTTTGCCCACTCCCAACTCTTTCTTTTGCATACTTGGGATCAATTTTTGGTGGCTCCTCAGGGGTTCTTACATTAATCTTTTCCTGATCATTATCTGCCCCTTCTTGTCCATCCTTTTTTGTATTTACCTCTTCATCATTTACTTTTTTTCTTCCAGAATACTCTGTCATTTTTCGTTTCGTTTTCTCTTCAGTTACTAATCTTTTTAACTTTAACTTCTCCTGCTCTTCTATAATAGCTTGCATCTTTTTATTTATTTTTACTAATTCGGAGCCAGAACTATTATCAAACGTATGTCGAAGCTCAAGAATCTCCTTATCAAGTTTTTTTAATCTATCATTTATTGGTTTAATTATTTCTCTACCCTTTTTCAAAATACCCAAAACCCCTTCTTCGGATGATAGTGATGGCTCTGACATAACCTCATTTGCCTCGCGCTTTTCTTCTTGCAAAGGTTGCCTTTGGATTTCTTCTCCCCCTGATTCTCTTTTCAAAATTTCCAATGCCTCTTTGCCCCTCTTCATGCTTGCTTGAAGGTTTTCTTGACCCGGTGGCACTGGTTGTTCTTCTAAACTATGGAGTAACTGTTCTCTTTTTTGGGGGTTTCGGCTTTCTTTCTCCCGTTCCTCATCAACTCTTCTTTGCAAGTCTTTCATGTAATCAGAATCTAAAACCGGCTCGTCCATTTTTTCTGGAACTTGATATTCGGATGCATTTTCTTTTTCTTTTCTAAATTTTTCTATGGCTGGCATAGCTTATTTCTTTTCGTACACATATACCCTGCCTTCGCGGTGCGTTGGCAGCCATGTGGGAAAACGAAAGTAATTGGAAATAATTTTTGCACCGGGTTTGGCTTCACCGGCCAACTTTTTTTCTAATTTTTCCATAGCAAAGGAAATGCCATAAATAACTACCAAGTCAAACTGGGAAAAATCTTGATTCCAAAAGTTTCCCCAGTGCACAAAAGCCCTTGTTTGCAAGCCGGCCTTTTTTATGTTTCTATTTGCCTCAAAAACCAATAAAGGATTTATTTCATAGCCATGCGCCTGGATGCCTTGCCCGGCCAGCGCCATGACGATTCTGCCATCTCCAGCTCCCAAATCTATCGCGGTTTTTGCTCCAGAAATGCGCGCCAATTCAACCATGGTTTCAATTTCCTTATCTTTACTGGGAATGTACAAAGCGCCAAAAAATACCAGCGGCAGCAGCATCCTAAAAACAAAAGAAATAAAAAGATACCCAAAAAAGACAAACCACACAAAAGAAAACAACAAAAACGTGTAATCAAAAATAATATTCATGCGCGCTACTTTCCTTTATTGAGTGGCGGGTAAAGCTGCTGATCAATGGTTCTTTCAAAACAATAGTGGCCGGCCGGATGGTCCCAATTTTGGGAAGCACCACCTGGATAGATTGCCGGAGCTGGAACTGTTTTTTGATTAACAGCTGTACTTGGCAAATTGAAAGCCGCGCATAATTCAAACTGCAAAGTTGTCGCATCTTTGAGATTATACTCGTAAGACGCGGTGGTTTGCGGATCGCTGGGCACGGCATAACCAGATATGGAATCGTTCAAATCGCTTAATGATTTTGGCATTTGGCCTTTTCTTTGCCAGTAATTTACAATTTGAAATTGAATGTTTTGCAAATCATTGACGCGCGTCTGGTCAAATTGTGCCTGGCGGGCTTGCAACGGACTGCCGACGATGAAAAAAGCACCGACGACCGCCGCCAAAACAACTGTGCTGGTTATCCAAGCAAAATACTGTGCCAACACGGACGAAGCGGATCGGCGAACGTCGTCCAAGTAATACCAAAAAATAATGGCGGCAACTACCAAAACCGACAAGGCTTTCAAAATAAATCGCGCGGTAACCTCGCCTCCCAAAAATGTGTTAATGACAAAAATGAGGTCGCCGATAATGACCAATGCCGTGATAAACAGCGTCAAGTAGATGAGCCACTTTCTTATCTTAGATTCGCGCACCAGCGCCTCTTTTTTGTAAATGTTATTGAGCAGCCAAGAAACCAAGATAAATAACGGGAATACAATGATAAGCGACGCTACGGCAAATCGGATGGAACTGGTGCTATCGTAGCCGTAATTGAGCAAGTCAGGGAAAAAATGGTTAACGTACTGCCAGCACAAAGTAATAAAACTGATGGCCGACCAGTAAAGGGTGACCATAGCAAAAAGATGCAAAAACACATCGCGAGGGAGGTTGCGTTTGGGAGCAATGCCCTGATTTGAAAAATTATTTTCCATATTTTTTGAAATTCTTATTTTACATTCTAAAAATAAATGCTATCCCTTTTATCCACAGATAAAACTAACAACAATACTATCTGACCATGCATCTCTTTCTCAAATATTACCCTATATTTGCCAACTCTAAACCTATAATAACCTTCTAAATTACCACTTAATCTTTTGGCAAACGTAATAGGATTAGGATTTGAAGCGTACCAGTGAACTTTTGCAATAATTCTTTGGGCAAGAGCATTTGTTAATTTATCCAAATCTTTCTTCGCAGTAATCGACCAAATAACTTCATACTTCATGTTATTTTTTATAAAGATTTTCGATCTGTTTTGAAGTAAAATAGTTCCCTTTTTTAATTTCTTTTTTTGCCAATATTAATTTAGCAAGCAAAACAGCATCTTCATGTAAAGATGTCATTTTTTGCAGTATTTGGTGTATTCTTTTTTCTGATGTTTTATTGGTCATAGCTTTATTAAGTTATGGTTTAAATTTAGCACTTTTAGTACCGCCTTGTCAAAGCAAAATTTGACTGTGGACCTGGGCAGAATCGGACTGCCGCTTTACCCATGCGAAGGGTACGTAATACCACTTTACTACAGGCCCAATTTTGGCGATGCCAAAATAGTTTTTAGTTTTAAGTTTTTGGTTTTGGTTATTTGGTTTTTAGTTCTCTTCGTAAAAACTATAAACTATCAAACCAAAACTTGAAACTTTTAACTTACAACTAAAATTGCTACGTCAATTTTCTGTCAGGCCGGAGCGAATCGAACGCTCGCTATACCCTCCCCGAGGGTACGGACTACCACTATCCGACGGCCTGAAAATTATTATGTCCGGGTGCTCAGAATCGGACTGAGGCATCAGACTCCCGAAGCCTGCGTACTACCACTATACGACACCCGGATTTTATTTAACGAAATATTTTTTCTTTATTGATTCGTCTTGTTCTGTCTGCACCTCAAACTTGTCTTCTTTTGCCGCTGCCGATAATTCTTTTAACTTTTTTTCTTCCAGCTTTCCCAGCTTCAAAATTTCAGACGATAAAAACGCTTTGGTATTTTTTTTAGGATCGTCCAGCACATAGCCCAGCAGAATATCCAAAATTTGGCCAACCCGCGGCCCTGGTGCAATGCCCAGCACATTCATTATATCCTTGCCATCCACTTTCAACATGCCAACCGAAATGGGATCCTTGGAAACCTTGTCAACCAGATATTTTAAATGGCGCAGTTTGTAAGGTTCAGCCTTGGGCACACCGCTGCCAATCCGATCCGCTTCGCGAACTTGCAACAGTTCCTCCATGCTTTCCGGGCCGACATTCCTGACAAGCCTGCGCACCGACGATTCTGAAACTTGGCCTACATTATAGTAGAACATGTGCCACTTTACCAGCTTTACGATTTTTTCTATATCTTTATTGGAAAATTTCAAACGGTTTAAAATCTGGAAAGCCATTTTGGCGCCCACCAGCTCGTGGCTGTAAAACGTAGCTTCCTGACCCTGCCCAACTTTTACGCGCGGCTTTCCAATATCATGCAATAACGCCGCCAGCCTGACCTGCATGGCAAAATGTTTCTTGGTCGTATATTCCAGGGCTTTTAAAGCATGCTGGTAGCAATCGTAAATGTGGTGCTTGTTTTGAGCCACGCCAACGTTTTCTTCCAATTCTGGAATAATATATTTTAACAAATGCAGTTGGCGCAAAAGCTCAATGCCATCGGCCGCACGGGGCGACATTATAATTTTTACTAATTCATCGCGGACGCGCTCTTTTGATACCGCTTCCAGCCAGATACTATTTTTTTTGATGGCTTCGGCCGTTTTTTCTTCTATGCCAAAATTCAGCGTTGTGGCAAATCTGGCAGCTCGCAACATTCGCAAAGCATCTTCGCCAAATCGTTCATCGGGATTTCCAACCGTTTTAATAATGTTATTTTTTAAATCATCCTGACCTTCGAATGGATCAATAATTTCTTTTTTTGTACCTTTTATATCGATGGCGATGGCGTTGATGGTAAAATCCCTGCGAGATAAATCTTCCTGTAGAGTCTTGGCAAATTTCACTTGATCGGGATGACGCTTGTCAGAATATTTTGCCTCCGATCTAAACGTGGTAACTTCAACATCTTGCAACGCCGGATTTTTGCTTCCCGTTCGCACCGTTACCGTCAAAAAGTTATTTTCATAAAAGCTATCGGGAAAGATTTTCTGGATTTCTGTTGGTTTAGCATTGGTGGTAACATCCCAATCTTTAGGTTCTATTCCAAGCAAAAAATCACGCACGCATCCGCCGACAATGTAGGCCTCAAATCCCGCCTCCTGCAGTTTACTGATAATATTTTTAACCTCTTTGGGAATGGTCATAAATGGCAATGCAAATCTACAAATCTTATGCTAATCTATCCCGATAAAAATGTAGAACATTTTGATACGGGATCCCGTATGCCGTCGGCATCGGGACAAAAATGCTAATCTACGAATTCGCGGCATTCGCAATTTCGCGGCATTCGCATGAGATTTTCCGCCGAAGGACGGATTCGTCCTCTGGCGAAGTAGATTTGCATTATCATAACGTAAAGTTTGCTTTTTTTCAATTTTTAGTGTAAAATTATTGAAATTATTCTTAGCATTTGCCTCCGTGGTGAAATCTTGCCCTGTTAAATAAATTTATCGCAATAAATTTTTTGCCCTCGTGGTGAAATGGATATCATATCTGGCTTCGAACCAGCTGTTCCAAGTTCGAATCTTGGCGAGGGCACCAAAAATAGGGCAAAATTTAACAGGGTGAAGACATCATCTTTGCCTTCGAAGCAAATGTTGGGAGTTTTAATCTCTCCGGAGGCACAAGGTATTTACAATGCTTATGAAAAAACTTTTGCCATATTTTTTCTTGCTCGCGATTTTTCTAACTTTGCCACAATTGTCATTGGGCGCTTTAGTACCATGTGACACAGGTTGCACACTGACCGATCTTGCCGTACTTATCAAAAACGTTTATGATTTCTTGGTAACCATGATAGCACTCCCATTAGCGGGACTGATGATAGTGCTGGGCGGCATTATATTGCTAATATCTGGTGGCAACCCTGGGCTGGCAAGCACTGGCAAGAAAATGATCTATGGCACCATCATCGCCATTTTACTTGTGTTAGGATCGTGGCTTATCATCAACGCCGTGTTATTAGCTATAGGGTACGTTGGCGGCGGACTTTAACAATTCTACAAGCCCCCATAGCTCAATTGGTAGAGCAGTTCCCTCTTAAGGAAAAGGTTTGCAGGTTCGAGACCTGCTGGGGGCACCGACAGGCTGGACAAACAGCAAAAAATAAAGTATCATTCACTATATTAAAAATTAGTAATAAGGGTAGCCGGAAGCTGCCCTCATAAAAAATGCTAAAAAAAGAAACTAAGACAAAGTTAATTAAAGAACACGGCATCCATCAAAAAGACACCGGCTCTTCGGATGTGCAAATTGCTTTACTGTCAGAAGAAATTGACCACTTAGTGGCGCATTTAAAGGACCACCCAAAAGATTTGCACTCAAAACGGGGCCTGATCAGAATGGTTATTAAAAGGAAAAAATTGCTGGCCTATCTGAAAACCGAAGACGAAAAACGATATAGCGCCATCATCAAAAAAGTAGGACTCAAAAAGTAATTTGAACTTCAAATTACAGAATATAGAATCTTGTATCTGGAAGCTGGAATAGAATAAAAGAATACTGAATGCGCGGCAAATTCCAAATTCATCTATTCTATTCAAGCTACAAGATACTAAATTCAAGATTCAAGTAAATGGCGGTAAAACCCAAAGAACAAAGAGTTGAAGTATTAATAGATGTGCAGAATTTGTACTATTCGGCACGGAATTTGTACGGCCAGAAAGTCAATTTTGGAGAAGTGTTAAAAACCGGCGTGGCTGGCCGAAAATTCATTCGAGCGTTTGCCTACGTGGTGCGCACAAAAACGGGCGAAGAAAAGCCTTTTTTTGATGCACTAACCAAACTGGGCATTGAAACGCGCGTGCGCGATTTGCAGGAATTTTACGGGGGCGCCAAAAAAGCTGACTGGGACGTGGGCATCGTCATTGACGCCATCCGAACCGCCCAAGCCTTAGATGTGATTGTACTGTGTTCTGGCGACGGAGACTTTATCCCGCTAGTGGATTACTTAAAAAACCAGGGCAAGCGAGTGGAAGTGGCGGCATTTGGTAGAACGACTTCGCTGAAACTGAAAGAAGTAGCTGATGAATTTATAGATTTGGATTTAGAACCAGAAAAGTTTTTATTAAAAAAATAACATGGTAAATCAAATAACCGAAGAAAAAATTAACGACATCGTAGAGACCATTGCTAAAGAATATCAACCCGAAAAAATCATTTTGTTCGGTTCTTTTGCCTGGGGTCAGCCACATCAAGACAGTGACATTGATTTGCTTGTTATCAAAAAGAGTAATAAGACCGCACTTGAAATGATGCGGGAAGTTTGTAGGATAACTCTCAGGAGCGGCGAAGCCCTTGACGTTTTAGTCTATACCCCAGAACGTTTGGAAAAAAGAAAAAATATGGGAGATCCGTTTGTACTAAAAATTATTAATCAAGGCAAGGTACTTTATGCAGCCAGCTAAAGAAATTATTTTGGAATGGGTTCACAAAGGCCAAGAAGATGAGCTCAACATTGAATCGCAGTTAAAGCACAGAGATGGCACCCCTTCATTGACATGTTTTGTTGCGCAACAGATGGCAGAAAAATATTTGAAGGCGCTTGTGTTATTTTTTACCAATGATGCCCCGAAAATTCATACCCTGCCAAAATTAGCTTCGTTAATTGAATCTCGCATTCCTGGCACTATAGAACTTTTAGCCGACGAGCTTGCAATTCTTGATCCTCTCTACATTGCAACCCGCTATCCGGCGAATGATATTACTCCGGAGCTCTTCACCTGGGAAATGGCCCAGCAAGCACACCAAGCGGCGATCAAGATTAAAAATTTTGTAATGGAAAATATAAGACTCTAAATGAAAACCGTTTCAACCACAACTGGAATTATCATCATCGCCACCGCGGCAGTCATTGCTTTTGGTGGAATATTTTGGTATTTGCAAACAGGCAATCCTATAAATTACGAACCTAATCGAATTACAAATACTAAAAATAATATCGAAACTGCTGATTGGAAAACGTATCGGAATGATGAGTATGGGTTTGAGTTTAAGTATCCGAATGGCACAGAAAATTTTACAAAAGATGATCGTTGTCATGCTAATTTTTGTTTAGGCATTAATTCTAGCCCCTATACATTCAGCATATCTGGTCCTTTTGATGGATCTGTTGATCAAGAAATTAATTATAAATATTATGCGGAATCAGAAACTGTAAAAGAAATTAAAATAAATGGTCACAGAGCCGCAGTAAGAGAGGAATATTTACCTTATTATTACAATATTGTTGCCATGATTCAGGGCATCAATGATAAAGAACTATGGTCAATTGGTACGCAAAGTATTTCAAAATTTCCTAATGAAACCAAGGAACATTATACGGAGGAAGTTAATAATGTAAATAGTTTTTTTAGAGAAATTCTTTCCACATTTAAATTTACCCATTAGTAGAAACTGCGGTTTCACTACGGGGCAAGCAAAATAAAAATTAATTAATCGCTGCGAAACAAGAATGTTTGCGAATGTATGAAAGCGTTTTATCAGTAAAACTTTTTCGTATATTCGTACAAAATTCGTATTTCGTAGCTATCGTATGGACAAGCAAGTTTTTGAGTTGGAAGTTGGCGGAAAACTATTAAAAATCAAGCTGACCGACTGGGCTACCCAGGCCAGCGGTTCCTGCCTGGTGCAATACGGTGAAACGGAGGTATTGGCCACGGCCGTGATGTCACCTATCACCCGCGAAGGCATTGATTTTTTTCCGCTAACCGTTGAATACGAAGAAAAGTTTTACGCTGCCGGCAAAATTTATGGGAGCCGCTTTTTAAAACGCGAGTCGCGCCCAACCGACGAAGCCATTTTAACCAGTCGCATGATTGACCGAGCCATCCGCCCGCTCTTCCCCAAAGATTTTAAAAAAGAGGTTCAGGTCATCGCCACCTGCCTTTCCTGGGATGGCCAAAACGACCCCGATTTTCCGGCTTTCATCGCCGCTTCGTTTGCCTTATTGACTTCGCATGTTCCCTGGAACGGACCGCTGGGAGCTTTGCATGTGGGTAAAATCGGCAATGAATTGGTTATCAACCCCACCTACCAACAGCGAAACGAAGGCACCATGGATTTGACGCTTTCGGCGCTGTTAAAAGACGGCAAGATTTTAATTAACATGATCGAAATGGGCGGCAAGGAAGTGTCTGAAGATCAGGTCATGGAAGCTACTAAATTTGCAGAAGATTCCCTCAAAAAAATCATTGAATTTCAGATTGCCTGCGCCAAAGGCATTGCCAAAGAAAAGGTACTGGTGGCGCCAGCCGTGGAACTGGATATTTACAAAGACATCAAGGAATTTTTGGGAGATAAATTAGATGACGCCATCACCCACGCCGCGCCCGGAGAAAAAAACATGGCTGCCACGGAATTGCTAAAAGAAGAATTGAAAAAATTCATCATGGAAAAGTATCCCGATGAAGGCAAGGAAAAACAGGTGCTCTACTATTTTGAAAAAGAGATTGAGCGCATCATCATCAAAAACATCATAGAAAAAAATCAGCGTCCCGACGGCAGAAAACCGGAAGAAATTCGGCCGCTGTTTGCGGAAGTTGGCGTATTGCCGCGCACCCATGGTAGCGGCGTATTCCATCGCGGACTGACCAAGGTGCTTTCTATTTTGACGCTGGGCGGTCCGGGTGACCAGCAAATTTTGGAAGGCATGGAAGTGGTGGGCAAAAAACGCTTCATGCACCACTATAATTTCCCGCCATTTTCCACCGGCGAAACCGCCCCTATGCGCGGCCCCAAGCGCCGAGAAATCGGCCACGGCCACTTAGCGGAAAAAGCCTTATTGCCGCTGATTCCCGAAATAAAAGATTTTCCTTACACTATTAGAATTGTTTCAGAAGCACTGTCCAGCAACGGATCAACGTCGATGGCGTCGGTCTGCGCGGCAACCATTGCGCTGATGGACGCCGGAGTTCCCATCAAAGAACCGGTTGCCGGCATTTCCATTGGTTTGGCCAAAGACGAAGATTCGGGAAAATACAAAGTGCTAACCGACATTCAAGGCCCGGAAGATCACTTTGGCGACATGGATTTTAAAGTGGCTGGCACCCGCCAGGGAATCACCGCCATCCAAATGGATATTAAAATTGATGGCATCAACCAAGACATCATGGAAGAGGCGCTAACCAAGGCAAAAGATGCAAGATTAAAAATTCTTGATATAATAAAGCAATCCATCCCGGAGCCGCGCAAAAACCTTTCGCCCTTTGCTCCAAAAATTTTCTCGTTTCAAATTAATCCTTCAAAAATTGGCGAGGTGGTTGGGCCAAAAGGATCCGTCATCAACAAGCTCATTGAGGAATTTGGTGTTACCATTGATATTGAAGACTCGGGCTTGGTGTTTATCACTGGACAGGATCAGGCTATGGTGGACGGCTGTGTTGCCCGCATCAAAGGTATTGTCAAAGAAGTGGAAGTGGGCGAAGTTTACCAGGGAACGGTGCGAAAAATCATGGACTTTGGCGCTTTCGTGGACATTTTGCCGGGCCAATCGGGTTTGGTGCATATTTCCAAGTTTGTACCAAATCAAATTCGCAGCGTCAAAGACGTGGTAAAAGAAGGCCAAGTCATTCCGGTAAAAGTGGTGGGCATTGACGAGCTGGGAAGAATTAATTTGTCGGCCATTGACGCGGGATTTAAACCCCAGAAATAGCGATACCAATCTACGAATGTGCATACCAATGATACTAATGAAAGGTGTTCGCGATTAGTATTATTGGCGTGACCGCCCACAGGCGGATTGGTATATTGGTATCGCGTTAAAAAAATGGTTGCACAACTACAGACCAAAGAATTTCTTGACCGGGCTAATATCCGGACCATGAAAAAAGACCTGGCGCGATTGCGCGAGGCCGATGCTCTGCGGGAACGCAAAAAAATCAGCGCTATCAATCCTGCCTCATCAGCAGCGCCTTCCACGTCCACCATGGCAAGCAATGTCATGCCCGAAGACGCGCCCATCAAACAACCTTGGGCGCCAAAGCCCATTTCCCAGATAAAAGTTCCCCAGGACATCCAGAATTTTTTTGAAAAAGAAGCCAAGCAAGCCGCCTCGCCTGCGGACGAGGCCAGCCCCGCCCCTTCAAAACAGGAACCCCAAGAAGATCCCCAAAAAATTACCCGACCTCAAGAAGCTGACTCTGCTCCTGCCCATCAGCCAGTCTCATCGCCCCAATCCTCGCTAAAAACGCTGGCCACCGAAGCCGAAAGACAACAGCTGTTTTTGCTCCAATCCCAGCGGCCGGCGCTTGAAGCTCAAATCAAAGCCGCCAAAGAAAAAGCAGCTGCCAGCATTGCCGAAAAAAACAACCTGATGATCGAGCAAAAAGAATGGCAAAAAAAGCTGGACTTAGTTATGCAGGAAGAAGCAAAGGCTCCGTCGGAAGCAGAAAAAGAAAATGCGGAAAAACGGCGCTGGGCAGTAGAAAAAAAACTATCAACCATAGAGCAAGCGGTCAAAAATGCTGATCAAAATCGCGCGCAGTATGGCGCCCAGGAAAACACGGCTAAAATGGGCTTGGCCACCATTGATAATTCTTTGCAAGCCATTTATAATGGCATTACCAAGCGGCAGGTACTGGGGAAAACCCAACCCAAAAATCCTGTGGTGCATGTAGCGCATGCTGCTCCAACAAAAAAAGAGTCGCCAATGCCCACTCCCCATAAAGCCATTGTGCCGCCTCCCCGACCCGCTCACGCCAAACCATACACCAAAGACATGCCTGAAAATTTAAAAGAAACTTTGGTGGCGTCGCAAAAAGTTGAACAAACCCAGCGGCTAAAATTTATGGAAGAAGTGGAACAGTGGGCAGCCACATCACAGGGTAAAACTCAAAATAGCGAAGAAAAATAATACATCATCGAATAACGAATTACTTGCGAATTTACGAATTACGGACGTTCCGATTCGTAAATTCGTACGTAATTCGTTATTCGTTGATAATTTATGGACAAGGAACTGTTAACAAAGCTGCAACAATTATTGGAAAGCGAGAAGGTGTCTTTGGAAAAAGAGCTGGAAAGTTTTGCTACGGAAAATAAAACCATCAAGGGCGATTGGGATGCCAAGCGCCTTGCCGCCCAAGACACCGACATGGACGAAAAAGCCGATGAAGTGGAGGAATACGACAACTTGCTGTCGCTGGAACACAGCCTGGAATTAAAATTAAAAGACGTCAACGCCGCCTTAGAAAAAATTTCCAAAGACAAATACGGCATCTGCGAAAACTGTGGCAAAGAAATTGAACAAGAACGCCTCTTGGCCTGCCCGGAAGCAAAATTGTGCATCAAATGCAACGAGAATAAGTAAATCCTACGAATTACGAATCTGAACGAATTACGAATAAAAACTGCGCTTTAAATGTAACGCGGTTTTTTATTCTCCGCAAAAATTCTAAGCATTGCAAAGAAGAGTTTGAGGTGTATAATGGATAAACTAATTTGAAATTTGAAATCAATTTGAAAAGAACGTGAATTTGAAATAAATCGTGTCGGAATTTTCCCGCAGGAAAATTCCGACTCCTGCCAATTTCAAATTTAAAATTTCAAATTTCAAATTCACCCATATGCCTTTCAAAGTTTTCTCCGGAGCTATTGTCGGATTAGACGCCCAATTAGTGGAAGTGGAAATTGACGCCGCTTTCGGCCTGCGTTCGTTTACCATCGTTGGGCTTCCCGATAAAACGGTTGAGGAATCAAAAGAGCGCATCGCATCGGCCATCAAAAGTTCCAAATTTTCTTCGCCGCACGATAATACCCTGCGAATTTTAATCAACCTGGCGCCAGCCGATGTCAAAAAAGAAGGCTCGCTCTACGACCTGCCCATCGCCCTGGCCTTTTTAATTGCCTCAAAACAAGCCAGCTTCAACCCCGCCAACACGCTGCTCTTGGGAGAATTGTCGCTGGACGGAACCCTGCGGCCCATCAAAGGCGCCTTGTCGTTTGCCCTGCTGGCAAAAAAGCGCGGCATCGGCCACCTAATTTTGCCAAAGCAAAATGCCAGCGAAGCGGCGCTGATTAGCGGAGTTAAAATCATTGGCGTCAGCTCGCTGGCAGAAGCGCTTGGCTACTTGGAAAATCGCGTCAAAATTGCGCCGGCAATTGCGGACCAAAAAAATCTTTTGCAAGATTCCGAACATTCCGTAGACATCAGCTGGGTCAAAGGCCAGGAATACGCCAAGCGGGCACTGGAAATTACGGCCGCCGGCGCCCACAATTTATTTTTTTCCGGACCGCCGGGCGGCGGTAAAAGCCTTTTGGCCAAAGCTTTGCCTTCTATATTGCCAGCACTAAGCCTCCCCGAACGACTAGAAGTCACCAAAATTTACAGCGTAGCCGGATTGCTCAAAGAACAGGAAACCATGGTGGCTTCGCGCCCCTTTCGCGCGCCCCATCACATTGCTTCGGAAGCCTCGCTGATGGGTGGCGGCAATCCCCTGCGCCCGGGCGAAATTACGCTAGCGCACCGAGGTGTTTTATTTTTGGACGAATTTCCGGAATTTCACCGCGACGTTTTGGAAAGCCTGCGCCAGCCCATGGAAGAAGGCCAGGTCACCATTTCCCGCGCCAAAAATACCTTCACTTTTCCCAGCCACTTCATGCTCATCGGTGCTTCCAACCCCTGCCCCTGTGGATTTTTAAACAGCCCGGAAAAAGCCTGCATTTGCTCGCCTTCCCAAATTGCCATGTACCGGCGCAAACTCTCGGGGCCCTTAATGGACCGCATTGATATTTTCATTGAAGTGCCGGCGGTAAAGTATGAAAAACTGGCTGACAATTCGTTGAGCGATGCCGATTCGGCCAAGACTTCGGCGGCAGTCAGGGCACGCATCAGCAAGGCTCGGGACATTCAAAAAGAGCGGTTCGCGGCCGACAACATTCTGGTAAATTCGGAAATGCAAATTCCCCAAATTAAAAAATATTGCCAACACGATAGCGCCTCGCAAGCACTGCTTAAACAATACGTGGATTCGGGTAAGCTCTCCGCCCGCGGCTACCACAGAATTTTAAAAGTAGCCAGAACCATAGCCGACCTAGCCGGCCAAACCAACATCCAGCGAGAACACATAGCCGAAGCCCTGATGTACCGTCTCAAAAGTTAGTATTGGCAGAACTTCAGTATTGGCTAACGTTTTGGTATCGGCTAACATCCTTAATATTTTTATATATTTTTCCTATTTGCCATAATGACCGTACGGTCTTTATGGCAAATATAATTCATGAAAAAGCCCGGTAAAGACTCTCTTATCAATAAAGCTCTGGCTTATTTAGAAGAAACATCTGAAAATCTTTTTGATTTGAGTATAGATATCGTATTTCATCCTCGGAAAATCCTTAGCGGGACCAGTATCTACAGAGATTACAACTTATATCCTAATCTTTATAATCAAAAAATTCACAATTTAAAAAGCAGTTCATATTTTACCGAGAAAAATGATAGAATTTACCTTACCACAAAGGGACGAATAACTATTATAAAAAGCATCATAAAGAAGAAAAACCGATTAAAAGAATGGAACGGGAAATGGATCGCAGTGATATTTGATATACCAGAAAAAAATAGGAAAGAAAGAGTCTTTTTACGAAAAGAACTAAAATGGATAGGGTTTAAGGAGCTGCAAAAAAGTATTTGGATTTTCCCTTTTGATATACACAAAGAACTGGTGGCATTATTGAAACTTTGGAAAGTTGACTTTTCGGGCGATATCAGAATTCTCATCATTGATGCAATAACCGAAGATGCGCGTTTTAAAAAACTTTTTCATTTGCCATAATGACCGTACGGTCATTATGGCAAATGAAATGAATGAGATGAATGAGATGAATGAGATGAATTAGAAAATAAAATCTTTCTGAAAACAAAATGCGACGGCCCGCGGGCCGTCGCATTTTTTGTTGCATTATTTTACCTTATACATCCTATGCGTTATTTTACCAAAGCCCCATCCACAAATTCTGATCCTACCGGAAATCCGGCTGCTGGATTTCTAAATCCCCCATACACTCCAAAATGCAAGTGGTTGCCCGTTGCCTCCGTTCCCGTCCTGCCTTCGGTGCCAATTTGTTCTCCAATGGTAACATTGTCCCCTGCTTTCACCCGCATACTAGCAAGATGGCCGTAGTAAGTACGAGCCCCATTTTCATGAGCCAATACAATATAGTTGCCATACCTCCGGTCAAAAGCAGCCCGTTCTACTGCCCCTGAAGCCGCTGCATACACCGGCGCTCCGGCAGGACCAGCAAGATCTACCGCATTAAAGTAGTGGAGTCCCTGGGTAATGGTAAATTTCAGCAATGGGAAAATAAAGAAACTGCTGGGCAAGGAAGCATAGTCGCTGTAAATGCTATGGACAGTATTTTTTTGCGGCAACACTCCACCCGGAACCACTACCGGCTGGCCGATGTACAAATTAGAATCATTATTATTGTAAGCAAGAATATCTTCGGCCTTGGCCTTGTAGGTTTTGGCAATCTGGTCTATCGTGTCGCCGCTTTTTGCGATGTGAATGATTCCGGGAACCGGCAAAATAGTCAGATCTCGGCCTTCTTGCAAGATTGTGTTTTTGGAAATACCGTTGGCCCAAGCGATAGTATCTTCAGCAGCAATCAAATCTGTTTCAGGGAAAAACTTTTCAGCCAAAGATTTGACCGTGTCCCCCGCCACTACCGTATAGTCTATCACGTCGGTTCGCTGATCCTGCGAACTGCCGAACACGTCTCCTAGCGTTTGCACGTTTAAAATAGATGGCGTGGACACGGCTCGCACGGAATTATCTTGGACAATTTCCAGGTCGGGAGTTTCCAGGTTAAATTCCTTGTTTTGATTAAAAAACGGATCGCTAGTTTGAGCCATGGCATCGTTTTTAAAAAATGAGTTAAACAGCAAAATGTCAGGGCCGCGGTAAGTATCGGGTTGGGCCAGACTGTCGGCATTCAGCCACAACAACCCAAACAGCGCCAGCGCCCCGAGCCCAAAATAAAAAGTCGCGCCATTAACATAGCGTGACGGTTTGCCAAAAGAAAAGCTGCCTTTGAGGCGCTTGATCAGAGATTTGGCGGATTTGACAAAATTCCCCAGGGAAATTTTCCCCATTTTCCTGCCGCCAAAATTAAATTTTTTATTAAAAAAGGTAAGCAAGGTATTAATTGATATTTAACATTTCCAAGACTCCAGGTCAAGGGGTTATCCACAGGCTGTGGATTGTGATACAATCCAAGAATTGCTCTAATTAACCTAATTATCCTAATTGACCTAAATAAACCCCAATGAAAAAATGCCTAATGCTCAAATCGCCACCGTTTAGAAATTAGACATTCGCGTTTTGGGAATTATTTAGAATAATTAGAATAATTTGCTAAACCTTACCTCTTCAAAAACCATAAAAGAATTGCTCGCAATGCATTGCGCCAAACCCTCCAAACTGATGGGGCAGAATTTTTTAGTACATCAGCCGACGCTTGCTAAGATTATTGAAGCGGCCGATCTGCAACCAACCGATACGGTACTGGAAATAGGGCCGGGCATCGGTACCCTCACCCAAGCGCTGGCCCAGAAAGCCAAGCGGGTAATTGCCGTGGAAAAAGACCGCGCCATGATAGAAATTTTGCAAGAAACTCTGCGAGACTGCGATAACGTTGAAATTATCCAGGGCGATGCGTTAGAAGCATTCACCCCACTTTCGTCATTGCGACCCACTGAGCGGGTCTGGCCAGCTCAGCTGGCCGAGGCAACCCCGTGGCAATCTATGCCGTACAAGGTTGTGGCCAACATTCCCTACTACCTTACCTCTCCGCTCATCAGGCAATTTTTGGAATCTGAAAATCCGCCAACTCTAATGGTGCTGATGGTGCAAAAAGAAGTTGCCCAAAGAATCTGCGCCAAACCGCCCCACATGAGCATCTTGGCCGTGTCGGTGCAATTTTACGCTGAAGCAAAAATCATTGCCACCGTGTCCAAAGAAAAATTCTGGCCATCACCCAAAGTAGATTCGGCCATCATTAAAATCATTCCACGCTCGTCGTCATTGCGACCCGCTGAGCGGGTCTGGCCAGCTCAGCTGGCCGAAGGCGGCGAAGCGGCCGCGGCCGCTTCGCCGCTGTGGCAATCCAGCACCTTTTTTAAAATCGTAAAAGCTGGCTTCCTCCACCCTCGCAAAAAGTTAATAAATAATTTAGCAGAAGGCCTTACAAAGAACAAAGAAGCCATCAACAAATGGCTTGCGCACAGCAACATCAGTCCAGAACAAAGGGCTCAAACCTTGAGCGTCCAGGACTGGATTTCCTTGACAAACACATTTGAAGTGGTAAGCTAAAAACAGTTGCCGAGAATGTGTTCTCGGTTTCGCCCAGCACGTTAACAATCTACTTCTCCATACCCCGAAAGCGAGGTTTCCCGTGAGCACCGCCTATGACCCCAAGGTCAACCGAAACGGCAACGGCCGAAAAGTCGCCATGCGCAAAAGCATCGGCGCGCCAAGAATCAATCCGAACACACCCCCGCCACAAGCCAAGAAAATCCCAGCACTGGCCGTTGACCCGTCGCCCGCTATCCCAGTCGCCAAACGAAGAACCGTCCCCGTCACAAGAAAAAAACGGCTGGCCGGCATCATCGCCCTCGTCATTATAGTCATGGCCTTGGTAGCAGCCGGCACCGGAGCTATTGTTTTCGGCACCGCCAAAAATTCCGGCGATACCAAAAGCGCGCCCAGCGATTTCTCTTCCAAAGGATTGGAACTAGACTACGCCATATCCGAAACCGCGGCTGGCGTCAGCGCCGGATCCTCTGATTACGTCATAGGCAACGCACGCCTATACTTAAATGTGACGGTCAAAGGTAGCCTGAAAGATCAAAACGAAAAACTGGCCTTGGTACTCACCGACTACGACGGCAACGCTCAAGTACAAGGCACCATCACCAAGGAAGACTTAATTCTTGGTAAACACCAACTGCACCTGCCGCTTGAAGCCAGAATCGGCAAGCAGTTCCTAACGCTTCGAAGCCACACAACCCAAAAGGATGTGTGCCGAAAAGAAATTTCGTTTTCACTGGAAAAGTTTGGCGTCAAGGATGTGAAGCTAAACTTTGAAGCGGCAAATCCACAGTTCATTGGTAATCCCTCTGGGAAAGCCAAACACCTCAAAACGGTGGATTTGGTCCTTGAAAAAACGGGGAATCTTCCCTTGACTTTCGGAGGCTGCTTCCTTCAGTTTAAGGGCAGGCATATTGAGCGACTGTTTTCCACTACCACCGTGGTAGATGGGGTCAGCATGGAATGCTGGGTAAAATCCGGCACAATTATGACGAGCGATCGCCATACTGTTAAGGTCTATCCACCCTATTCTAACGCGCTCTTTGAGCCGGGTGCAAAATACCGGCTTGAAGTGAAGCTTCCATTTGGAGAAGGCAAAACCATAGACTTTGCAAAAGAAGTCGTGGTCCCGTAGTACCGCACAACGCGCAAGCGTTCAGGGGCTTTGCAACCGCAAAGCCTTTTTTGTTTGCATTACATTCGTCATTGCGGCCAGCTGAGCTGGCCAGACTCGCTCAGCGGGTCGAGGCGCATCGAAGCAATCTTGTTGCGCGTCCGCCGCCCGCGGGCGGCGGACGCGCCCCCTGTGGATTACTCCATAACTGTTGACTTTTAATTTGTGGTACAATGAATGAATTTACTAATCTTGCCATGGCAAAAAGCAAAGAAAAAAAAGAAGCCTCAATAAATCCGGAAAATCAAGACCGGCAAAATCCCGATAATTCCACTGCCGATTCCGCCTACATGGCAGAAAAATCAAAAGAAGCGGACAAAGCCAGAAAAGCCGAAGAAAACAAAGGCGGTGAAATAGAATATTGGAGAAATGAATTTAAAAAGGCTTGGCCAGCAGAGAGCATAAAAAAAGTTGGCAAAGTGCTAAAAAAAGCAACTCCCACGAATATAAAAGAAGGCGCCAAGGCCCTGCCCAGCTATGCTTGGGAAGGCACAAAATCAACGGCAAAAGCATCACCAAGATATGCCTGGGAAGGAATAAAAGAAACTGCCTTAGCAACTTCAGGAATTTTGACTGATACGGCCTGGAAAGGCGTTAAAGCAAGCTGGAAATTTGTAAAAAAGATGGCTTGGGGCATCGTTACCCTGAACCCCCCAAAAGCCAAAGATATGTACAAAGAAATTCGCAGCGCGTTTAACGAAGAAGAGAAAAAAGAAAAAAAGTAACCAACGAAAAATCTGCAAAAATATTATCGCCAACATATGCCTAATTTCCAACTTCTAGTTTCAAAACTGAAACAAAAAAAAGTAATATATTCTGCTCTATTATTTTTAGTTGCTACAGTACTTGTAGTTCCAAAAACTGTTAAAGCTGATGTTTTTCCTAGCGCCGCAGAAATCGCCAGAAGCATAGCATTCAACTTATCTACAGGCTTTTTTCAATTCTGTTATGAGATAGCCAGTTTATTCGGTTCTTTATTCGTAGAGGTTGTGTCCTTATTGATAAAAAGCGATAAATGGACAATCACTAACGGACAAGGAAAGGCAGCGATATTTACTGTTGGCTGGGCGACCACAAGAGATTTTGCTAATATGCTTATTGTCCTTGCCATCATAGGCATTGCCGTAGCAACTATTTTAAGATTCAAAGATTATGAGGCAAAAAAATTACTGCTTCCTATAATAGTAGTCGCTCTTTTAATCAACTTTTCCAATGTGTTTGTGGGAATTTTCATTGATACATCAAATATAGTCATGACTACGTGGACTGATGGAGCCGATCAAGAGAAATCTCTTGTGGACACTGTATTCTCTGCTCGCCAAGCCGCACTTGCTGCAAGAGGGGCGCGCATAGAGTCGGGCTATAAGTTGGGCGTATTAGGACAGGTAGATATAGCACACTTAGGCAAGGTTTCAACAGGAGATCTGGTTGCCATAATGGTTATGTTTGGTGTTATTGAGTTGATCGTGGGGTTGGTCTTACTTTATGTTTCAATACTCTTATTTGTACGGTATGCCATCCTTGCGCTGTTATTCATTTTAGCACCGTTGGCTTTTGTGTTGCGGGTGGTTCCTGTGCCTGACGCAAAAAAATTATGGACCAGTTGGTGGGAGCATTTTATAAAATGGTGTTTTATAGGAGTAGGAGTATGTTTTTTCTTACACCTGTCAGTTGAGATGATTACGCGCATAACTAAAGATGGCGGTTTTGCGGCAATTGATACGACCACAACAGTTTTTAACCTTGCTGTCGTATTGCTCATTTTACTGGTTGGAGTAAAAATCAGCACCAAATCTGCCCAGGGAGTGGCAGGCATGGCCATAGGTCTTGCCACGGCGGCAGTGGTGGGAGTTGCCACTGGCGGAGTTTCGTTGTTGGGCAGCGCGGCTGGCGGAGCGGCGAAAGCCCTTGGTTCAACTAAAGCCGGCAATTATGTAAAAGAAAAGGCAAGCGCGGCTTATGGTGGAACCAAAGACTGGTTTACAAGAAGAGGTGAGGACATTGGTTTACGCACCAGAGGTCAAGCCAACTTGAACCAACAAAAGAGAGCCGCAGAAAGAATGAAGCCATTTGAACAATATGCTGAAGCAGAAAAAGATAATGACGTAGTCGCAAAGAGAGCCATGACTTCAAACAACGCCGCCGAAAGAGCCGCATACACTCAAGTACTACAGAAAAGGAAGAAGCTTGACAAGATTAAAATTGAAGGAAAAACACCACAAGAAACAGAAGAAAAGACCCGACAAGCCCGTCAACAAGCTGTTGATAACGCCAAAAATCACGGAATTGATACTACTGAATTTGCAAAAACAGATTACCGCTATGCAGAATTTGATGATAAAGCAGTAAAAAAAGTTTATGATACTCGCGTAGCATCCGATCCGGCTTTTGCTCAAATTGCTAAACAAAACCCAGCGCAGGCTATGAGGATAGCGCGCAAGCAAACTGGCAGACAACAACTTGAAGAAAACTTATCAAGTATGTCTCGAGGACAGAGACAAAACATTGATGTCAATGACCTTACACCAGAACTTATGACAAGCAGGAACATGACCGCAAATATGATTAGAGATTTTAAGGGCGCAGACTCTCCACAGATAAATAAAATTAGAAGCGATGCGGTAGAAAACGAAATAATAAGACAAATTATAGCTGCAAAGCATCCGAAGACTGGTAATAAGGCAGAACTTAATAGATTAAGGAATGCTCAAAAAGAAATCAGTAACTTACCGCACGTCGCAACACCAAGCGGCTCAACAAATCAAGAGACCCCAAACAGAGGGGCAGGGGGAGGTGAGCCCACGGGAACAGAAGGATATGCGCCACCAGTGCCACCACCAACACCGAATTTACCACCAATCCCACTTCAAAACCTAGGTCCACGAGAAAGGGCGCAGCAACGCCAGCGAGACCTCCATCCGGAATGGTTTGACGATAGTGGTAAGCCCATTCATGGAAAGCCTGATGAATATGGACCCGAATAAACAGTGAAAGTAAATCCGGAATACCCGAACAGAGGAACGAGTGCATCAACAAATCAAGGGGCCCCAAACAGAGGGCCAAGGGGAGGTGTGCCTACGGGAACAGGAGGATATACATCACCATACCACCAATTCCTCTGGCATCGCCTCCGAATTCTAATAATACTTACTTACTTCAACCTTAAACATATGATTAAACAAGAAAATCTAAGAGTAATATTTACAAGTAAAGCAGAATCTCTGTTTGCTGATTTTTTAAAAAATAACGGATTAGAAGAAACCGATGAAGAGTTTGATAAATACTTATTTCAAGAACAAGAATCAAGAGCGATGATAGTCAGAGATGCTGTAGAAACCATGGCAAGAAGAATAGTTCCTGAAAAAAAATTGATCGAACTTTTGCAAAAGCATCTTGAAATTCCCAAAGATACTATAGAAAAAATAGTAAAAGACATAAAAGAAAAAATTTTACCTTTATTATTAATATACCCTGATAAAAAATTCAGTGATTATAATTTTAGAGAAAAAGTTTCTGAAGAAATTTTTGGAAATGAAGATAATTTATCTGGAGTAAACAACACAACAAAAGAATTAATAGAAAGAATAAAAGCCCATGACAACACCCCTGTTACTGTAGAAGAAAATAAGTCTCCCGGATCCTATCCTAAAAAAGCACCTATTACTGATGTAGAAAAAAATGCAGAAAATATGGAGGATAAAGAAAAAAATATTATCACGGGACAGGGAAATAAACTTATCAAAAAAACTAATGAGAACAAAAACCCCGAAACACCCGCTATTCAACAAGATACTTATCGCGAACCAATTGAATAATTTTTGTAAAAAAAGAGGGGTTGGACTCATGTCCAACCCTTTGTTTTTCGCTGTTTTCTTATGGGAGGTTTTGCGAACTCCAACCTTCCCTTTTTTCATCGTCATCATCATCGTCGTCGGATTTTGTACCTCCTTTTTTCTTTTTGCCTTTGCTAGCATTTCCGGTTCCACCAGAGTTTTTGCCTCCACCAGAACCGCTACCGGAATTTTCCTGGGTTTTGCCGAGCGCACGAGCAACAGCTTTGCCGATAACTTTAGCGAATACCAAGCCTCCAGCAAAGTTCGGGCTAATCTGTTGGCGGCCACTGGTGACATCAACAGTGTCGTCAGTTTGAATCAAGGTAAAGTTATTACCCGCCAAACCCTGAGAACGAATCTTTATTACCTCCTCTTTAGTGAGTTTGGCGTATTCTGCTGGTGACAGAGTATCCTTGATGGGGTCAAAGAGCCTTGCGGTCTCGCCCTTGGCCAAAAGCTCTTGTTCGCTTTTTGCTTTAAGAGCCTTCTGGTAATCGGGGTCGTACCCAACGTCTTCAACAAGGATTGAGTTTTCCAGGATCTCTTGACCCCAGTCGTTCCTAATCCTGTCAAAGACTGATGTTTGACCCAAGGCAACCAGCTCGCTCCATACCTGCGCGCCATTGCCTCTAGCCGATTGGGCATGTTTTTTATCGCTACTTTTAACCCATGCGCGGAAGACAGCGGTCTCGCGCCTTACAACCTGCACATCGGCGTCCTTGGGCGACCGAAACAACCAACGATAAGGATGAACAATCCTCTTTGTTGACACAAACTTGACGTCAAGGGCGATCTCTGAACCGTCCTTATCATCCTTACCGTCCTTCTCGGTGGTTTCTGCCCGTACCACAAGTGGCTCGGTGGTCGTGTCACCAAGGTGCACATAAATCCCTTCGCCGAATCGATCTGGGTTATTGTAATCTGCATAGTTGGCCGGCTCAACGAATGGGTAAAGATAAAACACCCAGCCGCCCCAACGCCAAATACACCAACACTTGCCAAACCAATTCGGTCCGGGGTGGTTGACAATGAAACCATCGGAGTCAAAAGAGAAATCCGTGTATTCCATTGCCATGTAGGCAAATCTGCCAAAGTACTTGAAGGCGACGGCCTCTTCTTCCTGCACAATGACTAACCGCAGGAATTTAACCGGCAGCAGCAATATCAATAATCCCAGGGAAACAAGAAATATTCCCCAATCCAATCTTACTGCCAACACGGTGATTTTGTGGGGCTCTCCGGGTTTGGTCATTGCCTTTGTCAACGATTCGGTAAAGAGCAAATCGCTCAAAACTAGTACCATCATCGCCGCCAAAACAACCAGAGCGATAGAAGCTCCACGCCTTGAATCATTCATCGCAATTCTCCTCATATAATTCTTCCTATTGGATATTCCACACCAAGTGGATTCCAAAGGATAGAGTTGTCAAAGATCGGTCACTTTTGCCCAAAAACGCTTTGGGCTTACTTGGTTTATTTATAGCATAATCAAGACTTAATGTCAAATTTTTAGACGATGGTAATGCAAATCTACGAATCTTATAACGATAGCGAAGAGAGGTGTGCGAAAATAGTAATTTTCACACACCGACCGAGCGACCCGTTATATGCTTGCATATGCTAATCTGCAAAATTGCTAATACGTCCTGCGATGGCAATGATTTGAGGGTTGCGCGGCGCCCGCGGGCGCCGCGCAACGGCCAAACATAAAAATACAATCAAAAAATCCCTTAAAAAAGAGATTCTTTGAAGTGGACCCGACGGGAGTTGCACCCGTTTCGTCAGATGTTAATGCTGATATGCTACTATATGCACTACGGGCCCGGGTCCACAGGTAGATTGTAAACAAAAAGAGCCCCTTTTTCAAGTAGCCCCTTTTGTTAACATCCAACTTTAACCCGTAGTGTTCTACGAGCATGTCAGCAATTTCAGTATAGCAAACCACAAGGAGTTGTGTCAATAGTTAGCTTGATTCACGTGTTGATTCATACAAAAAGAGATAAAAACTTCTTTTTGCAGGGTCCATGCTTAAAACATTCCAGTATTTTCGCAGCTCATTAATATCAATTTTTTCTTCATTCAAACCAAAATGAATAAGCCGCTCAAGGCGCCAAATCAAAAATTTTTCCTTGGCTTTTTGCAGCTTTGACGTATCGGTTGACCAGTTTTTCATAACTTTATTGGAAAATTATTTTTTATATAAAACACTTCTTAAAAAGGTTTTTTCATTTTTTCTATATCGTGTTCGTATTTTTGCAAGGATACTGATTTTGATTTTTTAACTCCAAGTATTAAGTGCCAAAAATTCCTTGATATTGGCATTAAGCGCCGAGGATTGGCAACAACTTTTTTTAATGTTCTTCGGTCATAAAAATACACCATCCATTTTACTTCTTCAGTGGTGCCAAAATCCATTATTCTCTCAACAATGTACTGGGCATTCTTTTTGGGATCTATTTTTTTAGGGTTGACATCCCAAAAAAGCGTTTGTCGGAATTTTATAAGTTTTTTTGTTCGTTTCATGACTTTATTATAGCATAAAATAGGCCGCATTGCTACTTAAAATAAGTGTTAATAAGTCAAATTGTTTGCTTGTATATTTTTATGATACAATAAGCAAATATTGAATTTACTTTCCGCGTGATTCCGCGGGACGCTGGGCGTCCCTGCCCCGCTCAGCGTGGGCGTAAATTTCCGGCAAGACGCGAGGCGCAATTGGTCGCAACCAATTCGCCCCGTCTCCGTGATTCCGCGACCACATATGGCTCAATACCCTATCCCACAATTTATCGAAGCCGAGGGAAAGATTATTTCCTTTTTGACTTTCCGCCAGTTTTTTTGGATCGTCGGAGGCGGCGCCGCCTGCATGCTATTTTATTACACGCTGCCATTCTTTTTGTTTGTCGTTTTATCGGTCATCACCGCGTTGTTTGTAGCACTGGTCGCCTTTGTCAAAATTGACAACGTTTCGGTTCTGACCATATTCTTTAATTTTTTAACTTTTTCAACCAAAACCAAAGACTACACCTGGAAGAAAAAAGAAATGCCATATCCGTTTAAAGCCAAGCCCTTGGGGACCGCGATACCGGCGGCCAATCAAAGCAAACTGAAAGATACTATCAAGATAGTAGAGTATCGTAAAAAATGAATCTGGAATCTTGTATCTTGTAGCTTGAATAGCATAAAAGAATTATGAATAACGAAGGAGATAAAATAAAGAAATTCACCGATCTTCACGCATGGCAGGAAGGACATAAATTGGTTTTAATGGTGTACAAAAATACGGAAAGTTTTCCCGATAAAGAAAGGTACGGCATCACCGACCAGATGCGTCGAGCAGTAATATCTTTAACTTCTAACATTGCCGAAGGATTTTCGCGAAGATCATCAAAAGAGAAAAATCGATTTTATTGCATGGCTCAGGCTTCTTTAGTAGAACTTCAAAATCAACTTATCATATCTCGAGACATTGGTTATTTATCAGATAATAATTTTAAAATACTTGCAGACCAGTCAATTGTTGCTAACAAACTTTTGAATGGCCTTCTAAAAGCTACTAAAGATAAAAAATTTGAATCTTAAATTCTTCATTCAATATTCCATTCAAGCTACAAGATACAAGATTCAAGATTCTTAACACTATGGAGCAGTCCACCCAGGATTTCTTAGAAATCCAAGACATCAAAGAAGGGGTTTTGATTTTAAAAAACAACGACATCCGGGGCATCCTGATGGTGTCTTCCCTTAACTTTGCCCTAAAATCCGACGAAGACCAGTCGGCTATCGTCTACGCCTTTCAAAGCTTTTTAAACTCGCTGGATTTTTCCTGCCAGATTATCGCCCAGTCGCGAAAAATAAACATCACGCCGTATCTAGACAGTTTAAAGGCTTTGGAAGAACAGCAAACCAATGAACTGCTCAAAATCCAGACGGCTTCATATATAGAGTTCATCAAAAACCTGGTGCAGGGTGACGCCGTGATGACCAAAAACTTTTACGTGGTAGTGCCTTACGCTTTGACCGCTATTTTGGGCGTGGGAGCTGTCACCAAGCAGTTTAATTTTCCAAAATTATTTGGCGAAAAATCAGCCAAGCCCGGCCAGCCGCAAAACAACACCAACATTTCAGACGAAGACTTTGAAAAATGCAAAAATCAATTGTGGCAAAGGATGGAATTTCTGGCACTGGGATTGAAGCGTTGCGGCTTGGACAGTGTGCCCCTGACTACCCCTGAACTAATTGAACTACTATGGGCACTGCACCACCCCGACCAAGCGGAAGTAGGATACAGCCCGGAGATTACACCGGAATTATTAAAATAATTCCGAAATTATTCTAATTGACCTAATTACTCTAATTAACCTAAATAAATCCTAATGCCCAATGACAAAACTGATAAAAAGTATGACTTAGAAGAACGAACTGCGGCATTTGGAGAAAATATCATTAATTTTGCAAAAACAATTCCCGTGAACCTGGTAACCCAAAGAGTTATTCCCCAATTAGTAGCCGCAGGAACTTCCATGGGCTCCAACTACTGTGAAGCAGATGATGCGGAGTCCGGAAAGGATTTTAAGCATAAAATAGGAATTTGCAAAAAAGAAGCCAGGGAAACAAAATATTGGTTGCGCATCATAGCCACCGCGGTTCCCGAATTAAAAGAACGGGCGCGTGTGCTATGGCAAGAAGCCAAAGAACTGCATTTGATATTTAATACCATTTACCAAAAAGTCCATGCAAAAAATCTTTTCAAGAATTAGGTATTTTGACATTGGGATTTATTTAGAATAATTAGGTCAATTAGAATAATTAGAATAATTTCAAAACATGGATTTGCCATTTCTAAAAAATAAAAAGCCTGCCGATGATGCTGATGACAAGATTTTCCAGCAAGAACCCATTACCATCAAAGACATCATCGCTCCTCCTTACATCGGCATCACCCAGGACTATATTAAGCTTGGCGAGAAAATCGCCAAGTCGTTTTTCATTTTTTCCTACCCGCGGTACTTAAACACCGGCTGGCTCTCCCCCGCCATCAACTTAAACGTCCCCATGGACATTTCTTTTTTCATCCACCCGGTTAATAGTTCGCAAATTTTAAAAAAATTGCGCAGCAAAGTGACCCAGGTATCTTCCGAATTATTAGAAAGGCAGGAAAAGGGGCTCATCCGCGACCCGGCCCTGGAAACCAGCTACCAGGACATTGAAAACTTGCGCGATAAAATCATCACCGCCCAGGAAAAGATGTTTCGCTTTGGCCTGTACCTGACCGTGTTTGAAGAAAATCTGCAGCTGATGAAAGAAACCGAAACCACCCTGCGGTCTATTTTTGAATCGCGCCTCATTTACATCAAGCCCTCGCTGTTTAAACAAAAAGAAGGGTTTATTTCCACCAGCCCCTACGGCATGGATTTATTATCGGTGCACACACCCATGGACACCGAACCCCTGTCCACCGCCTTTCCGTTTGTGTCGTTTGATTTAAGTTCCAACGAAGGCATTTTGTACGGCATCAACCGCCACAATAATTCTTTGGTTTTATTTGACCGCTTCACCCTGGAGAATTTTAACCTAGTGGTCTTCGCCAAATCGGGATCGGGAAAATCCTACGCAATAAAACTGGAAATTTTGCGATACTTAATGTCCGGCGTTGATGTTATCGTCATTGACCCGGAAAACGAATATGAATTTTTGGCCAATGGCGTGGGCGGCGACTTTTTTAAAATTTCACTAACATCGGACACCCACATCAACCCCTTTGACCTGCCAACGCCCGGTCCCGATGACGACCCCGAAGACATTTTGCGGGGCAATATTATAAACTTAGTGGGGCTCTTGCGCATTATGCTGGGCGGCCTGACGCCCGAAGAAGACAGTATCATTGACCAGGCGCTGGCCGAAACCTACGCTGTGCGCGACATTACCGCCCAATCTAATCCCAACACCTGGCAGGAAAATATTCCCCTCATGTCTGACTTTGCCGAAATTTTGGAAAACATGAAGGGAGCCGAGTCGCTATCTCGCCGATTAAAAAAGTTTTCGCAAGGAACTTTTTCCGGATTTTTCAACCAGCGAACTAACGTAGTTATGGATAAAAACTTCATTGTTTTTGGCATCAAAGACATGGAAGAATCGCTAAGGCCCGTCGCCTTGTACATTGTCACCCGCTACATTTGGAACACGGTGCGGACCAACGCCAAAAAACGGATTTTAGTGGTAGACGAGGCTTGGTGGCTCATTCAATCTGAAGATGGCGCTTCGTTTTTGTTTGGCATCGTTAAGCGCGGCCGCAAGTACTGGCTGGGGGTTACCACCATTACCCAGGACGTGGACGACTTTATGCGCTCGCCCTATGGCAAGGCCATTATCACCAATTCTTCACTGCAAATTTTGCTCAAACAATCCAGCGCGACCATTGGCGCCATGCAACAGGTATTTAACTTAACCGAACAGGAAAAAGCGCTGTTACTGGAAGCGTCGGTGGGAGAAGGCCTCTTTTTTGCCGGCAAAAAACACGTAGCCATAACCATAAAAGCCAGCTACACGGAAGACCAGATTATTACGACAAGCCCCGGCGAAGTGGAAAAAATAAAAGAAGCGCGAAAGAAACTCCGTCAAGATTCACGTTCCCAAACAACAGCATAAGTTATCCACAGCACGGCAATTTTTTTAAAAAATCCTGGTGTGATAAGATGAATTAACTATTAACCGTAAAATCGCTATGCGTATGGCCAAAAAATTTAAATACTGCCTTTTTGCCTTTACGGTGATATTTCTGCTTTTAACCTTTGTTAAGCCCGTACTGGCTACCGAGGTTAAATATCCTCCCATCGGAGGTTATTCGCTCCCCGCCAATCCACAGCTACCCGATTTTATTGAATACTTTTTTTACTTAGCGGTAGTATCGGCCGGCATCTTGGGAGTACTGTCCATTGTCATTGCTGGAATTACCATGCTGGCGACCGCCGGAAGTCCAGGAGCCCAAGGCGCGGCCCGAGAGCGGATTTTCAATTCCATTTTAGGAATTATTCTTTTGCTATTTTCGGTGGTACTGTTACGCACCGTTAACCCTAATTTAGTGAGTCTGCGAGTGCAGTCCCAAAAACCAACGCCCGGAGACTACTTTTTATTTCTAAGATCAGGTCTTCCGGGCGGTGCTTTTGGCGCGCAGGCGGGAGATACAATCGATGAAGAGCCGGCGCCACAATCAGCCGCGGGGGCAGACATACCTGAAGGCGCCAGCCTCCTTAAAGACTGTGATCAACCTGAAGTAGATGAACTGGTGTGGCTTTACCCCGATGAAACCTATGATGACACTGATCCAGGCGCTAAAACAGAAATCCTAACCTGTGGCGAGAGCATAAGCCTTGAAGGCGCAGGGTCATTTAAAAGAGCTATACTAGAACCCAGTGTTATTTGGTTTACCGAAACCGGTGGCAATGGCGCCGCTTTCATGGACACTTCTTTTGGTGTGCATGATTTGCCCGCCGCTTTTCAAAATGCCGGGTCCATGGCCATTATCAACCCCAAGGACGACCTTTCTGAACCCTTGCGCGCCGTGGTGGTAAACGATGCATCGGGATTTTCGGGAAGATGCGGAGCCCTGCCTATTAACCAGGATTTTCAAAGAATAAGCCTTGAGGATCCGGCCAACATCACCATCACTGATCTTGTGTCAAACCCCGATCTATGTCCTACACTTCCTCCACCCTCGCCTCCGCCGGTTGTTTGCACAACACCTTCGCCCTCGGCTTCCGCAAGTCCTTCCACAAATCCTTGCGCAACACCTTCGCCATCTCAGTGTTTTGACGATTGTATTGCGGCTGGTAGCCCCACAGATGTATGCGCACAGCAGTGCAGTCCAAACACAAGCCCATCTTCAAGTGTGGAGCCAAGTCCTTCAGGCTGTCCGGCGCCACCCACATGCGACCCCACCGCTGGCTGCTGTACCGGAGATGTGCCGCCGTGTGGAGGCTGCACCGACATCAATGCAAACAACTACGACCCGAACGCAACATATGACGACGGCTCCTGCACCTATGATCCGCCGGCAAGCTGCAACCCGGTACCCGTATGCACTAATGCTAATGCCTGTTGCCCGCCCGACCCCAATGCCTGTGGCTTCAGTATTGATGTCTGCTTTAACCTCATTTTAGGCCCGCAATTGCCTCCGATTATTTCAGGGGGTCCCACCACTTCCAAAACCCCTTCCCCAATTCCTTCGGGCATCCCCCTTTGCTCGCCAACGCCAAGTGTGAGCGGGGTTGGGACCTTAACCATCACCTGTGGCTTCTGGAGTCCACTAACCCCGGGCGCAACCCTTCCCCCGCAACCTTCCGGCATTCCGTTTTGTTCGCCAAACCCGGGCGGATCCCCACCACCCACTCTTTCCCCAAATCCGTCAAGCTTTATTCTTCCGCCGCCGACCATTGGAATTTTCCCACCCCCATCTCCCAGTCCATCGATCATTTTCTTGAACCCAACTGGAGCCTGTGTAACCGACAGTGATTGCGGTACCAATCTTTTTTGCGATCCCAACGGCAACGTAGGCGGATATTTATGCAATGACGCCGGCACTTCTAGTTCTTTCTGTTCCCAAACTTTCGTTGAAAGCTGTGGTGGCAGCGGATGTGTTGATGGCATATGCGCCCGAGATTTTTCCAATCCTATTGCCTACGCGCCCAATATAACCTTGGCCAGCTATTACCAGCCGCGCTTTGCAACCAGCACCGTCACCCAAGCCACGAATATAATTGGGCCGATCCCAGCGCCAAGCCCCGTAGCCAACGAAATCGCGACGATCCAGAACTTCAGCCAGCCAAATATTTCATTGGCATCGCTAACCAGCTCAACCAGTCACATCAGATTAGCGGCCACGCTCGCAAGGCCAAACCCAACCATCACGTCCGCGCCAAGATTGGCCTGCCAAGACTGGCCAAATAATAAATGCCTATCTTTCAAAAGCCAGCCTCGCGTGGTAGATACTTGCCCTACGCCCACTCCAAACGAAACGCCTTCACCAGAAGTCTCCCCAACTCTTAGTGAATGCATTAATGCCTGCGTTGCTAATGGTGGCGGCTCTCCGCAAGAATGCGCAACCCAATGCAATCCCAATATTCTTGGTCCAAGCACATCAGAGCCTTATCCTGACTTAAATGAATGCTTTAATAGCTGCGTTAGTGATGGCGGCGACCCAAGGACTTGCGGCGGCCAATGTTACAGTATTGACGGAAATTGCTTTGATACCTGCACTGGAGCGGGCGCGTCCATAGAAAGCTGCGTTTTAGAATGCAGCCCCAACACCACTCCTGCCTCAAGCGCGGAGCCTTGCCCGAGCCAATCAGCCTCTCCAAGCTCTTCACCTGAATGCGACCCGGCGGTAGAAACGTGCCCGTCCCCATCCCCAGAAGAATCTTCGCCACCCGCTCCGGGACTGTGCACTACGGATGCGGACTGCCAACCTTCTTATTGCGGCTCAACGAGCTACTTGGTAACCCAAACCTGCAGCTCATCGGGAACTTGCGAAAACTCCATCACCAACTGCGCCCAAGTCGCCCAAAATGGCGTGTGCCAGTGCTTTAATGGCGGCGGCGCTTGCCAGTGCATTGCTCCGCCAGGAGGCATCCCATACGCCCCCCATGCCAGCTTAGCCAGTTACTACCAGGCAGGCGTGGCGGCAAAACCAGCTAACATTAAGTTAACTGCTGATGCCGGGGCGGGCACTACGACTGATGCGTGCGAAGTAAAAACCGTTTCGGTGGATATTATCCCAGTAGCCGATCCAAAAGCCGCAGAACTGCACCAACAAGCTGGCGGCGAAGAGTTTTATAATGTTATTGAGGATGGAGGATCAACCGACAAAACCACTTATGATGAAGATACCATAAAAGAAGTTGATCACCGCTTCGTCGGGCCTAAATTTGTGCAGTTAAATCCAGATAGTATAGGATACCAATTTCAATACGAAAGTTTAGATAAGTTAATTCAAGATCGCGGCGCTGACCAATCCGAGGCATTGCAAAACGAGGGTGATGATACCTGTAGTGAAAAAAATTATTCTTACCCATGCACCCGAGCCGTGAGCGTCAATGGAACCTTCCACACCGTAGTGTATAGCTACAATGAAAATACTGATGAAGAACGATGCCAGGCTTTTGATAATAACATCGACAACTACGCCGCTTCCGATGTGTTTAAAAATGGTGAGGAAGCATACGCAACATTCGTTTGGCACACCGCTCCGTAAATTTTTTTGTCCGTCCGTCATTGCATCGCGCGCCCGCAGGCGCGCGATGCCGAAACAATCCTCGTCCATCGTCATTGCGACCACTCTTTCACTCGTCATTGCGGCCAAGCGGGTCGAGGCGCGCCGAAGCAATCTTTTTTGAAAACGATAGATTGTCCCGATGCCGTTTCAGCGGCATACGGGATCCCTGATGGTTACGCCATCGGGACCGCGTGTCCGGCTTGCGAGCCGGCACTCGCAATGACGACGGTACGGGTGCGCTTGTAGGTCGTATAAAAATATAAAGGTAAAAAGGTCGGAATTTCTTTAATCTTTAAAAAATGCCGCAAACTAAATTATGACTCAAGATAGTCTTATAAAATATATTGTTGTGGCGATTGTAGTTATTTGTATTACCATTGTGGCTGTGGTTTTTATTTTTGTTGCCAATCCTGGATCGCCATCTTCGCACCAAAACCAAGCGCGGCCCTACGTTACGCCAGCGGTTGACATTAGTAAAGTTAAAATTACGGGCAACCCTTTCATCGGCAAGGAAGACGCGCCAGTCACTATTGCCTACTGGTATGATTACCAGTGCCCATTTTGCCGAAAAACTGAACAAGAAGTAATGCCCCAATTAATTACCGATTACGTAAACACCGGCAAAGTGAAAGTGGTATATAAAGATTTGCAATTTATCGGCTTTGATTCCATTACCGCAGGCTTGGCTTCGCGGGCAGTGTGGGACATCGCTCCCGATAAGTTTGAGCTGTGGCACAAGACCATGTTTGACAAGCAGGGCGCTGAAAATTCGGGCTGGGCAAGCAAGGCAAATATCTTGGCGATTACCAAATCAGTTGGAATAGATTCAGACAAGGTTAACCAGCTGATGACCCAGAATGCCGCCGTTTACAAAAAAGCTATGGATTCGGACAGAGCGCAGGCAAGGTCCTTTGGCATCACCACCACGCCGGGAATTATTGTCGGAAAACATTTACTGGCGGGAACCAAAACCTATGCCGACTTTAAAACAGCTATTGATAAATTGCTGGCTGGAAAGTAACAAGCCTACCAACAGTAACCCTTGTTTCTCAAATCAACCCACCGCCGTGTCATCCCAGGCCGTGACCTGGGATCCAGCGCATCAACACCACTCCTGGATTCCCGCTTGTGGCGGGAATGACAACGAGCGAGAATAGAAGTTGTCATGGGCAACTCAAAAAAGGACGCATTAGCGTCCTTTTTTTGTTGTAACATTTATTATTTTTACCGTGGTCTAATAACAACACACCTTTCCTCTCCTTCTCCTTGGCTTTCGGTGGCAACGTCTTGGCGCAGTGATAATTCGGCGTGGATGAGACGCCTTTCGTAAGC
Source organism: uncultured Candidatus Saccharibacteria bacterium (assembly GCA_964599285.1). Lineage (GTDB taxonomy): Bacteria > Patescibacteriota > Minisyncoccia > Minisyncoccales > Staskawiczbacteraceae > VGLO01. The sequence goes on along the minus strand of CAZREI010000007.1, from coordinate 21,236 downwards.
TGGCATGGGAGGCAGGGTTGTTGGTTGGCCGGTTCTGGCAACTTGGTCAGCGGCGGCTTTGGCCAAATCTTTGATGTATTCTATTTTTTTCTTTTTATAATCGTTAATATCCAAGGCCACGTAAAAATCTTTTTTTAATTTCTTGTTCAATAAAATTCTTGCCAGGCGCCCGAATTCAAATAAGGTTTTGCCATTTTGCCCGATAAGCATTTGTGGGTCTTCCAAAACAAGGTTTATTTCTACCACTTCTTTTTTCGCGCCCATAACCTGATCTTGACCTTCTGATTGCGTAATTTGCATATCCAAAAGCGCCAAGGTCATTTTGGCCAAAAGTTCCTCCATGGCTTGCTTAATAACGATTAGTTCATTCTCCTCCATGTTTAAGTGCGATGCCAATATACTAATTCATGCTAATAATACTAATAACGAACGTACCGTTTAGCATTCGTATAATTAGTATGCATTTGTATATTGGCATCGCATTACTTCTTTTTGAGAAGGAAATACTGTTGGACAATGGAAAATATTCCGCTGACTATCCAGTACAATCCCAGCGCTGATGGCAACCCCAGTAAAATGACAATAGTGATTACGGGAAAAACGTAGACCATCTGCTTTTGCATCATCATCGCCATGTCGGGGCCTTGGGCTTGGACTTTTGGAGCCATTTTTGGCAAAAGCATTTTTGTCTGGAAAAATTGCAAAATTCCGGCCAGAACGGCAAAAACAATGTGTGGCTTTGATAAATCCACCAGACCCAAAAATACGGCGTTGATGTGTACGGGGTTTGGCACAAAGCTATACAAATACGAAAGTTCCTTGGGTTTTAATCCATTCCAAAATACCCGATAGAGCGCGATAAGAATGGGGAACTGAATCAGCGCCAGCAGTAGCCCCGAAAACGGATTAATGTTTTCGCGCCGGTATAATTCCAGGGTTTCTTTGGCTTGTTTTTCTTTGTCGTTTTTGTGCTTTTTTTGCAGTTCTTGGAGTTGTGGCTGCAACTTTTGCAACACTTTCTGGGAAGCCAGTGCCTTGACCGACAGAGGATACAGGATAATCCGTATGACAATGGTCAGCACAATAATGGCAATGCCAAAATCATGGCCCGGCAACCAGTCGTAAAACAGTACCAGCGCATTAAAAAGCGGAAGGTATAAAAAGAAATTAAAAAAGTTTACGATAAATTCGAACATCTTCCGGAAATTATTCTAATTATTCTAAGTACCCTAATAATGCTAGTGAAGGGAGGCACAGGAAGTCGCAGTTTCATGTGCTGACCGAACGACGCATTATATAAATCCTATTTCTATTATTCTAAGCAATGTCTAAAAATGTGAATGCCTAACTTTTGACGGCGATTTGGTTATTGGGATTTGGGGTTTATTTAGGTTGATTACTTTGAATTACGAAATGCCTTTTGAAAAGCGGAGTTTCGGGTCTTTCCCCAAAATTTGGGTTGAAAATCCGCAATAATTTTTATGCTTAGGCGTAGCTAGGCATAAAAATTCTATCGAATTTTCACCCGCCAAATTTTGGGAAAATACCTCGAAAGCATTTCTAATTCAAAGTAATTAGAATACTTAGGTCAATTAGAACAATTCACATTATCCCTATTTTCTTAAAAACTTGATCTACTGCCTGTTGGATTTCAGTAAATTCTTTTTTTTCAATGCCAGGAAGGGCGACAATAATAACATCTGTGGTGGTTTTTATTTTTGGTAGAATATCTTGTACTGCTTTTTGCAACCTTCTTCTTACTTTATTGCGCACCGTTGCCTTAGTGGAAACTTTTTTACTTACCACAAACCCAAACCGACTTGCTTTGGCATCAGTTTTTAATGCCTTGGCTAATAAAAAATCCTGCTTGACGCTTTGCCCTTTTTTAAAGACCAACTCAAAGTCTTTTTTCTTGGTCAAACGATTTTTGGGAGGAAGCATCTTACTTAAATTATTCTAATTATTCTAATTGCTCTAATTACTCTAAGGAATGTCTAAAAACGTGAATGCCTAATTGCTAGAACGGTTTTAGGATTTTAGTCATTGGGATTTATTTAGGTCAATTAGAGTAATTAGAGTAATTAGGAGTAATTAAACAGATAGCTTCTTCCTTCCCTTTGCCCGGCGTCGCCCGAGTACCTGCTTACCTTTTTTAGTTTGGCTGCGCTTTAAAAAACCATGTGTCCTGGCCCGTTTTTTCTTTTTTGGGTTGTAAGTAAAACTCATAAAAGTGTATAATGATTTAGATTAATAATATGGTTAGTATAGTATAAAAGGAGCTTTGCGTCAATTTGAAATTTGAAATTTGAAATCAATTTGAAAAGGTGGTGAATTTGAAATGATTAAAACGCAACGTCGAGGTTTTCAAATTTCAACATTTCACTATTCACTTTTTGATTTCAAATTTCAAATTGTAAATTTCAAATTAATTTCTATTGTGCGTCTGTCTTATTGCCCCATACCACAAGTTATCCACAGCTTATCCACACTTGAGCCTATTTTACTTTAATTTGACTCTGATTGATGAGATTGATATTTGTTATATAACCTTGAATCATGAAATGCTTTCGAGGTATTTTCCCCAAATCTGGAAGGTGGAAATGGGATAGAATTTTTTATCGTAGCCTTGCGCTACGAGAAAAAATTATAGCACGTTTCCAACCCAGATTTGGGGGAAGGACCCGAAACTCGCCTTTTCAATAAGCATTTCATGATTCAAGGTAAGACGAAATTAAAAAAATATTAATTATTTTTCGCGTGACTTGGTGTTAATCTCCGCATCATTGCGCATTATCTCATGGACAACAATGAACTCTGGCAATTAGTATTGGCCCAAATGCAGCTGGATATTTCCAAAGCCAATTTCGCGACCTGGTTCCAAAATACCCAGATCATCGCCAAAGAAAATGAAAAGGTGGTTATTTCTGTCCCCAACGTCTTTTCCAAAGAATGGCTTTGTAATAAATATTACAAGCTGATTCTTAAAACTATCCATACCAGCGACGAATCCGTCAGGGAACTGGAATTTCTCATCAAGCCCCAATCGCAAAAAACCGCCGTCCAGAAAGAAGTTAAGGAAATCAAGGAGGCCGAAAAAATACATGATGGGCAGTTAAAATTTGAGGAATTCAAAGTCAACAAGGAAACTAATTTAAACCCCCGCTACACCTTTGAAAATTTCATCGTGGGGTCGTTTAACGAACTGGCCTACTCGGCCGGCCTGGCAGTGGCCGACAATATCGGCAACGCCTACAACCCGCTTTTTATTTACGGTGGCGTGGGACTTGGCAAAACTCACTTAATCCAGGCTATTGGCAACAAAATCCATGACGACCCTAAAAAAAGAAGGGTAAAATATATTTCTTGCGAAAAATTTGTTTCCAGTATTGTTTCGGGAATCCGAAACCATAATATAGAAATTTTTAAAGCCAGCCTGTCTTCCATTGACGTGCTTATCATTGACGATATCCAGTTTCTGGCTGGCAAAGACAAGACCCAGGAAGAATTTTTTCACACCTTTAATTCTTTGTATGAAAAAAACAAGCAGATTATTTTGTCCAGCGACAAGCCGCCAAACGCCATTCCCCAACTGGAAGAGCGTTTGCGCTCGCGCTTTGAAGGAGGCATGATCTGCGACATCAGCCTGCCTGATTACGAAACACGTCTGGCCATTTTAAAAACAAAACTGCAGGAAAAAAATATTAAACTGTCAGAAGATGTGTTGGAATTTGTGGCCTCGCATGTAAAAAAGAACATCAGGGAACTGGAAGGCGCCTTAAACATTTTGCTGATTTCTTCTAAAACCAGTGGCACGGTGCCTAATTTGGAAAGCGCCAAAAATTTGCTGAAAAACTTTGTGTTCTCACCTTTTAATGTGGCCAACTATAAAAAAATTATTGAAATGGTGGCCAAGTTTTACAACCTGGAAGAAAAAAACCTGTTCCACCAAACTCGGCGTAAGGAAATTGTAAGGCCGCGCCAGGTAGCTATGTTTTTGTTGCGTGAGGAATTAAAATACTCTTTCCCAGCCATTGCCCGCAAGTTTGGCGGAAAGGATCACACCACCGTTATTTACGCTTATAAAAAAATCTTGCAGGAGAGCGAAAAAAATAACAAACTGACCGAAGAATTAAACCTCATAAAACAACGGGTGTACAGTGGGTAACGCGCCCCATACCTTGCAATAAATACTATTTTAGGTTAGTTTACGGTTGTGGATTAGTTGGGCATAAAACCTATAATAACCTGAAGGTTACGCGAAGATAAAAAAGTAAAAAATAATTATTATAGATTACCTCCCGTAGCATTCCATAGAGTTATTAACACGTTATTAAAAAAAATTTTAAAACCAAACGCGCTATAATTTTCATTAAAAATTCATTAAAATAACCTCAACAACAACTATAACTATATTAATTTTATTTTAATTTTTATGAAGATAGAAGTGTTAAAAGAAAATTTAAGAAATGGTTTGGGAATTACCGAACGTGTGGTTGGTAAAAATATATCACTGCCTATTTTACAAAACGTACTATTGTACACCGACGGTAATTTTTTAAGCATTACATCTACTGATTTGGAAATTGCTATTAAACTTTGGATGCTAGTAAAAATTATTAATAAAGGCAAGGTGGTGGTTCCGGCAAAATTTCTTTCCAGTGTGGTCGCTTCCCTACCCAATGAAAAAATTACTATGGAGGCTGATGGCCAAGCTTTGCGCATCGCCTGTAAGGGTTTTACCACGCAATTACAAGGGTATAATGCCGAAGAGTTTCCGTTGGTGCCGGAATTTACCAATAGCCAGTCTATAGAAGTTGATGGCCAGAAAATATACCAGGGGCTGGTGGGGGTTATTGATATTGCTTCGCCCTCACAATCACGGCCAGAAATTTCCGGCGTTTATTTTTCTTTTTTCAAAGACTCTATTAAAATCGTGGCCACCGATAGTTTTAGGCTGGCAGAAAAAATTATCAAACTGCAAACTCCCTTAAAAAACGCCAAAGAGCAAGAATACACCTTTATTTTGCCTCAAAAATCAGCCCGGGAACTGCTGCATATTTTAGAAAATAGCACCGGGACACTCAAAATGTATTTTTCTCCCAACCAAATCCTTTTTGAACTTCCCTTTAAAGAAGTGGAGCATCCGCAAATCCAGGTTACCTCGCGCTTAATTGAAGGCGAATATCCCCACTACCAAGACATCATTCCCACTAAATTTAAAACCCAGGTTGGCGTTGCCCGAGACGAATTTTTAAACCAAATTAAAACCGCTTCGCTTTTTTCAGGTAAAGTCAATGAAGTGAAAATTTCTTTAAATAAAGAAAAACAAGAAATAGAAATTTCCGCTAAGAGTCCGGACTTGGGCCAAAGCTCGTCGGTATTGCCGGCTAAAATAGAGGGCGATTCGCTGGCAGTTTCTTTTAACTACAAGTACTTAATGGATGGAATTGTGAATATTAAAAGTTCAGAATTGTTGTTTGATGTCAGTAAAGAAGAAGGGCCATGCATTTTGCGGCCGGTGGGAGACGCAAGTTATTTGTATGTGGTTATGCCTATTAAGGCGATGTAAATTTTTAAAGTTTTAAAAAATACCGCCACTCGCAGCTGCGAGTGGCGGTATTTTATTTGCCACAATTTTTTACCCTGAATTATCTTCTCCATTAGCGTCCGGAGTTGGAGTCGGGATTGAGTCGGGTATCGTGGGTGAAGCAGGCACGCCAATCCCCAAATAATTTTGCACCGCCGCTTCAAAAAAGGGATACATGGGGTCTTGGGCAGGGTTTTGCGGAGGTGGCCCCAAAGGATTGCTTTTATCTATGTAGTATAAAATACTGTGGGGAGGGTCGCCTGCCGGAAATTGGCCCAGCAAAATGGGGTTTGGGCTTTGTAGTGGATCGGGTGCGGTAAAGTTTTGGGCCGGATGCAAAGAAAGCAGTTTTTGCATCACCTTGTGCCAAATGGGGGCGGCCAGGCCTACGCCTTCGTTGGTGGTTGGAGAATTGTCGTTGTTGCCAACCCAAACTCCCACTGACGCAAATGGCGTATATCCAATGGTCCAGCCGTCGTTAAAATGCTGGGTGGTTCCGGTCTTGGCGGCCACCTGGTAGTCGCTAAAATGCAAGGGGTTGTTGACGCCAAAGATTGGCGCGCGGGCGTTGTTGTCCGACAGCACGTCGTTGATTTGCCGAGCAACCTGGGTATCTAATACTTTGGTGGGCTGCTTTTGGTTTTGTTCAATGATATTGCCACTGGAATCTTCTATTTTTACAATACTGACCGGTGGAATTTTCTGGCCTTCGGTGGCAAAGACGCCATAAGCCGAAGTCATTTCGAGTAGCGACACTTCCCCGCCGCCCAGCACCAGTGACAAGCCGTAGCGGTCGGGTTCAGTTAAGGTGGTAATACCCATGTCTTGGGCGGTTTGCAAACTGTCTTTTAATCCAACCATATACAAAAGCTGGACCGCCGGAATATTTAAAGATTCATCCAACGCCGAGCGCAGCGGCACCGGGCCCCGATACTTGCCATCGTAGTCCCTTGGGTGATAGCAGCCAAGGCCGTACTGATCTTTATTCTGGCTGCCGTCGGCGCTGCAATAAGGATTAAATTCTGTTTTAGCGTCCCATAAAATAGTGTTGGGCGTGTAGCCTTTTTTGAAAGCAGTGGCGTAGACAAAAGGCTTAAAAGCTGATCCGGGCTGGCGCAGGCCAATAGTTGCCACGTCGTATTTTGGGTCAAACAAACAGCTGCCACTGGCTTTTTGGTCGCAGCCGGTCGGGTAGGATTTGCCAAAGTAATCTTTTGACCCAACCAGCGCCAAAATTTGGCCGGTAGTGGGGTCAATAATGACCAGCGCAGTGTTGTTGGCCTTAAATGATAAATTAGTTTTTTCGGCGTCCTTGATGGCTTGCTCCGCGTAGCTTTGCAAATCCCAATCTATGGTGGTGGTGACCTTAAGTCCCTTTTGCTGCAGAAAATCTTCGCCGTATTTGTCTTCCAAGTACTGTTTTACATACATGACAAAATGGGGAGCCTTGATGGGAGTGATGTCTTGGGAAAAATCCAGCGGTTCCTTTTTGGCGTCAAGCATTTGCTGTTTACTAATGTATCCTAATTCATGCATGCGGCTTAGAATATAATCTTTGCGCTGGAAGAGCAGGTTTTTGTGCCGGCCGTAGGGGGAGTAGTAGCTTGGCGCGGGGATGAGCGCTGTCAGGGCTGCGGCTTGGGCAATGTCCAAGTCTGTGGCGGGTTTGTTAAAATAGGTTTGGCTGGCGGCTTCGGCGCCGTAGGCGTTCTGGCCGAAGGGAATTTTATTTAAGTACCAATCAAAAATTTGGTCTTTGGAATATTTTTCTTCCAGTTCTATACTTAATACCACTTCACGGACTTTCCGGGCCAGCGTGCGTTCGTTGTTTAAATAAACCGAGCGGATCAGTTGCTGGGTAATAGTAGAAGCTCCCTGGCTGGCCGATTGTAGGCGCAGATCAACTAACACCGAACGCAAAAGCGCAATGAAATCCACGCCACCGTGTTGGTAAAAGCGGGTGTCTTCGGAAGATAGCACCGCGTGCTTTAGGTTGTCGGAGATTTTATCAAACGGTACGATCTGGCGCTTTTCCTCGCCGTAAATATCGTACAAAAGAACCTTGCCGGTGCGGTCGTAAATTTTGGTAGACTGGATGAAGGGAGTTTCAGTGAATTTTTCTGGCTGGGGCAAGTTGTAGGTGTAATAGAAAAATAGGCATAGGATAAAAATACAGCCGGCCAAAAAGACAAACAACAGGTACTTGCCAATTAGCATCAGTACGAATTTGTTCTTCTTGGTTTTGACGGTGACGATTTTTTTTAGTCGCTTGAAAAACCTTTTAGTAAGGCCGAAGATGCGGTGAAGTATTTTTTTTATCCCAGGATATTTTAGCGGCATATCTATAAATTATCCTATTGTGGGCGCTTTGGCAAGGGGCAACACAGTAACCCCTCACACCTCGTCATTGCGAGGCACACTGAAGCAATCTTAAAGTGTAGATTGCCGCGTCTCCGACTATGGTCGGGACTCGCAATGACGGTGGTGGGCCAAAGAGAGTTGTTTGGCACAAAAAAATCCCGCTCTTTAAAGCGGGATTTTTTTGTTACATACAATGACTATTCTTCTTCGTCGGCCATGGCGATGTCATCGTCGCCAAGCTCCTCATCTGCGTCGCCATCACCATCTTTTTTATGGTCATCCTCTTCCTCGTCTTCTTCATCGTCTTTCATATCATCATCGTCATCAGCTTGATTGATGATTTGGTGCAAAAAGTCCTCCTCCATTTTCTTAAATTATTCTAATTATGCTAATTGCTCTAATAATGCTAGTGAAGGGAGGCACATGAAGCCGCAGTTTCATGTGCTGACCGAACGACGCATTATATAAATCCTATTTCTATTATTCTAAATAATGTCCAATGCTTGAATTTCTAAAACTTTTGGCATTAGGATTTAGGATTTGATTAGGTCAATTAGGATAATTAGGTTAATTAGACTAATTTATTTTATCTGCTTTCCCTATTATATTTTTTCACGAACGATTGTCAAGCCTTTGGCTATCCACAGCTGCTCTCATGCTGTCAGAAATGCGCATAGGGCTATGCCTAGCGCGTCGGATGCGTCGTCTTTTTTCCGGTCCTTTTTTTGCAAATCAAAACTGCTTAAATCCAGTAATTGCTTGGTCATGGCTTGAACCTGTTTTTTTTCGGCTTTGCCATAACCAACTACGGTCATTTTTACTTGCAAAGGGGTAAACTCCAGCACGGGCACATTATTGTTTGCGATGGCCAGCAAAATGACGCCGCGAGCTTCGGATACCGGCATAGCCGTTTTAAGGTTTTTGAAGAAAAAAAGATTTTCCACCGACACGATATCCGGCCGATGTTTTTTAATGAGCCGATGCACCTGGTCATGGATAATTTGCAAGCGCTGGCCGGCCGGTGAACCGGCGCTGGTGACAATACAGCCAAAATCAATCACCTTTGGTTTTTCATTTTTGTCGTGTTTTTGGTGGCGAGCCTTGGAGGTTGAGATAACTCCGTATCCCGTCGTTGCCGTCCCTGGATCGATTCCGATGATGATCATTATAGTTTTTGGTTTTAAGTTTTAGGTTTTGGTTTATTAGTTTTTAGTTTTAAACCGAAAACTTTTTAAACTTAAACTTTAAACTATCAACTAATAACTATTTTAAATTCGAGTAAATATCCTGCACGGCGTCGTTTTCGTCCAGCGCCTCAAAAAGTTTTTGGGCTTTTTCTTTGTCTTTTTCTTCCAAAACAATCTCTTCTTTGGCGACCCATTGCAGCGACGCGCCTTCAACGGTTATATTTTTTTGTTCAAGTGCTTTTTTAATAACTTCCAAATCTTCGGGCTTGGTGTAAATTTCCAGCTTGTCGCCCTCGTCCTTAACATCGTCAGCCCCCGTCTCAATGACCAATAATTCCAAATCATCTTTTTTTAAATCTGCATTTTGCAATTTCAAATCTAACATTATCAGTCCCTTTCTTTCAAACATCCAGCGCACCGCTCCCTCGCCGGCCATTTTGCCCCCGTGCTGGCTGATGATTCCCTTAATTTCTCCCAGCGTCCGGTTTTTATTATCGGTGATGCCCTCCATAATAATGGCAAATCCTCCCGGCCCCAGCGCTTCAAAAGAAACTTCTTCCAAATTTTCACCGGCCAATTCTCCGGTACCTTTTTTAATAGCCCTTTCAATATTTTCTTTGGGCATATTAAACTCCTTGGCTTTTTCAATAGCGGCTTTTAATTGAATGTTGCTGGAAATATCCGGCCCGCTTTGTTTTACAGCAATGGTAATAACCCTTCCCATTTTGGAAAAGATTTTACCCTTTTTGGCGTCGTTGGCATTTTTAGTAGCCGCGACGGTTTTAAAGTGAGAATGACCGCTCATGAGTATATTCGTCATTGCGAGCAAAGCGAAGCAATCTTAGTTTAGTAATGAAATAGATTGCTGTGTTTGATGGCAATGGCGGGTTCTGTAATTCAAGGTCATTATACATTTTTTAAAAAAAATCGCCACAGGGTGGCGACATAATTGAGTGGTTTTAGAGGTTTATGGGCTCTTTCCAGGCAAGAAAGGGGTTTTGGGGTTTGGGGGAAGGCTCTTCTCTTTCCCATTTTTTCAGTAATTTCCAGGCTGCCATCATGGCTTGATGATAGTTTCCTCGGTCATGGCTTTCTAAGTCAAGCTCCTCTTCTTTCTTTAGCGTATCGTCGTGTGGAAATCCTCGGATTGTGATTGTGTACTGCAGGCACCACATGGTGACCTCCATTGTAAAAGGGCGACTTAAGAAACGACACTACCACTATCTTACCCGAACACTGACTTATGTCAAATAAAAGTGCTGGTTTTGGTGTACTTTTTCCCCAGATGTTCGTAGGCTAACTTTGATGCCACGCGGCCTTTTGGCGTTCTTTCTAAAAATCCGCATTGCATCAGGTAGGGTTCATACATGTCCAAAATGGTGTCTTCTTCTTCCAGCGCCGCTGCCGCTAGCGATTGCAAGCCCACTGGGCCGCCGTCAAACTTTTCAATTAATGCCAACAGAATTTTTATGTCTCCCGGCTCAAGGCCTTGATGGTCAACTTCTAAAGATTCCAGCGCATGGGTGGCGATTTCTTTGGTGACCACGCCGTCGCCTTGCACCTGGGCAAAGTCGCGTACCCGTTTTAATAATCGGTTGGCCACCCGCGGAGTAAAACGCGAACGACGGGCGATAATCGCCACGGCATCCGGGTTAATCTGCACACCCAAGAGTCGGGCAGACCGTTCAATAATTTTTTCAATGTCTTCAGGCTTGTAAAAGTTAAGCTGAAAGGTGCCGCCAAAACGGTTTCTTAGCGGCGCGGACAAAAGCCCTGGCCGGGTGGTGGCGCCAATTAACGTAAAGCGCGGCAGTTTTAATTCCATGGTTCGGGCCATCGGCCCCTTGCCCAAAATCAAATTTAGCTTATAATCTTCCATGGCCGGGTAAATGTATTCTTCAATGGTTTTGTGAATGCGGTGGATTTCGTCCAAAAACAGCACATCGCCTTCTTGGAGGTTAGTCAAAATGGCCGCCAGGTCGCCCGCCCGTTCAATGGCCGGGCCGGAGGTGATGCGGATTTTTTTACCCATTTCCAGAGCGATCAGGTTTGCTAGGGTGGTTTTGCCCAGGCCCGAGTTGCCGTAGAACAGTAAGTGGTCTGGCGATTGGCCGCGCTGGCGGGCGGCGGTCAAAATAATCTGGATATTTTCCTTGATTTTTTCCTGACCGACATAATCCGCCCAGGTTTGGGGGCGCAGGGAGGAGTCCAGAATTTGATCATCAACACCAGCTTTTTTGTCTAAAATACTTGACATAGATTTGTAGTTATGCTACAATAGGAACATTGTATGAAATACGGCTACGGTACGTCAAAATAGGTACCGCAATCGTACTATTAGTATACCAAAGAAAACAGCTCTGGAGTTGGAGGCTTTATATGGGCTTGTCTTAGCACGGGTAATCTTGCTCCGGCTCGATTATTCCCTAAACAAGCTTTTACTTGTATCCCAGATACAAAGACGCCTCCAACTCCAGAGCTGTTTTTTGGCATGCGAATATGCCCACCCCGCTAAGCGGGGTTGAGGGCAGCTCAGCTGTCCCCATGCGAATACCACAACTGTTACCTCAATCTTTTTCTACGACTCGTTCCACCTCTTCAAACGTCGTCTGTCCCATAATAATTTCAATCAAGCCGGCTTGGTACAGCGTCACCATTCCTTTTTTGACTGCCAGAGCTTTCAGTTCGGACACCGGCGGATTTTTCAGGATAAATCGCTCCATTTCGTTATCAACCAAAAACGCTTCGTACAATCCCATGCGCCCTTTGTAACCGGTATAGTTGCAGTTTTTGCAGCCGCCTTTTTTTGCCGAAGCGATTTTTATTTTAGCCAAATTAGGAAGCTCCACATGGCTGGTTTTGATATTTTTTAACCCTTGTTTTATTTGGGCCAGTTGGCTGGCTGTGGGCTTGGCCATCAGGGAACATTTGGGACAAACCTTACGCACCAGGCGCTGGCCGATAGCCATTTTCAAAGCCGGAGCTATAGACGATGGTTGTATCCCCAAGTCAACTAATCGGGGAATGGTGCCCGAGGCGTCGTTGGTGTGCAAGGTGGACAGCACTAAGTGCCCGGTCAGCGAAGCTTGCAAGGCAATTTTGGCAGTTTCCAAATCGCGCACTTCTCCCACCAAAATGACATCGGGGTTTTGGCGCACAATAGACCGCAGGCCGCTGGAAAAGTCATAGCCTTTGTCGGGCGCGACCTGGGTTTGGGACACGCCTTTTAAGTGGTATTCAATGGGGTCCTCAATGGTGACAATTTTTACTTCGGGTTTTTGCAGTTTTATCAAAAAGGCGTACAGGGTGGTGGTTTTGCCGGAGCTGGTAGGACCGGTGACGATGATAATCCCGTTGGGCTTGGTGATTTGCTGCAGGAAAATTTCGTATAAATCTTTGCGAAGGCCCAGCGATTCCAGGGTCAGGTTTTCGGGGTTTAAAATCCTCATCACAATAGATTCGCCGTATTCGGCAGGCAGGCTCGACGTTCGTATTTCAATTAACAATTTTTCCACGGCAATGGTAAAGCGGCCGTCCTGGGGCTCTTTGGTAACGTTCAGTTTCAGGCGCGATAGGAGCTTTAGGCGCGACAGGAGGCTTTGATAAGTGGCTTGGTCAAAGGTCCAGGCGTCCTGCAACACGCCGTCAATGCGGATGCGCAAGCGCGCGTCAGTTTTTTGCGGTTCAATGTGGATGTCCGAAGCTTGCAAATGAATGGCGCCCAGCAAAATGATGTCCAAAAGATTGGTGGTGTTTTGGGTGGCGTAGGATTTTATTTTTTTTTCAAAATCAGCGATGTTGGCAACGCTTTTTTTGATGTCTTTGATGATGGCGTCGGTGATGGTCACCGAGCCCAATAACTTTTGAGTGGAAGTTTCCATAATTTGGCTACGAAATACGAATTTTATACGAATATTACGAACCCAACGCCTTCGTCGTCATTGCGAGTCCCGACCGCAGTCGGAGACGCGGCAATCTATCGTTTTCAAAAAGATTGCTTCGGTGCGCCTCGACCCGCTGAGCGAGCCTGGCCAGCTCAGCTGGCCGCAATGACGAGAGAGAAAAATTTAGTTGACCAGTTCTTCTTTTTTGTTGCTAAAGTCGGGTACTATTGGCAGGCTCGGGCTAGTTTGGGGATACAGATTCTCAATGACAGTCTGGCGGTTGGCTCCCTTTTTGATTAGGTAGGCGCACAGCTCAAAAATGTGGGCGGGGACGCTGGGGTGCTGGAAGTTATTATAATAAGTAGTCAGTCCGGCCATCAGGCAGTCGGCGGCTCGGGCGGTCAGGGCGTTTTGGTCAAGAGATTTGATGATTTCTAGTGATACCTCGGCCAAAGAACCGGTTTCTACCAGGTTTACCTTGCCGAATTTTTTGTTGTCCTGGTGGTTGTCAATGTTGACCAACGAAACGTCCAGCAACATGCCAAAAGAGTCCAGATTTTGCTGCAGTTCACGCTCAAAATCCTGGATGCCGATGGTGATGGCAATGTCCGGCTTAGGGTCGGAAAAGTAAAAGGAGATTGCCTCTTTTTTAATGGCGCCCTTGTCAACGGTCAGGTGGATTTTTAAGTGTTCCTCGTTTTTTTCATAGTAGACTTGCGACACATCGGCGACGGCTCGGGGTATTGAAATAACGAAATTTTTGGGAGAAGATAGATAATCCAGCGAAGGGACTAAAAATTGGTAAGGGGCGCCAGGAGCGGACAGGCTTTCCAGGTCTTGCATAATCAAAGTAACGTTTTTGTTGAGCGTTTTTAAGGCATAAAAAAAAGCCAACGTCGCGGGCAGGCTTTCTGACTGGTGGGATTGCGATGGAATGAGGCAAATATTTTTTGCCTGGGCGATAAGATTTTTTATTTCTTCTGATTCCATATAAATGTGATACTAATCTACCAATAATCATTCCAATGATACCAATAACGTGATTAGTATCATTGGTATGGCCGCCCAAAGGCGGATTAGTATATTGGCATCGCTTATTAATTTCAACCTAATTCATTTAACAAAATAAATCAAGTGGACAGGCAAAAAAAATATATCACAAAAAGTTTTCAGGAAACGCAAAAGCTCGGCAAAAATTTCGCCCTTCAAATTCTTTCAGGGCGAGCGCGCGAAATTTTTGCCGTTAAACCACAAAAAACCGCCGTGGTTCTGGCCCTGCAAGGAGACTTGGGCGCCGGCAAAACCACCTTTTTGCAAGGCTTTGCCAAAGGCTTGGGAATTAAAGAAACGGTAAACAGTCCAACGTTCGTAATCATGAAAAAATTTGAGATTCCAGCGGCCGGCGCCGCGGCGCCGGCCGCCACTCACCCGTCATTGCGAGGAGCGCAGCGACGTGGCAATCCAGCGTTCAAATTTTTCTATCACTTTGATTGTTATCGCACGGAATCGCCCGAAGAAATTTTGGGGCTGGGTTTTAGGGAAATAATTTCTGATCCAAAAAACATCGTAGCCATAGAATGGCCAGAAAAAATTAAAAATATTTTACCAAAAAATAAAATTTCGATTGCATTCAATCATTTAGAAGAAAACAAGAGAGAAATAATGATTGACAAGCCCTAATCTTTCGCTAACATGAAAATAGAGTTGTTCTTTGGTTTTTATAAAAAAGAAAGGCAAGCGCCATGGGTGAATTTTGGAAGATTACCAAAAAAGCTTTCAAAGACGGTGTAGTTCTTTACTTTGAACCTTTGGTATGGATATACAAATGGCTTTTTAAGAAGCCATCTTGACTTTTTGGGGCTGCCTGGGAAACCAGCAGCTTTTTTTTATTTCAAAAAATGGTAAAATCACATCATGCCAAACGAAAAACGATTAATCATTATTGATTCTTCATCCCTGCTTTATCGCGCTTTTCATGCTCTGCCTCCGCTGACCAATTCCAAAGGACAGGCGACGGGAGCGGTCTACGGATTTTTGCTGATTTTATTTCGCGCCATCAAAGACCTAAAAGCCAATTACATTGTGGCCTGCTTTGACACGCCCAAACCCACGTTTCGTCATGAGCAGTTTGAAGATTACAAAGCCCATCGCCTGCCGCCGCCCGATGCGCTGATTTCCCAGTTTCCCATCATAAAAGAAGTGCTTGCAAGTTTTGCTATTCCCCTGTTTGCCAAAGAAGGATTTGAAGCCGATGATTTAATTGCCACCATCGCCAAAAAAAAGGAAAACGACTGCCGGATTTTCATTGTCAGCGGCGACCTGGACAACTTGCAGCTGGTAGATGAAAAAATCCAGGTGTACACGCCAGGCAAAAGCATTAAAGAAACCATTTTGTACGACCAGGCCAGGGTTGTGGAGCGCTTCGGCGTTCAGCCTAATCAAATGAATGATTTTAAGGCGCTGACCGGTGACAATTCAGACAACGTACCGGGGGTGCCGGGCATCGGCAAGGTTGCTGCGGCGGATTTGATTGGCCGTTTTGGTAGCATAAAAAATTTGTACGATGAGCTGTCTACTGACACTGCGGTTTTAAAGCCAAAAATAAAAGAAGCCTTGAAGGCAAATAAAGAAAAGGCTTTTTTGTCGCTGGAACTGGTAACAACCCGCCAGGACGTGCCGCTGGATTTTAATTTGGAAGATTGTAAATTCGGCAACTTTGACCGGCAAAAAGTGATGGCCATTTTTGATGAGCTGGGATTTAACAGTCTCGCGGATCGATTATCCACCATCGTTTTTGATTAATGGGCTGGATTGGTGTAAAATAAAAAAGGAGTAATCACGAATATACAAATACGGTCAAATATACAAATTTTACGAATATACAAATCTCGCCGCTCGTCATTGCGAGGAGCGAAGCAACGTGGCAATCCAGCACATTCGTATATTTGTAATATTTGTATATTATTTTAGATTTGTATATTCGTGATTACTCCAAGCAAAATGCCTAGTCTTTCCCTAAAAATAGCTTTCCCCATTATCATCGCCGGCGTTTTTGTGATTATTTCCATCATTGCCTTAAACTATGAAAGCTTAAATGCCAGCTTTTATATCATCCTTTCTTTTTTGACGGTGTATTTATTTTTATTCGGTTTTGCCACCGGCCAGAATGTTACCATGCCCGTCAGAAAGTTGTTGAAAAAAGCCGATGACTTGAGTAAGGGAGACTTAAAAAGCCGGTTTTATTCCGAAAGTAAAGATGAACTTGGCCAGCTGGCAAACGTATTTAACCGCATCGCCGACCAACTCCAAGAAAGCAACGAGGAAAACGAAACCACCCGGCGCACGGTCAGCGTCAAGGTGCAGGCCCAAACCCAAGGCTTGCAGGAAACCATCAATGCCCTGGAGCAAAAGGTCAAAAATCGAACGTTGGAAGTCCAGCGAATGATGCAGGATTTGGAAAAGTATAAAGAAGGCTACCGGGTAAAAGAAATGCAGTTACAAGAACTGAAAAGCCAGATCACCGGAGTAAAAGAGGCATCAAAGAAAGGCAAGATTAAAAAGTAAAATTCCAGCACAAAAATATCCGCAATATCGCGAGCGAAGCGAGTAAATATCAATAATATCCCGATATGAGTGGATATTATGGATATTCGGATATTTAACTGTTGGTGTTTTTATTCATTTATGCCCGAGTTGCCTGAAGTAGAAACAACCGTAAAAGGTTTACAACAGAAGGTCCTTAAAAGGACCTTTATTGATGTGTGGTCGGATTGGGGAAAAATGGTTCGCCTGCGACAAGGCTTTGGCGGGCAAGTCAAACGATCTGGAGATTTTGAAATATTTAAAAAAGAACTAAAAGGCAAAAAGATAAAAAAAGTTTGGCGGCGGGCAAAGAACGTTATTTTTGAATTATCGGATGGATATTCTTTGCTGGTGCACATGAAAATGACCGGACACCTACTTTGCGGAATATGGATCATGAAAGATGGGAAATATCAATCACTTGAAGATGGGCCATTAAGGGAGAAAATGAATGATTATTTACACATCATTTTTTTCTTGGACGATGGGAAAATGATTGCCTTGTCTGACATGCGCAAGTTCGCAAAGGTGGAGTTGTGGAAAACCCAAGAATTGTTGCAGTCAGCGGAGTTTACGGGCTGGGGTCCGGAACCTTTGGAAAAATCTTTCACGTTTTCCAAATTTAAGCAAGTACTCAAGGGTAAGCGGGGCAAAGTAAAGCAGGTCATTATGGAGCCGCGCGTCATCGCCGGCATCGGCAATATTTATGCCAGCGAAGCTCTGTGGTGGGCTCGCATCCATCCTAAAAAAGATGTATCGCAATTAAGCGAAAAAGAACTAACATTATTGTGTGGCGCAATAAAAAAGGTGCTGGCTATTGGCATTGAATTTGGAGGCGAAAGTTTTGCTGACTATCGCAATGTTGACGGTCAAAAAGGACACTTTGACGGCAAGCGCAAAGTGTACAAAAAAGAAAAACAGCCGTGCGCGCGTTGCAAGACGGCAATCCAGCGCTTGATGTTTGGTGGCCGTAGCGCCTTTTTCTGTCCACTGTGTCAAAAAATGTAGGGCGTCCGTCATTGCGGCCCGCTGAGCGGGCCTGGCCAGCCCAGCTGGCCGAGGGGCGAAGCAATCTTTCTATTCGTGATTCGTGAAAATTCGTGGCACCGCAGTGCCTGATTCGTGTTAATTCGTCACCGCATAGTTATCCACAACTGGTGTTCTTCAATTCATAGTACAATGGAACAACGATTAAAAATATTATTATTTTTTTAACAAAAAACCATGTTCAACCCACCCTCCGACCAGCTTCCTGCCCAATCTTGGTATCGTCGCTGGCACAGCCATAAAAGCCACATCGTCTTTCACTGGATTATCTTTATTCTTTGTGCCCTTGCTATCGGCACCTGGGCACAGCTGTATGTTTTATCATCCGTGGCGGCGGTGGATGAAAATGCTTCATCAAGCCGGGCGGCTTTGGGCCAGAGCAATGCCCCTTTTCCATTGCCTGATGAATTCGAAACCGGCCCGGAAGTCCAGCGTATTCCGGTGGTGCGCCTAAAGCATCCCATTGATCATCGCCGCAAACACTTAACCCAAACATTGTCAGAGCAAGTCG
This sequence comes from uncultured Candidatus Saccharibacteria bacterium, assembly GCA_964599285.1. Classification (GTDB taxonomy): domain Bacteria; phylum Patescibacteriota; class Minisyncoccia; order Minisyncoccales; family Staskawiczbacteraceae; genus VGLO01. The sequence goes on along the minus strand of CAZREI010000007.1, from coordinate 3,077 downwards.
GGCTTACCAACACTGGCTGGACCCCCGCCGATCCCACCCTAGCAGCCGGCCCCAATTACCTATTGCAAACCGTCAATGAATCGGTGGCAATTTTTGACAAGACAACCGGCGCACTGGTCTCCCGACAAACCCTGGTAACGCTGTTTAGCGGAATGGATACTGTCGGCGGCGATTTTGATGCGGTGACATTGTATGATGATCAAGCAAGTCGATTTGTTATTGCGGCCGCAGTCAAGGACGCGGCTTCAAGCAAATCGTATATTGATATTGCCGTTTCTAACTCATCAGATCCAACCCAAGGCTTTACGGAAATCCATCAAATTGAAGTAGATGAAGGCGGTCAGTACTGGTCCGACAACGGCAAGCTTGGTTTTAACGCCGATGCGTATGTTTATTCCGGAAATGGTTATACATTTTCGGGCAGCTACGGCCACGAAATTATTGTTTCTATTAATAAAAGTACGTTACTGGACCAAAACAACAGCACCATTACCAGCTATCTTATCGACCGGCCGGGTTATTTTTCCCAGGTTCCGGCCAGGATGCACGGATCAGTTGCTGGCGATCCGATGTATTTTGTTGGCAGCAGTTGGAGCGGCGGAAGTTCGGTTGATGTAGTCAAAATGACCAATGTGCTAAGTTCGTCTCCAAATTTTACCGACACCACCATAGCCGTCAATCCTTACAGTTACGCCACGCCCGTTCAGCCGGGCGGAACAATCAATGCCGGCGATTGCCGTGACTTAGGGGTGGAATGGAACAACAATAATTTAGTCACTTCTTTTAATTCTTCAGTCGGTTCGGATGCGGCGGCTTCTTGGTATCAATTTACTACCAGCGCTTCCAGTCCGGCGTTGGTCCAACAAGGGGTCGCCCATCCTGGAGTCGGCGTCAGCACATATTTCCCCGCGGTTGGCGTAGACCAAAATGGCAATATGGCACTGTCATACATAGAATCGTCAGCCACCGAATATGTATCTATGTACATGACTGGCCGGCTCGCCGGCGATTCACTGGGCAGTATGCAATCGGCTGTTAATCTGTATCCAGGTGTCAATAAAACCGTAACTCCAAATCGCGCGGGAGATTACGGTTCCATAGCGCTTGATCCATCTGACAACGCAACTTTTATCAGCACCCAAGAATGTTCAGTCAATGCTGCCACTGCTTGGTCTACCTGTATTGGGATTCTTAATTTAACCAATTCATCACCTTCGCCATCGCCCTCGCCATCACCATTGCCCACTGATACCACGGTGCCCACCATTGCCATTAGCTCCCCTTCTGACGCATCGACGGTGAGCGGAACGATTACCGTAACTGCCACAGCTTCCGATAATGTCGGCATGGGAAAAGTTACATTTCAAATTGACAATATACCAGTGGCACAGGATACGGCCAGTCCCTATGCTTATAGCTGGGACACGACAACATTAACTGACGGTTCACACACCGTGTCGGCCACTGCCTACGATACCTCAAACAACATTGCCACGGTGACCGTAACGGTTACTGTTAGCAACCCCGATGTTAGCGCGCCTACCGTTCCAACTAATTTGACCGCGTCTTCAATCACTGCGTCGGGCGTTACCCTTTCCTGGTCCGCATCACTTGATAATGTGGGGGTTGCCGGCTACAAGATTTTGCGCAATGGCACTCAAGTTGGCACCAGCACTGCCACTTCTTTTAGTGACAGTGGGCTTGTCGCTTGCACCGGTTACAGCTATACCGTTTCCAGTTATGATGCCGCCGGAAATGTATCTTCGCCATCGTCGTCCTTGCCAATAACCACCACTGGATGCCCCACACCCACTCCAACACCCACACCAACCCCAACATCGACCCCAACCCCAACCCCAACACCGACACCGACTCCCACGCCTTCATCATCTTCAACTCCGATCCCCGATCCTATTGCCCCCACGGTTAATATCACTAGTCCAACCAGCGGAGCATCTGTGCCACGAGGAACCACAGTGACCGTTACCGCCTCTGCCGCCGACAATGTGGGTGTAACCAGAGTGGAGTTCTACGTCAGCAACGCCCTGAAGGCAACCGATACTACTACTCCCTATAGCTACAAATGGAAGACGCCACCCAAAGCGGGACCAGTCACCATAAAAGTCATCGCCTACGATGCCGCCGGCAATAGTGCCTCCAGTTCGGTAACGGTATCAGTAAAATAAAATCTTACTTTCAGCACAAAAAAATCAGCCCGTTTAAGGGCTGATTTTTTATTCGTGATTCGTGTTTATTCGTTAAGGATTCGCGTTAATTCGTCACTTTTTCACTTCCTCTACAATCTTTTCAAAAACTTCCGGATACTTTTCTACCAACTGCGATAATATTTTTCTATCCAGTTCAATTTTTTTTGTTTTCAACCCGTGGATGAGCTGGCTGTAGTTGATGCCCAATTTCCTGGAAGCGGCGTTGATATGCAATTGCCAGAGCTGGCGGAAGTCGCGTTTTTTGACTTTTCGGTCGCGGTAGGAGTACGTCCAGGCGTGGCGCAGAGCATCTTTGGCCAGCTTGTATTTTGACTTTCTGCCATACTTAAAACCCTTGGCATTTTTCAATAAATGCTTTCGGTGCTTGTGAGCTGATAATCCTTTTTTGACTCGAGTCATAATTTCTTGCGAGAAATTTCCTACGAATTACGAATCTTGCCGAATTACGAATACGACGTTCGCACATTCGTAATTCGATTAAATTCGTAATTGGTAGGATTATTATGTCTGCAAATATCGTTTAACTCGTTTTGTTTCTGATTTGGAAAGCTGTATCCACTTTCTTCCTTTCCTGCGGTCTTGGCCGGTTTTTTTGGATCGGTAATGGTTTTGTCCTGAAAGCCGTCGCAAAATCTTCCCGGTGCCCGTGATTTTAAATCGCTTTATTAATGCCTTTTTGGTCTTATTCATGTTTTTGGAGTAATCACGAATATACGAATACGATCAAATATACAAATCTTACAAATATACGAATGTGAACGAGCGGCGTGATTTGTATATTGGTAAGATTTGTATATTATTTTAGATTTGTATATTCGTGATTACTCCTTCGAGACGATTACCGTAAAG
>CAZREI010000006.1:0-57300 GCA_964599285.1 uncultured Candidatus Saccharibacteria bacterium | reverse complement strand
TATCAAATTTCTATCTCAAAATTTGGGAGAAATACTGCGAAACCATTTCGTAATTTAAAGTATAGTAACAAAAAATGGTCTCAAAAACCATTTTCATGTACTTTTATACTGTACCCTAAAAAGTTCCAAAAAGCAACCCTCTTACGATTTTCGCTCGGCAAATAATGGCATTTTGCGATCATTACCAACCGTACCGCAAATTTACAACGTTGTAAATTTGCGGTACGGTTGGTTTTTGAGAGAATGTGGTTACGAAAGGCTTGGCAATGTTTCTTTTACAATTTCTTTGTCGCTCCAGGGGATTTTTTTGCCTCCCGCGATGCACATCCATGGCTCCGACCCTTTGCCGGTAATAATGACTGCGTCTTCTGGCTTTACCAATTCCAAAGCTTTTTTGATGGCTTCCTTGCGATCTAAAATCTTTTCGTATTTTGGATTTTGAATTTCGGATTTGTTTGTGATTTGTGATTTTGGATTTGTGATTTGCGAAAATCCGCTTTCAATTTCTTCCATAATGGAAAGCGGATTTTCGTCATAAGGATCTTCATTAGTCAGAATAATTTGATGGCAATATTTTTGGGCAATAGTGCCCAGCACCGGTCGTTTCCATTTGTCGCGCCCGCCGCCGCACGACCCCAGCACGCAAATTAATTTCTTGCCAGCCAACGACGCATAAGCTTGTTCCAGCTGTTCGGGTGTATGGGCGTAGTCAACAATCACCAAAGGATGTTTGGCAACTACTTCCATTCGTCCGGCAATGCCCCCCACTTTTTCCAGCGCGCGCTTGCAAATTTCCAGCGAAATATTTTGCGACCGCGCGACCGAAATAGCTGCCAATGCGTTATAAGCATTAAAATTTCCCAGCACATTTAAATGAAATGGCACGTCTTGGACTAAAAACCCAATGCCGTCGGCATCGCCGATAACTTGCTGTGCCTGTAAGTGATTGTTTTTGTTCCAATTAATTTGGCTGGTCCAACGCGAAACCATTTCTTTTTGCGCGGTATCTTTGGTAAGCTGCAGTCCAAAGGTGTAGATTTTTTTAGCCGGAATTTTCAAAAAGTACGAGGCATTTGGGTCGTCGCTGTTGATGATGTGGATGTTTTTGGTGGCTTTAAATAATTTTAATTTCTCGTTGCGGTAGTTTTCAAATCCGCCGTGCGATTCAATGTGTTCGGGCGTCAGGTTGGTAAAGACCGTTGCGGCAAAGTTGATAAATCGGTGCCTGTGCTGGCGGATGCCTTCGGAAGTTATTTCTAGCACCGCGTAATTGCATTTTTTGTTGACCCCCGCCCGCAAAAGTTTTTGTATAAAAAACCGGCCGGGCATTCCCATTTTGCGGTTGTTTTCCCATTCTTTGTCGCCGATTTTAAACCTGATGGATGAATTAGAAACAACCTTGTGGCCCGCTTCTTCTAATATCCGGGTAATAAAATCCACGGTGGTTGACTTGCCGCTGGTGCCGGTGACTCCAATGACCGTTAATTTTCGCGAAGGAAATCCGTAAAAGAGCGCTCCCAAAAAAGCCAGCTTAAAGTGGTACCAATCCAGCAAAAACGATGGAATTAATTTTTTAATTAAACTTTTAATTTGCATGGCTAAAATGTAACATAAAAAGTAAATAAAAAAAAGAACCGTCTGTGCGGTAATTCTCCGTTATCCGTCATTGCGAGCAAAGCGAAGCAATCTATTGACGCGCGACGAAGATTGCTTCGCTTTGCTCGCAATGACGACTGTGTCACGCATATTCAATTTTTTCCCAGGCTCTTTAGGGCGAGCTTTACTCTTTCTTCCATGCTTGCTTTTGAATCAGTGTGGCTTAGGGCTTCTTTGGCTTGCTGTTTTGAAAATCCGAGTTGAGTCAGGGCGTCTTCGGCCGGGTCTTGCGCATTTTTTGTTTTTTGAGAATTTATCATGCGGATTTTTCCGGTCAATTCTAAAATAATGGTCATGGCTTTTTTGGCGCCGATGCCCGGTATGCCTTCAAATAGTTTTACATCGCCCGCCAAAACTTTATCCTTGATGGCCTGCAAAGATCCTAGTGCCGCAATATCCAGTGCCGACTTTGGCCCCACGCCACGAATGTCCATGAGCACCTCAAAAAAATCCAGCTCGTCGTAAGTTAAAAAGCCGTACAAATCCAGCGCGTCTTCGCGGACATTTTGGAAGCAAAACAGTTTGATATCAGCGCCGATTTCTGGTAACCTTTCCATTGTCTGGCGCGCAACAAAAACTTGGTAGCCAATGCCAGCTACTTCTAATATAATAAACTTATCTTTCTTTAATATAATGTTACCGTGCAAATAGGAAATCATATTGTGGGTGGAGCGCATAGCGTGAAGCGTGTAGCGCAAAACACGTAGAGTGCTGAAGGAGTTATAGTTTTATAATAATACCCCATAGCATTCTGCCGATTCTTTCTGATTTTTCTAGTAATTTTTTTTCATCTTCTTTCGTAATATATTTTTGGCAAGCACTGAAGTAAATAAGGTATTTTGCTTCTTTTAATGAGCCGTAAGAGATTTCCAGAAAGTTTTTGTATACCTTGTCTCTTCCTCTCGCATATCCTTCTATATAGTTTAAAATTACAGAAAGAGCAGCTCGCCTTAATTGAGAGGTTAATCCATACATTTCTTCTTTTGGAAAATTTTTGGTAAGAGAGTAGACGTCTAAAACAAAACCATCCATTAAAGCCTTCAGTTGTGCATGAAAATCGCTTTTGTCAGTCATCGTTTTTTACGCTACACGCTATGCGTTATACGTTACGCTAATTCTATATGAATTTCCAGTTAATTTCAAAGTACAAACCGACTGGCGACCAACCTGAAGCTATCAAAAAACTGACAGCAAATTTAGAACACGGCATAAAAGACCAGGTGCTTTTGGGTGTAACTGGATCGGGCAAAACTTTTTCGATGGCGTCGGTTATTGAAAAAATTCAAAAACCCACGCTGATTATTTCTCCCAACAAAACCTTGGCCGCACAGCTTTACCAGGAAATGAAAGAATTTTTCCCTCAAAACGGCGTGCACTATTTTGTGTCTTACTACGACTACTACCAGCCCGAAGCCTACATTCCCCAAACCGACACCTACATAGAAAAAGACGCCAAGATAAACCAGGAGATTGATCGCCTGCGCCACGCCGCCGCCCAGGATATTTTGCAGCGAAAAGACGTGATTGTGGTGGCTTCGGTCAGCTGTATTTACAACATCGGCTCGCCCGAAAACTACCAAAATGTGTCTTTGGAAATACAGCCTGGCCAAAAAATATCGCGCAAAGATTTTATGCTGCACCTTATCGCTTTGCAATATAAAAGAAATGACATTGATTTTAAGCCTGGCACCTTCCGCGCGCGCGGCGAATTTGTGGAAATATATTTGGTGACGGGAGAAAAGATTGTAAGAGTTGAATTTAATGGCGATGGTATCGTTAAAATTTCCGTCTCTTTGCCCGGTCCACATTCCAGCTTCCCGCTCCAGCAGGAGCGAGGCTCGCCCAATTTCATGGGCGGCAAGATACAAGATTCTAAATTCACACTCTTTCCCGCCACCTTCTGGGTCGCGCCGCAAGATAAAATAAAACTGGCCATAGAAAATATCAAACTGGAATTGCAGGAACGGTTAAAGGAATTAAAGCGCCAAAATAAATTGGTAGAATATCAGCGGCTGGAACAGCGAGTCAATTACGACATAGAAATGTTGCAGGAAAACGGCTGGTGCCAGGGCATTGAAAACTATTCCAGCCAGTTGGAATTTAGAAAACCCGGAAGCCCACCGTTTTCATTGGTTGATTACTTCGGATACTTTAATCCAAGCGCCGCGCCCGCGCGCGGGCGCGGCGCCGAAAACCCCGATGGCGGCTTCCTCATGTTCATCGACGAGTCGCACATTTCCATTCCGCAAATTCGTGCCATGTCCATTGGAGATAAAATGCGCAAGGAAACGCTGATTGATTTTGGCTTCCGCTTGCCAAGCGCCATAGATAACCGCCCATTGCGGTTTGAAGAATTTAAAAAACGCCAGCGCCAAACTATTTACGTTTCAGCAACGCCGGCGCCCTATGAATTAGAAAAATCCGATAACCACATTGTCGAACAAATTATCAGGCCGACGGGACTATTGGAACCGTCAATCGAAGTCAGAAAAACCGAAAACCAGATCAAAGATTTAATTGGCGAAATTGAAAAAGAAGTTGCCAAAAAGCATCGCATTTTAGTAATTACCCTGACCAAGCGCCTGGCTGAAGAAATTTCGGATTACCTGGCCGACCGCCACATCAAATCGCAGTACTTGCATTCGGAAATAAAAACGATGGAGCGGCCCGAAATGCTCAAAAATTTCCGCCAGGGAAAGTTTGACGTGCTGGTGGGAATTAACCTTTTGCGCGAAGGCTTGGACTTGCCAGAAGTTTCGCTGGTTGCCATTTTGGACGCTGACAAAGAAGGCTTTTTGCGCAACAAAACTACCTTGATTCAAACCATGGGCCGCGCGGCCCGGCATATTCATGGCAGAGTCATTTTGTATGGCGATAAAATCACTATGTCCATGCAGGCGGCCATAGATGAAATTAACCGTCGGCGAAAAATCCAAGAAGCATACAACAAAAAAAATCACATTACTCCGCAAGCGATTATAAAAGACATTAGAGATTGGGGATTTTCCAAACCCGAAGATGTTGCATTGGAATTTGATTTGGCAACCGATAAAAAAATCCTGGAAAAAGAAATGAAATTAGCCGCCAAAAATTTAGATTTCGAAAGAGCAGTGGAGTTAAGGGATCTGATTGTAAAACTTAATAATAAATCTTAGTTTTTGTCTTGTTGTGTGCATAATGGCTGCTCTTTCGAAATCTAAATTTTCACAAAGGGGGTCGGGGAAATTGGGTATTTCCCCGTGACGGAAAACAGTCCTGCATCCGTGAAAATTTTCTTTTAAAATTTTCACGGATGCAGAGACGTTAGAAACCGTGGGTTTCTAAGGAGCTCGCCCCAAAGAGGGCGAGTGACTAATTTTGATTTTGAAAGGGCAGTGGAAATCCGCGACTTACTAGAGAAATTAAAAAACAAATAACAATCGCGGAATTTACACGGAAAAGCGGCAGCCCCAGAGTCGCCATCCCACTACCGTCATTGCGAGGAGCGAAGCGACGTGGCAATCCGTCGTCATTAGAAAGATTGCTTCGGCGCGCCTCGCAATGACGAGCATGTAAACAAAACCCCCGCGGCACAAAGCGCCACGGGGGTTTTATCGTACTATTTATTCAAGTAATCTTTTTGCCACTTTTCAAATTTATCTTCCCGTATTTCTAATTCTGGTTCACCTTTTTCTTGGTGGGGAATAATGATATAGGTGGACCGTTTTTTAGATGGAGAAAGCACGGTATTTTTTTTAGCGTTTTCTACGTCATACCCCTCTCTTTTTAATTTTTCGTAAACCTTTTCTTCAAATTCAATTTTGCCTTCTAAGCGTTTAGCTCGTCGTGTTTCGCTTGAGTCGTCTTTTTCTCCTCCAATCTTGTCAATCCTTCTATTTAGATCCGCTAAATCTTCCTCAATTTTAGTTCTGATCTTCTTCCACTCTTCTTGTCCTTTCATTTGCAATTTTATCATTTTATCAATACCGCCACTTATAATGTTTAAAATTTTAAACCAGTAATTTTTTGTATTCTGATCTACCGCAGCATTTTTAATGCGGTCATCGGTATACGCAAAGTCTGTTTCAATATCTTTGATAAGTTTTTCATCGGCTGGCCCTCCTTTTTCTTTTTTTGGCTTTGCTGTAGATTTTTCCTTTATGCCAAAGAAATTTTTTATAAATTCTTTAGCTGTTTTTTCTGCCAATCCTGATTCTGCTGCAGTCCCATTTGGTACACCCTTCTCTATAGCATTCTTCTCCATGTCATCTGCAAATTGCGTGATAACCTTATCGTCGTTTTCTGGGGTATTTTTTCTATCTGAATAACCGTGGAGAGCTTCCATAATATCTTCTTCAGAAGCATCTTTGGGTAGCTTTAAAATTCGGAGAATTTCATCAGGACTTATTTCTTTCATTTGTTCTTGCGCCTGCTCCGGTTTGGTTTTTGCCTCCGGAGCAACGGGCGCTGCTTCTCCTTTTGGCTGGTTTGGCACAGCATTCCGTTTTTGGTTAACTTCCTTCATAATCAATTCTTTGACTTTTGCCCGAATGTTTCTTGCTTTCGGAAGATCTTCCAAATCCTCATCAATTATTTTTTCCAGATCTGCAATTGTTTTTGTTGGATCATTGATATCTTTTTTTATTTCATCCAGTATATCTTTTATTTCATATGCCAGTGCATCACCATTCACTTCCTTAGTTTTACCTCCCTCCTTTATTTTATATTTGAGCCCTTCTTTAGATTCTAAAACCTCAAACAATTCGTCAAAATTGTTGACTTGGACCGTTTTCACCCCTTTGATTTTCGGTTCTTGCTTTTCTGATGCCTTTACCTTAGCTCGTGTTTTAGTTTTTGGCGCCTGCTCGATTTTTTCTTCAACAATCTCCCTTAGCAATTCCGGAGTATATTTGTTAGTTGCTTTTTTGAAAATCTTTTTCCCTCTTTCAATTTTTTCATTTACTTTTCGGTCAATCCTGTTTTTTACCTCCCATTTAAAATCTTGCGCCTCTTCTTCCATTCGTTCTTTAAATGCATCAAATCCTTTTTCCGTAAAAGTATCATTAGCCCAAGTAGGGGTTTCAGCCACCACTTTGGTAAAGTTAAGTTTTCCCATCAGGTATTTTCTTAATCCAGGCACGGGAATCAATTTTGGCGCAAACCGCACTGCTTTTAAAATTAGACGAGGTTCTTTTATTTGGTCCAGAGAATATCCTTGGCGGAGCGCCCAATTAAAAGCATCTTCGGACATGCCCAGAGCTTGTCGTTTTCGATCTAACTCTTCAACAAATTTTTCAAACAGACGGTTTTTTTGAGGGTCTTTTAGGCCGGAGTATAAATTTTTATCAACTCTTGGAAGGTCACGCAAGTGCTGTTCCCAATAAGCGGCTTGCACTTTTTGCTTGAATCTTTCATCGGTTTCCTTTTTGAATTTTTCGGTAAGTTCCTGACGGGCTTCTTCTTCAGTTGGGGTTTTCATTTTAATCCCGTTAAACTCCCTGTTTTTCAGTTTTTCTTTGGCCACCTCTATAACTTTTTCGCGGAACGTGATGCCATAACTTTTTTTATAAAGCCCGTCTATTTCCAAAGCCAATTGTTTTCTTTCTTCCAGAAGAGATTTATATCTTTTAGGATCGCCTTCTCGTTCGTTTTTTATCTGCCTATTTAACTCTTGCAGAGCTTCTATTTTCTCCTTCAGTTTTGCCAAATCTTCCGTTTCTGGTTTTGCTTCCGCTGCCGGTTTTGGTTCCACGGTTGCCGCAGGTTTTGGTTCCGTGTCAGGCTTTTTCCCTGCCGCTGGCTTTGTTTCTGTTGGCGCTGGCTCTTCTTTTTTACCTCCCGTTTTTTTCTTGGCAACCGGAACCACCTCTCCCTCTTTTGTTTCGATTGGTTTTGCTTTTTCTGGATACAGAATAGCGTAGCCACCAGCCTGTGTTTCAGTTGGCGGTTCTTGCAGAGGCGCAGAAGGCGCAGGTGTTATTTTTTCCGCAACAGTCTCTATAGGCGCTGGTTCTTCTACGGTTTCGGATGGCGAAACTGGTGCTTCCTGTGGTTTTTCCGTTGGTACTTCTGGTTCTACTTTTTTCTGCACCTCGATAGTTCCCAATTCAGCCACTTTTTTTTCAAGTTCTTTTGTAGCTTCCAATAACCTATCGCCTTCATCCAGTTTTTTTTCTGGATTTGCCTCTGTATGACTTTGAATTTCGCTCATAAATGTATTTATAATTCGTCAAAAAATTAATGCATTATTTTATTATACTCGTTATTAAAGAAACAGCAAAGCATGCATAGATATTGACAATTAGGCAATTAGGTATTAGAATATAAAATTACTTGTTCTTTGACAAGGAAATCACTTAGCCAGCTACTTTGCTGGCAAGAAACAATAAAAGTGTAGGTGCGCGGAGCACCTGCAAGCAGATAGTCACTTACTCAAAGGGGTTATCATGGTCACGGTTGTTGCGCCTCCGGTCATGGATGTTAATCATCAAACAAATCAGGCGGAGTCACCTAAGAAGGATGAGAATCAGGCTGCCACGCCGGCTTTGCCAGATTTATCTGATCCGAGTGGACTTCCAACAGATTTGGACGAGTTATTGAAGCTAACAGGGAGGTTGGTTTCAAGAAACACTGTTTTAGTTACCAATCTAGCTCACTCGGACACGCAACTGACTAAGGAGGTCAAGGATAAGGAGGCCCTGGTAGCAAAAGTTCGCGAAGCTCGTGAGCGAATTAGGGCAATGAGTGCCAACATCAGGAAGGTGTTGGAAGGGTAAAAGAAGGTCGTCATTAGGTAATCATGGCGCGGAAGGTGATTAAGTTCACGCCGCGCCTTTTATTTTTTCAATTCAAAGTATTTGCTTTTTTAACATTTGCCATAATGACCGTACGGTCATTATGGCAAATGTTTTTAAGGTGTTGTAGGGGAATGCTTTCACTTTCAAAGTCATTTGCAATGGCGGACGTACGTCAGTTATTGCAAATCGTTACGATTGCCAAAAATTACCAAAATTTGCTCAAAAATCTGGTAAAAATTCTTTGAAATTTGCGGGCTTGACGGCTGTGGGTAAGTGTGGCTTGACTATTGACAAGGTTGCTTGTTTGTGCTAAGATGGGGATATGCTCCAGCAATGGAGTTTTTTGTTAGGTGCGATGCCAATTATACGAATGCGCATGCCAATTATACTAATTGTGAACGTTTTATTAGTATCATTGGAATGAGATTAGCATATTAGTATCTCACTATTATGAACAAATCCTTAGTCATTCGCTCTATTGTCGTAAGTGCCATTGCCATTGTCGTAACCTACGGAGTGATAACTCCGCAAACCATCAACGCCGACCTGACCAATTCAAACAAGGCAACTTCGGCGACGCTGATTAAAAACGGCCACTTGACGGTGTGCAAGCTGGACAAGTCTTCGTATGAGGTGGTTAAAACGATAAAGCTGGTGGTTACCGGATACTCCAGTACTCCCGACCAGACGGACGATACGCCGTTTATCACGGCTTCGGGTGCGCATGTCGCGGACGGGATTATCGCAGCCAACTTTTCTGTCAACGGCCGTCGTGTTCCCTTTGGGACGCTGGTGCGGATTCCGGGTCTGTATGGAAATAAAGTGTTTGTGGTTCAGGATCGGATGAATTCCAAGTATAGCCATAACATTGATATTTGGTTTTCTTCGCGCAATCAGGCAAGGAATTTGGGAGCCAAAGTTACCAATGTGGAAATTATAGAAAGTTAATTATTTTTAGAGGAAACCAAAAGCCCGCGCTTCGCGCGGGCTTTTGGTTCACTGAAATTATTTTTTATTTTCCTTCAAAAAAAGTTTTTCCAACGTATTGTGTAATTCAGGAGCGTCCAGAAAATGCAGCGTACTTCCCGAAAGATCTTCTTTTTGGCTAAGGTCTGGATCATTTCTCAATTCTTCGATTTTACTGATTATTTGTTCCGCATCCAAGGTTTTGTTTTCATCTACAACTTCCGGCCTGCCCCATTGCGCTGTTATGTTGTTGCTTCTCAAATAGTCGTATAATTTTTCAAAATTATCTATGTCGTCCGGATTTTCACCCGAAGGCATAGACTCAATATTTTCTGCCATAAGTTTTTATTAAAAGTAATGATGTTTTTGGAAGTCGACCTAATACTTGGTTGATACATTTGCGGTGCCCGAGGTGGGAGTTGCCGCCTTAGCCCGAAAGGCTAAGGCGAGCCTCGCCTCATTTTTTGTTTCGAAAATGAGGCGGGAACCCACTAAATATTCGTTTAAGATTTTTTCGACCAGCTGCACTTTTCCAGTATTTTTCTCTCATTTTTGCCTCACTTTCTGTTTCGCAGTTTTCTGTATATATTATTTTCAATGGCCTTCTATTTTTTGTTGCAGTGACCTTTCCGGCATTATGTTCAAGTAGCCTTCCTTGTGCATCATGGCTGTATCCGGTGTATGTCTTTAGATCTTTTTCGCTTTGTAAGACATAGACTTTATACATTTTTTTGTGCCGCGGGTGGGAGTCGAACCCACATGAGAAAAATCTCAAGTGATTTTAAGTCACTCGTGTAAACCATTCCACCACCGCGGCATATTTTCCCAACAATGAGGCGGCGGTGAGATTTGCACCCACGTATGAAGGATTTGCAGTCCTTTGCTTTGCTGTCTTAGCTACGCCGCCGAATTTACCTTCATTCTACCCTATTTTTCCTCTTTTTTCAATTGGCTCAACAGTTTTTCTATGTTGGCGGCTTCGGCTATGATTGGGTCTTTTACGAATCTGATTTTAGGGATGGGCCGCATATTCAGCTTTTTATTTATTTTCTGCTGGATGTCGTAAACGTTGCTGTTGAGCACTTTAATGATCTGGCCGGTTTTGTCTTCCTTGTCCGCCGAAGCTTTAGCGGAGGAGGAGTGCCCTCCGTCGCCAAGGCTTTGGCGGGCAAGCAGTACCGAAATATATGCCTTGGCTTCAATGAGGTTGGCCGTGGTTTCCATACGGGTGAGTGTTACCAGCGTGCCATGGAAATTAAAATCGCGGGCAATGATGTTGCTGACTTCGCGCTTGAGGAGGGAATTTACTTTTTCTAATCTATTACTCATAGATTTGGAGTAATCACGAATATACAAATCTAAAACAATATACAAATTTTACTAATATACGAATGGGCTGGATTGTCCCGATGCCGCCTCGGCGACATACGGGATCCCTGATGGTTACGCCATCGGGACCACGCTGCGACTCGCAATGACGAAAGAGTGAAGATTGCTTCGCTGCGACTCGCAATGACGGTACGGTTTAGAATAATTAGGTCAATTAGAACAATTAGAATAATTCGCTAAAGAACTCCTTTTTGCCTCTCCTCCACGTAAGCCGCCAAGATGTCATTTTTTTCAACCTTCACGTTTCCTTCAAATAAAATGCCGCATTCGTCTCCCTTTTTCAGCAAGTCCATGTCTTTTTTATCACGCTGTAAATTGATAATTCTGCCGGCGCCAATTTTGGCATCGGCTCTGAAAACGTCCAGCTTCAGTCCTTTTTTAATTTCGCCTTCGGTGATTTTTCCGCCCACAATTTGGCGGTTTTTTTCGGCAAAAAAGATAATCAGCGCCTTGATTTTCCCCACATCGCGGCGCACCGTTTCCGCTTCCAGCGATTTTTCCATGCCATTGCGGATTTCCTGAATCAATTCATAAATAATGTCAAACGTTTTTATCCTCACTTTTTTTTGGGTGTCCGCCCGCATAACTTGCAAAACTTCGGGCAAAATTTTGACGCGAAAGCCAATAATCAATGCTTTGGCGGTTTCGGCTAATTTGGCGTCGGTTTCGTTGATATCCCCCACTTCGGTTTTTAAAATGCGCAAAATCACTTGGTCTTGGGGCAAACTTTTTAGCATTCCCTCAATGGCTTCAATGGATCCGAACACGTCTCCCTTCAAAATAATATTGACGATTTTTTTGTCGCCAGCCGCCTCAAGCACCGTGGTATTTACCTCCCGTTTTTGAGATTCTATTTTTAAGTGAGCCGCGGCTTGGTCGGCAGTTTGGTAGGTCTTAAATTTTTCTCCCACGCCCGGAACTTTTTCAAATCCCAGCACCACCGCCGGCTGGCTGGGCAAGGCTTTTTCTATGCCATGGCCCGCAAAATCTTGCAGGGATTTAATTTTGGCCATGGCCAAGTCGGTGGCGATGATGTCTTTGGCGCGCAAAGTTCCCTTTTCAACAATGACCGTGGCGATGGGGCCTTTTAATTTATCCATGTACGATTCTATGACCAGGCCTTCGGCCGGAGCGTTAATATCCGCCACCAAAGCTTGCATTTCCGCCACCAGCAAAATCATTTCCAACAATTCATCGATGCCGGTTTTTTCTTTGGCCGAAACCTTGACCGACGGAATGGCGCCACCCATGGATTCTACCAACACATCAATGTTGGCCAGTTCGCGTTTGATTTTTTCCGGGTCGGCATTGGGCAAGTCAATTTTATTTAACACCACAATCATGGGAATACCCGCTTTTTTAATCGCTCCGATGGCCTCTTTGGTTTGGGGCTGGACGGATTGGGCGGCGTCCACCACCAGCAAAGCAACATCAGCTACGCTGGCGCCGCGAGTTCGCATGGCGGAAAACGCTTCGTGGCCTGGCGTGTCAATAAAGGTAATTTTTTTGGAATGGTGTTCTACCTCGTAAGCGCCGATATGCTGGGTGATGCCACCAGATTCTTTTTTGGTGATGTTAAAATCTTTGATAGCTTCCAGAAGTGAGCTTTTGCCATGATCCACGTGTCCCAAAACCACCACCACCGGCGGCCGTTGCCATAATACTGGTGCGGCTTTTTGAGTGACTTGAGTTTCTGGCTTTACCTTGGGAGCAGGGCTCTGTTTGGGTTTTTTTGCCGGAACAGCAACCTTTTTTGTCCGAGGCTTTGCCACAGGTTTTGTGGAAGGTTTTTCTTTTTTAATCATGTAAGCATTCTATCTTAATTTAGTCTAAGATTCAACGTTTTTATAGTTTTTAGTTTAAAGTTTAAAGTTTAAGGTTAAGAAGTTTCTAGTTTTAAAACCGACAACCCCACAACTTTAACCAACAGGCCGCGCGCCCCGTCTCTGGGCGCGCGGCTGAAACCTAAAACCAAAAACTAATTTGGTTTTCCACATCGGCTTTTTTTATTGCATTTTTATATGTGCTATAATTATAGAATATCCTACGAATTACGAATGCTCCCGAATTACGAATACGATGCGGTAAATTCGTACATTCGTAATTCGGGAGCATTCGTAATTGGTAGGAAATTTATCGCAATAAATTATGAAGGTTGAGCCCAAGAAACTCTTAAAATTTATTTTGGAAGCCGGACTGATCAACGAAGACCAGTTTGCCAAGGCGCTCAAAAAAAGCCAGGACAGCGGCAAAGCAGTCGGGGATGTTTTGGTGTCCGATAATTTAATTTCCAAAAAAGAGCTGATCAAAATAGAAGCCTATTTGCTGGGAGTTCCCTTTATTAACCTGGAAAACGAATCCATTGCGCCCGAAGTTTTGACCATCATTCCCCAGTCCATTGCCAAGGCTCACAACATCGTGGCTTTCCGCAAGCGGGGCGACAATTTGGAAGTGGCCATGGTAGACCCCGATGACTTGCGCACCATTGAGTTTATTGAAAAAACCATGCCGTCGGTAAAAATTCTGGCGCGCCTGACCACGCCCGAAAGCATCAAAAACGCCCTGGCCCAGTACCAAAAAACCCTGGACATAGAATTCAAAGACATCATAAAAAGCAGTGATGAAACGTTAAATATTCAAAAATCGTCCGATGGCGATGATACAGAAAATCTGCCCAAACCCGGCGATATAAAAAAAGCGTCCGAAGATATTCCCATTATCAAAATCGTGGACACGCTGCTTAAGCACGCCATTTTGCAGGGAGCTTCTGATGTGCACATTGAGCCGCTGGAAAAAGAAGTGGTGGTGCGCTATCGGGTAGACGGCATTTTGCACGACGCCATGGCCCTGCCCATTGCCACGGCTCTTGGCATTGTGGCGCGCATCAAGGTGCTTTCTAATTTAAAACTTGACGAACATCGTTTGCCCCAGGACGGCCGGTTTAAAATTGAAACTGATGAGTTTAAATACTCGGTCAGGGTTTCGGTTCTGCCGGTTTTTAACGGTGAGAAAATTGTGATGAGGCTTCTGGCCGAAAACACCAAATCTTCTTCGCTGGATAAATTAGGATTTGCCGGAAAAATGCTGCAGCAAATTCAAGACAGCTTGCAAAAGTCTTCCGGTATGATTTTAATTACCGGGCCCACCGGTTCCGGAAAAACCACTACCTTATATGCCATGATGGAAATTTTAAACACGCCCGAAGTCAATATTTCCACCGTTGAAGACCCCATTGAATACCGGATGCCGCGCATCAACCAAACCCAGGTCAACACCCAGATAAATTTAACCTTTGCCGCAGGGCTTCGGGTTCTGGTTCGCCAGGACCCGGATGTCATTATGGTGGGCGAAATCCGCGACGATGAAACGGCCAGTTTAGCCATCAACGCCGCGCTGACCGGCCACCTGGTGCTGTCCACCCTGCACACCACGCAAGCCGCCGGCGCCATTCCCCGACTGATTGACATGAAGGCCGAGCCGTTTTTGATTTCTTCAACCGCGGACTTAATTATTGCCCAGCGGCTGGTCAGAAAATTTTCCGGAGAAAAAGTAGCCTACCGACCGGGCGCTGCCGATTTGAAAAACTTGGAAAAATACTGCAGCTTGCAAAGAGTCCTGCAATTTTTAAAAGAAGACAAAGTCCTGCCAGCCAAGGCAACCGTAAAAGACATTCAGTTTTACAAGCCCAAGGCTTCCACCGATGGCTCTGATGGTTACAAGGGGCGAGTTGGCATTGTGGAAGTTTTGAAAGTGAGCGAGCCGATCAGGGATTTGATTGTCAAAAAAGCCACCACCCGCGACATTGCCAACCAGGCTATCAAAGAAGGGATGCGAACCATGATTGAAGACGGTTTTGTCAAAGCGGCGCAAGGCTTGACGTCCATAGAAGAGATTTTGCGCGTCATCACCGAGTAACTCACATAACATATAACATGGAACACATAACAAAAAGACGACGTCGTAGTTTTGTTTCATGTTCCATGTTTCATGTTCCATGATGAATGCCTACCTATTTTTACACCGCCAAGTCGTTTGACGGCCAAACCCAGATTGGCAACCTATTTGCCAAGGATCTGCATGCCCTGGCCCAAAGCCTCAAGCACCAGGACCTGTTTTTGATTGAAGCAGTTTCAGAAGAAGAGAAGAAAAAAATGACCTTGGATTCCTTTATCCCCTCGCTTGGCGTCTCATCGGTGGAAAAAATCATGATGACCCGAAACCTCTGGATTATGTTTGGGGCGGGGCTGTCGCTGGTCAAAATTTTTGATATTTTGTCCAAGCAAGCCAAGAATAAAAAGTTAAAAGCCATCATGGCGGACATTGACGCGCGCCTGAACAAAGGGGAAACGTTTTCGGACGCCCTGGCCCGCTACCCTAAAGTGTTCAATGACTTTTTTGTGAGCATGGTAAAAATCGGCGAGGAATCGGGAACCCTGGAAGAAATTTTTGAAATTTTGTCCACGCACATGGATCGTGCCCATGAATTAAAATCCAAAATTCGGGGCGCGCTCATTTACCCTTGCATTATTTTGATTGTCATGGGTGGCATCGGGGTGGTGGTGTCAACGTTTGTATTGCCAAAATTCAATTCGTTTTTGCTGGGGATGGGTATTCCCTTGCCCATTTACACACGGATTTTAATTGCTTTGGGAACCTATTCGCAAAAATATTGGTACTTGTCATTGGTAGTTCCGGTCGGGGCGGTTTGGGGGTATTTTATGGCCATGAAAACCAAGCTGGGGCGATGGGTGCGGGACACAATATTGATCAAAATGCCGCTCTTGGCTCCCTTTATCAAAAAGGTAAATTCAGCGGTGATTATCCGGTCACTCAGCTCGCTTAATTCTTCGGGTATTTCCCTGGTGCGGTCGCTGGAAATTACTTCAGACAGCGCCAGCAGCGTTTATTTTAAAAATGCTTTGCGCGACGCCTTGGAAAGAGTCAAAAAAGGAGACAAGCTGTCCAGCGCTCTCAAGCCTTACGCCAACATTTTCCCATTCGGTGCCTTGGACATGATGGAGGTTGGAGAGGAGACCGGAAAAACGTCCGTGGTGCTGAAAAAACTGTCGGAATTTTACGAACAGGAAGTCATTGATGAAACCAAAAACTTTTCGGTGATTATTGAACCTATTTTACTGGTTTTTTTGGGCCTAGTGGTCGCCTTCTTTGCCATTTCTATCATTGAACCGATGTACTCGTCGCTAAAAAGCATATAACATGGAACACATAACACATAACAACAAAACTTTTCGTTTGTTTCATGTTTCATGTTTCATGTTCCATGAAGAAGGCTTTACCATGATAGAGCTTCTCGTCTCCCTGGCGATTTTGGTTGTCCTTGGAGCTATTGCCATTCCCAGCCTCGTGTCGCTGTTAAAAACTCCCCAGCTTGACGACACGGCCCAGGAAGTTATCAATATTTTGCGGGTCGCCCAAAACAAAACCCTGGCTTCGGAAAACAATAGCCAGTACGGAATTTATTTTAATACCGCCACTTCTCCAGACCAGTACATTTTATTTAAGGGGGCAAATTATGCCAGCCGCGATACCAGTTACGACAAAATCTATTCAGTTGGCAGTAACGTTGAATTTTCCCAAATCAATACTACCAATGCCAGCGGAAATGCCAATCAAGTGGTCTTTGACCGGCTGACCGGATCCACTGCCAACGCCGGCAATATATCGTTGGATTTTCAAGACGACCATAGCCAGTCTAAAATTATTTACGTGGATAATTCGGGAGTGATCGGATTTTTGGCGCCTTCACCCGCCGCCGATACCCGCGTAAAAGATTCCCGCCACGTGGATTTTACCTATTCAAGAACCATTACCACCGCTAGCGAAAACTTGGTACTGGTTTTCAATGGCACCACCACCGAAACTATTCCCCTAAGCAATTTTTTAATCAACGGTCAGTTTGACTGGACGGGAACCTTTGCCATCAATAACGCGAATCAAACTATCAGGATCCATACCTTAAAATTAAATAGTGCCGACACCCAGTTTTCCATTTTCCGCGATACCAGGCTCAACAGTGTCAGCCTGACCGTTTCCCTGTCGGGCGATAATACCGGCACACTGGTTGAATATTCAGCCGATGGCCGTACCACCAATTTTCATTCCATCTATGTAAACGGATTTGCATGGCAGTAGATCATGTAACATGTAACACATAACATGGAACAAACATTTCATGAGAGACTTAAGATTAAAATGGATGAATTCGTGCATTTGGTGTATAAAATCACAAAAAATTTTCCTAAGGACGAACTCTATGGTGTAATTTCCCAATTACGCAGAGCCGCGCTTTCTATCATTCTTAACTACATAGAAGGCTATGCAAGGAGAAGAGATAAGGTATACAAAAACTTTTTGGAGATTGCATACGGTTCCTTAAAAGAATCAAAATACCTTTTGCATTTTTCATTAGTTGAAGGATATGTAAGCGAAGAAGATTATAAAAAAGCAATATCATTAAGTGAGGAAATTGGTAAAATGTTATGGGTTACCATTCAAAAAGTTTAGTCTGTTCCATGTTCCATGTTCCATGTTCCATGAAGCAAAAAGGCTCTATTTTGCTGGAGGTTTTCATCGCTGTCATGGTCATCAGCATCGCTTTTGCCATTTTGCTGGATGTGGGTGGCCTATCGGTTAAAACTTCCACGTCCATACGGCAAAATGAACAGGCAAACTTTTTGATGAAGGAATCCATGGAAGCGGTCAGGAGTTTTCGCGATGGCAGTAGTTGGGGGACCGGCGGCCTTGGCACGCTTGCCATCGGCAACGCTTACTACCCTTTGTTGGACACGAGCGCGACTCCCAACAAGTGGAATATTGTTTCGGGCACGGAAACGGTGGGACTTTTTACCCGCAAAATTATTGTTGACAAAGTTTCGCGAGACCCAACCACGCAGAATATTGAAAGCACCTACAACGCCGCGCGTGACGATCCCAATACCCGCAAGGTTACCGTTACCGTTGCATCAAGCACCAGAACCCTAAGCCTGGTCAGCTATTTTACCAACTGGAAGTAATGTCACGTAACATGGAACACATAACACATAACAAAAAACACCGTCGCTTGTTTCATGTTTCATGTTCCATGTTTCATGGAGACGGTTTTACCATGGTCGAAATCATCATTTACATTGCTTTGCTGGCCATTGTTTTGGTAACCGCCAGTTCTTTTATGTTTTATTTTTTGCAGGCTGATGCCCAATCAAAAGGCGACCGGGAAGCCCTGGAAAACGCCCGCCGAGCTTTGGAAATCATCAGTTATGAAATCAACGGCGCCAAAAGCATTTACACGTCCACAACTACTTCCAGCCAGCTTTCGTTGGAAACGCTGCGATACTTGCCAAGCGGCGAAGCTGATACCTATATTGATTTTTTCATCTGCGGGACGCGCTTGTGTTTAAAAAAAGAATCGCAAACGCCGATTTTCCTGACTTCAGAAACCACCGAAGTTAGCAACCTGGCATTTACCCAAATTGCCAACAACGGATTTTCGTCGATAAAAATTGACTTGACGTTGCAATATGGTACGGCGGTAAATGGGCAAAAACCATCGGTCCAGGTCACATCTACGGCTGGCTTGAGAAGCTACTAATAATGCGATGCCAACAAGTGGAAAATAGTTGATAGAAAATGGAAAATGGTAATGGAAATTGGAAAATAGAAAATGGAAAGCCGAACGCGCGTTACCAATTTCCAATTTCAGGTTTTTCTATTACCAATTTCAAATTTCCAGCAACTAATTTCTTCAATTAGCATCGCATAAGAAAATGGAAAAATCAAAAAACTTCAATCAAAAGGGTTTTGTCGCTTCCTTGGTCACCCTGGCCATTTTGATTTTCATGCTGACCGTTGCCATGAGCATGGGGCTTTTGATTTTTGAGCGCCAGAGAATTTCCACCACGGCCATCGCCGCCACCCAATCTTACTACACCGCCCAGGCCGGCGCCGAAGACGCATTGATCCGTTTAAAAAGCGCTCCGCAAATGGCCGCCGCAACGTATACGTTGAATATTGGCAACTCCAGCGCCAAAGTTACTATTCCCGCCATCGTTGGCGGATCGCGTGCCATTACTTCCCAGGGCTCCAATAATGGGTTTATTAAAAACTTGCAGGTGGTGTACGCGCCAGACAGTTCCAATCTTTCTTTTTACTACGGGGTGGAAATCGGCGAAGGCGGCTTGGTCATGAGCAATGGCAGTGAAATTATGGGGAATGTGTTTTCGGGCGGTAATATTTCCGGAACGGGAACCATTGATAACGATGCCATTGTGTCAGGCAATGGCAACAGCATCAGTGGCGTGTATGTTACCGGCAACGCTTTTGTGTACAGTTGTCTGTCTCCGGCCAGCGTTAATAATTTAACCTACGTGACCGGCGGAACCCACACCTGCACCGTGCGCGGCACCACCACGGTGCAATCCAGTGAAATTTCCGAGCAGCCCTTGCCTATTCCCCAAGACCAGGTTGATGACTGGAAAACCGAAGCCTCTACCGAATGCCCAAGCTCAAGCGTAGATGATTTAAATCACAACAATAAAACCGTTACCATGGGGCCGTGCAAAATTTCCGGAGACTTGAACTTTGGCAACAGCGATATTTTGACCATGACCGGCACCATTTACGTGACCGGCAACATCACCCTGGGCAACACCGACACCATAAAACTTTCCAGTTCCTACGGGTCGCTGGGCGGCGTGCTTTTATCAGACGGGCTGATTAACACCGGCAACGGCAACACTTTTTCCGGGTCTGGCCAGACCGGAAGCTACCTTTTATTCCTTTCCACCAATACTTCCGATTCGGCCATCATCGTCAGCAACGGGTCAACTGGCGCGGTGTTTTACACCACGGCCGGCGGCATTCAGCTTTCCAACAACGTTTCCGCTCTTGAGCTGACCGGTTACAAGGTGACCATGCAGCCAAATTCCAAAATCCAGTACAGCAACGGCGTGGTCAACATTTATTTTTCCGGCGGCCCAGGCGGCGGCTGGAAAGTGGTCAGCTGGCAAGAGTTATAATGGCAATGCAAATCTACAAATCTTATGCTAATCTACAAAATTGCTAATGTGTGCGCTCTACGACATTCGTCGTATTCGCGGTTTCGTAGATTAGCATGAGATTTGTAGATTTGCATTACATATTTTGGAAGATTGTTTTTAATGGTACAATAATTATACGATGAAGTTTTTGACCCTGGAAAAAGAAGCCTTCGGTCTGGACATTAGCGACATGTCGCTGAAAATCATCAAGCTTAAACGCAAGACGGGTTTTTTTAAGCTGGCATCTTTTAATCACTTGGAAATCCAGCCGGGCGTCATAGAAAAAGGCGCCGTTAAAGACGAAGACGCGCTGGCCAAAGTCATCCAAGCCGCCTGCCGGAACATCCACGGAGAGCGTTTGCGCACCAAGTACGTTATCGCTTCTTTGCCCGAAGAGCGGTCGTTTTTGGAAGTCATCAAAATGCCCCTGATGAAAGAAGAAGAATTAAAACTGGCCGTGCCGTTTGAAGCTGAAAATTATATCCCCCTGCCCATGAGCGAAGTGTACCTGGATTTTGAAGTTATTGCTCCCATCAAATCCGGCCAAAATCACCTGGACGTGCTCATTGTTGCCATGCCCAAAAAAATCGTAAATTCTTATGTTGCCTGCATTAAAAAGGCCGGCCTTATTCCGCTGGCCATGGAAGTTGAATCGGAAGCCATTGCCCGGGCCCTGGTAAAAAACGAACTGTCCACCGCGCCCATTGCTTTAATTGACTTTGGTAAAAACAGCACCGATTTTATTGTCTTTGCCGGCCGATCCATCCAGTTTACCCATTCCATTGCCATTTCTTCCCAACAACTGACGGCGGCCATCGCCAAGGCGCTGGGCATTGACTTGGCCAAATCGGAAAAGTTGAAAGTAAAATATGATCTTGCTATTGCCAAAACCGATTACCGATCAAAAAAAATCCAGCAGGCCATCACACCCATTTTGGAAGATCTTTGCACCCAAATTAAAAAGTATTTGGATTTTTACCAAGAGCATACCTCGCACGAGCACACCGGAAACCAGGGCAACATTAGCAAAATTTTCCTTTGCGGCGGCGGCGCCAATTTAAAAGGGCTGGCTCAGTTTCTTTCGGGCAGGCTCGAAGTTCCGGTGGAAGTGAAGGATTCCTGGATGCATTTTTCGGCGCGCCAGTTAAACGACGATGTCAACAAAACATTCCTGTCGTTTGCCACCGCGTTGGGTCTTGCTCTGCGCGGCGCGAATGATAGCACTGATTAATTACTCTAATTAACCTAAATAAATCCCCCAGCCTCGAATCGCCGTCGAGGCGAGGCGGGCAATGACCAAAATCCCAAAACCGTTTTAGCAATTAGTCATTCACTTTTTTTAACATTCTTTAGAATAATTAGTGTAATTAGAACAATTAGAATAATTTCGCATGATTAACCTTCTTCCTCCCGAAGAAAAAGCCAAACTTCAACTTCAGAAAAATAAAAAGTTAACCATGGTGCTGGGAATTACCCTGACCGTACCGCTGGTGTGCCTGGTGCTGGTTTTGCTTTCCATACACTTTTACCTTTTGGGAGAAATCAATTCTGAAAAAGTGGCGCTAGACCAAACCCGCAAAGACCTGCAAACGCCGGATTTTTTAACCTTCAGCAATATCATCGGCCAAAGTAACGCAACCTTGCAGCAGCTCGAGCAGTTCTACCAAAAAGAAGCGTACATGAGTGCCATTGTGAAAGCCATCACCTCTGTTTCCATTCCCCAAAGCATTTACCTGACAGACCTGTCTGTGCAAAAAACCGACAAAGGGCCCATGAAAGGAACGGCTTCGGGATTTAGCGGATCGCGAGAGGACCTGTTAGTTTTTCAAAAAAATCTTGAAGCAACGGCGCAAATAAAAAACCTGAATTTTTCACCGGAAAGCTGGATATCGCCCAAAAACAGCACGTTCCACGTTTCTTTTGAAATTAACCCAATGCCATGAAAATCACGTTTAACCCTATCTACGTTGTCGCGGGAATATTCGGCGCAATCATTGCGGCGCTGGTGATTTTTGGTGTTCTGCCGTTGATGGCAGACATCCAAAACAATTCTGCCAATTTGCTTTCCATCAAACAAGACACGGCCGCTCTGCAATTGCAAAACAGCGAAATAGAGCACTTTAAAACCGTCTACGAAAGCTACAAGCCAAAGCTTCAAAAAATGGATGGCCTTTTCATTGATCCGCAAAATCCGGTGGACCTGATAAAATTTTTGGAAGATACCGCCAGCGCTTTTGCGCTTGATGCCCAAATTTCCCTGGTGCCTGCCGGCTCGCAGGCAAAACAGCAGACGGTTTCGTTTCAGCTATTTGTGCGCGGAAATTTTGAAAATATCGTAAAATTCTTGGGAACCATTGAACACGGCCCATATTTGGTTGACGTCAAAAATATTGAAATTCAAAAAGCGGGCGCGGCGTCCCAGGCTCCT
The DNA here is from genome assembly GCA_964599285.1 of uncultured Candidatus Saccharibacteria bacterium. GTDB lineage: Bacteria > Patescibacteriota > Minisyncoccia > Minisyncoccales > Staskawiczbacteraceae > VGLO01. Next base: position 35,029 of record CAZREI010000006.1, on the reverse strand, counting down.
TTGAATCAAAAAGCTTTAACCCAAAACTCCGAGGTCAGCGCTACGCTTTTGATAACCACGTTTACAAAAAAATGAATATGAAATTTGGCACTACATCTCTTGCCGGAGTATTGGGCAAGGCAAAAAAAATTCCCTGGATGGTGGGCTCGCGCGCCTTTGCTTTTATCATGGGCTTGATTGCCCTAGATCTTTTGCTGGGACTTTTGCTATTTTATAATTACGTGGTGGTTGTGCAGGCAGATGTGCCCGACGGTATTGAAAAAAACATCACCTTTGACTATACTGATTACCAAAAGGTGTTGCGGGTTTGGCAGCAGCAAGACCAGGATTTTCAGGTTTTTTCAAATAGCAATTATCCAGACCCTTTCAACAGCAGATAAATCCATGTTTGAAAATTATTCTAATTATTCTAATTGACCTAATTATTCTAAATAAATCCCAATACCTAAATTCTAAATCATAACATCGACGTCGTTTTAGAGTTTAGGATTTAGAATTTCAAAAGGAATATGGCAACAATAAATAAAAAAATTTTACTGGTGGAAGACGATGAGGATTTCCTTTTCATCCTGCAAAAAAAGTTTACCACCGAGGGTTTTTCGGTAGTCACCGCCAAAGATGGCCAGGAAGGCGTGGTTGTGGCCCAACAAGAAAAGCCCGACCTCATTTTGTCTGACATTTTAATTCCCAAAATGGACGGCATAGACATGGCTAAAAAAATCTGGGAAACCGATGCCGGAATGCCTATTATGTTTTTGACCAACCTAAAAGATGTTGAAGACGCGCGCGATCCCGAAAAAAAGTTTGACTACATCATAAAATCCGACACCCGCATAGACGACATTGTAGCCAAAGCAAAAGCCAAATTAGGAATAGAGTAGTTGCGTAAACATAGTAGTAAAAAGAGGCTGGATTCCAGCCTCTTTTTTATAAAAAGTTAACTGCGGAAGTACTAAAGAAAAAAGCCCCACGCACAACTGAAGTTGAAAACATGAGGCTTGACCGAATTGGTCCTGTTACTGTGGCTTCAGGAGCGTATACACTGCCATGGCGCCGATGGTTTCGATGGGGCCAACGGTTTTGACACCGATGACCTCGAAACCAACAGTTTCCACTTCTTTGCAGAAAACACGATGGCAGACCTTGAAGTCGCCACGGGACAAATCCATCGAAGGAGTTCCTTGTGGTTGCTGACTTCGCAGAGAAGCAACGCCTGCAAGGAAATCTTCCACCTGTTGCTCATTGACCTTGCGGTAATGGGGCAACTTGTCGTCGTGGTCGATGTTTTTGATGTTGTCGAGGACATACTTGATTTGAGCATCGCTTTTGGCAACACCTTCTTGGGTGCCCTCTGCCAAGTCATCGAGAAGCGTCTTTGCTTCTTCGACCGCCAGTTGCTCGTACTTTCCGTACAGGGCATGGCTGATAATGTGGGAATACCACACCACTGCTCGTCGTAGTCGTTCCTCGCTGGTATCGTAGTGAGGCAGGAACTCGTCGCCCACCACGTAGATACCACCAGGTTTGAGTTGTCGGTAGATGTTCTCCAAGTAAAGACGGGTTTGTTCTCCTTTGGGAACATGGTGATGGAATCCCTGACTGACAGCGATGTCGATGGGCCTGATGTGCTGGTAAGTTGTGGCATCGGCGAGCAGAACTCTTGTGACCGTACCCGTTCGCTTCATCACCTCTTTGGCATATTCCACAAATGTTTCGTCATGGTCGATGCCAGTGAGATGAATGAAAGGCTCGTATTGGGCATCAGCCAAAAGAGGCAGAATGCGCGCCGGCCCACAGCCGATTTCCAGCACTTCTTTCGACTTGCCGCCACAATCGTGAGCAACGATTTGGCAGATGGCTTTATCGGCTGCAGCGATATACAGATGCACTGCGATGAGCGCATTGTACGTTGCTGGGTCGATAATCTTCGAGTACGTTGCCTGGTGTTCCACGGTCGTCTCCTTGAAAAAGGTAGTTGAATTGTCAACTCGATGCTATCAACATTATAGCATCATTATTCGATTTTTGTCAATAGTTTGCGCCTTGCTTTTTTTACCCCTTTGTTGCTTTGAAATGAAATTCTATGTAAACAAAAACAGAGATAAAAACCTCTGTTTTTAGTGCGGAGGAGGAGGGACTCGAACCCTCGAACCTCTTGCGAGGTTATGGTTTTCGAAACCATTGCAATGGCCGCTATGCGACTCCTCCGATTCCATTCTACTTTTTTCTGGAAAAAATGCCAGCAAAAATGCCCCGTTTGGGGCATTTTTGGTGATTATTTTAATTCACTATGCGATTTTCTGCTCATCATTTTTGACAATCACCTGGTGCCAATCGTTGTAATCGTAAATATCCTGGATGATGACCCCGCACACAAATCCGGCAAAAAGCGTCGGAAGATAGTAATGGTCAACTACCCACACAATCGCCAGTAAAATGATGCCCATAATCCAGTGATGCAGGTGGATTCTCCACTTTCCGTAATCCAAAAAAATGGTTTCTATTTTGCTTTTGTGGACAAAGACATGGCAAAATATTTTGCAAAGCACATACCCGGCAACGATTCCCGCGGTAAACAACATAGAATACCGCAGAGAAGCTGCCAGCACCACCGCCGGCAAGAGCACCTTGACGCTCGTTTGCTTGTCGCTATCAATGACTTCTGGATTAAATTCGGCCATATATTTTACGCTTAATATTACGATAATTCACCCTTTATTTGAAGGGTTTTTCACGCTTCATTACGCTCAAAATTGACCTTTTTGTGCTTCTAACAACTGTGTTAAATATACTCCTTTTAAGGCCCCGTGTCAATCCTTTGCTGTGGATTACTATTGCACGAAAATTGCATAAAAAAAGCCTGATTTTTGGTAAAAAATCCAGGCTTTTTTGCTGAAATTTTGTGCCCTCGGTAGGAATTGAACCTACATCGAATCTTTAGGAAAGATTCATCCTGTCCATTGAACGACGAGGGCCCGATATTGCAATTATTCTAATTATTCTAATTAACCTAATTATTCTAAGGAATGACTAAAAACGTGAATGCCTAATTGCTAAAACGGTTTTGGGATTTTGGTCATTATGATTTATTTAGGTCAATTAGAATAATTAGGGGAATTAGGTCAATTACATTTTCACTCTATCCTAAAAATTGATTCTTTTCAATGAACTTGGTAAAATAAATGGAGTAATCACGAATATGCAAATCTGAAATAATATACGAATGTGCTGGATTGCCGCGCTGTGGCTCGCAATGACGGCGGGCGAATTCGTATATTTGCAATATTTGTATATTTGATCGTATTTGTATATTCGTGACTACTCCAAATTATGAAGTCTCCCATCGTTAAAATAGCCAAAAAGGTTTGTCCGGCTGTCATTAGCATTGTGGTTTCCAAAGACTTGCCAAAAGTTGAGGATTTTTATAGTTTTCCCTACGGTGGCAAAGAGTACATCATGCCCATGGTCCAAAAAGACGGCAAAGGTTTGGTGGAAAAAACGCAGATTGGCGGCGGGTCGGGGTTTATTATTTCCCGCGACGGATACGTACTGACTTCAAACCATGTGGTGGCTGATACTACGGCCGACTACACAGTGATCATAGATCCAAAACACAAACACGCTGCCAAAGTGTTGAGCCGAAATCCGATTAACGACATTGCCGTGCTTAAAATTGAAGGCCGGCATTTTCCCTGGATTAATTTGGCCAATTCCGACACCATCCAAATAGGCGAAGAAGTGGTTGCCATTGGAAACGCTTTGGGCGAATTTACCGATACCCTGTCAAAAGGAATTGTGTCTGGGCTTTCCCGCTACATCACCGCTTTTGGCGGCGCGGATAATCAAATGCAAAACTTGCGCGGCCTTATTCAAACCGACGCGGCCATTAACCCGGGAAACTCCGGCGGTCCGCTGGTCAATATGAAGGGGCAAGTCATTGGCATTAACACCGCCATGATTATGGGCGCGCAAAATATTGGCTTTGCTATTCCGGTAAACTATGCCAAAAAAGATTTGGCCGAAGTAAAAAAATTCGGCAAAATCGTGGTGCCGTTTTTGGGGGTAAGATATGTCATTATTTCCAAAGACATGGCCAAGGCCAACAAGTTGCCGGTGGAAGACGGGGCGTTGGTGGTTCGTGAAATGCTGGGAGAGCATCCGGTGATTAAGGGGTCAGCCGCGGATAAGGCCGGTATTAAGGAATTTGATATTTTGCTGGAAGTCAACGGCCAGAAAATCACGGCTCAAAATCCACTGGCGAGCATATTGCAAAAATGCAAAATAGGCCAAGAAACCCATTTTAAAGTTCTGCGCGAAGGGCAAGAGCTGACACTCAAAGCCGTGCTATCGGAAAAGGAGTAATTTGAAATAAAAAAGGAAAGTGCTATACTGCCAGTATGAATAACAAATCTCTTTCTCTCGAGGAAATTTCAAAATTCGGGGAAAAATTTTATAATGAAGAATTAAAAGATTCTCTTGAAAAACAGTACTTGGGCCAGTACGTGGTTATTGACGTTGAACAAAAAAAATATCAAGTTGATGCTGATAGGTTGGTAGCGCTCGAGAAAGCGAAAAAAGAATTTGGCGACAAGCTTTTTTGTATTATTCAAATCGGCAATATCCAGAATCCAATCGGCAATATCCAGAATCCAAAACTGTATAGTGCGAAAAAGCATGCTTGGAACTTTTAATAACGACCAGCCAGTCATCGAAATAGAAGTAAAAGGAGTTACGGGAATTTCAAAGAAGATTCACGCCTTAGTTGATTCTGGGTTTAATGGCTACTTGCAAATTCCGTTTATCGAAGCTTTTCCACTTGGATTGATCTTAGCCGGAGTTGAAGCTGGTACCTTAGCCGATGGGTCAACTTCATCGCATTTGGTTTGTAAGGGACAGGTATGTATTGATGGAAAATGCACTGATACTACCATTGATATCCAAGAGGCGAACATTGTTCTGATAGGAACAAAACTCCTAAAAGAACTTAAAAAAGTTTTTGTGCTTGATTGCAGTAATGGTAAAGTTGAAATAATTTAATTACCTTTTTGGAATTTTGTGCTAAATTTAACTTAGCCCATTACCAATCAAAAGGAGAAAAACATGCCAAAAGGAGAACCGCAATTTGAAGAAGAGCCGGTTAAAGAAATAAAAGACGCACAAAGCTTTGAAGAGCTGTATGCGATTTTAGATGACATGAAAGAAATTCGTAGCGGTCAACAGGTTTATCTTTCAGATTATTTAAAAACAAGTATCGAGGTATTGAGACCAAAATATGGGCCGGCTGATGAAATCATAACTTCACCGATAAGTGATCCGCTAGATAGATTGCATGGTATGAATACCTCTGCGGCTTTGTTAAAAATTACCAGAGCAGAAGGTCTGAGGGATAAGGTATCAGAACTATTATACAAAGAAATGGAAGTGCAAAATGAAGTGTATCAAAAATGGAACGAAGAGAATAGAAAAAAATCCAAAATAAAGAAAACGAAAATCCAGAAAAATAATTCAAAAAAGCCCGACTGAAAAGTTTGGGCTGTTTTTTTACTCTGTTTTCTATTTTTTTATCGCATTACAACTGCACCTTTGAAAACTGATAGGCTCCTACGGCTAAAATGGCTAAGGTTACTAAAATTAATACTCCAAGGCTTAGGCTTGGGGAAAAGACGCTTACCCCACTGAATGCTCCGCGCAGGCCGTCAACTCCGTAAGAAAACGGATTGATTTTGGTGATGACATCCAGCGCCGGCGGCAGATTTTTAATGGGGAAAATGGCGCCGGATAAATAAAATAATGGCTGGACTAAAAAGTTAAAAATCAAGGGAAAGCCCTGCATGTCGTCAAGCCGCGCGGCGATGGCCGCTCCCAAGGCCGAAGAAAGCATGGCCACCAAAAATAAAAACAAAAATGCCAAGGGCAGGCTGGCCAGGTGCGGACGAAACCCCGCAACCAAGGTGATTAAAAAAACCAGAACTCCCTGAATCATGGCCACCGTCGCTCCCCCCAATACTTTTCCCAAAAGGATTTCAAAGCGCGAAACGGGCGCCACAAAAGTTTCTTTTAAAAATCCAAACTGCTTGTCCCAAATTATTTCCAAGCCGGTAAAAATAGAAGTAAAAAGCACGGTCATTACAATGATTCCGGGAGCCAAAAACTGGATGTAGTTTCCCGCGCCCGCTTTGGCAAAGACCGGGCCAAACCCAAAACCAATAGCCAACAGAAAAATGATGGGCTGGCCCAAAGCGCCCACAATGCTGGCCTTTTTGCGGATGAATCGTTTTAACTGGCGGAGCCAGAGGATGTAAATTGCAATCATCATTTTGGCTACGAAATACGAATTTTTTACGAATATACGAATGCGGGCGTTTGATTTGGTATATTCGTATTAAATTCGTATTTCGTAGCGATTTACCTCATCAGTTTATTTGAAATTCTCATTTGATTTAACCCGACGTTGCCCTCTTCTTCTCTAATTTTGCTGCCGGTTAGGGAAATAAAAGCTTCTTCCAAACTTTGCGCGTTGGCTTTTTGCAAAATGTCGTCGATGGTTCCGGTAATCAAAATTTTTCCGTGGTCAATGACCGCCACTTTTTGGGCGATGCGTTCCACTTCTTCCATGTGATGGGTGGTAAAGAAAATGGTCACGTCTTCTTTTTTGTTTAAATTATTAATGTAAGTCCAAATATGGTTTCTGGTTTGCGGGTCAAGCCCGATGGTTGGTTCGTCCAAAAAGAGCACCTTGGGGCTGTGCAAAAGTCCGCGGGCGATTTCCAAGCGCCGCTTCATGCCGCCCGAAAAGTTTTTGACAAAAGAATCCTTGCGCTCGTGCAATTCAACCAGGTTTAAAAGATCGATAATCCGTTTTTGGTACACTTCTTTTGGCAGGCCGTACAAAATGGCGTGAAACTGCATGTTCTCGTAAGCGGTCAGTTCGTTGTCCAAACTGGGATCCTGAAAAACAATGCCAAAAGATTTTCGGGTCTGGCCTGGGTTTTCCACCACGTTGTGGCCATTGAGCGAAATGGTGCCGTGGGTCGGCGTCAAAAGGGTGGTGAGCATTTTAATGGTCGTGGTTTTGCCGGCGCCATTGGGTCCCAGGAACGCAAAAATTTGTCCTTTGGGAATGTGCAAAGAAATGTTATCAACGGCCGTGAAATTGCCGAATTTTTTGGTAAGATTGGTGACTTCGATGATATTGTCCATAAGTTCGCTACGAAATACGAATTTATTACGAATATACCAAAACGGGCTACGAAATACGAAATCTTACGAATATACGAATGTGAGTCTCGGATTCACTTTCGTATATTCGTACTCAATTCGTAATTCGTAGAGAAGCGAAGCGTTTCCGTATATTCGTACAGATTCGTATTTGGTAGCCAATATGATTATATCACAAAATCTTATTTCGGTGTAACTGATATAGTTGGGGTTGGCGCGGTATCGGCGGGCTTGGCAATAGCGTCCTGGGTATAAATATTAGACGGATTCCACAGCAAAAATCCATAAAAATTGTTGCCGGTGGCATCGGTGGTGCCTTGGATTTCCTTGGATACCATACCAGTGTCGTAGATCGCTCCCAGATTAAAATCCTGGAGCCACGGCCGTATTTTGGTGGCAACTTTTACCTGGCTTTGATGGTCTAGCGAATTTGAAGGCAATGGCGTTGCCGCAATCTTGGCGGCTTGAATTTTTTCATAGACAGTCTGGCGGGCCAAGGCGCTGGCAAGGGAATTTTTGACAATTTCGTAAGGGTGGTCAGCCGGATTTTTAAATTTCATAAATCCGCTGATGTAGTGCGAGGGGTAAACCATGGGGTAGACGTAGTCAAAGTAACCAAAGGTGTTTTCCAAAATTTGGCCGATGCCCATGTCGTCGGTATTGGTGGTGGTTTGGCCAAAAAGATCGGCTGATATTGTCATGCCCGGCAAAGCTTGGCGCAGGGCTCCAAAAAAACTTTTTATGACCGCGGCCCGCGGCGTTTTTTGGTCCCATTTTGGAAACCCCATTGTGTTTTGGCCGTCGGTGGGAAACCGAATATAGTCAAAATTCAGTTCGTCAAAACCGTGGGCCGCCGCGTCTTTGGCAATTTCAATATTGTAATCCCAAACTTCTTTGGCGGCCGGATCCATCCAGGACAGGCCGTGGTTGTCCTGCCAAACTATCGGGTGGGTCGGATCGATAGTTTTTGTTGTGTCGTAAACCGCCAGGTCTGGCCGATTCTTTGCCAAGATTGGATCCTGGAACACCGCGATTCTGCCGATGACATAAATTCCTCGGCTGTGCAATTTAGTTACCAGCGCGTCAATGTCGGGAATTTGCGGCCAGAACGCTTTGTAAGATTTGGCTTTTGGCGCGCCGGTCCGGTAGGTGACGCTGCCAAGGTTGTCTTTGATGTCAATGACCACGGCGTTAATTTGCGTGGCATCAATCAGCGAATCCAAGTAGGCAAGGTAGTTTTTGGATCCGGCTGACCAACCAGTCACGTACACGGCTTTGATAATTGCCGGTGGGTTAGCCAATTTTTGGGCCGGGCTTGGCGTCGGCAATTGATTGGACGTGCTGACCGCTGCCATGTTGTAAGTAATATCGTTGGATGGAATGGCGCTTGCCAAATACTGATATTTATCAATGATAAAAAAAGCCAACGTCATCAAAAAAATACCCAGCGTCACCAACAAAAAAATAGATGTTTTCCCCGAAGATACCATACCATGATTGTATCAAAAAATTATTAATAAAAAAGCCCCGACATTCCAGAGGGATTCGGAGCCTTGATGTTATCGCGCTGCTTAGCATTACTGTTGCTGCGAGTCGCGCCCGCGGACGCGACTCGCAGCCTCGCCCGTCGTCATTGCGAGTCCCGATCGCAATCGGAGACGCGGCAATCTATTCACATCTCCTGTCCGTACATTTGCTGTTGTATTTGACGGAGTTGGCTTATCACCTCCAGGTCAGTGATTTTCGTAAACCGCGGCATGGTTTTGCCGTCTTTGCTGACATCCCCCATCCACATCTCAAGTGGCCGCAGGTCAAAAAGTTTTCCGGCTTTGTAAACCGAAGATTCATACAGCGGCCGATAAACCACCATGTTAGCATCTTCCGGCCGGCAGTCGTCTTCGGTGTGGCAGCCCACACCGAAGACCTGATAAGCGTAATTGTTGACCAAGCCGGCAGGGTCATGCTTGTAGTGATAGTAAAACCCAACTTCAGGCACAAATTCTGGAATTTTCATAGTGTTTTCATGTTACGAGTCCAAAAATTTCACACTTTTTTTATGACTATCGTTTTTGCTAACTTATCTCCCAATCTTTGCTTCTCTTTTGATGTCCAAATCGAGATTGCTCCCACTAAATAAAACAGGGGCAGAAAATCAATAATTCTTAAAATATTCCTTATGAGGGACGCCTTAAAATCGATTTTATCTCCATTTATTTTAGCAATCCTTATTCCGGTTAATAATTTTCCAACTGTGCCAGACAGCACCCACTCAAGAACTAAATAATATAATGTTGCAAATAAGAAATAAACAATGGCAGGCAATCCACATAAGCCGTACAAAGTTACTGAGTTGCCATCGTTAAAGGTAATTCCTATCCAAGCAGATGAATTGCATTCTCCTTGCGTATAAGTTCCGCCAAATAATTTAACAGCCACAAACAAAATTGCCCCTAAAATTAATAGGTCGATAACGAAAGCTAAAAACCTTTTTCCAACTCCCTGATAAATAAATTTTGTTTGATTAGCTATGTTTGCTTCTTCCATTCTCTTTTAGATTTTAGGATTTTAAGGTTTAGAATATAGATATAAAACATTTCATAAATTAAACGGAATGTGCTATGGCGTTGGCATCTATTGGCTGATTACCAACGAGTGTTTCTTTATACCAACTCTATCACTAGAAGAGGCCAAAATCAACTGATGTGGTAAAAACCCTCAACTATTGACATTAAATTATCATATGTTATGATAAGAGCAGTACCTTGAATTCATCGTTTTCAGCCGAAAGGACTGCGGATGATAGAACAGTTAGGTGGGATTGCTTCACAATTAGTGGTTTTAGGCATAATGATTTATGCCTTACTGCTGATTGCTGGAGCACCCTTTGGCGGCCCTAAAAAGTTTGCCAATCCCTATGCAAAATGGGTCTGGAATTCGGTGCTTGGTTTGACCATCTGGACAATCAAGCTGCCCCTACGATTACTGGCTCGTCTGGTATTCGGAAAGAAACAGCGGAAAAAGAAGAAGAAAAAGTGATTCTGGTTTCTCTACCCCTTTCTGGAGGACTGTCTGATGAAGGTTTACCATCTGCCCGCCGAACTTGCGTCCATGCCGTGCCAGCCCCGCGACATCCGCTTTCGCTGCGACTATGTCATCCCCAACACGTTGGGGAGGATGGAAACGGAAGAAGCGGCTGCCCGCATCATTTCTTTCTCCAAGAAGCTCAACGAGTGGACTGGAGTGAGCTGGAATCAGCTCGTGGAGATGATGAAGGCCGAGTACGATGAGCACAAGAAGCTGGCCAAGGCCACCGAAGCCCACAACGCGGCCATGGAAGTCTGGTTCGGCCAGCTCAATAGGCACTTCTGGCTCTGCGTTCTGACGCTCGGCATCTACGCTCTGTTCGTCCGCAAGCCCGAACGTGTCCGTGTCCAGCAACCTGAAGTCAATCTGCCATTCTCTGGCATCTTCGCTTTCGGGCCGCAACACGTCGTTAACGGTATCCAGGAGCTACTGGGAAAAGGCTACTTGAAAAAGGAGCCCGACGAAGCCGAGGGGACGGATATCTTGTATCCTACCCCGAAGCTCATCGGCTTCCTGCTTTCCTGTCAGGTATGACAGAAAGTCGCAAACAAAAGGGAGGGATTGCATAACCTGCAATATCCTCCCGTTTTTTTATTTATTTTTCTCCCTTTTCCTTCTTTGGCTTGTTATATTCTCTTCTGGATATCATCTGCGGCTTCAATGTTTCTATACTCACATCAATCAAAAAATCAATAAAAAAGAGCAAAGTGTTACCCTTGCTCTGTTGCCTGAACTTTTTTGTTTCTTCGCTGCCTCCATGCTTCTATTTTTTCTTTTCCGTTTATGGCCAGCCACTTTTCAGCAAATGTGTCGGCGAAGTCTTCAATCAGATAGTATAATTGGCCCCTTTCTAAATTTCCCCATTCGTATTCCCGTTCGTCTGGAACCGTATTTTTAATGGGAGTTTTTGCCAGGTCAAGATGGAAAGTGTGGCCAATTTCGTGACCAAGCGTGAATAGTTTCTCTTTGGGCCCTAAATCCCCATCAATGTAGATGACAATGCCGTCACCCAAAGCCGTTACGGCCACAAAGCCTTTGCAGCTGGAAAGAAGAGAAACGTGATTTTCCACGATACACCTTTGGGTAAACTGCTGTTCAATGCTTTTATGCTTAAGCGTCGCAAGCCATCTGTCGGCTTTTCGCGCGAACGCCAACGTGGGGAACTGCTTGACCAACGGAGTTTTCAATCTTTTTTCCATCTCTGCAGCAAGAAATGGAAAACACTCCGTCATTTCCCATGGAAGAATCATTGTCTTGCCTCCACAAAAAGTTTTGAAAAGAACAATCCCTGAGCGGGTGAAGGGAATCGAACCCTCGTATTCTGATTGGCAACCAGACGCACTGGCCACTGTGCTACACCCGCTTACAATTTTTTATTATACCCTCGATAGTCCTTCTATCCAACCCATGATTTTATGGTACAACTTGGTGTCGTTGACTCTGACTTGGATGGTTCCGTAAGGCAGAATGTTAAATGCTTTTTTGGAACGGCCCGGCGCGCTGGTGTTGTACTGGAATTTTTTTAACTTGTCATACGGAATGCCGGTGATGGTGCTCCAAAAATGCAACAGGTAGTTTCCGTTTTGGTGTTCGGTGATTCTGATGTTGGCCGTGATTTTTTCTTCCGGAACTTGGCAGGCGCCGCGCAAAAATGCCAGAAAAAGTTTTACCAGCTGGGGGTCGGAATTGGTCAGGCTCACCGCGTGCGATGTCCGTATTTTCCCGTTTCTCATCAGCGGCCGCTTGTATCCTTCGGCCCAGTACAGCGCCGCACCAATCAGCAATATTTCCCGCTTTGATAATTTCCGAATTTCTTTTTTGGCTTTCTGGCGCAGGTCTTTTGATCTTCGCTGGGCCAAGTCGGTCAGCGCCCGATTCCTTTTAACAACACCGGAATTTATTCTTTCTATGGTGCGCTGTTGAATTCTTTCCTGGGCTTTTTCAGACAGCTCTACATTTGCAAACCAATCAGAAAGGGTGGCCTTTGACACGCCCAATAGCTTATTGATTTCGCTGTAGCTTTTCCCCTGGAGCCGTAACTTTATTGCTTTGTCTTTATCTAACCTCATTACCTATAAGCATACCACATCTGTTCGCTTTTGGAAGGATATCCTGTGAATATCTTTTGTGCCGGGGGTGGGAATCGAACCCACGACCTTTTCCTCTTCAGGGAAACGCTGCTGCCACTGAGCTAACCCGGCGCGTCTAAACAATATTTTGATACAATCCTTCAATCCATCCTTTAATTTTCAAAAATAGTTGTGTATCACAAATGGTTATATCGAAAGTCCCGAATGGTAAAGTATCTCTTTTGTTTTGACTAGATCTATTAATTTTAGAATATGTTTTATAAAACTGGAGTAATGGAATTCCAGAAACAGAAGACCAATAACTTTCAGCACTTTTTACACTAAGATGTGGATGTATATGAATATATCCTCTAAATTTACTTTCCGGCACTTTGCAAATTCTCCTAAAAAATTCCATGGCAACCCGAATTATTTTGGGATCACCGTTGGACAATCGAACCAGTCCACGTTTAGTTTTTCCTCCCTCCGCCCAATACAAGGCAATGCCAATAAATTTTAATGTTTCTTCTGATATGCCACCAATCTCCTTTATTGCACTATCAATGATTATTTGCCTTCTGGCATTTTCTCTGGTTAACCTTGTAGTTCTCCTTTGTTCTATAGCTTCCCTATTGAACCCCTTTGCCGAGAGTCTGCTTTTCTGTTCTTTTGTTAATTCAATATCTCTAACCCAAATACTTACTGATCCTTTTGCAAAACCTGTTTTGGTGATAATTTCATTTAGGGAAAATCCCTCAACTCGTAATTTTCTAGCTAATATTTTTTCTTCAAGCTTCATAATTAAACCTCTAATTTATGTATTATATACATTATAACACAACAGTTTAATTATAACAGGGTGGACGCTGCAGGACTCGAACCTGCAACCCTCGCAGTGTAAATGCGATGCTCTGCCAATTGAGCTAAGCGTCCGTAAATTTTTTTGGTGCGCGGGACAGGAGTCGAACCTGCACGCTTTTTAGGGCACTGGCACCTCAAGCCAGCCTGGCTACCGATTACAGCACCCGCGCAAAGACGAAAATCCCTTCCAGGGATTTTCGTGACAAAAAGCTATGTTGTTTCCGGAGCCGATGGTTGGCCGGTTTCCTTTGACATTTCCAATGCTTCCATTGCTGGTTTTTCTTCCGGAGCGATGGCCGCGGCCAGCGCTTTGTTTTTTAACCGGCCTTTGGTTCCCTTGGCAGTTCGCAGGTAATACAATTTGGCGCGCCTTACTTTGCTGGATTTTACCACTTCAATTTTTGCGAGCGATGGCGAGTGCACCGGAAAAATCCTTTCCACGCCGACCTGGTCAACTACCTTGCGAACGGTGATGGTGCTGGAAATTCCCTTGCCGTGTTTTCTACCAATGACGACGCCTTCAAAAATCTGGATGCGTTCCTTGTCCCCTTCTTTTATTTTTTGATGTACGCGAACCAGGTCACCAGGGCGAATGTCTGGCATGGATTTTATATGGGCTTGATCAAATTTTTGGGTTAGTGTTGACATGGTTGTAAATTATTCTAATTGTTCTAATTGCTCTAATTATTCTAAATAATCCCCAAAAAGTGAATGTCTAATTTCTAAAACATTTTGGGATTTAGACATTTTGTCATTGGGATTTGATTAGGTTAATTAGAATAATTAGTATACTTAGGTTAATTCGTTTAAAATTTTTCTCAAATCGTCTGGCAATTTCGATGAGAACTCTTTTACCTCTCCACTAGGCAACTTGATTTTCAAGTACGAGGCGTGCAGAAACTGCCTGGTTAATCCCTCTGGCGTTGGCGAATCTTTAAACCCATACAGTTTGTCACCGGCAATGGGGTGGTGACTATAGGCTAACTGGCAGCGGATTTGGTGCTTGCGGCCAGTTTTTATCTGGACTTCCAACAGAGTATAACCGTTTTTGATATCCTTAATATCTACGCCATATCCGGAGTATCTTTCCAAAACTTTATACTCACTGATCGCCTCTCGCTTGCCTTCCGGTTTGGCATCTTGAAGCCAGCTGGCTTTTTGTTTTCGCGAATCGCTTTTTGATCGGCCAATGAGGGTATGAATAACGCCTTTTTCTTCTGCAATCACGCCGGTTGCCAGCGCCAGGTATTTCTTTTCTACCTCTCTATTTTTAAACTGTTTTTGCAAAAAAATCAAGGCTTCGGCGGTTTTTGCCACCAAAAGCAGGCCCGAAGTGTCTTTGTCCAGCCGATGCACAACGCCGTATCGAGGCGGGTCGCCCACATTTTTGAGTTCAGGAAATTTTTCTAAAAGGTAATCAATGAGTGTTTTGTCCGCCGCGCCCGCGGGCGCGGCGGCTTCGTTAAACGCCACCACCCCAGCTGGTTTATCAACCACGAGCACATCGCTATCCTCGTAAATTGTTTTGAGGTCCATGAATTTTCTTTTTATGGTAAAGAAGATATTGTATCAGGGTAATGCTCCACATAATTAGTCCAATAGTAAATGAAATTAAAGGAAGGTATGCGTGAGTTAAAGAAAAAAAGATAATTTGAGAAATATAAAAACCAATGGCGATAAGAATGGTAAGCAATGGTTGGCCCGATTGTTTTTCTCGGTAATTTTTTGCAATTTGAGCTGGTATGCCAATCAATGTAAGTGCTAAAGAAAAAAAGCTGACAAATATGCTAACAATAAAAATAGTATTCATGGTGCGCGGTATAGGATTCGAACCTATCGCCTTTTCTACGTCAAAGAAACGCTCTACCAAATGAGCTAACCGCGCAGGTTTTTTTGTGGACGATATTGGACTCGAACCAATAGCCTCTGCAATGCTTGCCCTGTTAAATTTTAGTGGGCATTATAGGAATCGGACCTATGGCCTTTCCGATGTGAACGGAACGCTCTGCCACTGAGCTAAATGCCCAGATTTAACAGGGTGAAAATGTAACGCTCTAACCAATTGAGCTAATCGTCCAATACTCTATCCATATAATTGGCTGTGAGTACCAGTGATTAAAAGCCTTATAGTTTCTTTGTCTATTTGTTCGTAAATAACCCGCCAGTCGCCATTAATATCAATGCTTCTGCAGCCAAGGTATTCACCTGTTAGCGCGTGATTATTGAGTTGGCTGTCCAAGGGGTTAGCTTTTAATAAGTCAATTTTTTGGGCAAATTTTTTTCTTAAGGTTGCTGGCATTTTCTTAAATGCCTTATTAAACTTCTTGTGGGTAAGAATTTTCATTGTCGAGGATAGTGTAGTGCGTGAACACATCGCAATGTGCTCACGCACAAACGACGCAGACAATACAGAGTTTAATGATCTTTATTTTTCAAGGTGGCGCATTAACTCTTCAGTGGTTTCAAAAGGACCGCTAAAATTCTTTCCGGTTTTTCTGTCTTCTTCAATTTCCGCAAGCCAGCTTTCCATATACGGCGTCATGCGCTTGGCATTACTCACGCTAAAGGTTTCGGTTTTGACAAAATTACGCAACGAAGCATTAACAACGGTACTCAAAGACAAGCCCAGGTTACGGGCTATTTTGGCGGATTTTTCCTTAATGTCCTTGTCAACTTTTATATGCATGGTTGTTTTCATGGGTTTTTGTAAAATTAATAATATACCACAAGTATACACAATGGATACATACTGGTCAATAGTTAAGACGCTAAAGAATATATTTTCTTACACTGTTTTATTAACTCTTCTTTTTCGAGCGCCGCAATAACTGTTCGAATTCTCTTTTTGTCTTGATTGGTAGCTTTCTTAATTCTTGCTGTAAGAGTTTTTGCATCGGCAGATTCTCTAGAAAGTATTCTTAATGTGGCGCCGCGGATTTGTCTTAATGAGCCTTCGAATTTTGGTTGGATGCTATAATTTTTGTGGCGGCGGTTGGGATTTTCGGTGACGGTTTTTAAATGTGATCCATAATCCATCAGTGCCCAGTGCCACTGGCGGGCTTTGCCCGCGGGCAAAGCTCGCTCCGCCAGTTTTAAAATTTCTTGGTCGGTAACTAATTTTGATTCAGAACCACCTTCGCCAAGGCTTCGGCGGTCAAAGAAAAAGTGGTGAATAAAAACGCGGCGGATGTTAGTTTCAATGCAGACAATCGGAGTATTAAAAGAAAAAATGCTCACGGCTCGGGCGGTGTATGGCCCGATTCCGGGAAAATCCTCCAGACGCCCGACGTCTGCGGGAAGCTTACCGCCATATTCTTGCACGGCTTTTTGCGCGGCCTTTTGCAAATTGAACGCGCGGCGATTGTACCCTAAACCTTGCCAATACGGATAAATTTCGCTGAATTTTGCACGCGCTAATGTTTTAAAATCAGGAAATCGCTTTAACCATTTTTGGTAATAATCCACCACCCGCGGAGCCTGCGTTTGCTGGAGCATGATTTCGGAAACTAAAATTTTGTAAGGATCGGTGGTCTGCCTCCAAGGAAAATCGCGCTTGTTCGTTTTATAAAAATCCCAAACTGTTTTTTGGAATTGCTCAATATCATTTTTGTGCATTTGACTAGAGCGCATTGGACGATAGAAGAACCTGTTTAATTACCATTTAAGCCTAAGATCTTATTAAAAAACTCAAATTTTCTTTTCACATATTCCTTGTAAGGCAACCCATTTGCTTGAAGTTTCATCAGTTCATACTCTTTTAGCAATTCCTTATTGTTTTCAAAAGTTTCTTGGATAATTCTTGACCTTACAGCAAAGGTTGAAGTGTTACTCATTAAAGAAATCTGAACAGGAAAATTATTATTTATAAAATCCCATCTTATCCATTGTTCCTCCAAATGCTTCGACGGCTCTCCCAAGATTTTTATGAGTGTAGCGGAGGCAACCTTAAAATCACTGCCATCAATAAATATATTAAGGTCAATATCATTTTCTCCAGCGATTCCGAGTTTTGATGAGCCAAAATAGGCTATCTTTAATGACGAAGCGGACTCTATCTCAGAAACAATTTTATATCCAGTTTCTTGTGTATTAGGATTAAAAGGCATTATGCGGGTAACTTTATTGTCTGGGATGGTTTCCAAATAGTCCTTTTGTTTTTGGGTAAGCATATTTTGTGCTCCCACCAGGATTCGAACCTGGAACCTACTCGATATAAGCGAGGTGCTCTGCCGTTGAGCTATGGGAGCATATGGCACCCTATCTTCCACGGCCGTGAAAAATAGGGTACCACGGTTTACATTCTATTACTTAGACTTTTATTTAGACTTTGAATTTGTTTGTGGTTTGCCCGCCTCGCCTTGACGGCGAGTCGAGGCTGGGTGATTTGTAATTTGGGATTTTACGCCCATAATTTTCTCAAATTCTTCCCGTTCTATGGTTTCTTTTTCCACCAGGGTTTTGGCGATTTTTTCCAGCATGTTTTTTCGCTTGGCTAAAATTTCCGCGGCGCGCTTCTCGGCCCCCTTGATAATCGTTTCCACTTCATGGTCAATTTTTTCAGCCACCACTTCAGAATAGTTGCGCTGTTCGGAAATTTCCTTGCCCAAAAATACCATTTCTTCTTTGTCGCCAAAGGATATTGGGCCAAGCGAAGACATGCCCCATTCTTTGACAATTTTGCGGGCCAAGTGCGAAGCCTTTTCCAAATCATTGCTGGCGCCGGTGCTCATTTCGCCAAACATCAGTTTTTCGGCACACATGCCGCCCATCAGTGTCGCGATTTCTGCCAAAAACTGGGTCTTGGTCCGCAGTTTATTTTCTTCCGATTGCACCTGAAACGTATACCCGCCGGCCATTCCGCGCGAAATAATGGAAATCTTGCGAACCGGATCAGTGCCTGGGATGGAACTGGAAACCAGCGCGTGGCCGGCTTCGTGGTAAGCGGTAATTTCTTTTTCTTTTTTAGACAAAATGTGGCTCTTGCGTTCGGGTCCCAGCAACACTTTTTCAATGGCTTCCAGAAAATCTATCTGGAAAATCTGGGTTTTGTTTTCGCGAGCGGCCAAAAGAGCAGCTTCGTTGGCAACGTTGGCCAGGTCCGCGCCGGAGAATCCGGGAGTCCGTTCGGCAATTTCCTTGAAGTTTACGTTACTTGCCAGCGGCTTTTCTTTGGAATGGATTTTTAAAATTTCTTCGCGATCATGCACGTCCGGTGGATCCAGCACAATTTTGCGGTCAAATCGGCCGGGCCTTAGCAACGCCGGGTCCAAAATATCTCCGCGGTTGGTGGCGGCAATGACAATCACGCCCGATTCTTTATCAAACCCGTCCATTTCCACCAAAATCATGTTTAGGGTTTGCTCGCGTTCGTCATGTCCCCCGCCAATGCCCGCTCCTCGATGCCGTCCAATAGCGTCCAGCTCGTCAATGAAAATAATAGAAGGGGAAGCCTTTTTGGCTGTGGCAAACAAGTCGCGCACGCGGGCAGATCCGACGCCCACAAACATCTCCACAAACTCCGACCCGGAAATGCTAAAAAATGGCACGTTAGCCTCACCCGCGACCGCCCTTGCCAAAAGCGTATTGTGGGAAATTAATCCATTGGAAATGAAAGAATGGTATTTTGGAACCGTAAAGTCAAATACCCTTGCCATCCCGTGTTCAATTTTCGTAATCGGAGAAAGAAATATATTGACATCAAAAAGATTTTCCAGATATTCAATTCCCTCGTTTTTTAATTTATTTTCCTTAAATAAATGTAAAAATTTACCAAGAGAATTTCTTGAAATTCTTTTTCTTGTTCTTACTTTGTCCATCAATCCGGCGAAACCGGAGGTACTCAATCCCTTACTACTCAACGTTTTCCAGTTTTTTTCTATGATACCGGTAATGTGTGGAAATAAATCAACATTAGTATTTGAATAACGGTGACTTACTAAATATCTTTCCAGCGCCTCTTTTTTGCGAGGTAACTTAAATCCGATTTCTCTAGCAAACACTCTCATGGCATCTCCACAAATAGTTATTTCATACACAGCTCTTTTGTGTTCTTGGTCGACATGAGCTTTGACTCTGCGTCGGGGAACAATGCCCATGTTAAGCAACATCATCATTATCTGATCCGACATTTTTTTACTTACCGTAGCAATTCCTACATTATATCTTTCGAAATATCCATCACTGTCAAACAATCCCTGTAAAAAAGCAACCACAGTCTCTTTCGGGGCTTGCAAAATGGTATAGGGGATTGTTTTATCATAAGAAAGCAGATATGACATGCCAGCATTGTAAAAATCTTTTTTTATTTTCCACGAAGTCACCAGTTGTGTTATCTTGTCACTGGCCACTGCTATATGCGTATCGCCGCCATAGGTATCTTTCATGTACGAATGGAAATTACCAACGATTTGAGGGTCAGTGCTGGTTAGTCCGATACGGCCCGCATGGCTTAAGTTCCCGTCGCCGGTCAAAAGCCCCATGATGTAAGCTTTTTCGCTATCAACTTCATTAAGATGTCCGAATGCTTGAGAATTAAATGTAATAGCCACCAAATCGTTTTCCTTTAATTCTTCAAGTTTTTTAAAAACTAATTGCCCCTGTTCATTAAATATTACTATCGGATGTTCGGGAGTGCCTTCCAGCTGCGTTCCTTGTTTTAATGTTATCTTCACAGTCTTATTTTCACCCAGATCATACCAATGAGAAGCGTTTCCCATTTTATTTTTTGTTTCACTAATATCTAAGGTAGGAAGATTGGCTCCGTATACTTTATTTGATTTTGGATCAACGCTAAAGTATTTAGGAACATCCTTGATTTCCATGATACCTTTATTGGTCACGATTAAAGATTCTCCTACAATGCATTTTCCCACGCCGGCACTCCCCAACAACAAAACACCGCGGGGAATTTTTGCTCCCATGGCCAAGTATTTTTTGGGGAATTTCAAAAAGTCCACAATCTCAATCAGTTCTTCTTTGGCTTCTTTCAGTCCGGCGGCGTCTTTAAAGGTAATGCGTTCTTTGCTGGCCGGACCCGCTCCAAACAGTTTGGCGCGCGATCGGGTAAAGTCAAACACTTGCCCCGCGCCCATTTTTGCCTGGCGAGTGATGGTCCACAAGAAAAATCCAATCAACAACAGCGGCAAAACTCCGTACAAAAGCGCTGGCAAGAGCCAAGACCAAACACTTTGCTCTTCAACCGAAGCACTGATCTGCACTTTTTGCAGTTTAGTTTTGTCAGCGCCCAAGTTGACCAGTACGTCTGAAAGTACCGAATTGGATTCTTTCATGGACTCGGCGGTTTTATTGTCGTTGTAGGTTACTTTGATGCTATCACCCGAAACATCGATTTTTTTGACCTTGTCGGCGTTGATGTCCGAGGCCAGCTGGGAAACAGAAATCTGGTTTGGCTTTTCCGGCGATCCGTAAAACAAACTGAAAACTCCCCCGATAACTACCAGGATCAAAACGATAAGAATAAAATTTTTAAGCAAAGGATGTAACTTCATTTTCAGTAGCAATGCAAATCTACAAATCTTATGCTAATTTCTGCGAAATTGCGAATACGACGGCACGCGCCACATTAGCAATTTTGTAGATTAGCATAAGATTCGCCGAATTTGCATTTCATTTATGGCGTTATGGTAGCACGTTGAAAAATATATTTCAACCTGGGCGCCCCCACGGAAAAAATTGTAAAATTTTGTAAAAAAAAGAGCGCCGAGTGTGCTTGACTCGGCGCCGACATCTCTTATTTTGGTAGGATTACCAATAAATATAGATGCCCTGTTTGACAATCTCGACGATTTCATCGAGAGGAATCTTGGTGGGATTGTTGTCGGCAGTCAGACTTCCATTCAAGATAAACTGGCCTGCGGTATGGTAGTACCACTCTTCTGCTCCAGCAACCGTTCCTTCGGCAGATAGCTCGTCCCGATTCACCGTCAGAACGGCGTGCTTGGCTTTCTGTTCTGCTATTCGGAGGCACCGAGCGACTTCATCCAGTTTTACGCCGAAACCAAGCTTGCGTCGGTTTTTATTGGTGTAAATCTGGACGTTACCAGAAGTATTTCGCTGAATGACGACGGCTGCTCCTGCGAATCTCGCGGCGTCACTGAACTGCTCATCATCGGTTTGGGCGATGAGCACCTTAGCCGTCTTGTGCCCGACATGGACCAGCTCTTGGCGAGCGTTCTTGGCCACTTCCTGTGCCAGAATGAACGATAGCTGTTTTTGATAAAGCGCCTGGAGACCAGCAGTCGCCCATTCAATGGCTTTGTTCGAACCACTGGTGGCACGAATTGCTGCTGCAACTCGACCGAGACCGAACGGATGGGTGTCGCTTTGGGTAAGCCTGAGCACTTGCTTCATTGCCCGAGGATCAACGCTGCCCAGAAGCTGGATCGCCAGATCAGTGGTGCAGATTTTTGGAGCGGTGTCTCTTATGCCCCTAGCCTCTGCCTGATACATAGCCTCGATCCCTTCTTGTGCCCAAGCGATGACCTTGTATGGGTCATTGCGATGTATCGAGTGCATTGTTTTGACCATGCAGGCCAGGTCGAGTTGATGGCCCTCTGCTTTTAGATCAGCTTGGTTGGCGAAGTCGAGCAGAGGTCGAAGCGCCGGATGCTGATTGATGCCGAGTTTTTCGGCGACCAAGTCGGCTGCACACTTGCCGGGCACGCCGGGCGAGTGAACACTTGTGTGTTCGTCGAATTCACCATCCCACCGACCGAAAGAAAGGACCCCTTCGGCCATGAGCTGTTTTGCTGATGCCCCTAGCATTTCCGCGGTAGCCGCGCCCTCGAGGAGAATTTCAGCATCCTGAATGCCAGGATACATGTCCCTGCCGAATTTACGCGACTCCCAATCACAGACCATTTCATCGAAATGGGGCCGCTTGTGCATAAGAATTGCCTTGACCTGGATCACGATCTCCTCCTTTGAGCAGAGTGCTCGTATTGTGAAAAAAATGAGCTGCCAGAGGACATTCCCGATGGCTATTATTCTTGTAGCATATTTAATTAAGTATGTCAAGCAAAAACGAGGTCTGCCCTCGTTTTTGCTGCGCATGTAAAGTTTCTATGTTACTTTGCCAGTTTCAGGCTCATCCGGTGTTCTTTGGGTTCAATCAATAAAATTTCAAATTGGTACGATTCTCCCGTTTTCAATGATTCTTCCATTTCTTTTTGGCTGGCAAATTCGGAAATGTGGGCCAGGCCGCGAATCTTTGGCATCACTTCCACGAAGGCTCCAAATGGGCTAAATGAAATGACTTTCCCGGGAATCTTATCTCCTTTTTTAAACTCTTTTTCAATTTTTTCCCAGGGATTTTCTTTTAAACTTTTGAGCGATAAAAATACCTGGTTGTTGTGAATGTCTATAATTTGGGCTTTCAAAACTTCGCTCACTTTTACCACTTCCGCAGGATTTGAAACCAACTGCCAATCCAGTTCGGAAATGTGGATCAACCCTTCAATAGATTCATCTTTCTTTTCACTTCCTTTAGTATCCGCGTCAATCTGCGTTGAATCCGCGTTGATCTGCGGCTGTGCTTGGAGCACAGCGAGTGGAAAACGTATAAACGCTCCAAAGTCAGCAATGCCGGTGATTTTCCCCTCAATAATATCGCCTTTTTTGTAGTTTTGCAAAATGGCGCGGGTCATCTGTTCGGTTTTGGCTTTTTCGGACAGAATTAATTTGTTTTCTTCGGCCAGCAAATCCAGAATTTTTACTTCCAACGTTTTGCCGATGAATTTTTGCAAAGACTGCAAAATTTTAGCCTTATTGGCATCGCTGACGCGCGGGTAGTTTTCCGGCGACAGTTGTGAAACGGGCAAAAAGGCAGGAATATTATTGACGCTGGTCAGAAGGCCACCCTTGTTAACGCCGGTGATTTTTACCGTGATGATTTCTTCTTTTTCTTTAAGGTCCTTGAGTTTCTGCCAGTTTAAATCTTTGGTGGCGTCTTGCAAGGAAAGTTCGCGATAACCTTCTTCGTTTTCTAAATCCACAATTTTAGCGTGCACGATATCGCCGATTGCCAAGTTTTTGATGACCTCTTTGACTTCATAAAATTCCCGGCCATAAATAATGCCGGTGCCCTGGTTTCCCAAATCAATAAAAAGCGATGACCGGTCGCGCGCCACCACTTTGCCTTCCACAATGGATCCTACCGAAGGAGGAATCAGTGAGTCACTATTTTTTCCTTGCCCGCCATAGCTTTTAGCGGAGGTGGGTTGTTTCGCAATAGTTTCTTTCATAACAATATTTTTTACCAGGCGGACAGCTAAGCTGCCCCAGCTGGCTTATTACTCTGAATTACGAAACTCCCATTGGAAACGATTTTTCGGGTCTTTTCTCCAAATTTGGGTTGAAAATTCGCAATAATTTTCAGGCGGAGCCTTTGGCTAAGCCTGAAAATTCTATCAAATTTTCACCTTCCAAATTTGGGGAAAATACCGCGAAAGATTTTCGTAATTCAGAGTATTAATAATAATGTTTTCATACTACATTATTTTTGCCATTGTGCAAGAGTTGAAGTAAAAAAATGGTTGTGATAAAATAATCTTGAGCTTATGAAAAATACGGTAAAAATCAACATTATAAAAAAGAAAATAACTCCAATTTTAAAGAGCCACGATGTAAAAAGGGCGGCTGTTTTTGGTTCGTACGCACGGGGAGAGGCAAGTAAAAGAAGCGACATCGATATTTTAATAGAGTATAAAAATGATGATAAAAGTTTGTTTGATTTTTGCGGCCTCCAGGTAGATTTGCAAGAGATGCTGAAAAAAAGAGTGGATTTAGTTGAATACTCCACTATTCGCCCAAGAATAAAGAACAGAATATTAAAAGAGCAAGTTCTTATTATGTAGTATAGACCTCTTGCAAAATAAGGCTTTACTGCAAATAAAGCCTTTGGACAAAATAGGCGCAAGAATTTTTTGGCTTACCGCAGAGGGTAAACCAAAAAATTCTATCACCTGATTTCCCCGCAAAGTCTTTATTTTCGTACGAAGCCTAATTTTGCAAGAGGTCTTATGATGAAAAAAGATAGAGACTATGTAATGTTTTTAGAAGATATACTTGAAAGTGCTGAAAATATAGAAAATTATACTAAGGATTTCAGTAAAAACGATTTTTTTTCTGACCAGCAGGTTGTCGATGCCACCATAAGGAGATTTGAAATAATAGGCGAAGCAACTCGCCACATTCCGCCTAAAATTAAGAAAAAGTACCCTGAAATTTCCTGGAAACCTTGAATTACGAAATGCTTTCGCGGTATTTTCCCAGAATTTGGGAATAGAAATTTGATAGAATTTATAGGCGTAGCCAGAGGCTACGCATAGAAATTATAGCGAATTTATAGCCCAAATTCTGGGAAAAGACCCGAAAAAAGCATTTAAATGTGCATTTCGTAATTCAGGGTTGGAAAGGAATGGCGGGGATAAGAAACGCATTAATCCACGAATATTTTGGATTTAATAAAAACAAGGTATGGAGAACCATAAAAGAAGATATCCCTGATTTAAAAATTAAAATTTCAAAAATGTTAAACGAAATTTATAAAGAAGAAAAAAATAAGAAGTTATTATAAAAATAAAAATGGCTAAAATTGTTTGGGCTGGGCAGGCCTGCTTTCAACTGTCGGTTTCTAATGGGAAGGATCACTCGGCCGATATTGTCATAGATCCTTTTGAAGAAAAAATAGGGCTCAAGGCGCCGAATTTTTCGGCTGATATTTTGTTGCTTACTCACCAGCATTACGATCACAATAATATAAGCGCCATCAAAGGCAATCCATTTTTGATACAAAACCCTGGAGAGTACGAAATCAAGGGCGTGTTTGTGCAAGGTATTGATTCTTTCCATGACAATTCCCAGGGGAAAGAGCGGGGGAAAAACACCATCTATACGATAGAAGCCGAAGATATTCGGTTTTGCCATTTGGGGGACTTTGGCCAGAAGGAATTGACCGACGAACAGTTGGAGCTCATCGGCAGGGTGGACATTTTGATGATTCCGGTGGGTGGGACATTTACTATTGACGGACATGATGCAGCCAAGGTGATAGGACAAATTGAGCCTAAAATGGTTGTCCCAATGCACTATGCCCTGCCAAAATTGAAAATTGAACTGGATGGCGTGGACAAATTTTTAAAAGCCATGGGAAAAAATAATGGCCAGGCGCAGGATAAGCTGGTGGTGAAATCCAGTAGTTTGCCCAAGGAAGGAGTGACGGAGATTGTTGTTTTGCAAGCGTAGCTTGCAAAACTAAATTATTCTAATTATTCTAATTGACCTAATTATCCTAAGCAATGCCTAAAAACGTGAATACCTAACTTTTAAGGGCGATTTGGTTATTGGGGTTTGGGGTTTATTTAGATTAATAGAAATAGGATTTATATAATGCGTCGTTCGGTCAGCACATGAAACTGCGGTTTCCTGCGCCTCCCTTCACTAGCATTATTAGAATAATTAGGTCAATTAGAATAATTTAAAAATGTCTGAAAAAAATAGAAATTTTATAGAAAAATTAAGGGCATTGCCTGAACACCACAAGGTACTGATCATTGCCTTGGTAGTTACTGTTTCCGGGCTGATTTTGGGGTTTTTCTGGGTTGAGTCAGCCGCCAAGAGTATTTCAGCCATCGGCGGTTCCTTTAAAACCATTGACTTGCCTAAGATTGATTTACCGAATGTCCAACTAGATTCGCCAAACCCTTCAGCTTTGGCAAGCCCATCTGTGAGTCCGGAAGTTAGCATTGCTGGTTGGAAAACATACGCAAGCAATCAGGGGAAATTCAGTTTGTCCTATCCCCCTGATTGGCAGGTAGATGTAAATTCAGCCAGTACAGATCCTATCACCAGCGTGATTTTTTCGGGCGACCAGGGCGTTTTTCAGGTGGACTACGGCCAGGGTTTTGGCGGAGTATGTCAGTCGGGTTATGAAAAATTAGAAATCGGCGGCCAGCAGTTTGATGTTTGCCACTACATCCGCGATGATGATACGGAACATTGGGACGTGTCTGGAAAATTCCGCGATAACCTTGGATTGGGATTGTTTGTCGCCGCTAATCCACCACATCTTGCCAATAGAGATGTTATTTTGAAAATCCTTTCCACCTTCAAGTTTACTAACTAATTTTTTTCCGCGTGATTCCGCGTAAATTTCCGCGTGATTCCGCGGTCACATATGGCCAAAGAAAAAGAAGATCCAAAAAAAGAGAAACCCGGCAAAAGTGTTTCGGAAAATGATCCGGGTAAAAACGCTATCGGCAACGTCAGCAAGCGTGAAATTGTGGATGAACTCAAAGAGTCCTACATTGATTATGCTATGTCTGTGATTGTTGCCCGAGCGTTGCCCGATGTTCGCGATGGCTTAAAACCGGTTCACCGGAAGATTTTGTTTGCCATGCACGAGCTGGGGCTTGGCGCTTCTGCTAAATTCCGAAAATGCGCGGCAATTACCGGCGATACGATGGCGAAATTCCATCCACACGGAGATACGGCAATTTATGATTCGCTGGTTCGAATGGCTCAGGATTTTAACTTAAGATATCCACTTGTGCATGGACAAGGAAATTTTGGCTGTTTTACAAAAGATACAAAAGTAAAATTAGTTGATGGTAGAAGTTTGAGTTTCGGGGAACTAATAGAAGAACATGCGCAAGGCAAGAAAAATTTTACCTTTGCTTTCAATAACGAAACTAAGAAAATTGAGATTGTTGAAATAAAAAATCCAAGACTTACCAAGAAGAATGAAGAGATTCTAGAAATCACATTGGACAATGGTGAAAAAATTGAGTGTACCCCAAATCACCGTTTTATGCTTAGGAGTGGCGAATATAAAGAAGTAAAAGATTTAAAAGTTGGGCAGTCTTTAATGCCTGGCTATTTTAATACAAGGCAGATAAGAGATGGCGAGCATTATTCATCCGTGCTCCAACCGCTTGATAACCAATATGTGTTTGTTCATAAATTAGCTGATGAATACAACGCAAGACATAATTTAATTGGCAGAGAATTGAGTCACTTTATTTTACACCACAAAAATTTTAATAGGTTTGATAATTCTCCTTATAATATCCAAAGAGTTACCTGGAAAGAACATCAAGAAATACATGCTAAACAGGGCAAAGAAGTATGGCTGAGAGCGACTCCTGAAATGAGGGAGAGACATAAAAAAAATGTCAAGGTTGCCCTTGCCAATCCCTTGATTCGCAAAAAACTTTCAGAAAGTTCGAAAAGGCTTTGGAAGAGCGCGAGGTATCGGGCAAAATATCCAGAGAATCACTTTGAGAAGATGGCAGAAGAGCTATGGAAAAATCCTGACATGCAAGAATTCCATAGCAAGAAACTGTCAAAGCAATGGCAGGAGCCAGATTTTAGGGAAAGAGTAATAGAATCTTCCAGGGCTTTTGGGGTACAGAAAGCAAGAAAAGAACCAAATTTTATTAGGGAGTTAACAGAAAAAGCAAAAATTGCGTTAAAGCTTAATTGGCAAAACCCTAAATACGGAAAAAATATTGTTAAGAACAAAATTTTACGATATGTAAAATCGCTTTTAGAAAAGTATCCAATTATTACACCCGAAATATATCAGAAGGATAGATACAATAATTGCATTCCCAATATTGGCAATATTAATAAATACTTTAGTAGTTTTGAAGAGGCAGTTGAAAAATCAAAGACATACAATCACAAAGTAGTATCTATAAAAAATCTTACAAAAAAAGAAGATGTGTATGATTTGACGATTGACCAGTTACATAACTTCCTTTTAGATGCAGGAGTATTTGTTCACAATTCAATCGATGGAGATTCAGCTGCGAGCATGCGATATACAGAGGCAAAATTATCACGGTTGGGTGAAACGTTGCTTGCCGACATTGAAATGGACACGGTCAACTTTATGGATAACTACGATGGCACCAAACGTGAGCCGACGGTTTTGCCATCGCCCTTGCCCCAACTCCTATTAAATGGCTCTTTGGGAATTGCCGTGGGCATGGCTACCAACATTCCTCCGCATAACTTAACCGAACTTATCAACGCCATTTTCTATTTACTGGAACACCCTAAAGCCGAAACGCCGGACTTGTTTGAATTCATCCAAGGGCCGGATTTCCCAACCGGCGGCATCATTTACGATCAAAAAGAAATTATTTCCGCTTACTCGCAAGGGAAAGGAGCCATTATCATGCGCGGCAAAGCCGATGTGGTCACCAAAAAAGACGAATCCGAACAGATTGTCATCACGGAAATTCCTTATCAGGTGGTAAAATCTGAATTGGTGGAATCCCTGGCTGAATTGGTATCAGAAAAAAAGGTGGAAGGTATTAAAGATATCAGGGACTTGTCCGACCGCGAAGGCATGCGCATTGTCATTGATGTCAAGCGCGGGTTTCAGCCCCAAAGAATTTTAAATCGCCTGTACAAATTTACCAATTTGCAAAAAACCTTTCACTTAAATTTGCTGGCACTGGTAGATGGCATTCAGCCGGAAATTTTGTCTATTTCTGACGTTTTAAAATATTTCATTGCCCACCGAACCCAGGTTTTGACCCGCCGCACCAAGTTTGAACTGGACAAGGCCAAAGAGCGTGCCCACATTCTGGAAGGCCTGATGATTGCTTTGCATAACATTGACGCGGTCATCCAGACTATTAAAAAATCCAAGGATCGGGAAGAAGCCAAGGTGAATTTGGAAAAAAAGTTCAAGCTGACCGAACGCCAAGCCATTGCCATTTTGGAAATGCGCCTGCAAACATTGGCTGGGCTTGAGCGCCTGAAAATTGAACAGGAACTCAAAGCTATTTTGGAACGGATCAAAGAGTTGCTGGCCATTTTGAAAAGTCCGGAAAAATTAAAAGGCCTCATTAAAAAAGAGTTGGAAGAATTAAAAGAAAAATTCGGTGATGCGAGGCGTACCAAAGTCATCAAAGGAAAGCTGGGCGAAATTACGGAAATTGACTTGGTTCCGCTGGAAGAAACCATGGTGACGCTTACCACCGGCGGTTACATCAAGCGGATCAATCCGGCAACCTACAAAATTCAAAAGCGCGGCGGCAAGGGCATTATGGGTATGAAAACCATGCAGGACGATATTGTAGAACACTTTTTGGCGGCCAACACTCATGACAATCTGTTGTTTTTTACCGATTCAGGAAAAGTGTTTCAAACGCAAGTCTATGAAATTCCCGAGGGAACGCGTGTTGCCCGCGGCCGCGGCTTGATGAACTTTTTAGATATTTCGGGCGAAGAAAAAGTGCTGTCGCTAGTTCCTATGGAAAAGTTGCCGGCAAACCAGGTGCGTCCGGAAAAATATTTGGTGATGGTTACCAAAAACGGCCGGATCAAAAAAACCTCTTTGGAAGAATTTGATAATGTTCGCAAGAGCGGCATCATTGCCATAAAACTGGAAAAGGGCGACGCGTTAAAAAAAGTGGTAAAAACGACGGGGCAAGACGATATTGTTTTGGTTACGAAGCAGGGCGCAGCGATAAGATTTCGTGAAAAGGACATTCGGCCGATGGGTCGCTCTGCCGCTGGCGTCAAGGGCATACGGTTGCACAAGGGAGATGAAGTCATTGGCATGGATGTCATTGGAATTCCCAATTCCCCCAGCCTCGACTCGCAAAGCTCGTCGACGCGAGGCGGGCAATTACCAATTTCCAATGTGAAAGAAAAAGTTCACCCTGTTAAATCCAGCGAAGCTGGTGTTTCGCAAACTGCGAAACAATTTAACAGGGTAAAGCAGTATTTATTGGTGGTCATGGAGCATGGCTATGGCAAACGCACGGATATTGGCCAGTACAAGGTGCAGGGCCGCGGCGGGTCGGGCATCAAGACCGCCAAAATTACCCCAAAAACTGGCGGTATTGTGTTGTCGTCTATTCTGGACGATTCGGCCGATGACGAAGATTTGATTGTCATTTCCCAAAAAGGGCAGGTGATTAGGACAGCGACAAAATCTATTTCACAGCTTGGCCGCGCGACCCAGGGAGTGAGAATTATGCGACTGGAAGAGGGAGACAACGTGGCATCGGGAACGTGTTTAAAAGAGTAAAGTGAATTATTCTAATTAACCTAATTATTCTAATTGACCTAAATAAATCCTAATGACTAAAATCCCAAAACCGTTTCAGTAATTAGGCATTCACGTTTTTTAGACATTCCTTAGAATAATTAGGTTAATTAGAGCAATTAGAATAATTTTCGGTATGGATTTTTTGAATGTTACTAATGTCTTAAGTAATCTTGACCTCAAAGACAGCATGAGTGCTTGCGAGTTTGGCTGCGGGTCGGCCGATTTTACCATGGAGCTGGCAAAAAAGTTACATAAAGGCAGAGTGTACGCGCTGGATATCCAAGAAGAAAAACTGTCGTTTGTCAAAAGTAAAATGGCGCTGGAAAAGTTGCAAAATATTTCTACCATTCTTTGTGACCTGGAGGCGCCCAACGGTTCTACCTTAAAAAACCAATCGCAAGATGTGGTAGTTATCCCCAACGTCTTGTTTCAGGCGGAAAATAAAAGTGGTATAATATCCGAAGGGGCAAGAATCTTAAAACCCGGCGGACAGCTTTTGGTAGTGGACTGGATTAAGGGGGCTTCGTTCGGGCCCAAAGATGGTCTGATAGTTCCTGAAGAAGTGAAAAAAATCGCCGAAGGATTAGGGCTTTCTTTGAAAAAAGAATTCATGGCCGGAGATTACCATTATGCATTGCTTTTTATAAAATAATGAAAAAGATTTTATTTTTATTCTTTGCGATTGTGATTTTTTGCGGGCTGACTAACTTTGTTTTAGCTGCTGGTCCCTATGGCGTCAGTCTCTTTAATCCCTTGGGCAGTGTCAATGATTTTGGCACGCTTATAAAAAATATTGTCACCTATGTATCTGGAATTATTGGGGCACTGGCAGGCCTGATGTTTGTAATCGCTGGTATTTTATTTGTTATATCTGGCGGAAACCCGGCAAAGATTGATCAGGCAAAAAAAGCTGCTATCTATGCGGCGATAGGGGCCGCCATAGCGTTTGCTGGAGGAGGACTGATTGCGTTAATAACTCAGATTATCAGCGGTGGCGGAGGATAGGCAAAATAAAATTTGAAATATTAAAATTAAAGGTCGATCATGCAGAAAAAACGAATTATCGCGAATTTTATTACGAATATCCACGAATCACGAATATTGGTGTATTCGTGAAAATTCGTTCGCCAATTCGTGGAAATTCGTCACAAAACAATGAATAAGAAATTAGCAATCGCATTTTCTTCAATAGTACTGATGACCTTGCCCGTAGTCATGTTGGCCGATATTAATCCAGGAAATCCTCCAAATTCATCCAACATCAGCGTTACCGAGGTGGTCAACGATGTCTTAAACTTTGTCTGGCCGCTCTTTATTGGTTTTGCCGTTATTATGTTTATTGTCGCTGGATTTTTGTTTTTAACATCTCAGGGAGATCCAACCAAAGTAGCAGGAGCACGTCAGGCGGTGCTTTGGGGAGCTGTTGGAGTTGTGGTGGGAATCATCGCCTTTTCTATTCCGTTTATCATCAGAAATACGCTTGGCCTTTAATTCTAAGGAACAAATACCAATTCCGTTTACGGGCAATTTTGCCCGTAAACGGAATTGATCAACAAACTTTTTAAATTTAACACTACAAGATGAACAAAAAATTAAGTATTCTGATTTCTTCACTGGTGCTGGTGGCCTTGCCAATAGCCACACTGGCTTTTGATGCCGGTCCTACACCAGGTTCCAATGCCAGCCTTAACGTCAATGAACTTGTGGGCAAAATACTGGACTTTATCTGGCCATTATTTATCGGTTTTGCGGTCATCATGTTTTTGGTCGCCGGTTTTTTGTTTTTGACGGCTCAAGGCGATGCCAGTAAGGTAGCCGCGGCAAGGCAAGCAGTATTATGGGGAGTGGTGGGGGTGGTCGTAGGTGTTTTGGCCTTCTCTATTCCGTTTATCATCAGAAACCAAATTACATAATTGTGGCAAAATACGTGGTGTATTGAAATGAAAATTCAAGTTTTTAATTTAGTCGAAATTAAAAACAAAAGAACTATAATTTAGGAAAATTAGGAAAAAAATGAATAAAAAACTAATCACACTATCCTCGGTAGCCGTTTTACTAACATTTCCCTTGGCTGCTTTTGCTTTTCCGGGCGTTATTGGCAATCCGAATAATATTATAACGAGCATACTAAATATTATTTGGCCGCTCTTTATCGGGTTTGCCATTATCATGTTCATCGTTGCCGGATTTTACTTTTTGGTCAACGATCCAGGCAAAGGAAGGTCAGCTCTTTTGTGGGGAATTATCGGAGTAGCGGTGGGAATCTTAGCGTTCTCCTTGCCATTGATTATCGGCAGATTGCTTGGCACGGGATTATAGTAAATGCGTTTTAAGTAAATCAATCTTAAGAATGAAAAAAAGCTTTTTTGTTTCATTGGTTTTATTGACTTTTGTGGCGGTTCCACTGATTGCTTTTGCCGCCGGTCCGTTAAATTTTAAAGCAATAATAGATCGTCTGCTCTTGTTGGTGATTTGGCCAATATTTGCGGGAGCTTCAATTATCATGATTATTGTTTCGGGTTTTTTATTTGTAACAGCCCAAGGAGACCCCAGTAAAATTTCTACCGCAAAAAAATCTCTGTTATGGGCGATAGTCGGAATTATTGTGGGGTTGCTGTCAGTTGTTATTCCTTGGACAATTTTTCAACTTATTGGTGCGCAGTAATGCTTATTCTCTCGAAAGCATTTGGTGATTCAAGGTAACTATGATGAAAAATTTAACCCATATAGTTATGGTGGTCGCGGCATTGCTATTGCCGGTCAGTGTTTTTGCGTTGAATTTTCCCCCGCCCGCGGCGAATTTTGGAGTCATTCCTTTTATTGATGCTTTAATAAGCGTGGTTTTTTATATTGTTGTAGGTTTGTCTGTAGTAATGTTTATCGTCGCCGGCTTTATGTTTATTACCGCTCAAGGTGAACCGGGAAAAATAAAACTGGCTCGCGAAGCGGTAATATGGGGAGCAGTAGGGGTTGGCATAGCATTACTATCAACCACTATCCCTTGGCTGGTGAATAGTTTTCTTGGTGGGTAATTGTCAAAAGGACCAAAATTAATGATAAAAAAATACTTTTTTAGTATATTGGCTGGGGGATTGTTGGCACCGTTATCGGTTCTTGCGGTTGCGCTCCCTATTTTGCCAGCGGGAGGTCCGATTAATGCGGGTTTAGTTGCGGTTGGTTTTATTAATAGTTTGATTTCTATTTTATGGCCGCTATTTCTTGGATTTGCCGTTATGATGTTTATTATTGCCGGTTTTTTGTTTTTGACCGCTAATGGTAATGCCAGCAAAATAGATACTGCTAAAAAAGCGGTTATCTGGGGAGTGATTGGAGTGGCGGTGGGAATCTTGGCATTCTCTATTCCATTTATGGTGGCAATGTTGCTGGGAACAGGCCTTTGATACACGATATTTTCGTTGGCGCGTAACAATCGCTATAAGTTTGCTAATTTCCGCAGTATCTTGTATAAAGAATGCGGTTTTTCATTGATTTTCTTGCTCCCGTGGCGGAATTGGTATACGCGCATGTTTTAGGAACATGTCCCGCAAGGGTTAGAGGTTCGAGTCCTCTCGGGAGCACTGTAATAAAATTGAGGCATCTTTTTGGATGCCTCAATTTTTTATACTCCCGAGAGGACTCGAACCTAAAAAGGGGTCGGGAAAAAGGATTTTTCCCGTGGCGGAATTATTCAAACCGAGGGGTTTGAAAAAACCTGAAAGGTTTTTGGTTCCAGCGAAGCGGAGTCCTCTCGGGAGCACACAAATGTGATATTTGCGAATCACTATTCCTGTTTGTAATAAATATATCATTGCAACGTCCTATTGTTTGTAGTAGGATACATAAATTAAACACATGAAAAAAATAACAAAGGAAAATATAAAGAAAATAAATAAGTTGCGTAGCTTGTTTCCTGGTGAAGTTACGGTAAGGGTGCACCGTTCTGATAACGGCATGTATTGCGCACAGGTGGTTACTTTTCCGGGTTGTTTTACGGAATCAGACACGTTTTCCGGTTTAATAGAAATGGTAAATGATGCGGTAAGAACTTATTTTGAAATACCTGAAAAATATCTTTCATTTATGCCGGACTACTTGGCACCTATAGAAATTGCCCAACGTTTTAATGTATTCCCAATTTCTGAAGAAACTAAAGAATTAAACTTAATAAACACTGATGGGGGAGGTAAGGGTTAAAATAACTGATTGTTCTTGCGACGACCTTCTTAGGATTGCCAAGAAATGTGGTTTTGTGGATGGCGCAGGAAGGAAACACTATAAAATTAAAAGTGTTGATGGTAAATTTATCACCACTATTCCAAGGCATACTCACTTATCAAAAGACACGGTAAAAGGAATTTTAAAGAGATTTATCTTATTTGGGGCGAATATAAAAATATCTTGAAACAAATAATTCAATTCGACACATACAAAAAAATCCGCGTAGCGGATTTTTTTGATTCAAGCTTCAGCTACAAGATTCCAGATTCTATCTTGGCATATAAGGCATCATAGCCATTTGGCGGCTTCTTTTAATGGCGGTGGCAATCATTTTCTGGTGGTGCGAACACAGGCCGGTTTTTTTGCGCGGTTTTATTTTGTAAAAACCGGACACAAAACGAGACAGTAACTCTACGTCTTTGTAATCAGCGTGGTCAATATTTTTTCTGCAAAAGTGACAAAACATTTGTCTTGAATCTTGAAGCTT
>CAZREI010000005.1:0-58860 GCA_964599285.1 uncultured Candidatus Saccharibacteria bacterium | reverse complement strand
ATTATGCTGCTCAATGCCCGCAGAGTCCATACTGCCGATGAAGAGACGCCAATTATAATGTTGGCCATGGAAGATATTACCAAGCAAAAAAATCTTGAAGATCAGTTACGAGAATACACCAAGAATCTCAATCTAGAGGTAGCCAAGCGAACAGCACAGCTGGAGGTACGAGTAAAAGAATTGGAAAAAATGAATAAAACGATGAGTGGCAGCAAGGCGGAAATGTCAAAACTAAAGGAAGAGGTTAAAAAATTAAAGAATCGAAAATAGGGATTAACTAATAAATATATCGAGGCTCTTGAAGCCCAAACAACATATGGTTGTTTGGGCTTCTCTGTTTTATTGAGGTCGACCTTCACAAACAATAAGACTATGCGGACTATTTAAAATAAAATTAATTACAAATAACTTGAGTAGTAAAACATATGAAAAAATTTAATATGCAAAGCATATTTCCGTCGCTCGCTCGGGCAAAAAAAGTAAACTCTTTTTCCCCTCGTTCGCTAGGAAATAAAAATTCAATAATAACTGCTGTGGTAATTTCTCTCGCATTTTGTCTTGCTGGGCCGATTGCTGCATTTGCGGCGACGGCACCAAATCTTGGAACAGCGGCGAGTTTTGCAGTCTTAGGTAACTCAACCGTGACCAATACCGGCAGCTCCGTTCTTAACGGAGATCTGGGACTTTATCCAGGTACCTCGATCACTGGCTTTTTTGGAACTACGGCTAACGAAGGTCCAGGAGTGGTTTCTGCAGGACATTCGGTGCACCAAACTGACGCAACGGCACAACAGGCACAAACTGATACTACCGCTGCTTATAGTACGTTGTCAGGCCAGTCGTGTGGGGGGAACGACTTGAGCGGTCAGGATCTAGGTGGCATGACTCTGGTACCAGGTGTTTATTGTTTTACCTCGTCTGCTCAATTAACGGGTACACTCACGCTTAATGCCCAAGGTGACCCCAACGCGGTTTGGGTTTTTCAGATAGGAACTGCACTTACGACGGCATCCAGTTCTTCTGTTGTTTTTAGCAATGGGGGCACGGGTACGCCGGGTTGTAATGTATTTTGGCAAGTTGGAAGTGCGGCAACTCTTGGTGGAAGTACCACATTTGTAGGAACTATTATCGCACACACGGAAGCTATCACATTTGTAACTGGTGCAACTTTGTATGGTAGAGCATTATCGAGCACTGCTGCAGTGACACTTGATAGTAACACTATTACTACGCCAACGTGCGCGCCTGCTCCTGTTAACGGTACTTGCGGCTTGGCTAATGGAACCAGTGTT
This sequence comes from uncultured Candidatus Saccharibacteria bacterium, assembly GCA_964599285.1. Lineage (GTDB taxonomy): Bacteria > Patescibacteriota > Minisyncoccia > Minisyncoccales > Staskawiczbacteraceae > VGLO01. The sequence goes on along the minus strand of CAZREI010000005.1, from coordinate 57,568 downwards.
AGTGTCGCTCCAACCAGCAATCTTTGTTCTACTGGTTCGGCTACATCGGTGACTGGTTCAGGCCCATGGACATGGTCCTGCACAGGCGCGAATGGAGGAACAAATTCTTCTACCTGCACGGCCACAGTGACTCCTTCCACAACTCTCACGTTGGTTAAAACCATCGTTGGTGGTACTAAAACGTTTGCAGATTTCCCGCTGACTGCTACTGGCCCAACTACTATTACCGGTGATAGCGCGACAACAGCTGTTACTGCCGCTACGGTTTCTGCTGGTACATATACTCTGTCAGAAACAACACAATCTAATTACACCGCAGGATCATGGAGTTGTATAAAAGATCCCGGATCAGTAGTTACTACTGGCACCTCAATCACGCTCGCCTCCGGTGACGGTGCAATATGCACTATCACCAATACCTACGTAGCGCCAGCCGCACCATCAGGTGGCGGTGGAGGGAATAGTTATGGAATTAGTACTCCCATAGCACCCCTTATTGATGTCGTGAAAGTTCCAAGTCCTTTATCTTTGCCAGGAGGCGCAGGCTCGGTGACCTACACATACACCCTTCATAATCCCGGAACAGTTTCTATGAATAAGATAACGGTAATTGATGACAGCTGCAGTCCCTTAAAATATATTTCTGGCGATACCTTTGCTGATTTGAGACTTGATCCTTCAGAGACGTGGACATATACGTGTTCCGCAACGCTTTCTAAAACTACCACAAATACTGTTGTTGCAACCGGGTGGGCTTATGGTGTAAGCGCGACCCATATCGCAACCGCTACCGTCATTGTCGGGCTTCCAATCGTACCACCGTTAATCCACGTAACAAAAATTCCAAATTTGTTAACATTGACTGCTGCGGGGGGAATAATTACCTATACCAACAAGGTGACCAATCCAGGAACCGTGCCGTTAAGTAATGTAATTCTAACTGATGATAAATGCGGACCCGTTAAATATGTATCTGGTGATACTAATGGAGATTCAAAACTCAACCCTACAGAAACGTGGACTTACACGTGTCAAACTAACCTGATTAAAACCACGACCAACACCATTATCGCGAGCGGCCAGGCCAATGGGTTAACGGCAAGAGATTTTGCAATCGCTACCGTAGTTTTGTCTGCCCCTGTTTTTCCTAATACGGGACTTCCTGATGCTTCAGGGTTTGGGCAACGAGTTCGAGCTATTGCAAATGACCTTAGGCAGGGCAGTGGTGGCAATAATGTAACTTTACTGCAGCAATTTTTGATCTCTCAAGACAAAGGTCCAGCCGCCAAAGCCCTATCTAATCATGGCACGACCACTTACTTCGGCCTTCTTACTCGCGCAGCCTTGGCTGAATTTCAGGCAAACGTTGGAATTAGTCCGGCTTTGGGAAATTTCGGACCCATAACCAGAGCTTACCTAAAAGCAAATTATTAATAGCTATCATATTCTCGTTTAGAAGCAAAGAAGGCTTTGTCTTGGCAAAGCCTTCTTTGGCGAATCAATGCAACCTAAAAGAATCTTGTCACGGCTACTTATTATTGGAATTTTGGCGATAGTATTTTCTTTAGTAGTATTTATTTTTTTCTTGAATTCCGGATTTTCAAATTATAAAAATCTGGCTTCGCTTTTAGGGCATACTAATTCCAATCAGCCAGCATGGCTTAAAATTCCAAATATTAATATTGACGCTGCCATCGAACAGGTAAGTCTTACGTCTTCCGGGGCCGTGGGGGTGCCCAAAGGCATTGCTAATGTAGCTTGGTTTAATCTAGGACCTCGCCCCGGACAAATCGGAAACTCAATTATTGTTGGACACTTTGGCTGGTACAAAAACGGTACACCGGCAGTATTTAATAATATCAATAAGTTAAAACCAGGGGACAAAATATATGTGCAAGATAGTAAGGGGGCGACCATTACGTTTGTGGTGCGCCGCCTTCAAACCTTTGACGCAGGTGAAGACGCCTCGGGGGTATTTAGTTTAGATGATGGAAAAGCACATCTTAATCTTATTACCTGCGAGGGGGTTTGGGACAAAACTCAAAAGACATATTCTAATCGACTTGTAGTATTTACCGATAAGCAATAGCGCTTGGATTAAACCACCTTTAAGCTGTGAATTACGAACCCCCATTTTAAATGAATTTCGGGCTCTTTTCTCCAAATTTGGAAAAAATAGCTCCGAGGGGTTTCGCAATTCACAACTTTATGGTGGTTTTTGGTTGCAATAAGGTTTCAGCTATATCATTATGTGGGTTATAAGAGTATGCTTGCCATATAGCTGCATTGCTAAAATACCGTGGTGTTATTGGTTCATGAACAGTTCATGATTAAAAGCTTATCATTACTCCATGGGTAAATAATATTATAAAAGAAAAACCATTATGTCCGTGCACGATACTACGGTTTTAAAACTCAAAGTCCTGGCTAGGGAAAAAGAAAGCGTTAGGCGTAAGCTTTTAGTAACCGTGGATGCACTCCGCGCAAAAGCTAAAAAACTAGCCATTGTTGCCAAAGAAAAAGAACATATTAGAAAAAAACTAGCGGCTGCGTCAGAAAAATTTCATTCCAAAGCCCAAGAACTTGCTATCGTTATCGCAGAAAAAAAAGCAATTTTAGCTTCCATTGGAGACGCCGTTATGGCCTGCGACAAAGATGGCAAGGTAATATTGTTTAATCGCAAGGCAGTAGAAATGACCGGCTTTTCTGCCAAAGAAGTTATCGGCAAACACTATAACCAAGTAATAAAATTTGTAAGAGAAATAGATAACAAACCAAGTAAAGATTTTATCGCCCAAGCCATGAAGACCGGTCAAAAAACCACCATGGCTGATAATACGTTATTGGTTAGAAAAAATGGTTTAAAAATTGCTGTAGCCGATTCGGCCGAACCGATAAGATACCTTCACGGGATCCTGGTTGGGTGTGTTATTGTTTTTCGGGATATTACCCAAGAAAAGGAAACTGATAAGGCCAAAAGTGAGTTTATATCAGTTGCCTCTCATCAGCTTAAAACTCCGGCAACCATTATCAGTTTATACACCGAAATGCTGCTCAAAACCCAGGTGGGCGAGATTATTACGCAAAAACAAAAAGAGTATATTAATGAAGTTCACAACGCCAACCAACGCGTCGTAGATATTATAAACACCTTACTTAACATTTCTCGTATCGAAATGGGCATTTTTTCCATGGAGAAAAAACCCGTGGATATTATTGCTTTTTTAAAAAATGGTATTTACGAATTGCGGACAGGTCTGAAAGGGAAAAATATTATTTTTCAAGAAGACTATCACCAACTGCAACACATTGTGCCCATTGATACATTATTGCTTACCATGGTTTTTTCTAATCTGCTTTCTAATTCTATTAAATACACTCCGGTGGGCGGCACCATATCGGTAAAAAGCACAGAAGTAAAAAAGGACGAAAAAGTTAATGACAAAATGATAAAAGAAAATAGCTTGCTGATTAGTATATCTGATAATGGCTGTGGCATTCCTTTGGATTCGCAGGACAAGATTTTTACCAAATTTTTCAGATCTGACAACGCGCGCAGTGAACATACTGATGGTACGGGCCTAGGACTTTATATTGTTAAATCAATTTTAGACCACATTGGTGGGGAAGTGTGGTTTTGGTCAAAAGAAAAAGAGGGCAGTATTTTTTATTTCACCATTCCATTAACAACCGTAAAACAAAAAAAATAATATATGATAAATGATAAAAAGCAAACGATATTAATTGTTGAAGATGAGCTCCCATTGCTGAAGGTGTACGCTGATCGTTTTAGCGATGAAGGGTTTTTAGTGTTAAAAGCCAACAATGGAGAAGTTGGTTTGGATCTTGCAATTAAAGAAAAGCCAGACCTTATTTTATTGGATATTTTAATGCCGGTGATGGATGGCTTAACGATGATGCAAAAATTGCGAGAAAATACTACCTGGGGCAAGACCGTGCCGATTATGCTCTTAACTAATTTATCCGCAGACGAGAAAAAAATTAAAAAGATCATCAACGAAAATGGGCCAGCATATTATCTGGTCAAATTGGATTGGAGTTTAAGCGCCATTATTGAAAAAGCTAAAATGGCAGTTTTGGCAAAATAGAAATTGGGGGAGTAGTCCCGAATATACAAATCTAAAATAATATACAAATTTTACGAATATACAAATCCGTCCCGTCCGTCATTGCGAGGAGCGAAGCGACGTGGCAATCCAGCACATTCGTATATTTGTAACATTTGTATATTTGATCGTATTGGTATATTCGTGATTACTCCTTAAAAAATTATGCGAATACTTATTGTAGAAGATGAAGCGCCATTGGCTAAGATAATCAAGGACAGTTTAGAAACTGAAGGCTATGCCGTGGACCATGTGTCAGACGGGCAAAAAGCTTTGGGCCGCATTCAATCAACGTCCCAGGAATATGATGTAATCATGCTCGATCTTAAGTTGCCAAATAAAGGGGGATTACAAATATGTCAAGAGGTGCGAAAAATGAATATAGATACTCCAGTGTTAATTTTAACGGTCAATGATGATTTGGAGAGTAAGGTTTCTCTTTTTGATGCCGGAGCCGATGATTATTTGGTAAAGCCTTTTGAATTTCAGGAACTTTTTTCAAGAATTAGAGCCATAACCAGGCGTCCCAAAAAAGCCCTTTCTTTGGAGTTGAAAGTTTCGGATATCACGTTAAATCCTGCTACCCAAAAAGTATCGCGGGCAGGCAAGGAAATTAAGCTGACCTTAAAGGAGTTTCGTATTTTGGAATATTTTATGCGAAACCCCAGCGTAGCGGTATCCCGTGAAGATTTAGTAAGAAACGTATATGATTTTGACTACGACTCTTTTAGTAATGTGCTGGATGTTTTTATTAATCGACTGAGAAAAAAGTTAGATAGTAATAGGGCAAGAAAACTAATAGAGACGGTACGCGGCGTTGGTTACAGATTAAACGCGTACGCGTAAAATGCATTGCGTAATTTTTTTATTTCCTATGCTATAACCCCTTTTGGAGGGGTTATTTTGTTGTTCACGCAGTGTTCATGGTAGAGGGTTTATAGTTACTAATGTGAGACGATAAAGTCGAATATATAAACCGTTACATTGTATTAAAAACATGATGAATATTATTATCTTAATTATTTTCGGAGCTATTGTCGGGTGGGTTGCATCTTTAATTGTGGGAACCAGCGAGGGATTAATCCTCGATATTATTGTGGGTATTATAGGATCGGTAGTGGGCGGATGGCTGGTGGGATTTTTTAACTATGGCCCCGTAACTGGATTCAATATTTATAGTTTTCTGGTGGCATTGATTGGGTCGGTAGTTCTTCTGGTGATTGTGAAAGCAATAAGACATTAAAAATATATGATAACTGTTTTAGAAGAGTTAATTATTTTTGCAATCACTCCAATTGGCTTTACGGTGCTGATGTTATTATTGCTATTTTCTCAATACCTTATTCTCAAAAGCGTTATTGAAGATGCAAAAATAGTTCTTGCCTACATAAAGAATCTCAAATCAATTTTCACTAAAACCCCCATTACGCAACAGGTCTTAATAAATACTTTGAATTACGAAATGCACATTAAAAAGTGGGTTTCGGGTCTTTTCCCCAAATTTCAATGAAAAATTAGCTATAATTTTCAGACGGACGCGTTGCGTAAGTCTAAAAATTCTATCAAATTTTTCATCGTGAAATTTGAAAAAAAATACCTCGAAAGCATTTCGTAATTCAAAGTAGATAAAATATAAAGGTCGGAAAGTAAATCTTAAAAGAAAAGAAAAATCCACTAAAAATATATAATTAGCGGATAAAAAATTATGAACACAATCTTATCAAAGAAAGCTGAATATGGCTATGGAGTGTTTTTCGCAGTAGCTCTATTATTGTTAGTAGGAATGATTCTTATGGCCAAACCGGCTCACGCTGCTACGTTTAGCTCAATCAATAGGCAATTAGCAGTTGGATCAAGCGGAAACGATGTTACCAATTTGCAAACATTCTTGGCTTCAGACCACTATATCTACCCAGAAGGCAGAGTAACGGGATACTACGGAGGACTTACCAGGGCAGCTGTCATGCAATTCCAAGTAAATTATGGAATTTCCATGGTAGGAGCCGTCGGGCCAGTTACGCTCGCCAAAATCAACAACGTAATTAATGCGGGCTATGGCATTGATGTGTATGCGCCAACGATATACAACGCATCGGTCCAAAAAACCAACAATAGCGCCACATTCACTTGGGCCACCAACGAACTTGCCGGAGGAAAAGTGTATTACAGCACCAGCCCATTTGGAGTATCAGAAGCAGTTGGCAACTTTAGCGAACCTTCTATTACGGGAGGCTCAACCATGATGGCAGCAAATTCACAGTCAAGCCAAAATGTTACGGTCAATAACTTGCACGCGAGCACAACGTACTATTACATTATTGAAGCGCAAGACGCGTCAGGAAATGTAGCAGTAACGGTGCAATCCACCTTTACCACAAATTAACCGTAATTGAGCGGTCACCCCGACTATAGCGTACTAAGTTGGGGTGATTGTTGGGGATGTTACCTCGTTACTTTTATATGCCGCACACACTACCAATGAAATTCTTAAAGAAGGTTTTAAAGATAACGCTTGTCGTCATGGCTCTGATTGTTGCCGCTGCGATTTATGGATTTATAAAATTTACCGATTACACCAATCAAAATACTGATCTTTTGCAAAATGAAAGCTGGACAAGTTTTCCCGGCGTTACCGTTACCAATAATGGTATCCATTTTCAACCCTTACATCGTATCATTGTTCATCAAGACGGTTCGGCGGGACAACTAAATCCGCCGGTTAATATCAGTGGCCAGCATCTTTTGGTCAATGGCGATTTTAAAATCACCGCCGTGGTGTCACAAATAGATACATCAGCTTCTTTAAGATTCTATGGGTTGCCGCCAATTGTGTATGACCAATGGCGATACGAAACTCCCAGCATTGATATTACTATTGACGCGAAAAATAATGTGGTAGTCGCGCGTATCTGGGACGGCGGTTCGGATACCTCTATGGATATAAGAACATATACTATTGCTTTATCAATTCCGATAACAATTTCGTTAGAACACATAAAAAATCAGATTACTATTATTGAAAATGGTCATATGCTGGGAAGCATGCCTGATCATGGCATCTTTGACAGCGGCACAATTTGGTTCGGAGCAGATGGCGCCATCGGTAGTAACGGCTGGACACTTTCTTCATTAAGCGCGCAAGCACTTGGAACTGGCAGTGTTAAGAGTGTATCTGCCCCATTGTTAATTGCACCAAAGAACAATCCTAATAGTTTGAGCAATTTAGCAAATGCTCGCCATCGGAAAATAAAGATAGGCGCTGCCGTTAATATAAGTCCGCTATTTACTGACCAGCAATATAGAAATTTGGCGCTAGGCCAATTTAGCATCCTGACACCAGAAAATAGCATGAAGCCCGAATTTATCCATCCCCAAGAAAATATCTATGATTTTTCAGAATCAGATCAACTGGTAGATGCCGCTTTAAAAAATAATATACAAGTGCATGGACACACGCTGGTCTATAGCAAAAGCAGTCCCGATTGGATGACTAAAAGTTCTGTGGCAGATCGGCAAACCATTATGATAGATCACATCAATACTGTGGTAGGCCACTTTAAGGGAAGGGTAGCAGAATGGGATGTGATTAATGAGCCATTTTCCGATAAGCACGCCTTGTATGGGTTTTTAAAATCGGGACTGGAAGCGAATATCTGGTTTGAGGCTATGGGAGAAAGGTACATTCCACTTGCATTTAAAACCGCCCACAAAGCCGATCCATCGGCCAAACTTTATTTAAATGACTACGGAGTTGAAAAAGATGGCCAGCATTGGGATGCGCTCTTAAGTTTAGTAAAACGCCTCAAAAAAAGAGGAGTGCCCATTGACGGAGTCGGATTTGAAGCGCATGTTTATACTGATGGGGACTACTTTGACGCCAAGCAACTTCGCCAGCACATGGAAGCGCTACATAAGTTGGGCTTGCTAGTGCGCATATCGGAAATAGATGTCACCCAAGACAATGCAAAAGAACAAACGAATCAATATGTAACAGCTTTAGACGCATGCTTGCGTGCGCCAAATTGCACTTCGTATACCACTTGGGGAATTACGGATAAATATGCCTCTACTACCCGATCTGATAGGTATCCCCTGGTTTACGGCACCAGTTTACTGTGGGACAAAGAATTGAAAGCTAAGTCCGCTTATAGTGCGCTGCAAAAAGAACTTCAAAAGATTCGTTAAAGTAAATACTTTGAATTACGAAATGCTTTCGAGGTATTTTCCCAAAATTTGGCGGGTGAAAATTCGATAGAATTTTTATGCTTAGCTACGCCTAAGCATAAAAATTATTGCGAATTTTCAACCCAAATTTTGGAAAAAGACCCGAAACGTTGTTTTTCAAAAGGCATTTCGTAATTCAAAGTAAATAGATATTTCATGGGAAAGCCACATGTATTGCTAAAACTCAATAACAAACGTAAGAAGAAGGGGAGAATTCTTGTTATTGACGATAATCAATATATTCTAAAGCCACTGGGCCTGTTATTGTCGGGATCAGGGTATTCAGTCACATTAGCTACCAATGGCCAAGAGGTTTCCATGACCAAGATATCCTTTAAGGACCTCATTTTATTAGATTCTCGACTAAAAGGCATTAAGGGACAGGACATTTGCAGAAAAATTAAACAAGATAAAAAAACACAACATATCCCGATTATTATGTGTTCGGCTGATAGTAAAATAAAAATTATCGCAAAAGAAGCGGGGGCTGATGATTTCATAAAAAAACCGATTAACATCACTGCCCTTTTAAAAAAAATCAAAAAGTATATTTAATATTTGTAACTAAATGGCTCAAAATAAAAAAGCGAATACATTAAGGTTATCGACCGCCAGAAACTTAGAAACTCACGAAGGCCTTAGAACTCATGATGGGTTTTATCGTATGATGATAGAAAGCCTCGATGGACAAAGCGTATTCACAACTGATAGGGGGGGGGTTATTAGTAGCTGGAATGTCGGGTCAGAAAAACTGTTTGGGTACAAAGAGAAAGAAGTTATTGGGAAAAATGTTTCATTAATTTTTACCCCCGAAGATAGAAAAAATCGTATTCCCCAAAAAGAGCTTAAAGAGGCTAAGAAAAAAGATAAGTTTGTTGAAGAAAAAAATCTGATCCTAAAAAACGGTTCCTTATTTTGGGCGAGCGGATTAATATATCCACTAAAAGACGAAAAAAAAGTCCATCGGGGATTTATCTTTATTTTGGCCAACCACACCGAGGAAAAGGCCTTGGATAAAAGAAAAGATGATTTCATTAGCACGGCAACCCATGAATTAAAAAATCCTGTTATGAGTATACGGTTATTTGCAGAAGTAGTAGAACGGCAAACGAAAAAAACGGGAGATAGGATAGGGCTGGAATCAATAAGAGAATTAAATGTCCAGTTGGACAGGCTTACAGCGCTGATGAATTATCTGTTAGATGTGGCAAAAATTCAGCAGGCAAAATTAAAACTGCATAAAACATTCTTTGACGTCAATGAATTCATAAAAGAAGTTATTGCGGTAGTAAAAGGTATTTCGATAGGACACATACTGCATTTTACTAAAAATACCAATAAAGAAATGTATGCAGACCGCCAAAGGGTAATTCAGGTCTTAACTAATCTTATTTCCAATGCAATAAAGTATTCTGATAAAAATAGTAAAGTTATTGTAAAGAGCGCTCATAACAAAAAGAGTATCATTATCAGTATTCAAGATTTTGGATTCGGCATTCCAAAATCTGAGCAAAAATTGATTTTTAACAGATTCTATCGAGCAAATAGTGCAATCGAGAACAATATAAGCGGCATTGGCCTAGGATTGTATGTGGCCATACAGATTATAAAAGCCCACCAAGGGAGAATGTGGGTTAAAAGCGCCGCAGACAAAGGTTCTACGTTTTATTTCTCAATACCTATTAAAATAAGAAGCCGATAATTAAACTTTTAAATATTATCTATAAAAATAATTATGTATAAAAATATGAGCATCACTAGTATCGGAAAAGAACAATTTTTACTGGAACATAACAGATTATCTCCCGAAAACTTGCAGGCTACGTTTGCGTTGCTTACTCGGTTTCAAGAAGAACGGAAACCATTACTAAAAGATGCTGATTGGTCTTTCAAATTAAGGGTACCTTTTATTTCATGGCTCCTTGCGTTACCATTAGAAAAAAAGAACTACGCGCGCAAATCAACAAAGCAAGTATTTAAAAATTATCCAGAAACCCATAATGCATGAAAGATAGTAGGGAAATTACATTTCTATTTTTGGTCGTAAATCTGGAATATAAATATCTTTGAATTACGAAATGGTTTCGCAGTATTTCTCCCAAATTTTGAGATAGAAATTTGATAGAATTTTTTATCGTAGCCAGCGGCTACGGGAAAAAATTATAGCAAGTTTATAGCCAAAATTTGGTCAAGACGCGAGGCGCAATTGGCCGCAGCCAATTCGCCCCGTCTCGGGGAAAGACGCGAAATTCTTTTATTGTATCCATTTCGTAATTCAAAGAAATATACCTTCTTCTTGTTGTATTCTGGTTTTAATTGTTGTATTCTGGTTCTAACGTTGTTTGCAACGTTGCCCATGATACGTTGAGTATCTGCAGACCGATTGGTCTTTTTGCACTTTTCAAAAGAAGGGAACTTCCCATGTCGCAAAAGATGACGTACGCTGACACTGGCGTTAATTACGACGCCATGGATCCGTTCAAACGCCTGGCTCAGTTGGCTGCCCGTGAGACGGCAAACAATATCACGCGGCTTGGCCTGTCGGAAGTTGAAACGAGTCGTGGCGAAAGCGTATACCTCATTGAAACTCCTGACAGTTACCTCGCGCATGTGGAAGAAGGTCTTGGCACCAAGAACCTGGTTGCTGATGAAATGTACCGTCTCACCGGCAAGTCGTACTACGATCAAATCGCCCAAGACACCGTCGCCATGATCGTCAACGACATGATTACGCTTGGTGCACTACCACTATCGGTGGCAATGCACCTGGCTGTCGGTGATTCGAGTTGGTTTGATGACCAGGCGCGGTCACAGGATCTGGTCAAAGGATGGCAATATGCCTGTAATCTGGCACGATGTGCCTGGGGCGGTGGTGAAACTCCCACGCTCAAGGATATTATAGTGCCAGGGGTAGCGGTTCTTTCGGGGTCAGCCATGGGAATCATTAAGCCCAAGGAACGGCTCATTTCTCCCGAGAAAATCCAGGACGGGGATGCAATCGTTCTGGTCAACAGCTCCGGCATCCATGCTAACGGTCTGACGCTGGCTCGGAAAATCGCGGAGAAGTTGTCGCCTGACGCGAATCGACCGGAGCTTGGGTACTTAATCACTCTTCCGAATGGCAGAACCTACGGCGAGACATTGCTTGACCCAACGCACATCTACGTGCCACTGATTGAGGACTACCTCAACTTTGGCATCAAGGTCCACTACGGAGTCAATATTACCGGACATGGGTGGCGGAAGTTGATGCGGGCGCCGCAAAGTTTTGCCTACGTCATTGAACGATTGCCGCCACAGCTTCCCATCTTCGATTTCATCCAAAAGCATGGTCCAGTGGATGATAAGGAAGCCTACGGGAATCTGAACATGGGCGCGGGATTTGCACTCTATGTTGCCGAGGCTGACTGGAGGAAAATCCAGGAGTTTCATCGGCAGTATGGCTTCTATGGGTTCGATAGCGTGCTTCATGCCGGATACATTGAAAAAAGCACTGAAACGAAAGTCGTCATCGAACCGAAGGGGCTGGAGTATCTTGGTTCAACGCTGGGAGTTCGTTGATCTTTGGCCAGACAAGCTCCGGACAGCAATGTTACGGAGCTTTTTTATTATTTATTGCTTTTATAATCGATTTTGGTTAGTATAACTTCACAACTGAATAATTCGGTTGTCGCTGTACCTGCAAAATTTAACCCTGGAAAGGAACTCTCATGAGTGACAAGAAACTAGAGCCCAGAGTGGTCGGCATTTTCATCTGTCCGGTCGCCGGCCAGCTCATGCAAGAAGTCCTAGAAGTCGAGGCGATTACCGGGGCTGGTCTGAAAGGTGACCGTTACTGTACCGGTAAGGGTAGCTTTAACTCCAAGAGTGGAGTGGGAAATCGGCAGGTCACCCTCATCAACGGAATCTTCTTTGAGGGAAGTGGCTTCCTTTACCCCGAGAGCCGGCGTAACATTATCACGATGGACGTTGAACTGATGTGGCTCATCGGAAAAGAATTCCAAGTCGGAGCGGCAAAGTTTCGCGGCGTCAAATACTGCGATCCCTGCAACCGCCCCAACACTCTCTGTGGTAAAGAGAAGAGCTTCAAAGAAGCATTCTTTGACCGTGGCGGCATCATTGCCGAAGTCATCGGGAGCGGATTGATTAAAGTGGATGATGCTATCGTTCCTCCATCGAAAGGCTACTAAACCAACTTCTCGAAAGGAGAAAAACCATGTCTGAACCAGTACAAGTGGAACTGATCAAGGGGGTCGAGATTACCATCATTCCCAAGAAAGTCGGAGAAGAGGTGAGGATTACCATCTTCGAGGTGGAGATCGTCGACAAACGAACTTCACCTGGTGGATCGTGGTGTCACACCTGCGCTTCAGAAGAGCACCTTCAACAGTACCTTCGTGGACTTGAAACAGGTGCTGCAATGATAGGAGGGACACGCATCTTTCGTCCTCCCATTCCAAGAAGCGACCTGTAGTCGCAAAACAATAACACAAAAGCCCGAGCAACTCGCCCGGGCATTTTTTATTCTGGGCGAGATGTGGTAGCTATTAAATCAAAACAGGGGCGCATAATGTATGTGCTCTTGTTCTGACTGGCTATCTTGGACTACCTGCCTCGCCTTGCCCGAGTGCGGGCTGCTTTGCGCGCGGCTCTTTGCAATCCGGCTTTGCCTTTTGTTTTTATTGCTTTTTTGGCGGCTTGGTGACGAGCCTCTGGACCGCGTTCACGTGCGGCCCTTTTTGCTTGATGCGCTAGGCTGGCGTGGGACGCCGCTGATTTTCCTTCGCGTTTTAAAACTCGTGTCCTTGCCCTTGAGACTTTTGGGTAATCAATTTTTCCCGGAGCAGTTTGGCCCTTTTCAATATCGTGTTCAGCTTTTTTAATTACTTCTTCTGATTGCGCCCCGTGTTTGGGAGAAGGCAAGGCAACACCGGCCCGGCGAGCTTTGGAAAGTCCAATGGCAATGGCTTGTTTGGTAGATGCGGCGCCGTGTTTGCCTTCACGGATGTGGTGCATTTCCTCGCGAACAAACTCGCCCGCCTGGGTAGAGGGAGATTTTCCTTCGCGCTCATCCTGTTTGGCTTTTTCTATGGTTTCTTTTTCTGGCATAGTAATAAGATCTCAAAATAAAAACGGTTCTGTTACTTCAATTAAATCCTACTGATTGCCGGGTTAAAATAATGTGAAATATATTTCCCGATTCACCGGGAGGCAGTTTGGGTTGTTGCTTTTTTGTTTAAAAGAAGTCAGAATGAGAGAATAAAGTGAATTATTTCTAATTGACCTAATAATGCTAGTGAAGGGAGGTGTAGGAATGCGCATATTCCTGCACCGACCGAGCGACGCATTATGTAAATCCTATTTCTATTATTCTAATTGATCTAAATAAATCCCCCGGCCTCGAATCGCCGTCGAGGCGAGGCGGGCAATGACCAAAATCCCAAACCGTTTTAGCAATTAGTCATTCACGTTTTTAGATATTCCTTAGAATAATTAGAGCAATTAGAATAATTAGAATAATTTTCAATATATGAATTTAGTTCCATCAAAAATATTTTTTACCAAAGGAGTGGGAATCCATAAAGACAAGTTAGCTTCTTTTGAACTTGCCCTAAGAGACGCGGGGATCGCCTATTGTAATTTGGTTTTAGTTTCAAGCATTTTTCCGCCAGGTTGCAAAAAGATGACAAAAGAAGAAGGGGTAAAGTTGCTTTCGCCAGGACAGGTGGTTTTTGTCGTTTATTCGCGCAATCAAACTAACGAACCAAACCGCCTAATTGCCGCATCAGTGGGAGTGGCAATACCCTCTGATCCAATTCAGTATGGGTATCTTTCCGAACACGAATCTTTTGGCGAAAGCGATGAAAAGGCCGGAGAGTATGCTGAAGATCTTGCCGCTTCCATGCTCGCGACTACCCTGGGCATTGAGTTTGATCCCAGTAAAGCATGGGATGAAAGAGAACAGCTCTATAAAGCCAGTGGAAAAATTTTCAAGACTTCCAATATTACCCAGTCAGCCATTGGCAATAAAGATGGCCTTTGGACAACGGTCTTTTCTGCCGCAGTTTTTTGCGATTATCCGTCGTAGGCGTTTGCTGTAAGCTACCAAATGCTTCGGTATTCGGGCAATTATTAAGCTGAATCTGCCAGTGCGTGATCCCTTAAGTCTGGTACGTAAATACTTCCGGTCTGCTCTTTTAATTTTAATGTAAATATACCCGTTTTTATTTACACTCTGATTCTGGCTTTGTTTATAAGTTTGAGTGTTTTTCCAAGCCAATCTTAAAATTGGCTTTTTGGTTGTGTTTTTGTGGATTTTATGTAAGATATATATGTGTCTTGTTCTTTCAATATGCTGCCCCAAATAGGGTGGCCAGACCAGGAGAGAAACTATGTTGCGAAACGAGACCTTACGTAAGCTGGACAGGAAATTTACCAGGATCGAAACCTGGGGAGAATTTTTGCAGCGCTGGAACGCAATCGATACCGAACAGGAAGCAATTGGCTTACTTCATGCCGGCCATACATTGTTTCCCGAAGGTTTCCATGTTGAACCCGCCCACCTCAAAGAAGGGGTTGACTTTTACCTATTGGTAGCCGCGCACGAAAACAAGGCGGTGAGCTTGGCAGCCCAACAACTTGTTATTAAGTGCTGGCTCAGGAAAGCATGGACGGGCGCTGGGTATGTGAATGTCCATCGGATCCTCCTTGAATTTTTAGTCTTAGTTGGTCAACAACAAGCTGAAATCGTAAAGCAGCCATTTCAGTCTCCTGTGCCATTGTTGGAACCGCCGTATCCTCGCTTCGTCGCTGAGTATCTACTTAGGGTCTACGAAGTGTGGCACCACGCGCATCGCCAAGAATGCGATCACGCTGCTTTCCAAGTGCTCACAGATTCTTTGGCGTTAGCCGCTTGTATTTGGGGAGTGTCGTACATATTCGCTCGTGATGGCGCTGGTTTTAAAGTTATGCCAGCGATTCAAGCATTTCTTCAGCAGCGAGGTTACGAACTCAGGAATGCTTTGATGAACCTTTCGGGTTACGGTGATCCACTCGCTAAATTGTCATTTCCCAGTGTTCAGGAGGAAATCAATAAACGCGCCGCCTTCGCGCTTTTGAAGATGCGCTATTGGTCTGGCGCGGGCGTTCACGAATCGTTTGATGGTTCTGGGCGCGCGGGTAAATAATATGCAAGTCCTGTGATAACAACTTTCATTGTTGTCACAGGGCTTTTTTATTTCAAACAGTAGTTTCTGTAAATGTGATAGAATTCAACTATGATTCAAAGAATTATTGCACATTTAGATATGGATGCAGAATTCTATTGCGAAGAATTCTTTAGAAACCCCACAGACGGGGCGAATGGGCTTTGCCCATTGCGCCTCGCGTCTCGACGGTTTCTAACGTCTCCGCTTCGCGGGACTGTTTTCCTTCACGGGAAGATACCCAATCTTCGAGTCGGGATTTTCCGCTTAGGCGGACAAATCTCGCGACTTGACCCGACCCCATCTGTGACATCCATATCAAGATATTAATTTTATGAATAAAATTATTGCACATCTTGATATGGATGCTTTCTTTGCTTCGGTGGAAGAAGTTGCCATGCCTGCTCTTAAGGGAAAACCCATCGTGGTCGGATCTGAAGTTCTCAATGGCGTGGGGCGGGGCGTGGTTTCCACGGCAAACTATGCCGCGCGAAAATATGGCATTCATTCGGCTATGCCCATTTCCACGGCCTGGCGCTTGTCGCAAGAAGCCAAAAAGCAGGGCAATCAAGAGGTAGTATTTTTGCCTGTGGATTTTGCGTTGTACAACAAAGTTTCGGCGCGCGTGTCTGAAATTATCAGGACCTATTCTGATAGCGTGGAGCAGGCCAGCATTGATGAGTTTTATTTTGACCTTAGCGAAGCCGGTACCTTTCAAAAAGCCGAAACTGTTTGCAAGAAAATAAAAATAGAAATAAAAGAAAAAGAAAAAATTACCTGTTCGGTGGGAATTGCTCCCAACAAATTGATTGCCAAAATCGCTGCCGGAATAAAAAAGCCGGATGGCTTGGTAGTGGTGGAAGAAAAAGAAGTGAAGAATTTTTTACAGGTGCTCGGCATCCGCGAACTGCCGGGCATTGGGCCTAAGACCGCGGAGTTTTTGTATAAAAAAGATATCAGGATCATCGGTGACTTGTTGAAATTTTCAAAAGAAGAATTACAAACGATGATGGGCAAACACGGCATTGATATTTACCAGAAAGCCAGGGGAATTGATGAAAGCCCAATTAGTGAGTTCCGCGAAGTAAAATCCATGGGCGAACAAACAACATTTCAGAAAAACACGTTGGAGCCCGTTGTTATCTGCGATGTCCTCAAAAAACTTTCGAACAGCGTTTTTGACAGCTTTATCAGAAGCGATTTTTTGGCATTTAAGACTATCACTATTACTGTTCGCTTTGCCGATTTTGAAACCAAGTCGAGCTCCAAAAGCTTTAAAGAGGCGATTGGCAAAAACAATAAAAAGAAATTCGATGTGGAAATGTTAAAATTGCTCTTACCCTTTTTAGACGCAAGAAGTAACCCGAAAAGAAAACCGATACGGCTCATTGGCGTAAGAATTGAAAAGATAGTAAAATAGAAAAGACGAAGAAGTTTTAATAATATCCTAACGTCACGCAAGGTAAAAAATAATGTAGTAAGTGGCATCGATTTAATACTATTAATTTTTAAAAACAACTATGTACGTCATACGAGAAACATTTATTGCCAAGCCCGGGCACGCGGGTAAATTTGCCACCATGATGCGGGACGAAATGAAAAAGTGGCCTGGGTTTAAGGGATGGGTGTTGCTGGATTTGGCAACCGACTACAACACCATTGTAGTTGAGTATGAAATAGCTAGCCTGGCGGAATTTGAAAAAATGATGGCAGAGCACAAACAAGAACAAGCCAAAACAAAAAGCGACGATCCGCCTGCTTATACCCAACTATATCAAACCGGCAAGCGGGAAATATTTAAAATCGTAGAATAATTACCTAAGTTTGTGCAGTTCATCAGTATATAAAAGATACTAATGGGCAAACGACTTGGCAGTAAACATATGAGCAATCGACCCATACATTTTGAAGTTCAAGCTGACGACGCCGAACGCGCCAAACATTTTTATGAAAAAGCGCTGGGCTGGAAAATAGAAAAGTCCACCATGCCGGGAGTGGGCATGGATTACTGGATGGTAGATACCGGCAAGGGGCCGGGAATCAGTGGTGGACTGTACAAGCGGTCGGAAAATCCGATGCGCGCCCTGCATAGTTTTGACTGCACGATTTTAGTGGAGGATATTGATAAGGTTATTGAAGCCATCAAAGCCAACGGCGGAAAAATTGAGCCTTGGGAAGGAAAAGAAAAATGGGAGATGAAGGGTCTTGGCTGGTTTTCTCGGGCCACCGATACCGAAGGCAATGTCTTTGGATTGCTCCAGGCCACCGATTGGCAACCAAAATAGGAATCCAAAAGTTTTTAGCCGCCTCGGGCGAGGCCATTCGCAAGGGTGGCCTTTTTTGTTATAATAATACTATGGAGGAGTTTTTAAAAAATATATCGGTTGCAAGAAAGTTTGGTTTAATCATTGGCTTGTTTTCTTTTGGCCTGATAGCTTTATTTGTCATTGGATTTTTTGGATTGCTTTTTTGGGGGCAAACATCGTCGTCTGTTTTTATCATAGAAATTTTGGAAACCGCATTGGTGGTTACAGCCGCAGTCTTTTTGGGTGCTGGAGTTCACTTTGCCTACCAAGTCTCCGCTTATTTTTCCGGGGAACTTGTCCGCCTGCGCCACGAAGCCGACAAAATCACTCTGGGAGACTTTTCAAACCTAGGTTCCATTTACGCGGATAATTCCGGAGACGAAATCGGCCAGCTTAAATCTTCCTTTGCCGCCATGGCTTATAAGTTAAGCGAATCTTACCTAAACCTTGACCAGAAAATCCAGGAAAGAACCCAACAACTGCAAGATGCCAACGCCAATTTGCGTGAAGCCCTGGAAACCAAGAGCGAATTTTTGCGCATTGCCAACCACCAGCTCAACACGCCACTGGCCATTATGAATAATGCTTACGCCATGGTCCAAGACAAAACGCTGACTCCCAAAGAGGCCATAAAATACTGGGGCGGGGGACTGGGTCGGATGAATCAGGTGGTCAAAGATATCTGGAACGTTTTGCAATTGGAAGGAGATTTTGCCGTGGTATTGGCCAAAAGCGACATTGCCGTCGCCATCAAAAAAGCAGTGGAAGACAAGCAAAAAGTGATTCTTGCCACCGGCAAACCGGTGACGCTGATTATTGAGCCGCCGAGTTTTTCGATGCCGCTGGTATTGTGCGACATTAAAAAAATGAACGATGTGATTTGCAATCTTTTGGACAACGCCCTTTTGTACACGCCCAAAGGTTCCATTACAGTTTTTTACGAACTGATTGCCGATGGGGCTTACCTGAAGGTGAATGTCGCCGATTCTGGCATTGGATTTTCTAAAGAAGATCAAGTCAGCATGGGTCAGAAGTTTTACCGCGCCAAAGAAGCCATGTTGTTGCATCCGGATGGGTCGGGTTTGGGATTATTTATCTGTCGACTGATGGTGGAAAGCAACGGCGGCAAACTGCGCTATGAAAGCGCGGGCGTGGGCAAAGGGTCAACGTTTAGTTTCACGTTACAAACAGTAAACAGTCAATCAAAATAGTCTCGTGTGCCATAATCGACGATCGTCGATTATGGCACACGGAAGGCATGGTATAGAAAATTTTGCATTTTAAAACCGTACTGCAAATTTAGAAGCTTCTAAATTTGCAGTACGGTTTTTGCTTAAAGACTACTTAATCCTTCGATAGGTTCCCACCGCCAGCAGTGAAAAATCAGCCAGGATTCCAAAAATCCAAATGAGCGATTGCCAAAGGTTGTCTCCCAGCGGCAAGCCCAGCATCAGCGCGCGCACGGAATTGACGGTAACCGTAATGGGGCTGATGTTGGCAAAAGCCTGGAGCCAGCCGGGCATGGTGTTAATGGGCACAAAAATAGAACTGGCAAAGACCAGCGGAAACACCCAGACAAATCCGGCCACCTGGGCGGTTTCAGGGTTGCGCACGGTCAGGCCAATGGCCGCCGAAATCCAGGAAAAAGAAAATCCAAATAAAGCAATCAATCCTACCGCCAGCGCAATAGCGCCAATGCTCCCTTGTGGCCGAAAGCCAATAATCAAAGCAACCGTAATCATCATCACCATCACAAAAATGTTGCGAGCTAAGTCGGCCAGCGTTCTTCCGGCCAGCACGGCCGACCGGGTCATCGGCAAACTACGGAAGCGGTCAATCATTCCTTTTGATAAATCTTCGGCCAAGCCCACGCCCGTTTGCACCGATCCGAAAATCACCACCTGCACCAAAATTCCTGGCACCAAAAAATTAATGTAATTTGCTCCCGGAGTTTTGATGGCCCCGCCAAAAACGTAGGTAAAGAGCAGTAAAAACAAAATCGGCTGAACGGTGGAAAATACCAAAAGCTGGGGCAAGCGCAGGTATCGCAAAATACCGCGCCGGGCCATGGCGATGATGTCGGAGACAACCCACCGTGGCCCTTCCTGCGCGATGTGAGATTGTATTGAAGGTTGATTTTCTGCCATATTATTTCTTCCCGGTTAATGTTAAAAATACTTCGTCCAGCGTCGGCTTTCGCACTTCAATGTCGGTGATTTCAATTCCCTCGCTGTCAATTTTCCTGATGACTTCCAACAACATTTTGGTGCTGTCTTTGACCGGCATGGAAATAACGCGCAACTTTTCATCCGCCGTGGGCGAAAACACTTGCAAAGCCTGGCGCGCCGCCTCCAATTTTTCCGGATGAGCCAGGTGCAGTTCCAACACGCCTTCGCCGATTTTAGATTTTAATTCTTTGGCTTTTCCTTCGGCCACCACTTTTCCCTGGTCAATGATGACAATGTTGTTGGCCAGGCGATCGGCTTCTTCCAAATACTGGGTAGTCAGCAAAACCGTGGTACCGTCTTGCACCAATTTTTCAATCACTTCCCACAGTTCGATGCGGCTTTGAGGGTCAAGGCCGGTGGTTGGCTCATCCAAAAATAACACTTCCGGCTGGCCGATCAGGCTTGAAGCCACGTCCAGTCGCCGGCGCATGCCGCCCGAATAGGTTTTGGCTCGGCGATTGGCGGCGTCGGTTAGGGAAAATTCTTCCAACAATTGCTGGGTTCGTTCTTTGACAATCTGACGGGGCAAGTGATACAGCGTGCCTACCAATTCCAAATTTTCTTTTCCGGTCAGGTTTTCATCTACCGCGGCAAATTGTCCGGCCAGACCAATGCGCCGGCGCACGGCCGAAGGATTGTGGGCAACGTCAATGCCAGCGATGGTGGCAGTACCGCTGTCCGGTTTTAGCAGGGTCGTCAGGATACTTACCAACGTGGTTTTTCCGGCGCCGTTGGGTCCCAGCAATCCCAAAATAGTGCCTTGCGGTACCGTAAAACTGACCCCTTCAAGGGCGTGAACTTTGCCGTAAGATTTGCGAATGTCTTGCACAGAAATAATGTGATTGGAATCCATAGTAAAGTGTTCAGGTTTTTTTAAAATAATATTTTGACTAACCTATCTAAGGAAATAGTAGACCCAAACGCAAGATTAATCAAGAGCTCAGCCTCTCATATTCCGTACCGTCATTGCGTAAAGTCGCGAGAACTTCCAGCTTGACTGGAGTTCCCGACTCAGGCGCACCGAAGCAATCTTAAAAACAGACGACTGGATTGCCGCGTCTCCGATTGCGATCGGGACTCGCAATGACGACGGGTGGAGCAGGCTCCAATAGTTGAAGTTTTCATGATATGGTAAAGTTAGTGAATAGATTACTATGCTCAAATCACTAAAAATTATTATCATTGCCTTGGTAGCTGTTGTGGCAATTGCTCTGGCCGCGGCAGTTTATTTTTTGTGGCTTCCGTTAACGGCTGGCACCGATGATAGATCTGCCGCCGGTATTACCTGGGGCGTTGATTTTTCCCAGGCGCAAGCCGAATATTTGCAGCTTGATTGGAAAAAAACTTACCTGGCATTAATCAATGACCTGGGCGCGCGGCACATAAAATTGCACACCAACTGGGACTGGGTGGAAGGCAAACAGAAAGATTTTTATTTCAAAGACATTGATTGGCAAATCAAACAAGCCGAGCAAAAGAAAGTCAAAATTATTTACGTTATCGGTTTGAAAACCGGACGCTGGCCTGAATGCCATAGTCCGGCCTGGGTAAATTCTTTGTCGGCGCAAGCAGAGCAAAGCGAACTGTTGCATTATATTCAGACGGTGGTCAACCGGTACAAGCGATCAAAAGCCATTGCCTATTGGCAGGTGGAAAACGAACCTTTTTTGCAATTCGGCCAGTGTCCGGATTGGTATTATCAAAGCGACCATTTTTTAAAGGCCCAGGTGGCGCTGGTAAAATCGCTGGATCCTTCGCGCCAAATTATTATTTCTGATTCAGGAGAATTGTCAGACTGGTCCCGCGCCGCGCGTATTGGAGACATTGTGGGAATTACTATGTATCGGAACGCCTGGGTGGGCATCAAGGACACATTTGGTTTTGACGCTTCGTACTCGTTTTTAAATCCGGCGGTTTACAAAAAGAAGGCGGCTTTGATTCAGGAAAAGTTTGGCAAGAAAGTGATTTGCATAGAATTGCAGGCCGAGCCTTGGGCCTCGCGACCGTTTTTGGAAGCTCCGCTTTCCGAGCAATTTGCATCCATGAACCCAGCGCTCTTTGAAGAAAACGTAGCCTTTGCCAAAAAAACCGGCCTTGATACCTTTTACTTTTGGGGAAGCGAATGGTGGTACTGGCTTAAAGAGAAACAGAATAAGCCACAGGTTTGGGAGGAGGCAAAAAAACTTTTTAATGATGGCGTGAAGTAGCCAGTACCACCATTCGAATGGAGGGGTCGGGAGGAAAGCATTTCCTCCTGTGTAGGAAATTATTCAAAACCGAGGGTTGTGAAGGAGCGGCTTTGCCCGCGGGCAAAGCCGTGACAGAATGGTTGGTTTTGGTTAAAGGAAACGCAGGGAAAGCCAGAAATCTGGAACGAAGCTCAGAAACTGTTTCAGTCTAAAACTTAGAAACCAAAACCACCATTCGCAGGGATAGGTCGGAAGGGAGGAATCCCTTCCGTGAAGGAAAACAGTCCCGCGAAGCGGAGACGTTAGAAACCCGGGTACCCTCTGGGTGCTTCTAAGGAGCGAAGCGACAGAATGGTCGGTACTGGTTGAAGGAAAAATATGAAAGCCTGGTAACCTTGCGTCGTCCCATATTATGACAAAGGTCGCGCAAAGGTTTGATGTGCCATAATCGCCGATCGGCGATTATGGCACACAGGGTGTTAATTTTATTTTCATATTCCTATGCCAAAATATAGCAAGAAGGCTCAGCAAAAAGTGGGCAAAGTCATGCGTGAATACAAGCGGGGTAAACTGGTGTCAGGCCGCAGTGGCAAAAAAGTAAAAAACCCAAAGCAGGCCATCGCCATCGGTTTGTCCGAAGCAAGAAAACGGGGAGCGAAAGTTCCGCCCCCTAAACGATAAATCCCAAACCACAAACCACAAATCACAAACCCATTCGACAAGCTCAGGGCAGGCAAATGGATTTGTAATTTGTATATTGTAATTTGGAATTTCAAAAACTTATGTTGCTACTCATCGCCTTTATTTTAATCGCACTGTGGCTCTTGGGGCTTATCACCTCATACACCGTGTATGGTTTCATCCACATTCTGTTGGTGGTAGCCATCATCTTGGTGTTGGTAAGAGTCATCCGCGGCGAAAATCCTTTGTAATCTTATTGTTTCGATAGATTGCTGCTAAATCAAATTCCAGAGCCACGTTAAACCGTACCCTAAATTTACAACGTTGTAAATTTGCGGTACGGTTTTAAAATGAAACTCCGTCACCGTCATTGCGACCCGCTGAGCGGGTCTGGCCAGCTCAGCTGGTCGAGGCGCACCGAAGCAATCTTCCTAATGACGACTGGATTGTCCCGATGCCGCTTGGGCGGCATACGGGATCCCTGATGGTTACGCCATCGGGACCGCGTGTCCGGCTTGCGAGCCGGCACTCGCAATGACGGTGCTCCCGAAGGCACCGCTGGGGCTTGACATGTATCTTGAGAAAGTGTATCATTAAGCTAGTCAAAAAGTAGCTCTTTTACAGCTAAATAAGCTTACAACACAGTCATAGCCAAAAGCCTACAACCTTTTTTGCGCAGATGCCGAGGCTTGTGCGTAATATTGTTGGTTTCTGGCTATGACTGTCAATTTCGACAGATCCTAGTGATGCTTTTTCCAATGAAAGGGATGACGCCATGACAAAGATCATGACCCCATCTGCAGAGTTTCGGGTAACAACCGCGCGCCAAGTCGACAAGGCCGTGGCAAACTACCGGGCTTTGCTGGAAAAACACAGTCCCGAGTTTAACTCGGAAGCTGTCCAAGAAGTTCTTGGCCAGGCGGAACTGGCAGGCGAGCAGTTTGCCGTCTTCCGTCGTCGCGTGGAGGCGGTCAGTAATATGATCGTCCGCCGCGTGAAGGTGAATCGCTCTCGCACGCCCCAGCAAATGTTGGACGCCACCGGTCGCAGGCAGTACACCGACCGCAAGGTCGTAGACGCCATGCCCCGTGGTGACGGCGAAGAAGTAGAGGTCTGCTTCTTTAAGCCCGACGCATCAGCTTATCAAGATGGCTTGATGAGCGATGAAGAGATGGAGCGCCAGTGCGAACTACGCGGCATGGAGTCTGCCGACCCCTACTCGCTCGCGGCTGTCAATGAAGCCGATCCGGCTTTCGCTGACCAAATGCCAAATGCCACTCATTGGAAGGATGCCAATGGCAATTGGTGTTATGCCGCGTTCGGTCGGTGGTTCGTCGACGGGCGCGGCGTGCGTATCCATCGCATCTGCGACGATTGGTATGGCCGTTGGTTCGTCGCCGGCGTCCGCAAGTATCAAAAAAAGCCCTTGGTCGCTTGAAGCCTTAGCTCTTGCTAAGATTCTTGGCACCTTGGCACAAAGGCTCGTTTCGCGCTTGCGCGAAACGAGCTTCTTTTTTTGCAAATATTCTTTGAATGTGTAGAATGGTAAGTGGATAGTAGGCTAATATAGGTCTGCGGTCGTGGACGGTGGAGTGAATGACGCAAGTGATATTTTTCCGGTTTGTTGCAGCTTCAGACGGTCGAATTCTATATTTCAGGATCATGCGGATTTTTGGTGGCTAGCGAGACGCGAGGTGAATTCGCCCCGTCTGCGGCTTCCAGAAGCGTCATGCCTGATTTTTAAAAAAACAAAGATACTTGGTACAAAGCATTAAAGCATAGGTACAGCCCTGGCAAGTTCTGAAGTGTTGAATGCGATGGTAAAACTTCCATGGCAGTGGTACGGATGATGTTTTGCACAATACCGGCCGCGTTCAATCGGTGGAACGACGACGAGCGCAACGTGAATGTCAATCGCAACTACAACGATTGGAATGACAATTGGTTCGTCGCCGGCGTCCGCAACTCTCTTTGTTTCTCCGCTTTGAGCGGAGTTTTCTTTTTACAATAAAAAAGCGGCGGCGCTACGCGCCGCCGCGATACCAATTTATTGCACCGATTTTAGCCATCCTCCCAGCATTTTTCCTATTTCGTTTAATTTTTCGGAAAGATTGATGTAAGGCTTATTTTCCAGCACTTTTATTTCCCAACATAATTGCAGAAAAAATTTCAGCACATCCAGGTTGACAGAAGCTCTTTTAAGAAAAATCTCTTTTTCAATTTTGGTGGCATAGCCGGCTTTGATGATATTTTCTATCACTTCCAAAAATAAATCATCTATCTTGTGCCCTAGGGTGTAACGGGATTTCTTGGGAAAGTCGTCCAAGTAGTTGTGCCACACTTTGTAAGTCTGGACTAACTTTTGGATGATGCTCAACCCAAACTGATGGGGGGGGGGGATTAGAAGAAGCGTTGCTATGAAAATTGTTTTGAGCCATAATTTTGAAACGTTAATTAATATTGAAAACCTGCTTTCGGCCTGGCAGGAGTTTTTGCGCGGCAAACGCGGCAAGCGCGATGTCCAGGAATTCCAGTTGTACCTGATGGATAATATCCTATCACTGCACGGCGATCTTATCAATGGCACCTACCGGCACGGCGGCTACCAAGTATTTCGCATATCCGACCCCAAGCCTCGCGTCATCCACAAAGCCACTGTCCGCGACCGGCTTTTGCACCATGCCGTGTATCGAATTTTGTATCCGTTTTTTGAACGCACGTTTATTGCCGATTCGTTCTCGTGCCAAAATAGCAAAGGCACCCATCGAGCTATTGAACGGTTTTTGAAATTTAGCCGGATTGTTTCTAAAAATAACACCAGGGCTTGCTATATTTTAAAGTGTGACATTAGAAAGTTTTTTCATTCCATTGACCAAAAAGTATTATTGCAACTGTTAGCTCAACGAATTGGAGACCAGAAGATTGTGGAATTGCTTCAGGAAATCATCGGCAGTTTTGACAGCGGCAGGCCCGAGACGGGTCTGCCGCTGGGGAACCTGACCAGCCAGCTGTTTTGCAATATCTACATGAACGAATTTGACCAGTTTGCAAAACACAAGTTGAGAGTGAAGTGTTACATCAGATACGCCGATGATTTTGTCATTTTTTCAGAAGATAAACAGTATTTGGAAAGCCTCATTCCTGCCATAGCCGAATTTTTGCAAAGCCGATTGGAACTTACCTTGCATCCCGATAAGGTGTTTATCAAAACCTTATCGTCGGGCGTGGATTTTCTGGGCTGGGTGAATTTTTTTGACCACCGCATTTTAAGAACCGCCACCAAAAGAAAAATGCTAAGGAAACTTTCCGGGTCGCCAAACCTGCAAACCATAAGTTCGTATCTTGGACTACTCAAACACGGCAATACTAGAAAGCTCAAACATGAAGTTTTAAAGTCGTATCGCTATTTTTGACGCATAGGGGCTATGTGTATATCTATTCGCCAAACCGTACCGCAAATTTACAACGTTGTGAATTTGCGGTACGGTTTTAAAATGAAAAAATATCCTCCATTTTCATTATCAACCCGATATATAGAGTAAAAAGGAAACGTTTCCGTTTTACTCTATATCGTACTTACACCGTGTCATCCCAGGTTGTGACCTGGGATCCAGAGTAATCAATGTCACTCCTAGATTCCCGCTTGCGGCGGGAATGACGACGTTTGGAAAAGTGCTTTTAAACCGTACCCTAAATTTACAACGTTGTAAATTTAGGGTACGGTTTAAAAATGAAACGAAAATGCTTTCCGCATTCGGCTTCGATTATTACAAGTAACACAAAAACCCTTTTTCAAAGGTTTTTGTTTTGCGCTGGGAATTCATTCCATTCAATCTTGCTGGGCAATTTGGACAATCAATCTACTGGACAATCACTACGCCCGACATTCCCACGCCTCCAGGTCCGCCATGGAACCTGCAGTAGTAATTGAAGGTTCCCGGGGTGTTGAAAGTTCTGGAGAAGGTGCTGCCTGGTGGCAAGGCGCCGCTGTCAAACGAAGCGTTATCAGCGGTCACGGTGTGGTTCATAGACCCCATATTGGTCCAGGTGACGGTGGTTCCGGCGGAAATGATAATGGTTCTTGGCGAGAAAAAGCTGTCCATAACGGACACCGAGTTTTGCTGGTTCTGTCCGCTGCTGGAACCAAAAACCGATACCGTCAACGTGCTGGTAGCCGTGTTGCCCGAGCTATCCATGACATGGAACACCACCGTGTAGGTCCCCGCGGCTGCGTAACTGTGGGTGAAGGTTGCGGTTTGCCCCGAAGATATAATAGGGCTTGCCATCATTGCCCTCATCTGGCCTTCGTCGCCCCACATGACCGAATAGGTCAGGGTGTTGCTGTCAACGTCGCTGGCTCTGATGGTCCAGGTTCCAGTTTGGTTGATGGCAAGGCTAACCGGTCCGGAAACGCTGGTGATGACGGGGGTTCGGTTGGAATTGCCCGACCCGTTGACCATAATGGACACGGTGGCGATGTTGCTGTCTTGGCTGCCGTTGTTAACCTTGAAGGTGAAACTGTCGTTGCCGGTAAAGTTAGCGTTTGGGGTATAGGTCAGGTTTGGCGCGGTTCCGGTCAAACTGCCGTGAGCCGGATTGGAAACTACCATAAAGGTAAGCGGCAAATTTTGCGGGTCGCTGCCGGTCAGGGTGATTTGGGCTTGGGTGTTCTGGTTAGTGCTGATGCTCTGGCTGTTGGCTGTTGGAGCGAGATTTCCCTGGCTGCCAACCGTTACTGTCGCGGTTTGCGTAGCCACGTTGCCTTCCGTATCGCTGACGCGGAAGGTGATGGTGTAGGTTCCCGCGGTAAAGTAACTGTGGGTGAAACTTGCCGTTTGGCTAAAGGGCGTCATCAGGCCGGGCATCAAGGGCATTCGGTCTCCCCAATTTACCCAGTAGTTTAAGCGCGCGTCATCCGGGTCGCTGGCATTGATGGTCCAGGTTCCGGTTTGGTTGACCGCTAAGCTGGTTGGGCCGGAAACACTGTTTATCAGAAGGTCGTCTCCGGTATTAGTAATGTTGCCGTTGCATCCAAACAGGGCGTTTAACTTGGCCCGAGTGGCGTTTCCCACAAAGCCGGTGCCGTGGGTCAGGTTGCTGGGTGCCAGGATTTCAGAAGCGAACTTTTCCTGGAAGGCAACCGTCGCGGAAGCCAGCGGTTCGTCAAAGGTGGCAAAGCCGTTGCTTGCAGTCTGGGTGAACAAGCCTTCTTTAGACAAGGCAGTTTGCAGGGCTGCTATTTCCGGTCCGCTTTCGCCTATCCTAAGGTTGGTATTAAACGTGTGGCACCAAACGGGTTGGGGATTGTTTTGCAAACCCAACAGCTGCTGAAGCTGGTTTTGCAGAGCGGCAATTTGGGCTCTGATGGCCGCTATTTGGTCATCGAGTGTGATGGCGTGCACGGGCATGGAAACATACAAAGCCGTCAGCGCCACCGCCGCCAAAGCAATGAAAAAAACGGTCTTTTTTGCGAGATTCATAATGTATGCTTTGAATTACCAAATGCCCATAGAAAGCATTTCGTGATTCAAAGTAGGTTACCCTGAATTACAAACCTCTCATACTAAACGATTTTTCGGTGATTTTGCCCAAATTCGGGCTGGAAATTCGCAATAATTTTTATGCTTATGCGTAGCTAAGCATAAAAATTCTATCAAATTTCCATCAGCCAAATTTGAGCAAAATCCCACGAAAGAGTTTCGTAATTCAGGGTATAAAATTAATGAATGAATAGTACGTCGACCATAAGACCTCTTGCAAAATAAGGCTTCGTACGAAAATAAAGACTTTGCGGGCGGAAAATACGATAGAATTTTTCGGCTTACCCAAAGGGTCCGCCGAAAAATTATTGCGTATTTTACGTCCAAAGGCTTTATTTGCAGTAAAGCCTTATTTTACAAGAGGTCTATAATACAAGACGACGCGGCTTACGTTTTCTTATTATTTTTGATAGAATAGTAGCAGGCTCATGTTGAAGCTTTTTTTACCTAAAAATCGTATAAATAAAATAAATTCTAAATTCTAAACTCTAAATTCTAAACAAATCCCAAATTCTAATGTTTTAAATTCTAAACAAGATTGCTTCCCGCCACGCTTCGCTCGCGGCTAAAGGCTCAAGTGATTAGCAATGACGGTGATGACGTTCGTTTGTCGTCATTGCGAGTGCCGGCTCGCAAGCCGGACACGCGGCAATCCAGTTTTTAGATTTTGGAATTTTAACTAATGCTATGAAAAAAATAACACTCACACTTTCTTTATTGGCCTGTGTCGGGCTTGGCGGGTATATCGCCTACCAGGAATTTTACCAAAACCCCGCCAAAGTTGCTCCTATCGCTATCACATCTTCCGAAGCTTCGCCGCCGCAAACCAGTCCGATTGTCAGCTCAACGCCCCAAACTGCCAGCGGTTATAAAGATGGTCAATACACCGGCGCCGTTGCTGACGCTTTTTACGGACCGGTGCAGGTGAAGGTGACCATCAAAAATCACGTCATCACTGATATTAAGTTTTTGCAATATCCAAACACGCCTGGCCACACCACTGAGGTTTCCAACCAGGCCATGCCCTTGCTGGTTGCTGAAGCCATAAAAGCCCAGAGCGCCAACGTGGATATCGTTTCGGGCGCCACCCAGACCACCCAAGGATTTATCCAATCGCTCTCATCCGCGCTTTCCAAAGCCATCTAATATGAAAGAAATCAGGATCATCATGGGTATGCCGGTGACGGTTGAAATTTTGGGCCAACCCGATTCTTTGGCGGCGGCGATGACAGAAAAAGTGTTTGATTACTTTGCTTACGTGGACCAAACGTTCAGCACCTACAAAAAAATCAGCGAGATTGAAAAAATCAACGACGGACTTTTGCCAGAAAATGCTTGGAGTGAAGATATGCGAGAAATTTTTGCGTTGGCTCAAAAAACCAAAGAAGAAACCAATGGCTATTTTGATATTGTAAATAACGAAGGTCGGCTTGACCCGTCGGGAATTGTCAAAGGCTGGGCGATTTGGAACGCGTCCAAATTATTAACGGATGCCGGCGCTAAAAATTTTTACATTGAGGCCGGCGGCGATATTCAGGTGGCGGGGCTTGGACCCAGCGGCGGCGGCTGGAAAGTCGGCATCAAAAATCCTTTTAACACCAAAGAAATCATCAAGGCAGTTTTTTTAAAACATAATGAGGGGATCGCTACGTCGGGCAATTATGAAAGGGGCGCGCACATTTATAACCCAAAAAATCGGCAAGCAACTGTTGCTGATGTGGCCAGTATCACGGTAGTCGGCCCCAATGTTTACGAAGCCGACCGGTTTGCCACGGCCGCTTTTGCTATGCAAGAAGAGGGGATTGGTTTTATCCAAAAGCGCCAGGGCTTGGCGGCCTACATGGTAGATAAAAATAAAATGGCCACCATGACCAATAACTTTCACCAATACGTGATACTCTAATTTTAACGATCGTCAGAATTAGAGTATCGTTCTTTTTGTAAAAACAGTAATGATTTTCGTAGACAATTTTTTAAACCAAATCACCATGTACCGGTTGACTTTCTGGTGCCTGATTTTTTTATGGGTCGCCTCCCTTGCTTTAAGCTTGCTGGGCATCTTGCCCTACCAGCCCGTTGACCTTGCCTTTTGCGCCCTGTTGATTTTTTTGTTCTGCTACTTTTCAAACCAGCTTTTGGCTTATCTTTTTCGCGCGCCGTCTAATGTGGAATCGGTGTACATCACCGTTTTTATTTTGGCGCTGATTATTTCTCCCGCAAAACCTTTGAGCCATTTTTTATTTTTGGCGGTGGCAAGCGTTGGTGCTATGGCCTCAAAGTATTTACTGGCCATCCGAAAAAAGCACATTTTTAATCCAGCGGCTTTCGGGGTTGTAGCGGCGGCGATGGTTACCGGTCAGTATGCCAGCTGGTGGATTGGAAACGTTTGGATGGCGCCGCTGGTAGCCGTTGTTGGATTTTTAATCGCGCGCAAGCTCCAGCGCTGGGATCTGGTGTTGAGTTTCTTTGCGGTTTCCCTGGCGCTCATTTTGGGATATAGTATTTGGCACGGCCAGCAGATGGCGATTATTGTAAAGGAACTCGTATTTGATTCGCCCTGGATGTTTTTTGCTTTTGTGATGCTTACGGAACCGGCCACTACGCCGCCAAAAAAGAATTTACGCATCGTTTATGGCGCGCTGGCAGGCGTGCTTTTCGCGCCGTTTATCAATATTCTTGGTGTATCGTTCAGTCCGGAGCTGGCTCTACTTGCTTGCAATATAGTTTCTTACATTGCAAGCCCCAAGCAAAAATTAGTCTTGACGTTGCAAGAAAAACGGCCCATCGCCAATCGCACTTTTGAATTTGTTTTTACTCCCAAAAAGCCTTTGCGCTTTACTCCAGGTCAATATTTGGAATGGACCTTGGGCCATGGATCCCAAGACAATAGGGGAATGCGAAGATATTTTACCATCGCTTCTTCGCCTACGGAAAACCAGGTGCGCATCGGCGTTAAGTTTTATCAAAAGCACAGTTCCTACAAAAAAGCGCTCCAGGATCTGGCGCCCGGCCAGCATATTGTCGCCGGCCAGCTTGCCGGGGATTTTACCTTGCCCGCCGACAAAACAAAAAAGCTGGTGTTTCTTGCCGGCGGCATTGGCATCACGCCTTTCCGGAGCATGGTAAAATATCTTTTGGATAAAAATGAAAAACGCGACATCATTATTTTTTACGCTAACACCACGTTTTCTGATATTGCCTACCGCGAAGTATTTGCCGCGGCCCAAGAAAAGCTTGGCATTCCCACGGTGCATGTGCTTTTGGACGCGGCCGGCTTGCCTGCCGATTTTCCTTGCCGCAGCGGAATGATTGATAAAAAAATGATTTTGAAAAACGTGCCCGATTACCAGGAACGGATGTTTTATATTTCAGGCCCCAAGGCAATGATTGATTCATTTAAGGCGTCGCTCAAAGAAATGGGCGTCCACCAGAGCCACATCAAAACCGACTTTTTCCCGGGCTTCGCGTAAAAAGAGCTACGAAATACGAATTTATTACGAATATACGAATGTGTAAACGCTGGTTTTCGTATATTCGTAAAAATTCGTATTTCGTAGCCTCATTGCAATTTTCAAAATGGTAGGTTAAAGTACAAATGGTATGAAGGAATATTCCGATCAAGAACTCATTAGCAATTATCTTAAGGGCGATGAAAAATCGCTTGACGCGCTGGTGCGCCGGTACCTGGCGCCGATTTATGGTTTTGTCCAAAGCTATGTCAACAACAAAGAAATGGCTGAAGACATTACCCAGGAAACCTTTTTGAAAGTCTGGCGTAATGCCAAGCACATAGATCAAACCAAGAATTTTAAATCCTGGCTTTATACCATCGCCAAAAATACTGCTTTAGATTTTTTAAAAAAGAAAAAGTCCGTGCCGTTTTCCCATTTTGAAAATGAAGAAGGCAAAAACATTTTGCTAGACCTGGTGCCGGATAAAGCGCTTTTGCCAAGCGAAATTTCAGAAGCTCGGCGTTCGCGCGAATTATTTTTAGAAGCCATCAAAAATCTTTCGGCAAAGTACTATACGGTGCTGTGGCTTTACTATTACCAATATTTAAACTTCCGCGAAATTGCCGAATGTCTGCAGGAGCCCATTAACACCATCAAGAGTCGGCATCGGCGCGGTTTGGTACTACTGAAAAAAAATTCCAAAATAGCGATACCAATCTACTAATCCGCCGCGCCTGCGGGGCGCGGCGGCCATGCCAATGAAACCAATAACGAACACACGTTTTTTATTAGTATCATTGGCATGTGACATTGGTAGATTAGTATCGCGTTAAGATGAACCCAATGGTGGGTTTTTTTCGTACTGATGGTACTACTATGTTGCCTCAAACCTCTTTCCAAAATACCAAAACTGGCGAACCTTGCGACGGTCTTTTTGACCGGATTTTATGCGCCATCGGCAAAGAAAAGGAGTCTCATCAGACAAAGCAGATCCTGGTTGCTTTCTTTTTTCTTTTTGTTATTTCCGCCGCCATTTTGCCGTTTTCTTTTTCCTTGGTTGCCAGCCAGTGGAGAGCGTCGGGCATCAACTATTTTATCAGCGCGCCGATGTGGAACCTGCGTTTTTCACTTGTCTTGTGGCAGGACGTAGCCTTGTCTATCCTGGAAGCTCTGCCGGTCACAAGCTTAGTATTTTTTGCCATTAACCTATCGCTATTTTTATTTACCATCAGGTTATTCATTCACCGGAAAGGAATTTTATTAAAATATATAAAATATAATCTCATATAACCATGGAAGAAAAACCAAAGGCGCAAAAAACTACTTTGCACATCTTAAAATTAGTGATTGTTGCCATCATGTGTTTTGCGGTTTTGGCGTTTGTGTTTGGCGTAGGAATTTTTGTCGGCCAGCAGCGTGCCGCGTTTTCTTTTCGCTGGGCGGAGAATTACCACCGCAATTTTGGTGGGCCCAGCCGCGGAATTTTCGGCAACTTTCCGGATCGCGATTTTACCGCCGGCCACGGGATCTTTGGTCAAGTGCTTAGCATTGATGGCAATAATCTAATAGTCAAAGGCCAAGACGGCTTGGAAAAAACCGTGGTGGCTCTGCCAACTACCATTGTGGTAAACAGCGCGGGTGCTGCCAAATTGCCGGACATCAAAATCAATGATACCATTGTAGTTATTGGCGCTCCCGATTCCCAAGGCCGGGTCCAAGCAAAGTTGATACGCATTTTTCCGCCCGGCACTTCTTTTTTTGGGCAACGTAACGCCATTAATAGTTAGCCCCTCAATGGAATTTTCTTATCCCCAGCGATTTTGGCGATATGCGCGCGCCGTATGGTTGCCACTGGCACTTGCCGCGTTTTTTGCTTTGCAAAATTATCTTTTTAACCAGTGGCTGGGGCTTTTTTCTGGCAAGTATCTTTTGCGACTTTTGTGGGTGAGCTTTTCGCTGGGGCTTATTTTATTTGGCCCAGCTTTGTTGTTTAAAAAACGGAGCAAATATCTGTATTTGTGCGTTATGGCTTTTTTGGTGGCGCTGATTTTAGCTACCCAGTTTATGTTTTTTCAGTATGGAAAAAGTTTCTGGCAGGTTTCGGCGGTGGCCTACATTGGGCAGGCCTTAGCCATTAAAGGAACTGCCAAAGGGCTTTTGTCGCCAAACCTGTTACTTTTTTTTGGCGGCTTCGGATTGGTCGTTGTGGTTTGGATTATTGAAGAGCGCAAAAACTTCCAGGAAATAATTTTATTGCAAAAAGAAAAGCTGGCGGCGATGGCACTGATTGCCGTCATTGCTTTTGGCGGATACTATTTTTTATTCAGCCAGGAAAAACGGGAGTGGGGCAGTTCCAGCCGCTTGTACAAAGACGTGTATGATTTAAATTCGCTGGTTCAAAAAATCGGCATTGTCAACTTTACGTTGGAAGATGCGTTTAAATATGCCGTCAGAACCAACTTGGTCAACGCCGCCGACAAAACCTTTTTGGAGCAATGGAGCAAAAACCAAGCTGCTCAAAAACCCGGAAAATATTTTGGCATTGATAAAGGAAAAAACATTATTTTTATCCAAATTGAATCGCTGGAAAACGCCGTCATCAATCAAAGCATCAACGGGCAAGAAATTACACCAAACTTAAACGCGCTGGCAAAAGAAGGGTTGTATTTTTCTAATTACTACACCCAGGTTGGCCCGGGCAATACGGCTGACGCCGAATTTTCCACGTTAAATTCCCTATATCCTTTGCAAGACGACGTGGTGTTTGTGGACTACGCCCAAAATCATTACAACGCTTTGCCGCAGCTTTTGGTAAAAAATGGATACAGCGCCAGCGCCTTGCACGGCGACGTGCCGACTTTTTGGAATCGGTCCAACATGTACCCCAATTTAGGATACCAAGAGCAAATCAGCGAAGATAATTATGTTGAGTCCCGGCCCATTGGCAAAGGGCCATCTCCGCTTGGCGACGAAGATTTTTTGCTCCAATCTTTACCGAAAATGGAAAGTTTTAAGCAACCGTTTTTTTCCACGCTCATTACCGAAAGTTCGCACACGCCCTTTGAATTGCCTGACGATTTGCAAACGCTGGACTTGTCCGGTCATGATCAGCTTGACTACACTCAACAGCAATATTTGCAATCCATCCACTACATGGATAAAGCGCTTGGCGAATTTATGGACGGGTTGAAAAAAGAACCCTGGTTTAAAAATTCCGTCATTGCTATTTACGGCGACCACGGAAGCTACACTGGCATCGCTGATGTAGTTGGCAACGAGGATAAAACATTTTTGGGTCTTACGCACAGTCAGGTGCCGCTGATTATTTTGAATTCCGGAATTAAGAATCAGGAAGTTATCGCCCCAGCCAGCCACCTGGATTTATTTCCCACTATTGCTAATTTGGCAGGAGTTACGCCGCCCAAAGATATTTTGGGCCAGGACATTTTTAACGCCAAAGATCCGCTGGTGGTTTTGCGCAATATCGGGTCGGGCACCATCAACACCATCAAAACCCAAACCCTGGCCTTTGTTGCCGATAGTGACGGAGTCTTTGGTCATGGCACCTGCGTAAAACTCCCCGAAAAATCGCCCTTGCCAGTTGCCGATTGCAAAGATATATATGAAAAGCAATCAGACACCGTAAAAGCATCGGACATCATAGTAAGAGGAAACTTGTTGGACTTGTTTTTGGCGAGCGTGAAGCATTAAAACGCCGCTGAAATTACGCTGATCAAAACGCTGAATCAACGCGGAAACGGCGGCGCGGCTAAAGCCGCGCCGCCGTGATTTCGTTAACCTGACAACTTCTTGCGCGACTGTTTGCGCGATTCTTGCGCTATTTAATTCAAGGTGGTACATGTTTGACCCAAGGCTTCTTTTTTTGTATAGTTTTTGTATAATAGCTCAATATGCTCCAAATTGTTTTTGCTTTTTTGGCTGGCTTATTGACTATCGCGGCTCCTTGCACTTTGCCTTTATTGCCGGTTTTGCTGGGAACTTCTTTGAGTCGGAGCAATAAGTTGCGGCCGATTTTTATTGTCCTTGGATTTGTTTTGGTTTTTACGCTGGCCGCTGTTGTATTATCTTTTTTGGCAAGGTATATCGGGTTTGATGCCAACATTGTCCGCATCGCAGGAATTGTTGCACTAGTGATTTTCGGCTTACTGTTGGTGTGGCCAAAACCTTTTGAATTGCTGGCGGTCAGATTAACTCCGCTGGTTTCCAAGGCAAGCGTCAAAGCCGGGCTTGGCAATAAAGGAAATTTTAGTGCGTTTTTGCTGGGCGCGACGTTGGGCTTGGTGTGGACACCTTGCGCCGGTCCGGTGCTGGCCGCTATTTTAACCTTAATTGCTTTGCAAAAAGATTTGGCCGCCGCTACCATTTTATTATTGGCCTATTCTTTGGGCGTGGGTGTGCCGATGCTTATCATTGCTTTTGGCGGGCAGTATGTTTCCCAAAAAGTTAAAGTGATTGCCCGATATTCACGCTTACTGGAACAGATTTTTGGCATTTTGATTATTGCCCTTGCTTTGCTGATGTATTTTAACTATGATACCAAATTATATGCGTTACTATTCCAATATTTTCCCATTTTAAATCCCAAATTCTAAGCGATACCAATATACTAATCCGCGCCGCCCGGAGATGGGACGAATTGACTGCGGTCAATTACACCTCGCATCTTGCCGAGCGGCGCGGTCATACCAATAATACCAATACGAACGTGCGGCATTAGTATTATTGGCATGCGTATTAGTAAATTGGTATCTCATTTATTTATGACCAAAAGAATTTATATTTACATTTTATTTGTTATTGCCCTGATATTTTTGGCTGGGATTTATGTAGAGCACAATGCCAAACTTACCATAAGCGCTCCGACAGAAAGTAGCCAACAAGATGCCAACGCGCCGGTGGTGCTTGGCGACTATGGCAAGGCACCGGATTTTACTGGCGGCGGCACCTGGATCAATAGCGCTCCGCTGACCATCGCCGATTTGAAAGGCAAAGTGGTGCTGGTAGATTTTTGGACCTATTCCTGCATCAACTGCATCCGCACGTTGCCATACACAACCAAATGGTACGACACTTACAAAGACAAAGGCTTGGTAGTGATTGGTGTTCATACTCCGGAATTTCAATTTGAAAAAGATACCCAAAATGTAAAAAATGCTGTCTTGCAATTTGGCATCCATTATCCGGTGGTACAAGACAATGATTACGCCATTTGGAAATCGTACAACAACCAGTATTGGCCGGCCGAATATTTAATTAACCAAAAAGGCCAAATTGTAGAAGAGCATTTTGGGGAAGGGGATTATGACAAAACCGAAGCCACTATCAGATATTTGCTTGGCATCGGCGCCGCAAAGGCAAGCGTCAACCAAGAAAATTTGAGCAAAATAGGTTCGCCGGAAATGTATTTTGGAACTGACCGTCTGGAAAACTTAACACCGAGCCAGTCTTCTTTTTTGAGCCCCAAAAATTACACGCTTGACCAAAACATCGCGTTGAATCATTTTAGTTTGGGCGGCCGATGGCAATTTTCCGGCCAAAATGCCTTGCTTTTATCAGATACCGGACAGATTAATTTGAAATTCCATTCGGGCAAAGTGTTCATGGTGGCGGCCAGCGACAAGCCAGCCACCTTGCAAATTACCGTTGATGGAAAGTCGCAGTCGCCGGTTACGGTGCAAGCCTCAAAGTTGTATACGCTGTTTGATTCAGAAGATTACACTGACCATTTAATAGAAATGACTATTGACCAGCCGGGATTTAAGGCCTTCACCTTCACTTTTGGGTAACTGTGATTATATGCAAAGCATATTTTTGTCGCTCGCTCGGTGGTAAAAATTTGCGAATCTTTACCACTCTCACTCGCTAAAAAATAATGCCAATAATGCAAATAGTGTCGCCAATGACGCCAATTCGGTAACGTTACGTATTAGCAACATTGGCACGTCATTAGTAAATTGGCATTATAATCAAAGTTATCCACAGGCACCCTTTTAAATAAGCTAGAGGCGGGGTAAAATAGTAAAATAATCAAAATCTGCAAATACGCCAAATTAGTATCATTGGCATGCGGTATTGGTAGATTGGTATCACATTTTATGAAAAAAAATATTTTAATCATTGAAGACGAGGAATTTTTCCGGGAATTGTTGCGCAAAAAACTGGTTTCTAAAGAATATTCCGTGCTGGAGGCGCTGGATGGGGAAGAAGGGCTAAAAAAAATGCAGGAAAAAAAGCCGGATTTGGTGCTGTTGGACTTACTGTTGCCCAGCATGACCGGTTTTGACGTGCTGACCAAAGCCAAAAAAGACCCTGCCACTGCCTCTATTCCGGTGATTATTCTGTCAAACTTGGGCCAGCAAGAAGACATTGAAAAGGGTTTGAAACTTGGCGCGGCCGATTACCTGATTAAAGCCCAGTCAACCATTGACGAAGTTATTACCAAAATAGAAAATATTTTGTGATCCGATTTTAAAAATTTTATTATTAACGTTGTAGTAATCGCCTTAACTGGCAGAAATATCGGCACTTATGGACATATGCCTCTGTTTCTGAAGTTTGAGGCTATTATTTGCATCAGAAAGCATGCCTCTTGCGCTATTTGGCTTTCCCACACCTATTGTTTTGATGTGGGCGGCCGCGGTAAGTTTTGGCCTTTGCACCATTGTGTTTTACCTGACGGTGTTTAAAGAAAACGCCAAAGACGAAATGACCATCAGCTTGTTTGCGTTTTTGCTGAACATGGTTTTCACGCTTTCGTTCATGAGTTTTGGGATGTACCTAAACAACATTCTGCTCATTGATCTTGGAGTGTTTTCGTTTTTGGTGGCTTCTACTTTCATGCTCAAGTTCCCGCTGACGGTGTTTTCCAAGTCTCTGCGGGAAACCATTTTTTACATCATGCTGGTAGTGTCGTTGCTTTTGTTTTTGTGGATTGTGTTTTCGCCGACAGGATTTAAAAGCATCGCTCCGTTGATTTTGTGGATTAACCTTGGCATCAACGGAATCGTCACCGGCTTTTTCGTCTTTTTGGTTGGCCTTCGCGCTCACGAACGCTGGGTGAAAGTCAAAGCGGTGGGCGGGGGATTGGGAGTGATGACTTGCTGCGTGGCCTCGGAAGTGGCGACGCTGGCCGGGTCGGTGTTTTTCTTCGGATTGTTTAATTTTATTTCTCCGATTATTTTAACTATCTCGGTGTTATTGGGGCGGCACTATCAGAAGGAATCGCAGGGCGCTCCGAGCACCAGCTTTGCGGCGGATAGTATGCAACGGTAAGAAAAATCGCGAAACAGACGCGAAACCAAACGCCCCGCTGAGCGGGGCAGGGACGCTCAGCATCCCGCGAAACAACGCGAAAAATGGAAGCAAAAAATCGCCCGAAGGCGATTTTTTGCTTCCACGATTCCATTAATCTATTACACATTCTTCAAAAACACTTCCATTTTTTCTTCCGGCT
Organism: uncultured Candidatus Saccharibacteria bacterium; assembly: GCA_964599285.1. Taxonomy (GTDB): domain Bacteria; phylum Patescibacteriota; class Minisyncoccia; order Minisyncoccales; family Staskawiczbacteraceae; genus VGLO01. The sequence continues at coordinate 18,142 of CAZREI010000005.1, read as the reverse complement.
TCATCACGTCATTTTGCAAAGGAATTTGGACGTGGAACGTTGTCCCCTTATTCTCTTCGGACTCAAACCAAATTTTTCCATTGTGGGCATCAATAACCACTTTGACCAAAAACAGCCCAATCCCGCTGCCAAAATTTTTGGTCTGGCGGGCTCGCGTTGACCGGAAAAATTCAGAAAACACCTTGTCCCGATCCTCCTTGCCAATGCCAATGCCCGTATCTTTGACGGTGACAAAAAAATGGTTTTCTTTAATACCCACCCTGATGCTGATGCTGCCGCCCGCACTACTGTAGTCTATGGCGTTCTCCACGATATTTTCTATGCTATTGATAAACCGTTGCTTGTCTAGCAGAACAAACGGAGTTGATGCCAAGTCTTTTGGCGCTTCAAATTCATAATCAATGGTAATGTTTTTTGCTTTCGCCTGGATGTTATAAATTTCCAAGATATTTTTTATGCTTTGCTCAGCGGCATCCACCGGCACCATGGCAAGGGAAACCTGGAAAATGTGCAATTTTAGCTTTGACAAATCAATGTAGTTTTCCACCAAGTCCAGCAATTCCCGCGTGCTGCCATAAATTTTTTTTAAAATATCCTTTTGTTCTTTTGAAACCGGTCCGTAATCTTCATCCAAAACACTTTCCATTCCCCATTTGATGCTGGTGGCCGGTGTGCGCAAAACATGAGCCGCGTAGCCAAGCAGTTTGTCTTTGTCGGTCATTTCCTGTTGCAGGTCGTCTAAATGGGAACGCTGGGTCGCCACCAAACCGCGTATCATAACAATGTGTCCTAGAGCCAAGCCCAAAAACGCGCACGCAGCCACCACCACAAAATCTTCAACGGAAAAGTTGCCGTTTTGGAGTGTGTAAACCATTCCCGAAATTTTATCGTATTGAAGATAGTAAAGAAATTGGATTACTAAAAATCCAAAAATGATGCCGGCCAAAGCCGCCGCCAAATATTTTAAAAATAGAGTCGCCTTTTCGCCTTCCATAATTACATTGATTACATTATACCAAATTTATGTGCATCGCGGAATAACGCAGAAATTTACGCGGAAAAACGCGGAAACAACTTTTTATCATTGCGAGTGCCGGCTCACAAGCCGGACACGCGGCAATCCAGTAAAAACTTAATGCCGTACCCTATTTTTAAAACGTTTTAAAAATAGGGTACACTTATTGTGCGACAGCCTGGGGATTGACAAGATTGATAGAAGGTTATATGATAGAAGCATCGATACTCCGGTATCGGACTGTCCAGGAACCACCCTCTGGTTCCTATCATATGCCAAGCGAATGTTTCGCTAGTAATGATCCCGATTATGGGGAACAGTAAATCTCTGGAAAGGAGATAAACATGAGGGAGTACATTCTCAATCTGACGAACAATCTGATCGCCAAGAACCACTACGAACAGGTCGATTTGAAGATGCGAGCAGAACAAAACTACCCCAGTAACCTTGTCGAGCACATCAAGTGGGACTTGGCGGCCGGTGATGTCAGGAAGATGAACCCCGAGACGCTCGGCAGGGTCATGTGCTCTCTGGAGACTGGAGACGTCATGGCGAGTAAGCAAGAGTTGCTCGTCGACAATCTCGGCTTCGCAGGCGACTGCGAAGACCTGCTGCGTGAACTGGTGTCTCTCTGCTTGGCGTTCTTGATCAGAGATCGACTCGATTACTCTGGATTCAGGACCGCACTGCCCTATCGTTGCCAGCAACGAAAGCCCATGGCAAAGGTTTCGATCGTGCGCCTTGATGAGATTGACGGACTCATTAATCGCGTCGCTGCTGAAGCGCCGTGGGGCGAAGAACCAAGTCCGCTTCTCAGCCTCGCTCGTCTGACAGGAAAGTTTTACGAGTGGGCCAAGAAGTTTACCGAACACTTCGGCGTTCCTCGCTCGGAACTGGAAACGTACATTGCTCTCAATGAGTACTGTCATCACATCGCTAATGGCGATAACATGATGGATGATGATTTTTCGACGATCGAAGCGGTAGCGAAAGAAGCCGGTTTGCCAGTCGTAGAATTCACTCGGTGGGTGAAGAAAAATGTCGAAGCTTATCGTGCACTCGAAACTCATCATGAGGCCGAACGGCGCGGCGACTAAGACAATTAGGCGTTACCAAACGCAAATCAAAAACAAGGGGAGAGACAGCAAATCTCCCCATCACCTCAGAGAAATTTTCAAGTGAAGATTTTTCTGAAGTGATAACTTTACAACAAAATAAGGGAGGGTACGCATGCAAGCCAAAGAGTTTATTCAAGTCGCTGAAGAGCGAATTGAAAAGGCCGTACGCTTATGCGAGACCGACTCGCAAATCGTGATTGCTCGCTACGCTGCGGCGATTTCGGGAAACTTCCAGCAGTGGTTGGCAATCACCTTCGCTCGGGATGTAGAAGCCAACAGCATTGTTTTGAGCAACTTGAGTTGCGAGGGATTAGAAGATCATCGCGGAATGTTGCTGGAGTTCGCCAAGTCGTGCAATGCCAAGCCCAGGAACGAAGATCGCGACCACAGCGAACACGAGGTGCAGGTTATCTTTGATCTTTTCGCCAACAAGGCCACTCGGGGGTTACATGGCGTAGCTCTGGGAGCTGTGTTGGAGAACACTTCGAAGATCTTTATTCCCGATCTTGAAAAACGGGCGCGGCAGTGTGGATGCACGGATTTCACCTACATCGAGAAACATGGTGAGGCCGACATCAAGCACTCCGACGAATTTTCGCGGGCACTGGAATTAGAAATGGCCGCGGGATATGAAAATCGGTGGGCTATCGCCCAGTACGCGCGCAGTGCCGCCCAACAGCTCATTATCAAAATCTATGCGTAGTTATCACCCAGGCCGAATCGATTGGATTTCCTCTCGATTCAGTGAATCGGGCCATTCGAGAATTTCTTGAACGGCGGGTTGTACCTTAAGCAAAAACAAAGCCAATGCCCTGCGATTTACAACTTTGATTGTAGTTGCAGGGCTTTTTTATTTTGTGAAGAGCTAAGCTCTTCACAAATACTGCCTTGCAACTGCGGCACTCTTTATTTATAGTAAGGTAGGATTTTAATATTGTATGAGAAAAGTACTAACAGCGGAATTTTTTAATCGCGATACTTGTTTGGTGGCCCAGGAGCTTTTGGGAAAATTTTTAGTGCGACGCGTTGATGGCCAGGAAATGTTTGCCATGATTACTGAAACCGAAGCTTATGACGGGCCGCAAGACTTGGCCAGCCACGCCTCAAAGGGAAAAACCAATCGCACCCAAATAATGTTCGGCCAGCCCGGATATTTTTACGTGTACCTTTGTTACGGCATGCACTACATGGTAAATATTGTCACGCGCGAGGAAAATTGGCCGGCGGCGGTGCTGATCCGTGGCGTTCAATTACAAGAAAAACATTTTGACGGCCCAGGAAAAGTCAGCAAATTTTTTGGTGTTGATAAAAGTATGAATGGCAAATCGGCCGGCAAACAAGCCGGATTTTGGTTTGAAGATAGGGGAGTTGCTATTCCAAAATCAAGCATAAAAAAATTGGAGCGCGTGGGAGTGGCCTATGCCGGCCCGGTGTGGTCAGCCAAAAAATTTAGATTTTTATTGGCTGATGCCCCCAAAAATTCAGCAAAAATAAAATATCGCTAAAAATCCCACCGTACTGCAAAATTAGAAGCTTCTAAATTTGCAGTACGGTGGGTTGATTTATGGAAAATTCCTGGTAGGATGTAACCAGTGTTTCAAATGCTTTTGTATCGCCCTTTGACAAAGGAGTTCTTGAATGTCCAGTAAAAAAGTTGGCAGCGGTTCGGTCAAACAAAGCGCCCACGGCCACAAAGACATTGTTCCCGTGGATGCTTCCCAGAATCTTCGGGCGGCCACTCCCTTAGCCAATCAGATGGACAGGTTCAGTAAAAGCTGTTTTGAAGCGCGCAATGTCGCCGCCGGAGCCTGGCTTTTCAGAAAAATGGTTTCAGAAGGAAAAACCATTTGGTTTGGCATTTCCGGCGCGGGCATTGTTGGCGGACTGGGCGGGTACGTCATTGAGCTTATCAAGCGAGGGTTTGTTGACGTGATCTGTTCCACCGGTGCCCAGGTGTACCACGATTTGCATTTTGCCTACGGGCTTCCCGTCAAGCAAGGTTGCCCTAGAGCCGACGATGACGATTTGCACAAGCAAGGCATTACGCGGATTTACGACATCTACATCGGAGCGACAGACACACTGTTGGCTCAAGATAAGGTCATCAAAAAATTCGCGCGCCAGTACAAGCCCAGGGGAGATTTTTCCAGCGCCGACTTTAATTACGCGCTGGGAATGTTTGTCGCAGAAGACAGCGCACATCCAGAGCGTTCATTTGTCGCTACAGCGGCCAAGCACCAAGTTCCGGTTTTCTTTGATTCAAACGCCAATCATTCCATCGCCATGAATTTGGCGGGATTATATCTTGCGGGAAAGAAGCTTGAAATCTCGTCAAACCTGGACATTCTGCAGAGCGCCGCTATTTGTTATGCGCGCTCATTTAATGGAAACGGTTACGTTGAGCTTGGTGGCGGAGGACCAAAAAACTTCATCCAGCAAACCGGACCCACCATTTCCCAGATTTTGGGGATTGAGTTTGAAGGAGGCGAATGCGGCTTGCAAATTACCACCGCTACGGAAAAAGATGGCGGCTTATCCGGTTGCACGTTTGGTGAAGCGGTGACTTGGGATAAGTATCCCGATGCCCATAGTCAGGATTTGATTCAGATTTTTGGCGAGTATTCGGTAATTTTTCCCCTCATCGCCGGCTACGTTTTGGAGGTTGAAAACAATCGCAAGCACCAGGGGCTTTACCCCAAAATTCCTAGTATGTTAAGAGAGCTCAAAAAGGCGGCGCGTCAGTAGGGTGTGGCGCCTCACGGCTCCCGATACCCTGTTCTTGCAATTGCAAAGACAGGGCATCGGGGGCTTTTTTATTTTTTACAAATTTGGTAGCATGAATACATCTTGTTGCAACCATGCACTCAATAACCAGAGAATGGCGTATAAGGTATAGGACTTGCCAATGCGATTGGCAAAATGTATCTTGCGTCAAAACTCTATAAACCTATGGATAATCAAAATCCAAACGAACTTAATAAAAATTTGTTGGTAGTTTGCGGCACGATTATTGTCATTTGCATCGTGGCTGCCGCTACAGTTTTGTTGGGTGGATTTAACAAATCCGGCAATTCTGTTGCTGACAATACCCAGACCCAAGGTCAGCCAACCGCGCAAACGGTGGACGTCAGTAAAGTGAAAATTGCCGGCCAGCCTTTTGTGGGAAGCGCCAACGCGCCGGTGGTGATTGCCTTTTGGTCGGATTATCAGTGTCCGTTTTGCAAAAAAGTGGAAAGTGAAGTAATGGGCCAGGTCTACAACGATTACGTGGCAACCGGAAAGGCAAAAATTGTTTATAAAGATTACGAATTTTTAGGAACTGATTCTCAAACGCTAGGGCAATTTGCCAGGGCAGTCTGGGCTGTGGCTCCCGATAAATTCTGGCAATGGCACAAGGCTATGTTTGAAAATCAGGGAACTGAAAACACCGGCTGGGCGACGCATGCCAAAATTATGTCTATTACCACGGCGGCTATTGGGGCGGGGGACGCCGCCAAGGCCGACGCGCTGGCCACTTCTCACGCGGCAGATTATCAAAAAGCCATGGACGCTGACAAAACTGAAGGCACCTCGTTTGGTATTCAGGGAACGCCGGCAACCATTATTGGCAAGCAATTTATCAATGGCGCCCAGCCTTATTCTGCTTTCAAAGCGGCTATTGATCAAGTTTTAGCCGGCAAGTAACATTCGCGGAACTCCGCGGAAATTTACGCGGAATCCTGCGGAAACACTTCCGCGTTCTTCCGCGTAAATTTCCGGTAAGACGCGAGGCGCAATTGGTCGCAACCAATTCGCCCCGTCTCCGTCATTCCGCGCATTTTTACGCAGCAAAAATGAACGATAACCAAAAAGTTTTTTTATGGATGGCTGGGTTTGGCGCATTATTTGTTGCTTTTGTTTTTTTGATATTTTTTAATGTCAATCGTGCTCCTGTCGCCAACACCGCGGCCGTTGTCAGCGCGGTGGTAAAAACCAATCGGGAACTTGCCCTATCTTGCACCACCGACATGGCGACGCAATTTCACATCCACCCGCATCTGGATATTTTTATTAATGGGCAAAAGTCAATTATTCTGGCGGATATCGGCATCGTTTCTGATTGTATGCATCCTTTGCATACCCATGATGCTACCGGAAAAATCCACGTGGAGTCTCCGGAAAAGCGCGACTTTACATTAGGTGATTTTTTTGCGGTGTGGCAAAAAACCTATACCAAAGATCAAATTTTGGATTACAAAATCGACGCGACCCACAAAATTATCCAAACGGTAAACGGCAAACAAACGCAAGATTTTGAAAACACCCTATTGCGTGACGGCGACCAAATCATTATTTACTACGAAGCGATTAAGAAGTAAACCGTACCGCAAATTCACAACGTTGTGAATTTGCGGTACGGTTGAAGATGGTAGGATAAAAAGGCTGTGCGATAGCAGAGCTTTTTATTTTTCAAAAAAGTGATACTATGAAAAAGTATTTCTTACTTGTATGCAAAAAAATATTATTTATCCAACAGTAAATCTCAAAGACGTCTTTAGCGCTTTTTGGCAGGGCATGCGGCCTCAAAAATGGAAACTCTTTTTGATGGTTTTTAGTTTGGCGCTGGGAAACGCAGTTATCATTGTCACACCGCTTTTTTACAAACATTTTTTTGATGTCATTGTCGCCGGCGGCAATACACCTTCGGTTGCAAAAACACTTTTTCAAACGATTATTTATATCGGGTTGCTCCACGGCGTGTTTTGGGCCTGTTATCGCATTGCCGAATTTGCCAACAATACCTACCAACCCATGACCATGGCCAATTTAAAACAGCAGGCCTACGACCACCTCATTGACCATTCTTACGGATTTTTTACCAATAATTTTGTGGGGGCGCTGGTTCAGCGTGTTAACCGGTTTGGCCGGGCGTTTGAACGCCTTTCCGACAACTTTGTATGGAATCTGTTGCCGCTTTTTGTCAGGATTTGTTCTGTTTTACTGGTTCTGTTTTTTATTAATCGCTGGATTGATTTGGTTGTTTTAATTTGGATTGCCATTTTCCTTTCGTTTAATATCGTTTTTTCGCGCTGGAAATTAAAGTATGATTTGCAATCGGCCGAAATGGATTCAAAAGCCACCGGCTACCTGGCCGACACCATCACCAATCAAAATACGGTCACGCTTTTTAATGGAGTTTTACATGAAAAGAAGGGGTATAAAAAGGTTACGGGTCAGCAGGCTTCGCTCATACGGTTTACCTGGAATTTGGACGCCGTCATCAACGCCGTGCAGGGAGCTCTGTCGTTTGGCATTGAATTTGTGCTGTTTTATTTTGCCATCAAGTATTGGAGCCTTGGCCTTATTACCGTGGGCGTTTTCGTTTTACTGCAGTCCTACGCAGGAAACTTAATTGACCAATTGTGGAGCTTTACCAGGATTGTGCGCGATATGTACCAGGCCTACGCCGATGCCAAGGAAATGGTGGAAATTATGAAACTGCCCCACGAAATCACAGACACGCCGATGGCCAAAGAACTACATGTTACGCAAGGAGAAATTGAATTTAAGCAGGTGGAATTTAGTTTTAATCAAACCCGAAAGGTGCTCAATCATATTGGGTTGAAAATAAAACCCGGCGAAAAGGTGGCACTCATCGGACCTTCCGGAGCCGGCAAAACTACCTTTGTAAGGTTGCTCTTAAGATTATACGCGCCAACCTCCGGAAAAATTTTTATTGATGGACAGGATATCTCGCAAGCGACCCAAGACAGTTTGCGAAAAAATATTTCCATGGTTCCTCAAGATCCCATTTTATTTCACCGCACGCTGGCCGAAAATATTGCCTATGGAAAACCCGGTGCCACGCCGGCTCAAATAAAAAAAGCGGCAAAATTGGCGCACTGCGATGAGTTTATCAAAAATTTGCCCCAGGGCTTGGAAACACTGGTGGGGGAGCGCGGCATTAAACTTTCGGGTGGCGAGCGCCAGCGGGTTGCCATTGCCCGGGCCATCTTAAAAAACGCGCCAATTCTGGTGCTGGACGAAGCGACCAGCAGTTTGGATTCCCATTCAGAAATGCTGATTCAAGACGCATTAAATACCTTGATGGCCGGCAAAACCACTATTGTTATTGCCCATCGTTTGTCTACCATTCAAAAAATGGATAGAATTGTGGTGGTGGATAACGGAAAAATTATTGAAGAGGGGAGCCACAAAGATCTGTTGCAAAATCCTAGCAGTTTGTATAAAAAACTATGGACACTGCAAGCCGGCGGATTTTTGGCGGACGACGAACAAGAAGAAAAAAAGGAGGAAGCCGTTGAAGAAGAGTAAATTTTGTGATGTAATGAGAAAATAAATGATTTTAGAACCGATTATTTTTTCAGCTTTCGCGTTTGTGTCCACGTTTTTGGGCGGACTTTTTGCCATACGGTTTAAGGAAAAAATGCATTTTTTCATGGCCTTTGCCGCCGGAGTTTTGCTGGGCATCGTCAGTTTTGATATTTTTCCGGAAATTATTCACCAAGTAAAGGAGTTTGATTTTCCGGCAATCAGCGTGATGGTGGCAATGGTTTTTGGATTTTTACTTTTTCATATTTTAGAAAAAAGTATTTTGCTGCACAGCCATTCGGAAGAGCATTTTCCAAAACACAAACACCCGCACGTGGGAGTGTTTTCCGCCATAGCGCTGACCGGCCACAGTTTCATTGATGGCGTCGCGATTGGGTTGGGTTTTCAGGTAAATTCTATCCTTGGCGTGTTGATTGCCATTGCCGTTATTTCGCACGATTTTACCGATGGCATCAACACCGTCACATTGCTCTTGTCTCATAAAAACACCGATAAAAAAGCCAAAGGATTTTTGATATTAGACGCATTAGCTCCCGTGCTGGGAGTTGCGTCAACATTGTTTTTTGCTATTCCGGAATATGTTTTGTTTTTATATCTTGGATTTTTCGCCGGATTTTTATTGTACATCGGTGCGTCAGACATTTTGCCCGAAGCGCATTCGGAACACAGTTCGTATAAATTAATCGGCCTGACCGTTTTGGGTGCATTGTTCATTTTTATCATCACGCGGTTTGTATAAAAACCGCTGAAGTTATGCTGATAAATACGCTGATATAACGCGGAAACGGCGGCGCTAAAAAGCGCCGCCGTACTTCGTCATTGCGAGCAAAGCGAAGCAATCTAAAACACTCAAAATAGGCTTGTTTTTTGCTTCAAATTAAGGTAAAATTGAGGAATGAAAATTGAAATTAAAAACGAACGAGAGGCAGAATTAATAGCAGATTTAAAAGCCAAAAAAGATATCAATTCTCAGCGGATTTTGCGCCTCTTGGCACTCCCTGATTTAACAAAAAAAGAACACTCTCCCATTAAAATTCTGGCCGACCAGGTTATGAGTTTGCCGCGCTTTGCCGATTTTGACGTTATTGATTTTCCAAAAATCGTAACGGTGGAAGAAGATTTTGACGTGTTAAATACCCCAAAAGATCATCCCAGCCGCCGCCAAACCGACACCTACTACCTTGATAATGACCACGTATTGCGCACCCAAATGACCGTCATGTGGCCCTATTACCTGCGCTACGAAGGCATCAATGAAAAATTGCAAACCCAAGGAGAAGTTGCTTTGATGGCCGCGGGAATTGTGTTTCGCAAAGATGAAATTGATCGCAAGCATTTTCCAGCGTTTCACCAGATAGATTTTTTATACATCTGCAAAAAACCATCCGCCTCTGCCAAGGCTTCGGCCGGACAAGGCAAAATGATTACTCAAAAAGATTTGGAGGACGTGCAGGCAGACGCGGTCAAAAGTATTTTTGGCGATGATATTGAATTTAGGTTTCTGGTTGATTCATTTCCATTTACCGACCCATCCATTCAAATAGAAATTAAATGGCAAGGTCAATGGATGGAAGTGACCGGCGCCGGTTTGGTGCACACGCAGGTACTGAAAAATTTTGGACTGGATCCGGAAATGTACAATGGCTGGGCCTTTGCCTTTGGTATAGAGCGCCTGGCGATGATAAAAATGGAAATTGGCGACATTCGGATTTTTTGGTCGGAGGACCCAAGAATTACCAGCCAGTTTAAAGACATCAACAGCAAATATAAAGAGGTAAGCAAGTACCCGCCCATTACCCGCGACATTTCGTTTGTGATTGATAAAAGTGTTGCCCTGAATAATTATTATGAACTGGTGCGGGACATCGGCGGCAATTTAGTGGAGCAGGTTGAACTGATGGACCAGTACGAAAACGATGAAAAATTCGGCAAAGACAAAAAATCCTACACGTTCCACATAGTATATAGAAGCCTGGAAAAAACCCTGACCGACGCGGAAGTAAACAGCATCCACGAAAAGATTACGGAAAAGACAAAAGAGGAATTTGGAGCGGTGATTAGGTAATATCCTACGAATTACGAATTTCATCGAATTACGAATATCCGTCACTGTCATTGCGGCCAGCTGAGCTAGCCAAGGCCCGCTTAGCGGGTCGAGCCGCAGCGCGGCAATCCAGAGTTTTTGCAAGAAAAAAGCTCAACAAAGATAGTTGAGCCCATTAGTTAGTTTTATGAATCTGTTTTTGCTATTCTTCTTTTAAGATAGCTTCCAGTTCTTGTTTAAGCTGGTCGTTGTTAGCTTTCTGGAGAGGGGGAAGTTCCAACCATCTAATTTCGCCTAAGTGTTCAAGTAGGCGGCCTAGAAAACCCCTATCTACGGAAACATTTTCACTCATTGAATTTTCTCCTTGAAGGTACTGAAAACAAGTAATCGCGAATAGTCTAATTTATAAAATAATATCTGCTTTGTCAATAGTTGCTGGGGTTTGGAGAATTTGGTAAAATTAACAAATGACATATTCGTAATTTGATGAAATTCGTAATTGGTAGGAAATTTATCACGATAAATTATGAAAATAAGTATCAAGGACGCGGAGGAAACTCCGAAAAAAGAAAAAATAGTTAAAGAATCCGCCCCCGTTAAAACTTTGGCGGACAAAGTAAAAAAAGAAGTGGCCAAGAAGGCCGTGCTGGTTTTAGCTGACAAAAATCCAGCCTCCGCTAAAGCTACGGCGGGCGAAGAAAAAATCAAAAAAGCAAAGCCTTGGGAAGTGAAGGAAAAGCGAAAAACGGAAGTGGCGGAAGCCGCCTCCGGAGACGGGAGTTCCGGCAGAGCCGGCAACTCTCGCGTCTTGACCAAGGCTACGGCGCCCAAGGAAGCCCCAAAATTAGAGGCGATTGCTGAAAAAAAGATCAGAAAAGAGGGAGAATATGGAGCAAAGGATATTCAAGTGTTAAAAGGCTTGGCGCCGGTGCGTTTGAGGCCTGGCATGTACATTGGGTCCACTGGACTTGATGGCTTGCATCACTTGATCTGGGAAGTCGTTGATAATTGTTTGGACGAAGCGATGGCCGGGTATGCCAAGGAAATTGAAATTACTTTGTTGCCCGATAATCGTGTGAGGGTTTCCGACGACGGCCGTGGTATTCCGGTGGAAAAGCATCCTGATACCGGAAAATCAACTTTAGAAACGGTTTTAACAACCTTGCATGCCGGTGGAAAATTTGGCGGCGACGCTTACAAAGTTTCGGGCGGACTGCACGGTGTGGGAGTATCGGTGGTTTGCGCACTTTCCACATTTATGGAGGCCGAAGTCCAGCGCGACGGCGGAGTTTATCGGCAAGAATATTTCAGGGGAGCGCCAAAAGGAGCGGTAAAAAAAGTAGCGGACAGCAAAAAATCCGGAACCACCATTACTTTTGACGCCGACCCGCAAATTTTTCCGGAAATAAAATACGACCCAAAAAAGATTTTAAACCACGTGCGCCAGCAGGCTTATTTGACTCGCGGGGTCAAGATAACCTTTAAAGATGAAAGAAAGAAAGGCGAAGAATCCGAATACACATTTTACTTTGAGGGAGGCGTTGGCAGTTTTGTGAAATTCTTGGTGATGGGCAATACGCCCCGACACCAAAATATTTTTTCGGTTGCGGCCACCAAAGACGATGTGGCCATTGAAGCGGCGTTTCAATATACCCAGGAAATGGAATGCACTGAGCAATCCTTTGCCAACAACATTTACACGCCCGAAGGCGGCACGCATATTTCCGGATTTCGTAGCGCGTTGACACGATGCTTAAACGCCTATGCCCGCCGCGAAAATTTCTTAAAAGAAAAAGATGAAAACTTTTCGGGTGAGGATGTGCGAGAGGGACTGACGGCGGTGGTGTCGGTAAAAATCCGCAATCCGCAATTTGAAGGGCAAACCAAAGCCAAATTGGGAAACCCTGAAGCCAAAGGTGCCGTGGAAGACGTGGTTTTGGAGGGCTTGACCGATTATTTGGAAAGAAATCCAAGCGACGCCCGCGCCATTATTGAAAATTGTTTGCTGGCAACCAAAGCTCGCTTGGCTGCCAAAGCGGCGAGGGCCACGGTGTTGCGAAAAGGTGTGCTGGAAGGCCTGGCTCTGCCCGGAAAACTGGCTGATTGCTTAAGCAAAGATCCGGAAGAATCGGAATTGTATATAGTGGAAGGAGATTCGGCCGGAGGTAGTAGCAAAATGGCGCGGGATCGGCGGTTCCAAGCTATTTTGCCTTTGCGCGGAAAAATTTTGAACGTGGAGCGCGCGCGGCTGGACAAAATGCTGGCTAACAAAGAGGTAAAGTCACTGATCATCGCTTTGGGCACGGCCATTTCCGAAGATTTTAATTTGGAAAATCTGCGCTATCATCGGGTCATCATCATGACCGATGCCGACGTTGACGGCAGTCACATTCGCACACTTTTACTGACCCTCTTTTACCGATATTTTAAACCCATTATGGAAGCCGGCTATATTTACATTGCCCAGCCGCCGCTGTATAAAATCCAATCGGGAAAATCGGTGCAGTACGCTTACACCGAAGAGCAGCGCGAAACGATGGTAAAAAATTTAGGTAAAGCGTCGGCCAATTTGCAACGCTATAAAGGATTGGGAGAAATGAACGCGGAGGAACTGTGGGAGACGACCATGAATCCGCAAAACCGGTTGCTGTTGCAAGTGCAAGTGGAAGATGGCCACCAAGCCGACAAAACCTTTGACGTACTGATGGGTGAGGAAGTTGAGCCTCGCAAAAAATTCATCCAAACCCACGCCAAGTCAGTAAAGAATTTGGACGTTTAAGACTATGGATGTAGTTAATATAATAATTGAAAGTATATATCAGGTAGCTGGTGCAACTGTTTTATTATTTTCTTTAGTAGTTTCTATCATTATTATATTTGTAGATCCTACAGATAATCAAGAGAAAATTCTTGGAACCATGTTTATTGTTGGGTTAGTTGTTTTTGCAAACAACGAATGGGTTTATTTATTTGGTATAGTGGTTATTGGAACGCTAATTACTGGTCCAGAATTTATGATAGAATTTCTTAAAGCATATAAAACTTCAAGAACTGAGTCGAGCAGTGAAAGTATTTATACTACAAAAGCGCCAGAATTAGAGAATGAATCTCATAATCTTTCAAAAATAAAATGAATGAAATGCAAAATAAATTAAATATCGAAGAAGGAACTGTAACCTTTTGGACCAAAGAAGAACAAGTCAATTGGTCCGGAGATGACGTTATTATTTTTCTTGAGAGCTCTTCAGAGGGTAATAGTATTTTAATACTAAAGGATTCAGACTCGAAACTTAAATTTTTTCACGTGTACTTAGGTAAGGGTAGAACAGATGTTGAACTAGATGTTAAGAATCTTACTCAAAATGAAAGACATTTTATTGTAGCTACTTGGTCTATTAATTCAGGAGAAATATCTTTATATGTTGATGGGGGTAAGTTATCTAAAACTCAAAAAATAAATTATGTCTCTGCGTAAAGATTAAGAGTATGTATATCCTTAAAAATGAAACTTATTATTGTACGGCACGGAGAAACTACCGAAAATGCCAAGACACAAGATATTGGGCACGACAATGAAGCGCTTTTGACCCAAGAAGGAATTTTGCAGGCAAAAAAGTTGGGGGAATATTTAAGGCATGAAAAGATTTCACATGCTTATACCAGTCCTCAAAAACGGGCGGTGCATACGGCTCGGGAAATTTTGGCGCATCATCCTGATGCAAAAGTAGAGCACGTGGATGATTTGCGCGAGCAGAATTTGGGCGTTGCAGAAACTTTGCCAAAGCACGTGTGGAAAGAAATCAAGAAAAATACCAAGGAACCTTTTCATTTGTTTAAGGCCGAGGGAGGGGAGTCGTATATGGAATTGCAGGCCCGCGCCAAAAAGTTTTTGCATAACTTGGTTAAAAAGCATCTTCATCCTGAGCCGGGTCGAAGGACTGATGATACGGTACTGGTGGTCAGCCATGGCGGCACATTGGGAGTATTGCTATTGCATATTTTGGAAAAAGAATTGACCGAAGAAAATTATAAAGCCCACCAGCCTAAAAATACAGAGTTTAGCGTCATTGAAATAGTTGACGACGGCACCAAAAAAGTGCATGTTATAAATAGCAGGGAACACCTTAACTGAATTATTCTAATTAACCTAATTACTCTAATTATTCTAAAAAAATTTGGAAATTAGAAATTTTGGAATTGGGATTTGATTAGAACAATTAGATTAATTAGAATAATTAGAAATTAGCGAGTATGTTTGATAAATTTAAAGAAATTGCAAAATTAAAGCAAATACAGGACTCTTTTAAAAAAGAGAAGCTGACGTTTGAGGATCGCGGAGTTTCGGTTACGATGAATGGAAATTTTGAAGTGGAAGAAATTAAATTAAATCCACAGTTAAGTATTGAAGACCAGCAAGAGGTGTTAAAATATTGTTTAAATAAAGTCCGTGAAGATATTCAGAAAACGCTGGCACAAAAAATGATGGCCAGTGGAATTGGGTTTTAGTAATGCGCGGCCACTTGACTAATCTTGTTGCTTGGACTATCATGTAAGTAACAAGAGAAAACGGCCGCAAAGGCCTTTTTAAATACTATGAATTTTGTACAAAAAAGCCAAATATTTTTTAAGGAAGTGTATGTTGAATTGCGCAAGACCAGCTGGCTAAGCCGCAATGAAGTGATTCGCTACACATTGCTGGTGCTGGCAGTAACGATTATTGTCGCCGCGTTTTTGGGCGGCTTGGATTATGCTTTTTCAACCGCATTAAAATCATTTATCTTTAAATAAGTTTATCAACGAATAACGAATTACGTGCGAATTTTCGAATAACGGACGAACGTCACTATTCGTAAATTCGTAAGTCATTCGCTATTCGTTGATGTAGCGAAGCGATGCCTAAGCAAGTCATAGAAAGAGATAAAAATTGGTACGTCATCCATACCTATTCGGGTTATGAAGATGCCGTTGCAAAAAACCTTAAGCAGAGGATTGAGTCTTTGAGCATGGAAAACAAAATTTTTAACGTCATCGTGCCCAAAGAAAAAAAGATAAAAATAAAAAACGGCAAACGCAAAACGGTGGAAGAAAAAATTTACCCAGGTTATGTTTTAGTGGAAATGGTGGTGGATGACGAATCCTGGTACGTAGTGCGCAACACGCCGCGGGTAACCGGATTTTTAGGAGCAGGAACAACTCCCATTCCCGTTTCGCAAAAGGACATTGATGACTTATTTAAGCGAATGGAACTGGCTGAACCGGAATTCCAAATAGATGTTGAAGTTGGCGCCGCCGTTAAAATTTTGGACGGGCCATTTAAAGGGTTTGAAGGCAAGGTTTCAGAAATTGACCAGGAGCGGGGCAAAATCAAGGTGCTGGTCAATATGTTTGGCCGCGACACGCCCGTGGAACTGGACTCTTTGCAAATAAAAAAAGTGTAAATAGTTATTAGTTGATAGTTTAAAGTTTTAGTCTATTAGTTTCTGGTTTTAAAACTAATGACCAGAAAACTTGAACTTAAAACTTAAAACCAAAAACTAACATGGCAAAAGAGATTAAGGCGGTTGTAAAAATTCAAATACAGGCAGGCAAGGCAAATCCGGCGCCTCCGGTTGGCCCGGCTTTGGCACAGCACGGATTAAACATTGCCGAGTTTTGCCAAAAATTCAACGAAGCGACAAAAAGTCAAATGGGTTTTGTGATTCCGGCAGAAGTGACTATTTACAAAGACCGAAGCTATACCTTTACGCTAAAAACTCCCTTGGCAGCGGAATTACTAGAAAAAGCGGCTGGAATTGAAAAAGGATCAGGCGAACCAAATAAAAAAATGGTAGGAAAAGTGACCAAGGCCCAATTAAAAGAAATAGCCGAAAAGAAAATGGCCGATTTAAACACCACCGACATTGAGCAAGCCATGAAGATAATTTCAGGCACGGCAAAAAACATGGGCATCGAAGTAAAAAACTAAGCATTTGCTTAGTTTTTTATATGCCCATATTTTTACAAAAGGGGTCGGGGAAATTGGGTATTTCCTCGCGGAGGAAAACAGTCCCGCAAAGCGGAAACGTTAGAAACCGTGGGTTTTTAAGGAGTGAAGCGACAGAAATTTCGGGAATTGAAATTAAGGGTTAATTAAAAAACTGTAAAAAAACCGTGGCCCATCAACAGGCCACGGTTTTGCTTGTAATAATCTACCTATTTTGTTAGCATGTAATTAGTTTTAGTTCTTTCCACGAGTCCTTTTTAGGGAAGGTGCCTTATGAGAAGCGACGATTTGTTCTGCCAAGATCATTGGCCTACCATGCCAAATATGAGCCCAGTACTCAAGCTGATTTGGATGGTATTTCTCATCGCGCGCAAGGATGAAGCCGATTCGGTAACATTAATATGTAGAAAGCGGGAAGTAAAAATGATGTACACCCCAAAGGGTCAGGGCGAATTTGAAATGGTGCCACCGCCATCCCGTTACTTCCCCTCAATAGTCAAAGTTCTTCGTAGCGTATGCGAGGAAGAAAAAGATTCCCAGGGAGTCTTAAGGTTTTCACATACCAAGAACGACGATGAAGAAAAAATAGTTTTGTTTATTGACTATAAGGATGGCGAAGACAGTGTCAGGTCGCAAATGGAGGGTGGAATAAAAAAACTCTACGAAGCGGAAGAAGCGGAAAAGTGGTTGAAGGCTGACAAAGAAAAAAAGAAGCATCGGCGCCAATTAATCACATGGAGCACGGTGCTTGTACTGGCGATCGTATCTATCCTGACCATAGTTCTGCTTTACCAATAAAGCGCGAAGCCGCTTTCTTCAGACACGGAAAGCGGTTTTTTATTGTTGCATTTTTATTTTAGAATGAGTAAAATGTATAAACTAATTTGAAATTTATAATATGATTTTATCGGACAAAGATATTAAAAAAGCATTAGAAGAAAAAAAGATTGCCGTAACTCCGTTATTTCCCAATTCTATTCAGCCGGCTTCTATTGATGTGCATTTGGGTGCCGATTTTTTGGTATTTAAAAACACGAATAATGTTTGCATCGACCCAAAAGAACCCATTGATAACATGATGGACGCGCTGACCATCAACGAAGACAAGCAATTTATTTTGCATCCGGGCGAATTTGCTTTGGGCATGACCTATGAAACGGTTTCGGTTCCGCACGATATGGTAGTGCAGTTAAATGGCAAGTCGTCGCTGGGAAGAATTGGTTTGATTGTACATGCCACCGCCGGATACGTTGACCCGGGCAATACGTTAAAAGTTACTTTGGAATTGCATAACTTGGCAAATCTACCTATAAAGCTATACTACAAAATGCCTATTGCGCAGGTAGCTTTTGTAAAATTATCTAGTGTCGCCGATAATCCTTATGGCAAAGAAGGCTTAAACAGCAAATATTTTGGCAGCACCAAACCTATTGCCAGCCAGTATTATAAAAACTTTTTGAAAAATAACGATTGGATAACCTTCAATCTTTGAATTACGAAATGCCTGTTTAAGAAGACTCTTTTTGTCTTTTCCGAGACGGGGCGAATTGGCTGCGGCCAATTGCGCCTCGCGTCTTGACCAAATTTTGGCTATAAATTCGCAATAAATATTTTACGTAGCTTGCTACGTAAAATATTTCTATCAAATT
>CAZREI010000004.1:0-58994 GCA_964599285.1 uncultured Candidatus Saccharibacteria bacterium | reverse complement strand
CGTATATTGGTAATATTTGTATATTTGATCGTATTAGTATATTCGTGACTACTCCCTACTTGGCTTGTGCCAGCGAATTTTGCAGAACTTGCACATAGGTGACTTGCCCGATTTTTTCAAAGCCAAGGGCCTCGGCTTTTTGGGTTATGGAACCCAAAAAATCGCGCTCGGCAAATTGGGTTTCTAATGCCTTGTTTTCTTCTGACAAGCTGCTGATTTCTTTGGTGTAATTTTTGATGGCGTAAGCACCTTTGGTCAGCTCGTCAACCTTGGCAACGTAAAAAACCATCAAGAGCGCCGTGACCAGAGCGGCCATGACATAGATCAGTTTCCAGGGCACCCTGATGGCAGGGATAGCAAAGGCTCGGGACTGAATTTTATGGTGCAAAGCGCGATAGTGGAGTTTGAGTGTGGCGGTAGACATAATGCTTTTACTCTGTAAAAGAAACTCTAAATTCTAAACTCTAAATTCTAAAACGTTTTGGAATTTGATATTTAGGATTTGGAATTTGTTTAGAGTTTAGGATTTTGGATTTAGAATTTATTTTTTAATAATGCTTCTTAACTTTGCCGATCGCGCCCGCGGGTTTTTTACTAATTCTTCCGACGAGGCAGCGATTGGCTTTTGGGTTACTATTTTTACGCTTCCCCTTTTTGCTTCCTGATTAAAAAAGTTTTTGACAATCCGGTCTTCCAAGGAATGAAAAGATATTACTGCTAACCTTCCACCGGGAGCCAGGATTCCTGCGGCATCGGGCAAAGCCTTTTGCAAAGTATTCAACTCATCGTTGACCGCGATGCGCAAAGCCTGAAACGTTTTTGTCGCACAATGAATTCGGCCGTGCTGGAATTTTTTGGGCACCACGCTTTCTATGATATTTTTTAACTGGAATGTGGTTTCTATCTTTCTTACCGTTCGTTGTGCCGTAATTTCTTTAGCAATTTTTCTGGCAAATGTTTCTTCTCCGTATTCTTTTAGAATTTTCTCTATTTCCGCTTCCGGATAATGATTGACAATTTTTTCAGCCGTCAATTCCCTGCTTGTGTCATAGCGCATGTCCAGCTTCTCATCTTTTAAAAAGGAAAATCCTTTGCCCGATTGTTCCAATTGCCAAGACGAATAGCCCAAGTCCAGCAAAATCCCGTGCACTGGCTCAAAATTCTTTTCTTTTGCAATCTGTTTGATGTTGGCATAGGAATCGTTGACCAGGATCACCCGATCGCCGTAACCTGCGGTCCGCGCCGCGGCGTTGGCTATCTGGCCAGGATCTGCATCAATCCCTAGCAATTTTCCCTGCGGCCCGGTTTTTTCCAGAATCATCAGCGCGTGCCCGGCCTGACCAACAGTCCCATCAATAAAATTTTCATTGGGCTTGGGATCCAAACAACCCAATATTTCTTTTATAAGAACAGGAACGTGCATTGAATTATTCTAATTATTCTAAGTGCCCTAATTATTCTAAAATAATGACTAAATCCCAATTTTCTAAAACGTCAGTTTGGACATTAGGCATTTTGAAATTGGGATTTGATTGGGTTAATTAGAATAATTAGAATAATTAGAAATTCGCTTTATATCCCCAGCGGTCCTAGTTTTGACACTATCTCCTCCACTCCCTTCTCGGCGTTCTTAGTGTAATCCTGCCACTTTTGCTGGTCCCATATTTCTAACCGATTTGATAATCCGCACACCACGACATTTTTCTGCAAGTTCGCGTAGGTTTTTAAATAATCGGGCAACAGGATTCTTCCCAGCTTGTCCAGTTCAACTTCGGTGGCGCTGGCCAATAAGTGGCGCGTAAAGCTCCGTGCCTCGCCCTGCGATACCGGCAAGTTCCCCAACTTTTGCGACATCGTTTCCCATTCCTTTTCGGTGTAAACCACTAAGCAATTTTCCACGCCTTTGGTCACAATCACCTTGGCGCCCAATTCTCCCCGAAACTTAACCGGAAGCGCCAGGCGCTTTTTGATGTCGATGGTATGTTGGTACTGGCCTATCAGCATGCGTTATCATCGAATAACGAATTACTTACGAATTTACGAATACGCCGTAGCGTCCGCCAATTCGTTTTTATTCGAAAATTCGTAAAAGATTCGGTATTCGTTGATAGATTATCAACAGATAATCATAGTTTTCCCACTCTTATCCACATTTATCCACTTACCTATATTTATATCTTATATCGTAGACATAGGTCAATAGTCCCCAAAAACCCTGATTTGTTCGTAAAATAGGCCAGTTATCCACAGGTAGCGCTTGAGTTTTTATCGTATAATTTGAATTTAATGTTTTCCCACTTTGTGCATAAAATACACAAAAAAAACTCGAGAGCTTAGCTCTCGAGTTTTTTATCTTGTGGGCCCAGAAGGAATCGGACCTTCTGCCTCCATATTATGAGTCTGTTTTTATTTATTTTCTAATTGACCTTGAATTACGAAATGCTTTCGAGGTATTTTCTTCAAATTTTGAGATAGAAATTTGATAGAATTTTTTATCGTAGCCAACAGCTACGTGAAAAAATTATAGCGAATTTATAGCCAAAATTTGGAGAAAAGACCCGAAACTCGCCTTTTTAAATGGCATTTCGTAATTCAAGATAATTGAGCAGAGCCTCCATATTTCTTTTGGTGGGCGCGGAAGGAATCGGACCTTCGACCTCCATATTATCAGTATGGCGTTCCACCACTGAACTACGCGCCCACCAAAAGAAATATGTGCAAATGGCGTTCTACTTCACCCTGTTAAATAAAATCCATATGATTTTAATTTTGATTTTTAATCAAAATTATTTAACAGGGCAAGATGAACTATGGGCCCACGTGTTTAAAATTTTAGCAAAAAAAAATGACTCCGTCAAATGAATGAAAATCAAATTTACTAAAAAGGGAAAGGCCACAACAATCGCTGTGGCCCTAGGCGAAGATAAAGATGAGAAAAAAGAACGGAAAGACGGTTGGCAGGGGAGCTAAATCACTGAAGGGTTGAAGTGGCAATGTGCCACGCCATGAGCAGCTCTCAAGAGGATTCCACCTCTGGAAAGTTAGGGAAAACTTTTCCCAGAACCTCCTTCCCTTTGGAGGGTTCTTAGAGACTTGCTCTGTAACGGTCCCACGATTGAGACCCGCCTCCGAATTCAGCCCACACAAGCTGCCATGGTATGTGCGGGGAACAACACGCAATGCCCTGCCAACCGTCTTCAGAAAACTATTTATTTTTATACATAGCTTTCTGAAAACAATTGGCAGATGCGATACCATCTTGGATTTGAGTCTACCAGAAATAAAAACGCTGTCAAGATTTTTACGCCGGAACGCATTTTCTTAGCTTTTTATGTCGCATAATACAATTTTGGCAACAAATAACTTTGCGCGATGGCCGAACCGAATCATCATTGTAAAATTCTTCGCAAGGTGTCGCACAATAAAAACACTTGGCTACAACTTGGCGGTTTGACACATCAATCACGGGCGTTGTCATGCGATTATCAAACACAAACAGCGTTCCCTTAAATCGCTTGCCTGGATATTTTTTCATATAAGTGTGAATGCCATCTTGCAACTGGTACACATTTTTAAAGCCTTCTTTTTTGAGCAAGCAACTGCCCTTTTCACATCGTATGTCACCGGTACAAACCGTTACCACTTTTTTGGTTTTTAAATGTTGAAGATTTTTTATTTTCTGCGGCAGTTCGCGGAAAAATCGCATCTTCGGATTTACCGTTTTTTCAAAATAGCCTGCTTGGATTTCGTAATCATTGCGCAAATCCAAAATCACAAAATCTTCTTTTTTATCATACATTTTGTTAAGCTGTGCGGGCGTTATCATGGTAGCCGTATTTTTTTTGACATCCAAGTCCCCTACTCCCAGCGTCACGGTTTCCGGCCGTACTTTTACCTGCAACTTGGTAAAAGCTTTGCCATTTCCCACACTTTCCTTAAACACTACTTTTTTAAAAATACTTTGTTTTCGCAGTTCTTTGATGTACCCCTTGATGTTTTTGGAAGTCCCTTCAAACGTGGCATTCACTCCCTCGTGCGCCACTAGCATTCGTCCGAGCAAACCAAAATGCTCGGCAATTTTCCGTTGCTTGTTTTTAAACTGTTCCGGCTTTTTAATCCTACTGAACTTGTAGAAAAGAATAACGGTATATTTTTTTTGTTTCATTTCTTAAAAGCTAGAACCGTAAGAAGAATCGTTAAAACAACCAACACTATAGTGAGAAAAACCAATACCCATGTTAGGAAAATAACTTTTTTAGATAATTTAGTACTATTCTTATCTAGTTTTTCTATTGACTCAATTAAGTCGAATAACGCTCTAGTTTCATAAAAACCAGGGTCTATTAATCCTGTGCCTAATCTATTCATAGACATCATCCGCAGAATATCTTTCTGATTCTCTTTCGTCAACTTTTTTTCTGTATTTAAAACTTCTTCTACATACATAATACTTTTAAAAATTTAATCAATTTCAAATCCCTAAAATTTCATATTATACCAATCTAATCCATAAACTTCCTGGATTAAAATCCGTTCGCCTTTGGCCCAAGTTCTATTATTTTCCAATCCTAATAGTTTTATCGCTTCTTTTAAATGATCTTCATCTTTGCCTTCGATTTCCAAAAATGGTGGCATATTCGGATATTGATCTATCTCAATCAACCAATCTTTTAGCGCAAGTGACGTCCTGTCTTTTTCTTGGTGAGCATATTTTTCCAAGCCCAATTCCAAAAATAAATCTGCCAATTTTTCTGGTTCCGTAATAAGAAAATTAATCTCCTTATGTTTTCTGCCAACACCAATAATGCTTGATTTTGCTTTCCAGGTAACTTCGTGCTTACCTTCTGAATTTGATCTAATCCGCAAAAACCAATCTTCGCTCCCCTCTTTTGTTCCTGCCACCTGATACCAATCAACCAATAATCTTGTTTCCTGTTTTTTAACAGCACCAAGTGCTATAAGCCCTTCCTTAATTGCATCCGCATCAATGTCCAGTACTTTTGTTTCAATTTCGTAAGCCATTTTATTCTAAATTATTTTTAATAATGTTAGTTATTTCTACCAACTCTTTTTCTGGTTTTTTGGGACGTTCCGTACTGGGACGGTATAAAAATTTTCGTGGTTCGTATTGATAAATACCTGTGTCTCCTTTTGTTCTTGGAATAACGTGCAAATGAAAATGGTCAACCGTTTGACCCGCATATACGCCATCGTTCCATGAAAAATTAAAACCTTCGGCGCCAAAACTTTTCTTAAGCCCCGCCATTACCACGTTTCGTAATTTTTCTATTGCCTCCCGCTCTTCCCTAGTTAATTCTTCGTATCTTGATACGCAACGAATTGGAATCACTAACATATGGCCAGGAACGATGGGCAGATTCGTCAAAAAAGCTCTGGCAAGATCATTTGCAACAATTTCCCTATTCTTAATTTCTGGCAATGTACAAAACACGCAATTTTCCATATTTTAAAATTTGTTTTCGATATTTAGGTTTAACGTATTACCTGAATTCGCCATAGCATTGTGGATAATTCTAACACAAATCAAAAAATATGGATAGATACTTTGAATCACGAAATGCTTTCGAGGTATTTTCTTCAAATTTTGAGATAGAAATTTGATAGAATTTTTCGGCTTAGCCAACGGCTCCGCCGAAAAATTATAGCGAATTTGTAGCCAAAATTTGGAGAAAAGACCCGAAACTCTTTTTTTCAATGGGCATTTCGCAATTCAAAGTAGATAGACTGCCACATTGGACCATAAAAAATCCGCCCTTGCGACGCACAAGAACGGATTGTCCGGTAATCAACGGGCCTATCAGTTTCTATTTTTCGCAACCACACTCGGCGCATGCCTGGCCTTTTTCATGCTCGTGATTACATGCTGGGCACATTCTAGCCATATACGTAATCCGAATCTGTAAATTCGCACCAATACCATCGCGGGATTGGCGCGCGCCAACAGACTGGGATTGATTAGGTTAGACTTAAGACCTTTAGAAATTCGAGAGAAGGCAAAAAAGTCTTCTTAAACGGGCATTGCGTAATTCAAAGTTTACAACATATGGATATGGATGAACGTAGAAAAGAAATCCGGCACTTTATTTTCCAATATCTCTTGTGTTTTTAGCAATCCTTGCTGGATGCTCTGTTCAATGGCGTCTTCGGGCTGATGCAATATGTTTGAAATTTGATCAACAGAAAGCCCGCTGATATATTTTAATATGATGGCGTCTTTTTGGCGTTGGTCCAGCGATTGTATCGCATGCGTAATTTCTTGGTCAATAAAATAATGCCGGATCTTCCCTTGTGCGTAGCTATGGGATAAAAAAACTTTTCGGACTATTTTTTTGAAAAACGCCATGGGAGTTTTTTGCGACTCGTTGATGATATTGCCGGCCATTTGGTAGACTAAGATCATCAACGAGTTACGAAAATCTTGAAAATTAACGTATGTGAGGGCGCGGCAAAAAGATTTTTGAACAATATTTTCCGCGGCGGCCGCGTCAAAAACTTGCCAGTAGCAATATCGAAAAACGGCATCCGAATGCTCCTGGTAAACTTCCAAAAAATCTTTTTCTTGTTGAGTTAACGATGTCATAGTAGTGAGATTGAGATATAGTAAGCCCAACTGCAATCCTATCACTGCATAATGAATTTTGTGTTAATAATTTTTAAGTAAAAAACCACCTTATACTACAAATTTAACGGCCGTTAAATTTGTAGTATAGAGTATTTTAGGAAAATTGTTATTTTTTAAAAAAGGATTATGATAATATCATAAAACCTACTGCAAATATCATGGAAAAAAATAACCAAGAAAAAATTATTCACGACATCAACAACCTTTTAACCAGCGTTGGCTTGTCGGTCGAATTACTATTGCAGGAACTGTACGGCCCGCTTACCGCCAGGCAAAAAAAATGCTTAAAATCTTTGTTAGCCGATGGCAAAAAAATCCAAAAGTTGATAAAAAAGATCAAATAGATTGTCCCGTATGTCCCGATTTTTATCGGGACATACGGGATCCCTGATGGTTACGCCATCGGGACCGCGCTGCGGATCGACCCGCTTAGCGGGTCTGGCCAGCTCAGCTGGCCGCAATGACGACGAGGATTGCTTCGGTGCTCCTCGCAATGACGGTGAGTGGTCGCGCAATGACGAAAACGGCAACGCCCCATGGGGCGTTGCCGTTTCAGCGTTATATCAGCGTATTAATCAGCGTAATTTCAGCGATAGGTCACACGTACGTATTCAATTTATATCCCACACCGTGAACCGTCTGAATCAATTTATTATACCGCCCCTTGTCTATTTTATTTCGCAGTTTATTGACAAACACATCTAGCACATTAGAAAAAGAATCATAATCAAAATCCCAAATGTTGCTGGTAATATCCTCGCGCGACAAAACTTTATTGGGATTTCGCATGAAGTATTCCAAAATGCGAAATTCTCGCAAAGTCAACCGCACCTCCTGTTCCCCCCGCATTACTTTTTGGGTGGAAGGATTGAGAACCAAGTCGGCAGCCATAAGCTGAACCGGAAGCGCCTGCTTGGGCCGGCGTGTGATAGCTCGGATCCTGCCCAACAGCTCTTCAAAGGCAAACGGTTTTACCAAATAATCATCGGCGCCGGCATCAAACAGGGTTACTTTGCTGTCCACGTTGTTGTCGGCGGTAAGCACCAGCACCGGCGTAGAAATATTCATCTGGCGCATGGCTTTGCAAATTTCCAGTCCGGGTTTCCCGGGTAAAGAAAGATCTAAAACGATAACATCGTAATCCGTGTGGTTTATTTGAATGCGGTTTAAGGCTTTCTGGCCATCGGTCAAATAATCAACGGCGTAGCCTTTGGCTTTTAAGCCCGTCTTGATGGTTTTTACCAACTTTTCCTGGTCTTCTACGATTAGTATCCTCATAGCGTTTTCTTTATACTATATATTGACCCGCCCAAAAAATCAATAAAATGCCAAGCCTTTTTCTTTTCGTTGTCATCCCCGATTCAATCGGGGATCCAGAGTTAGTAAGTTTTATCTCTGGTTCTGGATTCCCGCTTCCGCGGGAATGACAAGTGTTCAGTGCAACAGGACAAAGGGCGCTGGCGCGAATCAACACATTTATTGTACAAATCATTCATTAAAATTTTATTAAAATCGCACCAATGTGACAAAAAAAGCTTTGCGACCCTTCAATAAGAGTCGCAAAGCATGATGATAATTTAGCTGGTGGGAACGCGGTATCCCATCGCTTCTGCCATGGGCCAAAAGCCCATAGCCTGTCGATCTTTGAAAGCCTGGTGAACCAACTTGATCGACTGGTCAAAATTGCTAAAGAGCAAAGTGACGTTCTGACGAGCCGATCCCTCAAGGTTTCCCAGCTCGCTATCAAAACGCTTTTTGCGGCCGATGGCAAACGCAATCTGCCGCTCGGACCACTCCAGCATCCGTTCGCAATACCAATCCTGCTGGCTTTGCGAAACGTCGCTTTTGGCTTGGGCTTGAGCAATGGCCTGGTCAATGTCAACGTTTTTCTCCCGAAACCGTCCGTTGCCTTCGTTGACAAAAGCCAAAGCATCCATGCCCGCGGTACCAAGATCAGCCAATGCCACGCAACGCACTACAGGATGGCTTTGGTAATACAAATGCGGCTGGATAATAGAGGCATTTCCCCAATCCCACACTGTGATGGTTGCCACAACAGCCTCTTTCATAAGGCTGATATGGTACGCAGAAAAACTGCCTTTGGCGCTGGCCCATAAATCAAGATCTTGCGCCGAAGCCCGTTCATTGTATCCCGAAAGCGCTTTGCGGATGATGGCGCCATCGGGCATCACCTCCAATCGCCACTTCCACACCGTGTCGTGAAACGCGGCGGCAAGGCAACAGCAACATTGCTCTTCCATAGGCAAGCCCATCGCCTGACTCAATCGTTGCGTCCGATCAACGACTTGGAGGGTATGGCCCGTAACGTGGAAGGGCAGGGCAGGCTTGGCTTTTTCATAGCGCTCAACGATAAGCGCGAGGGCATATGCGATACCCGAATTAGCCAATGCTACCAGATTTGCTACCATAGCAAACTCCTTCTCTACTTTGAGATGGCATCACTACGATCCCCTTGATCATAGCTTGAGTCATTATATATAACTTTTTATTAAAAACTTATTAAAATTTGGTCTTGCAACACTTGGTTTTAATGAAAAAATCATGAAGTTTTGCTAAAATAAAAAAGCCCGACATCGTTGTCAGGCTACTACTATATTGCACGCCGGCTTCACCACTTCGGGGGGGTTTAACAGATGCCCCCGATAAATGTAGCACACCGCTTCTTCGGTGCTGATGGTGAGCTTGTAGAGGCAGGCACTATGAATTTTCTCCCGAGGGATATCCAAAGCGGCTAGCGCATCACCAGTGCAATAAAGAATTACATTCTTCCGATTATCTTTTCCAATTGTTTCCTCCAGGATTCTCCACGCAACAGAGCGAAAGACACGGCTATCGGATAACCGAGTGCATCGTTCCTTGGGCACCCGCGTATCGCAACCAGTGACAACCATTACTTGCTTATTGCCGGAATCGGTATCGATGATGGTAACCGAATCTTCGCCCCCAAAGAAATAATTGAACTCGGGTTCTATCCGTGGGAAAATATTCAAGGAATGATGCGTTTCTTCGCACCTCCAATTCATACCGATGATAACGCGCCGGATTTTCAGAGAATGCAGCAAGGCTCCTTCGCCTCCCACACCCAAATTGTAGATATCGTGACTTCCCTCTTCGGTTAAATCCGGATTTGGTTTACCGCGAGGTTTCAATCCGTATGTTAGTCCGTGTGTCAGTGCCCATACATTTCCTTCCAAAGTTACCCCCCTTCTTTATAATATGTGTTGTTGTCAATGTTCAACTCCATTAAGATACGATACTACATTACTCTTGTCTGTTGCAAGGGGCGCGGTGCAAAAAAAGTCTGGACAAATTTTATAGATATGCAAATATAAAAAATATGAATAAGAAAAAATCGCCACCTATTAAAGTTCAAGAAGAAATTGCAAGGCTGGCTTCGTTTACAAGACTCAACCCGCGGCCAGTGGTGGAAATTGATTTACATGGCAACATTATTTACCAGAACGCCGCCACAAAAGCTACTTTTCCGGATTTGCAAAAAAAAGGAATACGCCACCCCTATTTTTCGAATTTTAAAAGTATTGTCAAAATACTAAAAAGAGGAGCAAAATCATTTAACCGAGATATAAAAATTCAAAACAAATGGTTTCGGCATTTTTTTTACTATATGCCAGACCTAAGTTCAATCCTGGTATATGGATCAGATATTACTGACCAAAAAAAAGCTGAAAGTGGATTAATAGAAAGTGAGAAGCGCTACCATTTGCTTTTTGAGAAAATGAACTATGGCTATGCTCTGCAGGATATTATTTTTGACAAGCGCCACAAGCCCGTTGACTACCGATTTGTAGACGTCAACCCGGCTTTTGAAAAGCTGTCAAAGTTATCGCGCGATCAAATTGTTGGCAAAACGGCCAACGAACTTGCGCCCAATTCCCAAAGCAAAGAAAGCATCAAGTCCCGCAAAGAATATGACCAGGTCGCCACTACCGGCAAACCCATGTACGTTGAAAGCTATAACGCCAAAACCAAAAAATATTTTGAACTCTACGCCTACAAACCCAATGAACACCAAATGGCACTAATATTTTCCGACATCACGGCCCGCAAAAAAACCGACGAGGAAAAAAATAATTTCATTTCTATCATGTCCCACGAATTGCGCAACCCCCTAACCCCGATTATGGCCAACGCCCAGTTTATCAAGTCGCTCCTGCAAGATCAGCAAATTGAAAATCCGGCCATCCACGAAGCGGTTGACGTGATAGAAAAAGAATCAAAAATGATGGCCGATTTATTAAACGACATTTTAGATGTTTCTCGATTGAGCCGCAACAAGATAGAACTGAAAAAAAGCAAGGTGGATATGTGTGAAATTGTAAAAAATTCAGTCAAAGCTTCTATGCCCTTTATTGCCACCAAGGGTCAGGAAGTGTCGGTTGTCTTTGGCCAAAACCCCCTGTACCTAAACGCTGATCCGGTGCGCCTGGAGCAAATTATGGTCAACATTATTAACAACGCTTCAAAATACACCCAGCCCAAAGGCCGCATAGAAATTTACGCGGGATTGAAAAACAAAAAAATGGAACTTCGCGTCAAAGACAACGGCATCGGCATGGAGGCGACAAAAATCAAAAGAGTCTTTGAACTATTCAGCGATCATGGCCAGCCGTTCATGGGTATTGGCGGACTTGGCATTGGTTTAAATATTGTCAAAAACTTGGTGTCCCTGCACAAGGGTACCATTTTGGTAAAGAGCAAAGGGCACAACAAGGGTAGTGAATTTATCATCCGGTTGCCCGCTTTGAGTCGGACTGTTTATCAAAAGTTTTCAGCGGCGGCGGGGTCGGGGTCGGCTCCAAAAAATGTTTCGCGGGTATTGATTGTGGACGACAATGAGGACATCCGCAACGCCATCTCAAAAATTCTGCGGGCACAGGGGCATGTTATAGAAGCCACCCATAACGGAACGCGCGCCGTAAAAATTTCTAAAGTGTTCAAACCCGACGCCGCCTTTATTGATATTGGCCTGCCCGACATCAATGGTTACCAAGTGGCAAAAATGATACGCAAAAACGAGGGTTCAGCCAAAAAAATAAAACTAATCGCCTTTACCGGATATGGCCAGGAAAAAGATAAAAAACTGGCCAAGGAAGCCGGCTTTGACCATCACCTGACCAAACCCATCGACATTAACCACCTAATAAAACTGATTTAACGCTTGCAAGCAAAAAGTCGCCTTCGGGCGATTTTTTGCTTTCCGCGTTTTTCCGCGATTTATTTATTGGTTGTAGGCGCTTTCCAAATCCGCGATAATAATTTTTTTCATTTTGAGCATTGCCTGCATTACCCTATCGGCTTTTTTAGCATCAGGATCATTGAGTAATTTTGGCAACGCGATTGGAATAACCTGCCAGGAAAATCCGTACTTATCTTGCAACCAGCCGCACTGCTGGGCCTTTGGGTCGCTGCCTTCAGTCAACTTATCCCAATAATAATCCACCTCGTCTTGTGTTTTACATTCAATATAAAAAGACACTGCGCCTGAAGGTTTAAAAAACGGACCTCCGTCTAGCGCCATAAACGTTTGGCCCTCCAGTTCAAAAACTGCCGTCAGCACCTTGCCTTCCATCCCCTTCATCGGTTCTTGCAACGGCCCTTCCGGATAACGCTTGATGCTGACAATTTTTGAGTTTTTAAAAATAGAAACGTAAAAGTTGATGGCCTCTTCGGCTTGGATATTAAACCACAAAAATGGGGTAATTTTTTGTTCCATACATTTTTACTCCGTAAAAATACGCGGATTCACGCTGATTAAGACACTGATTCGCGCGGATACGTTACGTCGTAATCCGCGATAATCTGCGTTGCATCTGCGATGATCCGCGAATTTCTTTGATTAAAGAAATTGAATTATTGAAGTTTCGCAAAAACTACCAGGCGCTGCGAGTAAGTTTTTTGACTTGGCAAATATTGGCCATGGCAGGTGATGATATTTAAATAAGCCTGATCGGATTTTTTGAAAATTTCTGGAACCGTAGCGTCTTTGCTATACACTTTTGATTCTTGCACCACAAACAATCTGATGGTACCTTGATCGTCCTTAACGGTAATGTGGTCACCGATTTTCAAATCCGGTAGTCGGTCAAAAACCGAATGACTGCCATTTTTCCAAATGCCATAGTGCCCAACAATAACCGCGCTGCCCAATTGCCCAGGTCGGGGCCCGGCATCAAACCAAGAAACATCAACCGCGTTATCTGGCACGCCGACAGCTCCTGCGCCAGTCAATCCGATATGCTCAATGGCGGCATTGACCCCAATGGCGGGAATGCTAAGGCGAACCGGTTTTCCGATGGTTGCCTGATCAGGCACGATAGGCGCGGGTGTCAGTGATGATTCTTGCGCGGGCACATCGTCAATCAATACGCCAATCGGCTCGGTTTGCAAAAAGGCGGCTGCATCGGTCAGTACGGGAGCTTGTGCATTATTACTTTTTGAACTGGCTTGTGCCAACGTCGTCACAACAAAAAAAGTGGCCAGAAAAAAAATAAATGTTGCTAAAAAAAACTTCGCGCGGATGAGGTAATGGTGCATATTACTGCATCTTACCTAAACAAAATATTAAATCAAGCGCGACTGTAAGATATTCGTTTCTGCGTGATTCCAGAGACAGGGCGAATTGGTTGCTACCAATTGCGCCTCGCGTCTTAACGTTAATTTCCCCGGCCTCGACTCGCTGTCAAGGCGAGGCGGGCGCGTGGTTCCGCGGTAACATTACATTTTCTTTGGTTGAAGCATGCTAACCCGATTGCCCTCGGTATCCATAAACGAAATCCACAAACCCACTCCGGGAATATCCTGCGGCTCCATGGATTGTTTGCCCGCCTGGTCCATGGCGCCTAAAATCTTGCCGCCAGCGGCCTGGACTGCTTTTACCGAAGCGTAAATATCATCCACCGCAATAACCACCGACGGCGCATGGGATAACGGATTTTCCGTTTTCTGGTAAAATCCTCCATTGATAGCGCCGGGA
This sequence comes from uncultured Candidatus Saccharibacteria bacterium, assembly GCA_964599285.1. GTDB lineage: Bacteria > Patescibacteriota > Minisyncoccia > Minisyncoccales > Staskawiczbacteraceae > VGLO01. Next base: position 45,336 of record CAZREI010000004.1, on the reverse strand, counting down.
GTTTTTACCATGCCCTCCTTATCAGTTTGCGTAGTATGAGCCACCACATAGTTTCCCATTTCCGGCCCCATGTTATTTGTTTTCCAACCAAAAACCGTTTCATAAAAAGCGCACATCCGATTTTTGTCGGTATAGCCCATCTCAAAGTGCACGACAGGATTTGATTTTTTATCCATATTTTTTAATTGTTTAATACCATAGTACCCAAAAAATCCTAAATAATTGATGAAAATCACAAAACTGCCAGCAGCCGTAAACTGTCGCACAATAAAAAGCCTCGATCCGTAGACTGAGGTAACTTGCGATTTTCACTTTGGGTATAGACATATCTCTACCTTGTTTGCATTTTAAAAACTTTGTCGCACAATAAACTTGGCTGCGGGACTAGGATTCCGCTCCGCTTGAACCAGTCAGCCTTCGGCCTCCTTCAAACCCCTCGGTTTGAATAATTCCGCCACGGGAAAAATCCTTTTTCCCGACCCCTTTTGAGGTTCGAATCACAGCTCCCAGATTTTAAAATTTAGGACCGTAAAGATCCTAAATTTTCAAATGCTGGGCTTCGTGCGTGATATTAGAACTTGTTTAATGGCTATCTAACCTCCGCTTGAATCTATTTTTCTTCTAAAAAGGCTCTTATATATCCCACTACGCTTTTCATATAGTTTTCTGAAACTCTATCGGCTGGCTTTACTTCCTCCTTATCTAATTGGCTTAAAAAATCACTTAATTCTTGCCTCACAAGATTAAACTTTCTTCCGCCTTTTGACTCTATCATTTGAATGGTTGAAAACATATCTGTGAGGTCTCCGATACCAGAACCACCAGAAGTGAGTTTTGGGTCTGTGTCTACGACATATAAATTGGGAGAAACATCGCCCTCCTTCTTGCCATATTTAATGGCAGAACTTTTGGCAATATCCCAAAGCACCAAATCATCACTTTTGAATTTATCTATGAAATATCTCGCTAGAGATACATAAAAATCTTCAAACTTTTTTATTAGCTCCTCTTTATCGGGAGAGTTAAAATCTAACTTTTCGGGGTGTTCCCCTTCTACCTTATCCGTAATAATATAAAGCAACGGTTCTTTCTTTTCCCAACCTTCTACGATTGCAAAATCAACTGGTGCAACAATACCGTATTTTTCTTTTAATTCATCAAATAATCCCCTCATTTTTTCCATCTTTTCTGATGGAGATGATGCTTCTTTAAAAAAAGCTGTTTTCAGAAACTCAATGTCTTCAATTCGCACAACATAGCGTGGGTCTCCCTCAAATTCAAAAAGTTTATTTTCCTCACTCTCAAAATCACCCCTGTCGTAATCAAAACTACTCACAATCAATGGTTTGGTTACATCAAATTTTTTAGACTCTGGGTTTTCGCCATTAGTTAAATTTCCTTCAAATTTTTCTGGCATAGTTTTTTATTGTGTTTCTTTCAGAATCTCCTCCGCAATTATATTCCGCTTATCATCGTCTTTCTCTGAAAAGAAGTTAAAAACCTTTTGCGATTTACCCTCAACTCCTAAGTAATTGATGACCTGCAAAGCCGATTTTCCATAAGTTCCTTCAATATCTTGCAGGTGCGTTGTTTCACCAGAGAAAAGACCACGAAGTATTTTATCGCGCACTACGTCGGTAGATTCTCCTTTTTTCTTTGCAACATCAGCTATAATTAGCGATAAGAGGTCAACGTAATTCCTATAGTTAAAGAGATTATCATCTAAATTCTCTAAATCAATTTTGAATTCGTCTTCTAATTCTTTCTCATGGTTGTACATGAGGTGCATCGTTAATCCCTCCACAACGGCTTCGTTAAAACCTTCAAAAGAGGTTTCGTGGCTTTGATTTTCAGCCATATAACCATCACGATACGATGGGTCTTCGTTAGTGCGAAATTTATGATGGGATTGTAAATGAATAGACTCATGCAAGATTATAGCCATTCTTTTCAGTTGGCCTTGCACTCGTTCGCTATGAATTATTATTGCATTGCCATAGGGTTTGTTATAGGCATCATCATGGTTGCCCCAGCCAGCTTCGGTTTCCCACCCCACATCTGATAAAATATGGACTTGTTCAGGTTTTATTTCTGTTGGTAGAGTATCAATCTGAAGCTCTTTCAATTCCTGTTCTATCCATTCATTTGCCTTCGCAATAAATCTTACTTCCTCTGGAGTTTTTTCAATTTCTCCTTCAAGGGGTTGTAAATACTTTTCCCTAAATCGTAAAATATCAGCTCTACCAATTTCTTCTGGTATGGTTTCTATCTGGGGCATTTTTGGTTCTTCTTCTGGATTTGGTGTTGGTTGCCTTTCTGACATAATTTTAATTATTAACTTTATATTCTAATAACAGATAAGAGTTTTTAAGTGGTTCGGCTTTTACTAATTCCAGTGATTTTATTTTTGATAATTCGTCCACGTTATGCAAAGACTCACCATCCATAATCGTAGAAGTATTTTTACCACCTATCAAGGTAGGAGCGACAACCAGCTGAACTCTATCTAATAATCCAGCCCTAATTAAAATTGAGTTTAGCGTACCACCGCATTGAATAGTGAGTTTATCAACGCCGTAGTTAGATAGTTTTTCCATTAAATCTGCGAAATCAATATCTTTGTCGTAAAGCAATACTTCTATATTCGGCATCTGCCTTTTTAACTGAAAGGCAGGATGTTTTTTATTTGTTGTGGCGACAAATAATGTTTTAGCTTTTTTAGCTAAATACTCCACGCCTTTGTTTTTAAGATACGGTTCATTATCAATAACAATAAAACTAACGGGTAGCTTTATTGGTTCATCAGTTTTTTCATTGATACCAATTTTAGCAAAGACCCGTCCTGTATTCATAGAAAATAAATCAGTCCGCTTTTCCAATTCATAGTATTGGTTTAGCCCCTCTTTTATGCCAGTGATTTGAGGAAAATCTTTATCCACATCCATTGAATCGTTATCTCCTGTGGAGATTTTCCCATCAACGGACATTAACATAAACAAAGTTGTAATTGGTTTTTTCATTATAATTTTTTATAGTCTTTTAAAGACAGCTCCACATTCTTAAAAAGCGGCTGTGGTAAAGTATCCAAATTATACCAATCCCAACTTTCTATTTTTTCTGGTTCTAATACTTTCGGTTCTCCGCTTTTCCAATCGGCAGTATAGGTAATATGAATACTGTGAAATGGCGGGTAATCTGTAACACTTAAAACTGATTGAAGTTTTATATTTTCTACTTCAACACCGCACTCCTCCAATAACTCCCTTTTGATACAATCTTCAATGGACTCCATATACTCCAAATGACCACCGACAAAGGTATAACTCCCCGTGCCGTGCTTACCTTTGTTTTTTCCAAGTAAAATTTTCCCGTCTTTGAAAACCATTACTCGGATAGCGAAATCTGGTTTTTGTTCTATGTTATTTTTCATTTTTATAGTTTGCCAAAAAACTCTCAAAATCACTACTTGAATTAAATAATGCCTTTTCTTTTTGCTGTTTTTCTACAGCGTCCAATACATACGCCAAAGCCTCACGATTTATATCGGGGAAAGGAGCGGTAGTGCTTTTGCTTCGCCTCTTAAATTCATGAGCCTCTTTGTCATATTGGGAAAGTTGAGTAATACTTCTAAATGCCCAATATTTTAGCCAATCTGGATAGGTGGCATCTTCTGAACCCAAATAATCTATCCAATTATCAAGACTTTGTGCTTGGTCAGCAGAAATTGTTTTTAGTGCTTCTTGTCGTAATTGATCTGTAATTTCAATGTCGCCGTGTCCTTGCTCTCGTGCCATTCTCTGCTGTTGCTTAAAATAACTTTCTGGGATTTCTTTTATGACAAACTTTTCGTGGAGTTTATCTTTTAAGATATCAACTCTCCTCTCTTTTTTATCGACATCTTCTGGATTAAAAATTTCATTGAGGCGGTCTAAATAGGCCCCAATTTTTTCTTTGGGATCATTGCCTACTTTTTCGTCTTCTCGTATCTCTTGGCGTTTTACTGCACTCTCAACTTCTGGTGATTTAGGAAGGTCGGGGTATTTTTCTTTGAGAAAATCACCACCTTCACTACTTGAAAACTTTTCTGGCATAGTTTTTAGTTTACGATTCAAAAAACTTCTTTTTTAAAAACTCCGCAAACTCCTTGAATTCTGCCCGGTAAGATTCTAAACGAGACTTTAGTTCTTCTTTTTCTTGTTCTGTTCTCTCCGTATTCGCAGTTTCGTAATCCTCTCCTCCATTATAAATAGCTGCACCGTAGCCCCTCGGTTGCGTTTTTATTCTTGAGCCTTCCGGCCTATCCCTGCCTTGGTTAAATTCGGCAACTAGGGCCTCTGCTTTCTTTACTAGTTCTTCGTTTGCCTCCATCCATTTTTTATATTCTGGGGTAGGGGTATGTTTTGATCTGTCTATTTGTTTTGCTGCCTTGCTCAATTTCTTCGCTTCTTCCTTGGAAATTTCAAGCTCGGCCATCAGCTCTTTGGCAAGCTTCTTTCGTTCTTTCATGTCATCCATCTCAATCTCTCTTTTCTTCATTTCACGCTTAAACTTACCTTCTAACTTTTTTGATTTTGTAAGTAGCTCTTCCGAAACATCATTTTTTTCGTAAATTTCTTTATCGGATATTGTTGATTTTTCGAATTTCTTTTTCGGTTCGTTGGGAGCAGAAACATCTACCCATGGAGCAATGCGTCCACGATCAACGTGTCCTTCGCAAGACTGGTAGGTACTAATGCCAATCGCATTTAATCCGACTACCGTATCCATAATTTTTGGTTCAATCTCGTAACCCAAAGCATCAGTAGTTTCCTTAAATTGTTTTTCAAAGGATTGCCATTGCCTTTCTTTTTCAGGTAGCTTTCTAATAACCAAAACTGATTCAAGAATGACATCATTATTCTTGCCGATTACTTTTACAGCTCTCGGTTCAATACTGCATGTTACACCCTCTTCCTTGGAAATCTTTTCAGCAAGGCTGCCCCAGCTCTTTCTGGATTCTATAAGTCCCACCAGTTCAGAGTTTTCCTGTGCCTCCTGTATCGGATATATTCTTACTTCTCCACTTTCTTTCAGAGAATCTAGGGAATTTTTTATGGTGTCTTCTATAGCCTCGGCTCCTTCTTTCCCCTCTGATATATAGTTTGATACTGCGCCTACGGATACCACATAATCAAGATTTTCTTTTGGTAACTTCTTTGCGAAGTTCCCTCGTAAAACATGGTCTTTGAGGTCTTCCTTGATTGCCACTTCCTCATTGGCTTCAAGACCGTATGCTTCTGATGTGATATTCTCTTTGATAAGCTGTTCTACGAATTCACCTTCATGGCAGCCTAAATCTAAAATGCTCTTTCCTCTTAAGTCTTCTCCGCTTAATCCTAACCCTCTGACATACCTCTCAAATGTTTCCTGACGAATTACTTCGGGAGACCTTGAAGATGTTTCTTGTGGGCTTTCTTCAAATTCCTTGCCCAGAGATTCTTCGGCTTCTTGAATCATTCGCTGATTTTCTTCGGACTTTTGTTGAACCAATACACGAAATTGTTCATCCCATTGTTCTTTGGGAAGCCTAAATTGCCCCTCTAAAAATTGAGGGTTGTTGAGTTTGTTTTCTATTTCGGGTGCAGCCTCATGTGTTTCTGGCACACTTGGCTGGTAGGTATTTGGCTCAAACGATGGTTCTCTTTCTGGCATAATTTTAGGTTAGTGAATTATACCAAAAAATAACCTAACAGACGAGCCTGTTTTCTAAAAACTATGTATTAAAACAGCTCCGAGGTTTCCCGCGGAGCTTTCTGCGTTTCATGGACGTTTCTTCTTTTTCTTCTTTTTCTTGCCTCCAAATATCAGTTTTCCGATTAGTCGGAAGGGCAGCTTGATTGTCCACAGAATCAAGCTGAATGTTGCGTTGCGTAGCCAGACGCAATATCTCTCCGCCAGTTTTGGCCCACCTACCATGAGTGTCAAACCGAGACCCATGATAACCAAGACCACCAGCATCGAGAAAATCTGCCCGATTTCGTTCACTATTGCCTCCTTTCAGAAAATCGGAGAGGGTTTAAGGATGACCCACAACCTTTTGCCGAACCCTACCGAACGAGGTGGGGTTTGTCGCTTCCATGCTGGCAGTCAGGGCCGCCAGCGCAGACTTTGAAACCCTTCTCAGCAAGCTCGGCGACGACCTTATCGGTAAGATACCTTGCCGACCGACAGTAGGTTGAACCGGCATACTGACGATCAGCTTCTTCGGTGGCGACTTTGGTGTCTGCGGCATCAACAATGCCGACCACTTCGAATTCGCTTCCCCGCGTCTTCTGAACTTCAATGAGAATAAGCATGGTTTTCTCCTCCTTTTGTAAAGATACATTCGCCACTTCAGAAAAGTCTACACTGGTAAACTACTCTGAAGTGAGGCCGAGGGACGAATCCGTTCGGCCTTGATATATGTTATCCACTTTTATTTGCGCAGTGTGGTTTGTGAACTGCGGGCGCGGTTACTTGGCGAGCTTGTCCCAGAGTTCAAGGGTTTCCTTAACAAGGATTCCCTTTTCCTCCGAAAGCAGAATTGGGGGAGGTACCGCACTACCGCGCTGAATAGCAGGAGTTGTGCAGGGAAGACTGCTCTGCAGAATTGGCTCGCCTGGCCAAAGCCCAGGAAAGTAACAATCTGCAGTATTGTTGCGAAAACTCGCGTCAATACAGATTCCGTGATTGCGTTCGCAACCCCGAATAGCATCCTTGAAGTGTGCCCTGGCTTCCTCCTCGTTCTTCACGAAGTAGGACTCCACGAAGGAACCAGGATAATGTCCGTGACGGCAGTAACCTAGTCCGAGAATCTTAATCTTCACGGACACAATCCGAATCGCGTCCTCGGTACGATGAATGAGGTAGCCATAGCTACTCTCAAAATCTATACCCGTGGTAGCTTCTTGGGCCCGGAGAATCGCCTCGTCGTCGTTCCCCGCGGTGATTGGGAAGTGTTGGTACGCTTCCAAATCATCCAACCCCTTATCCTTCTTCGCTTTCAAAGGGAAGAAAATGGTGAGGGTGTAGAGACTCGACAGAACGGTGAAACCCTGGTGAATCAACAGATTGTTCATGGTATCTCCTTTCAAGAGATTTCGGCCACCATTGAGGCCGCCCGATATGGGAAGAAAAGAGCTTGTAATTTCCGTCAACATTTCAGAAAAGTCTTCATTGAAAACTGCTCTGAAGTGGGGACGAATCTTGCGAATCGTCCTTGATTGCTGTGAGGTTTCGTCGTCATCACGAATTGCCTCACTTTCGCCAGGTGCACCGTGCGGTGCTTGCTAGGTACCTGACGGCCCCACATCAACCACAATCCCACATGGCCTTCATCAAGATCTTCTCGACCTCTGCCAAATCAGTAGGATTTAAATTGATTGGGTTTTTGGGTTTGAGCCATGGCTTCTCCTCCACTGCCTCAAACGCCACTTCTGTTTCCCTCCAGTATTTGATCATCTGGAGCAAGATACCAATCTGCGGGTCCGTAAGAGTGACTGTTGCTTTGGGGATGTTTACGGTTGCCATAGTAAATCTCCTCTGCTTGGTTGTTGTGATATCCAAGAAACCGACTGCCCGTTGGCGAAATGCCTTCAGTCACAGCTATAAACTTTCATCTTTTAAAATAAAAACTTATAGCTATGACTGTGATTTTTTAATAAAGAGCTAATCCATGTATCAGTCTTGAAACTTTTTCAAAACTCATATATGGAGGGGAAACTGATTGAGTCTCCCCATTATCCTAGTCCGCCATCCGTGGCGGGTTTTCCGTGCGCTAGGTTATCCGCACGTCCCCGAATTTCCTTCCCGGAACACTAACGGGGATACCCTTTATCCAAGGGTACTGTTGCTTCAGCTCATCCGTAATCTCCACAGCGTACGCTTGCCACTTCATCCTTGGACGGCGCACACGACGGAATTCCTCGCAGGCCTCCTCCGCAGTTTCCGCCCAGCACGCCATGTGCTTCATGCCACCGAAACGACGGTCGAGCGGGTCACTGGTCGCGCAAAGAAAGAGCTTCTTCATCACTGTCTCCTCTAGTTAAGATTTCGTTCAGTCAATCATCCACTTCAGAAAAATCTACACTGGTAAATTCCTCTGAAGTGAGGCCGAATTTTTAATCCATTCGGCCTTATGTAATCCACTTTTGTTTTCGCAGTGTGGTTTGTGAACTGCGGTCAGTTAGAGAGTTGACACTCTTTTTTAGTAACCGCGCTTGGCTCTTGTCCGGGCCATGACGCGTTCATAGTGCTTTCCATGCACTAGAACTCTGGCACTCTTGACGGTGCCATCGTCTCCCGAGTCATGGGTGAGAAAAGCCTTGGCGGTCTTCATAGCAGAGAGAACACGCTGATCCCTTTTATTTTGGGGGACCAGAATGATCTCAAACTGCTCCAGCTGGAGCCAACCTTCACCCGAAGGATAAGGATTTACTCGGCACTTCATGACCTTCTCCTTTAAAGAACGGTGAAAACTTCCATCAACACTTCAGAAAAATCTATCTTGATAAATTCCTCTGAAGTGAGGCAAACCGGAGTTTGCCTTAGCGAGAGAAGTTTTAACGCAGGTATTCTCCCTTAACCTTTTTTCTTTACCCACGGGCATTCTCATTACAGAAATCATCGAAAGCTTTGTTGGTTCGCTCCAGCTCAATCTGAGCTTTTCGCACTGCGTTTTCGGCAAGCCCCATTTTATCAACAAGCCGAAGGACTTCATGTGGTTTTATACGGTTCATTAAAAGTCCAATAGCCTTGAGCTTGCGCTCATCATTCACGCCCCACGCACTTATTACTGCATTGAATTCCAAACTAGTCATTTGAGTCATTGCGAATCTCCTTGTTTCGGAATTACGGCCTCCGAGGTTGCCGCCCGAAAATCGGGGTTGAATGTACAATCGTTCACTTCAGAAAAATCTTCTTTTGAAAATTCCTCTGAAGTGAGGCCGAGGGACGAATCCGTTCGGCCTTATGTAATCCACACTTTTATTACGCAGATGTGTGGTTATGAACTGCGGTTTTGGAGTATTAGGGAGCGTACCCATTGTCCGGATTCCAGTTGAATCCACTCGGAGCCATCCCGTCATAGATGCGGGACAGAATGAATGTAAGATTCTTCTGATCAAACGTATCAAGAGCACGTTTGATAGCTCCAAGCTTTTCTGCCGTTCCGGAACATTCCGACTCCATAATCTCCTCGATGACCTGAAAGACGTATGCCAGACGATCCTTGTCTGCGACGGGTTCGCGGTGAGACATGCGCTTTTTCGGCTGTTTCTTCGGGAGAATCTCCAACTCGCCATTGAGAAACTTCTGAGCGGCATCCTCGCCACCCATCTTGTTCAAGATGGCTTCGATGTAGTTATGAGACAGGTGCCCGTACTTCGCCATGATAAGCTCCTTCCGACTGATAGTCGGCTTGGTCCTCTACCTTCTAGGTAGAGGATGAGTTAGCTTGGCTTCCGAAGTGGTAGCCATAGCTATAAAATACTGAATAGTCAGTGTCTTATAGCTATGGCCAAGCAACTTAATACTCGCTATAAAAGTGCAGTTTTATAGGGCGAAACCCTATGCCTATATCATATCAAATATCAGTTTTCTTGTCAATAGCAACACGTCCTTTTGATTTAGTCAACATTTAGGCTTAAAAATACTCAAAAAGCCCCTAATATGAGGCCTCTATAGCTTATCCCCCCTTATTCCTGCTTTTTTCAGATTTGAACTTTACCTCAAATAAACCCCACGAAGAAGTTCAAATTTTAGGGTGTCTTTCTCTTGCATTTCATGCTCTTTAACTTTTTCTATTTTAATACCGGCTTCTTTTGCTAATTCCTCAAGCAGTTCCTCGTGTCCTAAATCTGAAGAAAATCCAATGAGCAATTGCCCGTTTGGTTTTAAAAACTTTTTAGCATCGTTCAAAAACTTTCGCGTTGCTTTATATCCAGGGTCAAATACCTGCATTTCTTCTAATGTTACGGGTGCTCCAGGATCAAGAAATCCAAAAGGCAATGACCAGAATATTGAGTCAAATTTACGATCACTTGGTATGCCGTCGAGAACATCTCCGGTGGTAACCTCAACTCTATCGCCAACACCAAGTTTATCAGCATTGAGTTTCGTATTCTCGCTGGCAAAAGGATTTATGTCGGTTGCGACAACTTGAATGTTGGGATTATCAATGGCGACCAAGCAACTTACCACTCCTGCACCACATCCTACTTCACAAAAATCTCCTTGTCCTTTTACTTGTTCGCGGACAGCAACAGCATACCATATGGTCGAAGGAAAAGAACCTGGATGAAACACCGCAGGGTGTATTGAAAATTCTTTGCCTTCGATTGTAGCCTTATCCCAATTAGTATGTTTGCTTTGTTGCAAGAATGTTCTCGTCTGTTCGATGCCTGCTTCTTTGGGATCACTAAACCTAATGAGTTGCGATAGATACAGTTTCGTTTTTTCGATGTCGATTTGGCCGTTAGTTTTGAGTTTTGTCTCAGCGTCAATTGAAAAATTGATTTTGTAATAACGACGAAGTTCAAAATATGTATCGAGATCATCTGGTCCAAATCCACCAAAAATTGCAATATCGTTCAAGCCATACTTGAGCAAAACATCTATTTTTTTCATTAAAGATTCTTTTGCCTCACGTATTCCTGTGCCTTTGCTATTATCTAAAAGTATGAATGCTTTATACTTTGTAATTGCTCGTCTAAAACTGACATCGTTGACTAAATCAAAGTTTTTATCTGATAGTGGGATATCAGCGAGAAAAGACCGGCATGCAAGTTTTATTGTCTCCAATTCTGGTGATGGAATATCATTTGTTTGGATGTACTTAACGAACGGTAAATTCTTCTTTATAATCCGAATATCTTTTAATGGGTCGGGCGAGTTCCTAAAAGAAAAATGTAATATTGGAACAAAGCCCTCATAAAGATCGCAAGCGCGAAAAATACTCTCTATTTGAATAATTTTTTCTGTACTGTCTATTACAGAATGATCCGCGGCAACACCAACACAAATTTTTAGAAGAGGGTCACGCTTTTTGTCTTTTAAGAATTCGCCGATCTGTTCAACTTGTTCCGGAGTTACAGCGTGAAATTGATAAAAATAATAACTAACCTCTGTGCTAAAAAAATGTTTGAATTTATCACGCTTTGATACAAAGTAATCTTGATTATATTTGTTTGACTTTATTATTAAGGGGACACGTTCTACCACTTCAATGCCAAGTTTTGCCATTTCAGACACTTTTGATGGATTGTTGGTCAACAAACGGATACGGCTTGCTCCTAGATCGCTAAGAGCTATTTTTGCCTTTTCATAGGTTCGTTCGTCAGGACGGTGTCCTAGCAAAAGGTTTGCTTCAAAGGTATCATACCCCTTATCTTGAAGTTGGTAACTTTTTATTTTTTCAAACAATCCAATTCCGCGACCTTCCTGGCGTAGATAAACAAGAACGCCATTTTTACTTTCAGTGATTTTCTCTAAAGACTTATCAAGTTGTTCGCCACAATCGCACTGTAAACTACCAAAGGTATCGCCGGTCATACACTCACTGTGTATTCTGACGAGCACGGGAACAGATGTATCTAACTTTTCAGTCGAAAGCACGACTGTTTCTTTGCCTTGTACATCCGCATAAACTCGGATATCAAAATCTCCGAATTTTGTTGCTATTTTAGTTTTGGTAAATATATTTTTCATACTATAATTTCGGCTGGTAGTTATTTCTGAGCAATCCAAATATCAAAAGTTTTCTCGCTAGGTAAATCTATTTTTTGAATATTCCTAAGGCCAGCTTTCCCCAATAAACCTTCCAACTCAACAGAAGATAAATCATAGGAAATATTGGGGATTTTCTTTTCATGGTCATTTTCTTTCCTTATCATCGACGCTTGTCGCATTTTCTTTTCTGGAAATCGCTGCGTCCAAAAAATTAAATCTTCTGAATTTTCATTGTTCACTTTTACTTCGCCAACTTTTTCCTGATGAGTGGTTTCGTTATCCTTAAATTTATCAACATATATCCAACCGCCTGGTTGAAGCAGGTCATAAAATATGTTCAACGTGTTTTGGTAATTATTCATTACTTCTATCGTATCAACTTTTATGGGCGTATTCCATCCGCCGTCTGCGTAAATAAACGAGTTACCTCGACAAAAAAGAAAATCAAAAGAATTACTGGAAAAATGTTCTGGCAGCTCCTTCCATAATACTTTTATACAACGTGAACTAACCTTTTCTTGTTTTGCCTTCCTGTTAAAGAGTTCTACTTCGTCATCAAAACCATCAGAGCAAACAATGTCATATCCATCCTTGATTAGTTCAAGGGCAGGAAACCCGCCGCCCGCCGAAACATCAATTATTTTTGACTTTTTGTCTATGCCGATCTTACTAAATAATTCTACGATATCTTTCTTATAATCCTGGGCTTGGTAGAGAAGGTTGTAGACGCAAGCATCCCATAATTCAGCAAAGGTTGGTTCGTGGTCAAATTGAAAAGTTTTCATTATTTTTGTGCAAGCCAGACCACAAAATGCCTTTCAGATTTTATGGATAATTTCTGGGATTTAAAGCCAATTTCCTTTAAAAGATTTTCCATCTCGTCTTCGCTTAAGTCATATGCTACGTTTGGCAAACCCCTTTCCTCTCCACTTTCGTCCCGAAGCAACATTTGGGCAAATCTTACATTCTCTTCAGGTTTTCGTTCAACATAGAAAACAATATCTTTTTGCTCTTCTCCGTTTTCAATATTCAGCCGAGCAACCACTTTTTTATCTGGTATTTCAGAATCTCTGAATTTATCAATATAAAGATATCCTCCTGGCTTGAGCAAGTCGTAATACACTTCCAGCGTCTCCTTGAATTTGGCAAGAGATTCGTTTTTGTCTATTGCGATCATTTCATTCCATCCGCCCGCTGCGTAAATAAAACTATTGCCGCGGTTCAATAGTAAATCAAACGATTCTTTCTGAAAGTGTTTGGGCAGATCAAGCCATGCGGATATGGTTGTCGCATGATCAATCCCAAGTTCGCGCAGTGCATTCTGAAACGGAACAATCATATTCGGATTTTTATCTGCGGTTGTAATATGATATCCCTCTTTCAGTAACTCCGTATCAAAAAATCCAGGCCCCACGCAGGTATCAAGGATGCCAGATTGCTTACCGATTCCTATTTTTTCAAAAAGGTTTTTCATATCTTCTGCGTAGGACTTGGGGTCGTATAGTAACTTGTACTCGCATAATTTCCATAATTCGGGAAAAGCTGGCTCTGAATCAACGTCAAGAATTTCCAGATTGTCTTTATCTGAAACATAGGTAAGTTCTGTGCCAATAGCGAGATTTCTTTGGGCATTAGGTCCCAAGGGAATATTAAAAAACTTGAAAGAGCCTTCTCCTTTTTCTTGCAGAAAAAGTTTTGCGTATAATTCAGCTGAACGGGTTACTGCGTTATCGCACATGGCGGGCGTTAAGGCGATCAATACCTTGTGTTTTGACTTTATTTTGGGTTTATTAACTTTTTCAGATAGGTACCCAAATTTCACTTCAGGGGCTTTGCCGAATAACTCGGCAATGAATTGACACAACTCAATAACGCAGAACTTACCACCCGTTTTCGAATGGAACGTTTCGATATTGCACGTTTTAATCTGCTGGTTATCTAATATATTTATCGAGAGATCAATATTGTCGTCTGTCTCAGCCGTATAATCAATAACGCCAGAAAAAAATCTTTTATTGTTGCTTATAAACTTTTTGAAGTTCGCCCTTAAAAGCGTTTCCCTAAAATAAAATTTAGCAGCATTTTTGATGATATCTTTTTTGCCAAGCTTATATTTTTTCAATATCTCCAAATACCTTTTCGGAATATCGTCTTCCATAAAAGAATTGAGTAGCTCATCACGGTACGTTTCCGCCGTTTTTCCATTTGCATTTATTTTTGAAAGACGAAGTTCATTTATACCGGTCGTATCGTTGACGATAATGGAGAGCTTTGCTTGATATCCAGCTTTTTGAAGCTCTGAAACTATCTTGCATGAAACTTCCCAGGTGAAAAGAGGAAAACTGGTCATACCAAATTCGTCCATTAAGCCGTATAGACGCTCAGGAAGCAGTCCTGTAATACTTGGCCAAAATCTATTCTCTTGCATATCGGGAATGCCAAGAAAGTGCCCTCCCATTACCACAATTTCGGTATCTTGTGGGCTATAGAGTCCCTGTTTTACCTTCTCAATAATTGATGCAGCGGAATTTACGATGTGGGTGTTACGATAATAAATCTTTGAACGCAAGGGTTCAAGATTTGGATTTTTAATTAACCCCTTTTTCTTGTCTAGAAAAAACTTTATTTCGCCAACAATCTGATCAATATCTTCTTCAGTATTATAAGCGCCAAAGCTTACTCGTAAACTTTCTTGGCCTAAATGTTCTGCTAAAGGAAATGCACAATGAGCGCCGTAGCGGATACATATTTTTTGCCGTCCCAGATAATCTCCTAGTTCTTGGGTGCTGTATTCTTTTAAGCCAAATGATAAAAGGCCAATCTTATTCTTTGCTTCCGTAGGGCCAAATATTACTATTTCCTCAAATTGCTTCAACGCTTCACGTAACTTTGAGATTAGCTGCAAATCATGATGGCGAATTTGATCAAAACCAACTGACCGGATAAAATTGACGGCTTTGGATAGCCCCACGATATTTGAAGTATTCGATGTTCCGCCTTCCAGCATAAGTAACGACTGAAAATAATCCGGAGAAATAATATCTCCTTCTTTCTGAAATGTGATAGCAACATTTTTCACCGTTCCGCCACCGGCGCGTACCGGTGAAAGAAAATGATGAATATGATCCGAGGCATATAACACGCCCACGCCATCCGGTCCGTACATTTTATGTCCAGAAAAAGCATAGAAGTCAGCTCTTATCGGTTTCACGTTGACCGGCAAATGAGCGACCGCTTGAGTTCCATCAATGATATAAAAAATATCTTTATTTTTTTCCTTAACGACTGAACCGATGGTTTGTACGTCGTTAATATTTCCCAAAACATTAGAGCAGTGGCCAACTGCAACCACCTTTGTCTTTTTACTCAATACAGATTTAATTTCTTCAGGAGAAATAATTCCGTCTTTGAGGCCAACCGTTTTTATCTTTGCTCCCCGTTTTACTAGCTTCAAATACGGAAGCATATTTGAGTGATGCTCTGAAATTCCAATAATAATTTCATCACCACTTTTTATATGATCAGCAATTGCGTCAACAGCAAGATTAATTGAATCGGTAGCATTATTTGTAAAAACAATTTCATTGGCACCGGCTCCGATAAACTTAGCAATATTTTCTCTTGCTTCAGCTACCCATTCTTCAGCTTTTCTGGCGATTATGTGAGCGCTACGACCTGGATTTCCACGGTAATTTAAAACTCGCTCCACTTCTCTGACCACAATATCAGGTACTTGTGTAGTGGCTGCGCTATCGAGATAAACAAGGTTATTTCTGCGAAAAAACTCAAATTTTGACTTAATTTCCATATATTTTCTTTAAATTTAGCACTTTTTCTCTAAAAAGTAAATATTTGATAATTTTCAATGCTAATGGTTACCAACTGATGAGGCCTGGACTCCTTGTCGCCATTGCGTCATTCCTGTACCTGTAAAGGTCGAACTAAGAATGTCGCGTAATACAAACTAACTAATATTAAAGAGATGACACAAGCAACACAAGTGAGTAGAACCTCGTCCCCTCCCGTAATGGCGCCTACCCTCAAATACTGCCTTTATGCCAGGAAATCCACCGAGGCCGAAGACAAGCAGGTCTTATCCATTGACTCACAAATTAAAGAAATGATGGTATTGGCCGAAAAAGAGAATCTAAAAATCATTGATATTAAACGAGAATCTCACTCCTCCAAGGAAGTTGGCCAGCGGGCGGTATTCAATGAAATGATCAATGAAATTAGGGAAGGAAAATACAATGCCATTCTAACATGGGCGCCGGACCGATTGAGCCGCAATGCTGGCGACCTGGGATCCGTGGTGGATTTAATGGACCAGAAACTCTTGATTGAAATAAGGACTTACGGGCAACGGTTTACCAATAATCCAAATGAAAAGTTCCTGCTTATGATTCTGGGTAGCCAAGCCAAGCTGGAAAATGATAATAAGGCAGTCAACGTAAAACGCGGACTCAAGACACGCTGCGAAATGGGTTATCGCCCCGGAGTGGCCCCTACTGGCTACCTTAACGAAAAGCATGTGGACAAGAAATGCCAGTGCAGGCTGGATCCCAAACGGGCTCCCATAATTAAGCAGATGTTTGAAAAAGTAGCCAATGAACAGTGGTCGGGTAGAAAACTTTTCCGATGGCTCAATGAGATAGGGTTTAAAACCAAAAGCGGTAAACCTTTGGTACTGGGCAATGTCTACCTCATCTTAAGAAACAGTTTCTATTATGGAGAATTTGAATTTCCTGTCGGTAGCGGAAACTGGTACACCGGTAAGCATACACCGATAATAGATAAGGTATTATTTGATAAAGTCCAAACTACTCTGAGCGAGAACTTTGTGCCGAAAACTGAATCTAAAGAATTTGCCTTCACCAAGCTGATTAAGTGTGGCTACTGTGGCTCGGGCATATCGGCTGATGAGAAATTCAAAAAGCTCAAGGATGGCGGAGTGAATCGGCACGTCTACTATTTCTGCACTAAGGCCAGAAATATCGACTGTAAAAATCCGATGATCAATGAGCCGAGCCTGATAACAGAATTAATAGACCTGATGGATAAAATTAACCTGGATGAGCTGGGTGTAAGAAATAGGATTGAGCAAGAAATCGCCCGCTTTAATAAATTCAGAATCGGGGTGCTAGGCCATAAAAAGGAGGCTAATAATTCTGAAATAGATATACGAAATTATGCCAAGTACTTGCTCAGAGAAGGAACCCTTGTTGAAAAACGCGAACTACTATTCTTCCTGAAAAGCAAACTGGCGCTAAAAGACAAAAAGATTATCCTAGAGTGACATAAAGCTAAAAAGACTACGGTAGTCTTTTTAGCTTTATTGCTTAAATTTATTATTTGCAGCTTCTAAGAATAACTCAGTTAACTTTTTGATATTTTTCATGTCAATGTTTATTCTAGCAATGGGATCAAGGAAACCACCCTTTATTATGGCAACATGGTCGAATATTTTATCCATTTTAGAAATTTTATAGTGATACCGATCTTGTGCTTTTTGGATCTCCAATAACGAAGGAAAACTTTTTAGCACCTCCTCTTCTAAAGGAGGTCTATCTTTATAAATAATCGCATCAATTTCCTGGTCGCTAATTTCTGAGGCCGGTGTCGGCTGCAACAAGGGTGAAGGTGAAATCATTTCTTTGTGAGCGTTTTTATGTCTCAGTTGACCCAAGACATTCAACCATTCTTGGAATTCTTTTGAAATGATAAAAGAATATAGATTCTCATTTAGTCCTTTAATTTTTTCAAGAAATTCCTGCTTATTTTCGGAATTTTGGAATCCAATCTTTTTTCTGTCATTAAATTTCTCGTCATCATATCCAAATACAAATATGTCATTAATAATCAGACACATGTGGTCGACATATCCCCATATCAGAAGAAGATAATAATTCAGGTAATACCTTATTGCTCCATGGAATTGAGGTTCCTTATTATCTAAAATATTTCTTTCTATATCTAAGATCTGTTGTTGTATTTTGTAAAAGTTGATCTTATCAATTGTTACTAAGATATCTACATACCGGTTATGAACAAAGGATCGAATTCGCTCTTTTACGGCTACACTTAAGTCAGAAACCTTAATCTTATCCTCTAAAATATATAGTTTTTTATGCAGGGGGTCAGACATCGCATGAGCCATATCAGGACTATCCACTCCCTGCAAAAGATCAAACTTATAATAGTTGAAAAACCCCTGCAAGAATGCTTTTATCTTTTCTTTTAGAGCATCCAGCTTCAGAATTGTAATATTATATCTTTTAAGTAATTCCATTTCTTCTTTTCTTGATATTTCCAGGCCTGATAAAATAAAGGGAATTTTGTTTTCAATAGTAATTGAAAGTATATCGTTATGCATATTTCTCTCGTCTAAGTTTGGTATAAATTTATCATCAAAAAAAGCGACACCCTCCTTGGATTTACTAGTAAAAATAACCTCGTTACCAAAACCATTGAACACTCTTCTGATTCCTAACTGCTCTTCGATGTATTTAGGGTAGTAAAATTCAACGCTACATAAAACCGGATCCGTTTTCTTTAGATAATCCTGAAGCATATCTACTAAGCCAACTTGTGCGTTGATAGTAGTAATATCGCGGCTGGCAAAATACTGCGGACTAATTAGTACTTTGAATTTGTTATAAATTAAATGCCACATATGTTTTATAATGCTAACAAAAATTCGCCTTTTGGGCGAATTTTTGTTCTGGATACGGTAACTCAACCGGTTTGCCAACTAAGGAATAGTTCTCTATGCTTCTTGGTCGCCTCACTACTATGGTTTTACGTTCGAATCTCATTCCCGTGAGGGAATTTTTTATCGAACTTTTTCACCAAAATAGTCGAGGGGACCTAGTCACTTGACTTAGCATAGGGCTGCTGCGGGGCTAGGATTCGAACCTAGATTGTGCGGTTCCAAAGACCGACGTCCGACCGTTAGACGACCCCGCAATGTTTATAAGTTGCCACAAATACCTTCCGTCCAACCTTGTATTTTTCTGTTTAAAGTAGAGCTTTCAATCACCATCACTCTTAATAATCCAAAATAAATAGCGCCAACATTCCTTCTTTTGGTATTTAATTTATTCTTCTTAAAATAGATATATTTCATGCTTTCTTTGCTAAATTGAGTATGTTGTATCCAATAATTTTTAACTTCTTCTAATCTATTCTTATGGCTTTCATGGATATAAATCGCAAAATAAATTTTCTCTTCAGGTACTTTAACCACTTTCACAAGCCATTCTAAAAAGAATTTTATCATATATGGGTCTGAGTTTGAAAATGCCACATGGGAACCGGGACTATGTTCTTTTTCCTTACTCCCTTCTGCCCAATAAAGAGCCACTCCAATAAGCCACAATTCTCTTTCAGTTAATTTCCCTACTTCTTTTCTTGCTTTATCTTTTATTTCTTTTGTAAGAGCTATTCTGATATCTTTCATTTTCCGCGCTCCTCTTCGCGCCGAGGCTAACTTTTTATCCGTCAACCGCTGTTTCTGGCTTTCCGCTAATTTAACACTTTTCAGCCATAAAGACAAGGATGATTTGGCAACCGGAATTTGTTCCAAAATTTCACGGTATGATAAACCACTTTTCCGCAAAGCAATGGCTTTTTCTCTCGCTTGAGTTTTTGATTTCATATTCGAACCAAGCTTTGGTATAATTTGATTATACGATCTTAGTTCAAATACTACAAGCAATTACGATTCTTTTTGGGTTAGATCCACGATGGCAAGTTCCAGCGGTAATTGCAAAATGATGGCGTGTTTCATTTGATTTTCCGCTTCAATGAACAGCTCTAGCATTTTTTGAATTTCTTTTTCTGTAAGGCCTACTATTTGCTCTTGCATTTTGGCGATTTCTTCTTTAGACAATCCCGACGTTTGGGGATTTAAAAATTCTGGATTTATTTTTAAAAGCAATAATTGCCTCACATAAAATACCAACGTTTTGGCAAATTCTTGTAGATCAATCCCCTCGTCGGTCAGCGTATTTAAAAATAATAACGATTCTTTGGTTTGCTTTGCCAGCACCAAATCCAAAAATCGTGATATCTGCCCCACTTCCACAATCCCCAGCAACTCCTTTACCTCTTGCAAAGTAATCAGTTTGTCTTGGCCGGTAAAGCTGATGCATTTGTCCAAAAGCGATTCGGCGTCGCGAAACGATCCACGAGCATTCAAAGCAATTAACGGCAGAACCGCCGGCTCGCACTTAATCCCCTCTTTTTTTAAAATAAACTCCAATTTTTTGGTGATCTCCGGAACGTGCAAACGCTTGAAATCAAACCGTTGGCAACGGGAAATAATGGTGGGTAGCATCTTGTGCGCTTCGGTAGTTGCCAGCAAAAAAATGGCGTGGGCCGGCGGCTCTTCCAATGTTTTTAATAACGCGTTGGACGCCGATTTTGATAACTGATGGCATTCGTCAATAATAAAAATTTTGTATTTTGAAGACACTGGCGCGAACTTAATTCCGTCTATCAATTCGCGCACATCATCAACACCGGTGTGGCTGGCCGCGTCAATTTCCAATAAATCCATAGACTGGCCATTGGTAATTTGCAAGCACGAGGCGCACGTATTGCAGGGTTTCTTGCCGCTTTTGGCTTGGCAATTTACCGCCTTGGCAAAGAGGCGCGCGATGGTGGTTTTGCCCGACCCCCGCGGCCCGGAAAATAAATACGCATGGGAAATATTCCCCGCGCTAATTGAGTTGGTCAAGGTTTGAACGATATGCTCCTGGCCAATCACTTGGTCAAAATCCGTGGGCCGGTATTTGCGATAGAGGACGATATTATCCATAGTAGTTTTTGGTTTTAGGTTCCGGCCGCGCCGCCAAAAGGCGGCGCGGCCTGTTAGTTTAAGTTCTTTAGTTTTTAGTTTTAAACTGAAAACTTTTTTAAACTTAAACTTTAAACTATCAACTCATAACTATTTTAAGTAAATACAAAAAACTTGTACCCTAAAAAATTGCTGACCGCCGATGCCAGTGCCGCCAAAATGACGCTCAGTTTAACCCAGAGCACCGGCGACAATCCCAACCGCGGCCCAACCAGCGCGGTAAAAATATAAAAAGCTATCAAATTAATTGCCAGCGACAGCACGTCCATGATGACCAGCTTAGCAATTTCTATGTGCATTCCTTCTTTCTCCGGTTTTTGGAACGTCCAATATTTGTTACCCCAGTATTTTATAGCCATGGCGATCAAAAAAGAAATTGCCTTGCCAAGCCAGGGCCCCACTACAACAAAAAAGGCAATCCCCCATACCAGCAGCTCAAAAATTTTCAAATCAATCACCGTGGCCGCGCCGCCAATCAGTAAAAATTTGGCAACCTGGTAAATAAATGGCCATTTTCGGCCCATGATCGCAGCCAACCACAAGCAAAATAAAGCAAACAGCGGCAGAACAATCCAAAGCGCGATATTTTCATACAACCCGATGGGAATTCCAAAACTTTTTAAAAAATCGCCCACCACAAAACCGATCAGCCGCCCGCACACCAGCGCAAAAATAACGTCAACAATCTTCATAATTTGGAGTAATCACAAATATACGAATATTCCCAAATATACAAATGTTACAAATATACGAATGTGCTGGATTGCCACGCTGCGGCTCGCAATGACGGTAACGGGATTTGTATATTGGTAAAATTTGTATATTGTTCTAAATTTGTATATTCGTGATTACTCCTTTTAACGTTATCACAATTATTTTCATTGTGCAAAATCCTTAAATTTGGAATTTAACTAAAAATTTGTTATGATAAAAGCATTCTGATAATCAATACGTGGTGATTCGTAAATTCGCAAGTAATTCGTTATTCGATGATATTTTCATGAAAAACTTTCTTTACGACCTTCAGCTCTTTTTTGAAAAATTAGATAGCTGGCGCGACAAAGCCCTTTTTGCTATTTTAAAACCTTTCTGGCCACGGCGCATTACCCCCAACCACCTGACCATCCTGCGCATCATCATCGCTATCGGGCTCTTTGTCTTGCTCTTTTACTTCCACACAACTAGCAAAGCCTTAGTTGTTTGGCTATTTTTAGTGGGTGCCTTGACCGATCTTTTAGACGGCTCCATCGCCCGAGCGTTTGGCCAGGAAACCAATGTTGGTGCCATGCTCGACCCCATTTCCGACCGCATGTTAATCATTCCCATTGCCATTTACAGCCTATTTGATTCGCATCGATGGCTGTTTTTAACGATTATTTTACTGGAAATTATCAACGGATTAATTTCAGCATGGGGGCATGGAAAAAACATCTTCATCAAAGCCGATATTTTCGGCAAAGTGAAAATGGTTTTGCAATCGGTGGTATTTTTGGCCATCCTGATATTTTGGCCCAGCCAGCCGCATATCTTTTTTATTTATATCCTGTGGCTTTCGGTTTACCTTATCATCGCCAGTATTTTTTTCAAAATCTTGTATATTAAGGACCACCCGATCACATGAAAACCAAATCACCCATTAAAATTTACAACACGCTCACGGGCAAAAAAGATTTGCTTAAACCCCTGAAAAACAAAAAAGTAAATCTTTTTGTGTGCGGCCCAACCGTGTACGACTTTTCTCACATTGGACACGCCAGAACCTATATTATTTTTGACTGCTTTGTAAAATATTTACAGCACGCGGGCTTTACCGTTTTTTACCTGCAAAATATCACCGATGTAGATGATAAAATAATCCAGCGGGCGCGGGAAAAAGGAGTGTCGGCTGAGCACTTGGCCGAAGCATTTTTTCAAGAACACTTAAAAGATATGAAAAATCTTCATATCACCACCGTCAACAAATACGCCAAAGCCACCGACTACATTAAAGAAATTATCAGCCAAGTGGAAAGATTGCAAAAAAAGGGATTTGCCTACACCCTGGACGACGGCATTTATTTTGATATTTCCAAGGTTAAACATTATGGCAAGCTATCGCACAGAACCGCCCTGCAGGCCGAAGACTCCGTATCGCGCATTGATTACAGCAAGAACAAAAAAAATCGGGGCGACTTTTGCTTGTGGAAATTTGTCCCGACTGCGCCGAGGATTCTCGATAAAATCGGAACTATTGAAGGCGAGCCGCAGTGGCCGGCACCATTTGGAGCAGGACGGCCGGGTTGGCACATTGAAGACACGGCCATTACTGAAACATTTTTTGGGGCCCAATACGACATTCACGGCGGCGCACGAGATTTGATATTTCCGCACCACGAAGCCGAAATCACCCAGATGGAATCTTTGTCCGACAAAAAACCGATGGCAAAATACTGGATGCACACCGGATTTTTAACGGTTGACAGCCAAAAAATGTCAAAGTCTTTGGGCAACGGCACCAGCATTGATAACTTTTTACAGCGCTACCCTGTCCAACATTTGCGATTTTGGATAGCTAAAAATTTGTGGCACTCACCGGTTGATTACTCCGAATCAGTGATGATAGAAGTAAAAATGGCTCTGGAAAAAATCGAAGAATTTTTACGAAAAATTACAAATTACAAATTACCCAGCCTCGACTCGCTGTCAAGGCGAGGCGGGCAAACCACAAATAAATCTAAATTACCAAAATCTAAAATTCAAAACTTACTCAAAGGTGGAAAAGAGAATTTTTACAAAAACTTGGCTGACGACTTCAACACACCCAAAGCCTTCGCTGTGCTTTTTGAACTTATCAAAAACGTCAACAAACTGATGGGCGAAAGCGCTTTAGATAAAAAAACCGCCAAAGAGATTTACGAATTTTTTGAAGAAATAAATGAAATTTTTGATATCATTGATTTTAAAAAACTAAAAACGTCTAACGTGCCAAAAGAAGTAACGGAACTGGTAAAAGCAAGAGAAAATTATAGAAAAGAAAAAGAATGGCAAAAAGCCGATGAAGCAAGAAAAGAAATAGCAAAATACGGATACACAGTGGACGACACCAAAGACGGAACAGTGTTGAAGAAAAACTAGAATCTGGAATCTTGTATCTTGAAGCTGGAATTGAATAACTGAATTTAGAATAAAAAAAGAACCCCTTGTTACATTTCTGTTCAGGGGGTTTTTAGTTGAAAAGATTTCCGACAAGACTTTCTTCATTTGCACTGTTTTAGGTTTGTAGTCTATCGTTAAGGACGTACTTCATGATTTTCTCAACGAGAGGACGCTCAATTTCCGGATGCGTCCATAAAACTGCGAAGCTCTGTTTGGTTTCCGTGGTTTGATGCAGGGAAACCATCCCAACGACATGATGTTTATCAATTCCAAGTCGAGCATGAAGCGTGCCGCCAAGCAGTTGTATTTCTTCCAACGCAGGATTCTCCGAGCTCGAGAGAACTTTAAGCGTGTCTCTTAATTCGGAAATCCAAAAAGCTTTATTGGAAGCTTTGCCCGCAGTGACGTGACACTCCAAAAAACCTGACTGTCCCGGAGCTAAGCCCACAATAGCCCACGCATTTATTTTCACTTTTTCAATTCCGTCGTACTTGCCGAGAATTACGAAGTTTGAGAAATAATCTTCGTGGAAACGGTCACTTACGATTTTTACGATTGTCTTCCAGGGGTCAACCAAAACAGTCATGGCTTTTTGAAACGATGGCAACGACATGCGAAGTCTCCTTGTTGACAAAGAACAGAAACCCTTAACACCTATCTTAACCTCAAATATAAAATCCATTTGAGCCTAAGATAGATGGCCCCGTTCACATTTAAGTTACTAAGGGCCTTGTTAAAAAGAAAGAGCACAGTTAACGCAAAGGACTACTACTTGCCGTCATCCACAATAGAAAAACCTGTGGAACTTGTCTCCTTAAAGACTTTATGGCAAGTACTCGCTGTGGCAGCAACCTTTCCCATGCTGGCGACACCTTCGTGGATTTCGCCGGCATCGTTCGCCAGAACCCTTACCCACTGCTCGGGAATACCCATGGAAGCAAATACTTGCCAGAAGTTGGTACGACCATCGTTGACGGCACAGCCTCCGACGATGTGCGTGCCCGTCGTCAGCATCACATCAACGATCACCTTTACCGTGGCAGCTGTGATCAGTCCGGATTCATTGTCACCACCATCGGTGAAGATGAAAGTTATTGTGCGGACCGTCAACCCCTGCCCTGTCAGATCCTTGGCCTCGTTAATAACGTGGTCAAGTGCCTGCATACTGCGTAGAAATAGTGGCGTCTGTCCGTGTGGACGATAGGTTTGTCCGGTCAGTTGTTGCACTTCGTTGGAATCCTGGAAGGGCGTATCGACCTTGTTATTCAAAAACATTGTCTTAACGCGCACTTCGCTCGGCGAACTTCTTAAGGCCTCTACGAAGCCGTTGTAGCCGTCTATGACGGCTTGGGTATTGCCTGACGCTTCGATAGACCCAGAGTCGTCCACGAGGAGCAGGACAAGGGTAACTTCCTTTGTCTGAATCTGCCCTCGTTGAGCAATAAGCTGGTTACCAACCCACTGACTGACGTCTTGCAGATGCATGATCTGTACCTCCCGAGAGAGTGATGGTTTCTTAAGTAACTGTTTGATGTAAATTTACGATTTACACCACGCTCTAATGGTAGCATTTATAAGGTACATTGTCAATGTCTTGTTGGCTTTGGTGGTTTTTGGTATACAAAGGAGTAATCACGAATATACAAATTTAAAACAATATACAAATTTTACGAATATACAAATGTGAAGATTGCTTCAGTGCGCCTCGCAATGACGACAACTCGATTTGTATATTTGTAATATTTGTATATTTGAACGTATTTGTATATTCGTGAATACTCCATGCCCGAAGCCATCATTAAAAAACCACCTCAGAACGTTGAGGCCGAGCAAAGTTTGCTGGGCTGTTTGATGCTGGACAAAAACGCCATTATCAAGGTCAGCGATTTTGTCAGCGCGGAAGATTTTTACAAGCACACCCACAAGGAACTGTTCCAGACCATGATGGACTTGTACCAAAAAATGGAACCCATTGACATTATTTCAGTGTCCACGCGGCTTCGCGAAAAAGGCCAGCTGGACGGTATCGGCGGCAGCGCCTACTTAACTTCCCTCATTAACCTGGTGCCCACCGCCACCCACGTTGCCAACTACGCCAAAATTGTGCGCGAAAAAAAGATTCTGCGGGACTTAATTCAGGCGTCTGAAGAAATTGGCCTGGACGCTTTTGACGAATCGCAGGAAGTGGACAGCCTGCTGGACAAAGCGGAAAAAAAGGTATTTAGCATTGGCCAAAAATCGCTGACCCAAAATTTTATTTCTATTAAGGAGTTGCTGCCCGAAACGTTTGAGCGAATTGAACAATTGTCCCAGCACACCGGCCAATACCGCGGCATCCCCACCGGTTTTAAACAACTGGATAATATGTTATCTGGTCTGCAGCGGTCTGACTTGGTTATTTTGGCAGCGCGGCCCAGCATGGGAAAATCCTCGTTGGCGCTGGACATTGCCAAACATGTGGCCGTCATGGAAAATTTACCGGTGGGAGTATTTAGTTTGGAAATGTCTAAAGATCAGCTGGTGGAAAGATTGCTGGCAAGCCACGCCAATATTGATTCCTGGAGGCTGCGCACCGGCAAACTGCAGGACGGCGCCGGCGACAATGATTTTTCAAGATTGCAAAGCGCCATGGGCAGTTTGTCCGAAGCGCCACTGTATATCAACGACATCGGCATGGTCAACATTTTGCAAATCCGAGCCATGTCGCGCCGCCTGCAGCAAGACAAGGGCCTGGGACTTTTGGTCATTGACTACCTGCAACTGATGGATCATAGCAACAAGTACGCAAGCCCCATTCAGCAGGTGACGGAAAATTCGCGCGCTTTGAAAATGCTGGCCAAGGAACTGAACGTGCCGATTTTAGTTTTGTCCCAGCTATCCCGCGCCGTGGAACAGCGAACGCCGCACCGACCAATGCTATCAGACTTGCGCGAATCAGGAGCCATTGAACAAGATGCCGACGTCGTTTTGTTTATCTACCGCGAAGACAAGTATAACGAAAATTCGCTGGAAAAAAACATTGCCGAAATCATCGTGGCAAAGCATCGCAACGGCCCCACCGGCGCGGTTAAATTATATTTTGACGATAATAGGGTAAGCTTCAGAAACCTGGAACAGGGAGATTACGCCACGGAGATACAGGTGGACTAATGGTAATGCAAATCTACTTCGCCAGAGGACGAATCCGTCCTTCGGCGGAAAATCTTGTGCTAATCTACAAAATTGCTAATGTGTAACAAGATTGCTTCGGCGTACCTCGCAATGACGAGCGTGCGTACACACACTCACTCACTCACCGTCATTGCGAGTCCCGACCAGAGTCGGAGACGCGGCAATCCAGCGTTTTCAAATTTAGACATTTTGTCATTGGGATTTGATTAGGTTAATTAGAATAATTAGGTTAATTAGAATAATTTTTTATGCCCGATAGCATAAAGCGTCTTACCGACCTCTTTGCCAAGTTCCCCACCGTTGGTCCGCGCACGGCCGGACGTTTTGTTTTTTATTTGATTAACCAGCCAAAACAAGAAGTGGAAAATCTTATCAGCGCCATCCAGGAATTAAAAACCAGCATCGCTTTGTGCGATTTTTGTTTTAACCCGCACCAGAGCCAACAAAAGCTCTGCCCAATCTGTCAAGATAACGGACGCAATCGGCAAATGTTGTGCATTGTGGAAAAAGAAACGGACTTATTGTCCATTGAAGCTACCAAACGCTACAAAGGACTGTATTTTATTTTGGGAAGCAATTCGCTTACCCTGCGCAAAGTTGCCAACAACGAATTGCGTATTGATGATTTAAAAAAGCACATGGAAAATCCGGAAAAGTTCGGCCTGCCAAAACACGATATTACGGAAATTATCATTGCCACCAACCCGACACCCGAGGGCAAAGCGGCATCCCTGGCCGTGGAAAA
The DNA here is from genome assembly GCA_964599285.1 of uncultured Candidatus Saccharibacteria bacterium. Classification (GTDB taxonomy): domain Bacteria; phylum Patescibacteriota; class Minisyncoccia; order Minisyncoccales; family Staskawiczbacteraceae; genus VGLO01. The sequence continues at coordinate 17,680 of CAZREI010000004.1, read as the reverse complement.
AATACTCAAAGAACTGCCGTCGTTTGCAGCCATAAAAATAACCCACCTGGCAAAAGGCCTACCGGTGGGAGGAGAGCTTGAGTATGCTGATGAGGAAACTTTAGAGTCGGCGTTTGAAGGCCGAAAATAATGGCAATGCAAATCTACAAATCTTATGCTAATCTACAAAATTGCTAATGTGTCTGGATTGCCGCGTGTCCGGCTTGCGAGCCGGCACTCGCAATGACGACGAACGCGTATACACCTCTCATCGTCATTGCGATCCACAACGTGGCAATCCAGTAATTCGTAGATTAGCAAATTCGCGGCATTCGCATAAGATTTGCAGATTTGCATTATCATTGTTTTAGCAATTCTGCCGTCACGGCGATGCGCTGGATGTTTTTACCAGGCGGATAACAGCTGACCAGTGTTACGATGTTATTTTGACCGGTCAACAATGGCGAACTGATGTCCCCTCCTTTGGGGATTATTTTTTTGTCCTTGACAAGGTAAATGTACTGGTGGTCGCTGGACTGTAAAATAATCTGGTCTCCGACATTCAAATTTTCCAGCTTGCTGAAATTGCAATCGTGCTTGACGCATGGCCAATTGGGCGGAGCCGAGTGGCTCAAAATGACAATTTGACCGTTGTCCCCCGGCAACACAGATCCCGGGTAATCCACCGCGCCCTGGTCAAGTTCTTGTGCCAAGATGGTCCGGTCGGTGCTTTCGGCTTGAATAACAGGCGTGGAAAGATCAATGGCTGGAATTTGTAGCGCGGTAATAATTTTATCGTAGCTTGCTTGTGTTTGAATGGCCTCGGGGCTGATGCTGGCAAGGGTAATATCGCTAAGCAACGTATCGTTTTGGTCAGGATAAGGATTAAAAAAATCGTAGGCCAAGCCATACAACTCTTTGTAATTAAAAATCCAGGAAACCTCTTCCCAATTGATGACAATAAAACTGAAAATAAATAAAAAGATGAAAACTTTGACCAGCTCCTTTTGCTTTTGGTTCATGGCAGTGTATCGCGTTACTCAACTACGCATACTACCTAAAATAAAAACTTTGTCCAGGGCGCACACAAGTCGGGTATCTGCGCAATATTTACGCAGATACCGGGCTTGTGCGAAAAATCAATCATTTGTAAAACGCCCGGTCTCTATATTGAAGATAAATATACTGGAGGTTTTTACGATTGGCTTCCGGCATACTGCCAAGGAGCGCGTTTAGTTTGGTAATTTGCAAATCAATATCTTGCGTTGGATCAATATAGAGTTTCCACTGCTCCGACGTTTTTATAATCATCGGCGTGCCAAGCCAAATTTCCTTGGCGTCAATCTGGAAATTATTTTTTATATTTTTTTGAATACTTTTGACAGCTTCAATTTCTGTGCCTGAAGCGACTGTTTGACCCATCGCAACTTGGCCGGCCGATGTCAGCCTCATCACGGGCAAATCGCTTTGCGTGTCAGAAGACAATGATTGAAAAACGACGCCTTGATCATCAATGAAAAAACAATGCTCCGGATTTTGTCCATTACAAAAAACAGCAAAGGGTTGGCGCTCTTCAATCGTAATCAAAATATCTTGAGGCAGTTTTTTTTGCACACGCGCGTTTTCCATTTCTGGAAAAGCGGCAAGCAAATCTTTGGTAATAGCGCCACTGGAAGCAATGAAAATACTTCTGGAAGCAATGGAAAAAGCGCCGGCGGCCAAAAAGGTTTTTTGAATATCTTTATTCACCCGTGCGGTAATATCTTGGCTATGAATTTTTTCGTTTCCGGAAATTTCAATATGACTGACCTGGAACGTTGAATAAAATAGCAACACATAGGCAAGCGCGCCGGCCAGAACCGCCGCAAGCACAATCCAAAACACCGGCTTTTGGAAAAACTTTTTTTTGGGCTTAAGATGCCGCACCCTTGGACTTATATACTTTTTCCGATAATTCATGCAAATTCCAAATTACAATATACAAATTACAAACAATATCTAAATCCTAATCTCTAAATTCAAAACCGTGTTTGTGATTTGTAATTTGTGGTTTGTAATTTAGTTTCAGAGTCCTCGTTTTATGCGCCGCGCTGTTTCTATAATATAGTTTAACCAATATTTTTGGGAAATGACAAAGTCCTGCGTTTTGACATACTCTTTTACGTAGCCGCCAAAACCCATTTTAAAAAGTGTCGGCCCCGCGTAAGGGTGTTTTGGATATTTTACCGGGTCAATGTGCCCCCAAAAGTCGTATACTTTGCATCCTCTTCTTTTTGCTTCCTCGATTGCTTCCCATTGTAACAAATAAGAAACGGGAATTTTTTTATACTCGGGCAATAACGCGGCATGATGGTAAAACGCAACTTCTGACCAAAAAATTTCATAAGAAGCGGCAATGATTTTTCCCTTATATTTGGCAAAAAAAATGGAAATTTGATTGTCTGGCAAAAACGCCGCAAATTCTTTTTTAAAATATTCCAGGGAAAACGGCACGAATTTTTGTTTTTTTACCACTTCCAAGTGCATGGCGTTAAATTGTTCAATGTCGCCAATATCAATGCTTTTGATAATTTCTATGTCTACATCTTTTTGCGCTTTGCCAATTAAGTATCGTGTCGTTTTTCTCATGGCATCAAACAGTTCTTTTTCGGTGGACTGAATATTTAATTTCCAACTTGATTCCGGATGCGTATGCAATGGCCGCAGACGAAAATCAAGTTCTCCAAATAGCTTTTCATTTTCATGAGTTCTTTCCCATATCGGGCTTATTCGCATAAAGTCAGTTTTTTCCTTTTTAGATAGCTCCAGCAATGTATCTTTGAGTAGTTTTAAAATAAAAGGTTTGAATGGATTACTTTTTAATTCTACTACTGGTCCGTGGGGCACCAACAAAAACGACCCCCGCTTTGCCGTCATTTTGATTACCAGCGCCACGGAAACTAACTGGCCATCTTGATACATGCCAAATCGCCAGATTTTTTTTTGCATTGATTGCTGAAACTGACCCCAATTCCAAGACTGCAAAAAAGTCTTCTCGGTGCATTGAAGCAAAAAATCCTCCCAAATTTTTTTATCAGTAATTTCTTTTATTTCCATTGACAACTTTAATTTAATCTGATAGCATAATTATTGGTTGAAACCTTTCGATTTATTCAAGGAGATATCCATGTTTGGACGTCGCGAAGAGGGGTTCGAAGCTCAGCTCAGATCTCGTTTGCAGGACATGGCCGATGAGAAGTATGGGCGGGGTCATAAGTGCCACGTCGTTATTTCCGGTGGCAAGGAATACGAAGGAGTGCCGACAACAGTGGCCAATGATCACTTCTACCTCAAAATTGAAACGGGGGGCAAGGTTGCTATCAGGTTCAAAGAGGTTGCGGCATTCCGCGCATAGTTCATTATCGTAGGGCAGACAGTCGCATGACTATCTGCCCATTTTTATTTCCATTTTTTCAAAAAATCTACGATTCTTCGTGCATTTTCCATGGAAATATTGATGTGGGTTGGCAGGTTTAAGGTTTTTTTGGCTAGGCTTTCGGCGTTTGGGCAGGTTCCTTTTTGGTATTTGAGCGCTTCTAATTGTGTATCATGCGGATCCACGGGACTGCGATACCAATCCCCCAGCAACATGTTCTCCTGATGCCAAGCTTCATACAATATTTCATGAGCCTTGGGATGCTGGACAGCAAAGCGCAAAAAAATACCACCGGGTTTGGGCAACACAAAAGTTGTATTCTGCAATTCCTGATAATAAAATTCGGCAATTTTTTTGCGATGCGCGTTAAATGTTTCCAATTTTTCAAATTGATGCAACGCCATCGCGGCCAAAGCATTGGGCAGGGCCTTGGGAAAATAATCAGGTTTTTGGCCGCGCTTTTCCTGCCAGCTTACCGCTTTTGATAATACCTGCAGCCACTGCGAAAACACCAAAAATAATTTTCCAAGATCTATAACATTATATAACGGCAAGATAATAAACCAAAGTAAAATAGAATGCAGAATTTGTTGTCTTATCCAAAAAAAACTAGGTTGGCCGAATTCTTTTTGAAGTGCCTCTAACTTTTTTCCAATCTGATCGTTATTGGTCACTGCCATTCCTCCATACACCGAAGAAATAACTTTGTCGCGCGAAAAACTGAAAAATGCCGCGTCACCGAAGGTGCCTACTTTTCTTCGCCCGCCAAAGCCTTGCGCGAAGGCCGGGTTTCCATTAAATTCCGCGCCAAGCGCGTGGGCACAATCTTCAATGACAACCATATTATGTTGACGGGTAATTTCCAAAACTTCATCCAGGTTTGCGGGTAGGCCGAACGTGTGCTGGACTATCAATACCCTGGATTGCCGCGCTGTTGCTCGCAATGACGACAAGTCAATATTAAAATCATCGGTGCAATCAACATAGACTGGATTTAAACCCGCCCATAATACCGGATTTGGCACTGCATTGCAGGTAAAAGCCTGTAACAATACATCACTTCCTTTTTCCAAATTAAGCGCTTTCAAAATAGCGAAAAGCGAAGACCTCCCACTATTAAAAGAGAACGCATACTTGATGCCAAGGTAATTTTTAAATTCATCTTCAAATTGTTTGATGGCGCCACCTCGCTTCCACTTCCAAGGCTGAAAGAGTAACTTCAAAGCCAAAACCACATCGTCGCGCTGGACATTGGGAGAAAGTGAAATAGAAATAGGTTTTCCGCCAAGGGCGGACCAGCCTTTGGTTGGGAATTTACTGTCCATATAATAAGGTAATCAGTTGGCTTGGCACTCGACCTTCCAGCAACACCGCGTCGCCTTCTTTGCAGAACGTAGTTATGTGACTTACAATTTCCTGCGGTTTGCCTGCCCTGATTGAAATCGAAGGGTCGCACAATAAGATTTGCTTTTCATCCATGCCATTTTCTGTGGCTCCTTTTTTAATATTTTCAAATTGATCGCGAGTAGTAATAATTGCCATGTCACAAACTTGGGCGATTTTTTTTCCTATTTTTTTGTGGATGTTTGATGATTCACTCCCCAACTCAATTAAGCAAGGCATCACCAAAACTTTTCTTCCGGGAAAAATATTCAAATAATCCAAATCCGCCATCACGCCATCGGGATTTGAAGAGTACGACGAATCAATAATTTCAATTCCGTGCGCTCCCCTTTTTATAGTCATGCCAGCTTGTTCGGGCCTGATGTGCTTGACCGCCAGAGCAATGTCTTGCAAACTCATGCCAAGGCTCTTTGCCGCCAGTATCGCGGCCAGAAGATTTTGGACATTCTGTTTGCCAAGCACGCTGACACTCATAGAGGCAAGGTACCCGTCTTTGTCGCGCGCGATAAACGACAGGCTTTCTTTTTTTACGCTGATGTCTTCGGTCCAAATATCCGATTCCAATTTTTCCTTTTTTGTCGTGTACAACTGTTTTTTTAATCCGCCGGCCAGCGTATATATTTTTTTGTATAAATCCAAACAGTAAGGGTTGTCGCCATTAACAATGACCAAGCCATTTTTTGGCAAACATTGAACCAGCTCTCGGCCACCTTCTGCCCAGAGCAAATTTTCCATAGATCCGAACGTTGCCAAGTGCTGTTGGTTAACGCCAGTCACCATGCCGATGCGCGGCTTTACCATGTCGCACAATAACTTTATGCCACCTTTATTATACGACCCCATTTCCACGATAAACACTTGGTGTTCGGGGCGCAGGTCTTGCAAAATAGTTTGCGCAATGCCCATTTCCGAATTTTTATGATCGGGCGTAGCCAGCACGTTAAATTTTGATGACAATATCGTGGCTAAAAATTCTTTGGTGGATGTTTTGCCATAGCTTCCGGTAATGCCAATAACAATAAGATTTTTATGCTCTGCCATTTTTCGCGCCGCTTTTTTTAAAATTCGCCGGCGCGCCATTACAAAAAATGGCTGAAATATCAGCACAACAAAAGAAACGACAATCGGAGTAACTATATCAAAAATCAAAAGGCTCGCGGCAAATAAGACATTGTTTTTGACCACGTATGCCTCCACCAAAAATGCCACGGCCAATGCTAAAGAAACAACGGTTAATAAAATGACTTTGCCAGTAAATACCGGTTTTTTGAAAGTTCTTTTTACAATCGTTAAGCCAAAAAACAAAAATTCCGCGCCATAAACCAATAGTAAAATCCAAGCAAATCCAGGACGTAAAAAAAGTAAGGGCAGCAAAAGTATTTTCACAGCTACCAGCGGATCAAACAATAATTTTTTGCCTTTGTAGGTTTTAAAGTGATCCAAAAATCGGCCAACGTGGTACTCCTTTAACTGCCAAAGATAAATCCAAAAAAGAACAAACTTAATTGTTCTTATAAACCAAAGAAAACTGATTGCTCTGATTAAAAAATCCATCCATCGGTCGTCATTGCGAGCCGCAGCGTGGCAATCCATTTTTTTACTAAGATTGCTTCGCTTTGCTCGCAATGACGAACTATGTTACATATTTGCTAATATTTTTTCGGCCAACAATTCTGGTGCTTCAATTTGCAAAGAATGCTTTTTATCTGGCACTACCACCAGGGTTGAATTTTTTATTTTTCCGTGAATAAATTGGCCGTCTTCCAGCGGCGTTGAGTCATCTTTTGCCCCCCAGATAATTACGGTCGGCACTTTTATAAATGACAGCCGATGCGATAAATCTTCCGAAACTACTTTTATGTATGTCTCTTTCATAACGCCCTTTACGTAAGGATAATCGGTTTTTCTGATGATAAATTTATAAAAAGCTTTTTTAAAAAGGGGGTATCCGGGCACAAAAGAAAATATTTTTCCTACTCTGGAAATCTGATAATAAAACTTTTTTTTGGGAGTGGATTCTCGGACTGCCGCCGCGGAAATTAAAAAAAGTTTTGTAATTCGTTGGTTATATTTTACGGCAAACTTTGCCGCCAGCGACCCGCCAAAGGAATGCCCCAGCAAATAAAATTCGCCCGCAAGACCGTCCACATTGTCACAAAATTCTCTGACCCATTCAATGTAACTGTCGGTATTCCAAGCTTGCGAAGGCTGCTGGCTTTTGCCAAAACCAGGCAAATCGGGAACAATCACTTTCAAACCTTCCTGCCCCGAGCCCGCCGAATGGGTTTGCGATAATAATTCCCCCACCGCCACCCATTTTTCCGAACTTGAAGGCCAGCCATGCAAAATAAGCATGGGCTTGCCTTGGCCAAAAACCTTGTAGTTTACCTGTAAATTTTTAACCAAAATTTGTCTTTCTTCCACACTCACGTGTCGTCACTGCGAGCCAAAGATGGGGCGAATTGGCTGCGGCCAATTACACCCACATCTTGTCAGCGTGGCAATCCAGTTGCCTTAAGATTGCTTCGGTGCGCCTCGCAATGACGAACTAACGACGAATAACCTTAAACCCCGTATATTTTTGCAAAACCTTGGGCACTTTCACGCTCCCATCTTTTTGCTGGTAATTTTCCAAAATAGCAATTAAGGTCCTGCCAATAGCAAAAACCGTGGCATCGTTCATGTGGACAAATTCATTTTTACCATTTTTTCTTTTGAGTTTCGTATTTAACCGGCGTGCTTGATAATCAGTCATCAAATCTGCGGTATGGGTTTCCCGATATTTATTTTGCCCGGGCATCCAGCACTCAATATCAATTTGCCGGGCATCGGGTCCGCCCATATCTCCGGTGCAAATCATCACCACCTGGTATGGAATTTTCAATGATTGCAATAGGTATTCCTGGATAGCTACAAAAAAATTCTGTTCGCCAATAGAGTCTTCCGGCTTTGAAAAACTTTCCATTTCAATTTTATCAAACTGGTGCATACGTAAAATGCCCTTGGTATCTTTTCCGTACGATCCGGCTTCTCGGCGAAACGCGGTCGAATATCCCACGTAACGCAACGGCAAATCCTGCTCTAAAATAACTTGATCCATGTGCATGGGCCCCAACGTATGCTCGGCACTTCCCACTAGATACACACTGTCTGATGGAATGTAATATCGTTCTTCTTTGGGTTCCAATCGCGCCATTTTCCAAAATACGTCGGGTTTTACCATAACCGGTGGAATAACGAGCGTAAACGGCTTTGCGCTAAATCCCTTTTTTACTGAATCGGCAATTTTTTTAATAATTTTGGGATTAGTTAAAACAAAAAATGCGTGCTGGATTAAGGCAAATTGCAACAGAGCCAACTCATTTTTTAAATAGGTAAAACGCGCACCGGAAACCTTTGAAGCAGTTTCATTGTCGATTAAATCCAGATCCTGCCCAAGCCGCACATGATCCTTTATTTCAAAGCTAAATTTTGGCACACTTCCCCACTGTCTGATAACTTTATTTTCCGATTCATCTTTTCCCACCGGCACGTCTTCGGACAGAAGATTAGGCAGAGCTGATACTGTTTCTTTTAGTTGGCTTTCTACATTTTTTATTTGCTCATCTAACGATTTTATTTCCTCTCCAACCATTTTCATTTTTTCAATCATTTCTGGAGTGGGTTTGGTTTTGGAATTTTTATTGCGCTCGGCTTTAAGTTGCTCAACTTTGGTGAGCAACTGTTTGCGCTGGTCGTCCAAACCAATAATTTCATCCAAATTAAAATCGCCTTCTTTTAATCTTTTCAAAAGGGACTTTTTAGTTTCTTCTTTGTGATCGCGAATGTTATTGATATCTAGCATGGGTAGTAACTATTCGCTTATTCGTACGAATAAGCGAATAGTATTAATTCTCAAAATTAGTTTTTGAAAAATGTAATAAATTGTTTTGGGAATTTTGCATAATTAAGTGAATAGAATTTGTGTAAACTTTCTTGTCGTATCGTGACCAAATCCATTCCCGTTAATATGCCCAAATGTTTTGATGTGCTCCGAAAAGAAAGTTTTATTAAACCGCTGATTTGCCCAACAGTCAGCTCCTTATTACCAAATAAATATCGTAAAATTAAAAACCTTCTTTCGTTACCTAGTGTTTTAAAAAATTTAACGGTATCTTTGTTATTCATATTCTCCTATTCGTACGAATAAGCCTACTGCTTGTTAATGATTGAAGAATGGTACATTTCAGGCCTATATGCTTTCAGTCTTTTGATTTCAATGCTTAGCCCCATCTCTTTTATTTTTTCCGCCAGCTTTTCTGTAAAATGAGTCTGGTCGTAGCCTAAACAAATAACGTCGGGTTTTATTTCTTCAATAACTTTGTAGGGGTTAAACTTTTCACCAAGTACAGCCTCGTTGCCCAAGCGAGCTTCATCCACATATTCTGCGGCGCCCACGGCCGCCAGCCGTTCCTGTTCGTTAAACTTCGGCGGCCGTCCCTTGGTTTTTATGATAGTTGAGTCTCGCCCAACCACCACCACTAAATGGTCACCAAATTCACGAGCCTGCCGAAAAAAATCCTTATGCCCGTCGTGCAGTCCGTCAAAAGTACCAAACACTAATATCTTTTTACTCATAATTTAGTGATTGTATCAAAATTATAGAAAGCCAACAACTATTGACATATACTTTAAAATGATATAAAGTAACGACATGAACCTTAACAAATAAACAGTATCTTACCATAGTCGTTCTATGGTGTACGAGCTGTTTCGAAAACTGCCTAGAAGGAGCTTAACGTGTTAAATAAAAAGAAACTCTCGCACAGACTACTTGTTTTGACCTTGCTTATTGTTGGGAGCGGGTTTTGGCTTTGCTGTGTTGGTCGATTGGATAGAGAGGCCAAAGAGATAGAATCAAGAGAGGAACTGCTTGGTATATTGAAGGAGCTCGGTTCCAAGCATGGATTTGATGTTGCACTCCAAGTTGACAACGGATCCGGTCCTTACATCGTCCACATACCACAAATCCACAGATCAGAAAAAGAGCACAGAAATTTCCTTTTCGCAGACATCATTATAAGGTCGCAGAAGAAGATTGAGTGTATCATCCCTGTGGTCCAAAGCACGGGATATTGCGATAGAATAGTCTACTTTGAAGGTTTGACAGAAGAAAGGACAGAAGAGCTAATAAGGTTGGTTAAAAACCAGAAGAAAGAATGGGATGAGTTTGCGATCACGGCTTTCTCATACCAAGCAGCGGCAGAGTTATTTGATGAGCATGCTCTTAAGGTGCCAGGGAAAGACAAGTTCGGGGAGACCATTTTTATATACCTGCTCTCTAAAAAAATCCAATCAATGGAAAAGTATTTTAGGGAGAACCCTCCGATGCTTGACCCAGAGAAAAAGAGAGTTACCCAAGCTGAAGCAACCATCAAAGAAGCGCGCATGTGGGCTAATAGTAACGTGTTTTCCATAGCAAGCGATAACTACGTCTACATACGACCCGGTCTCCCATTTAAACTGCTTATTGATGGAGACATTATCCCAAAAGGAGCAGAAACAAAAGAAACCATAATACCCGAAGATGCGGTCGACCTGGATCAAAGAACAATATTTAAAGATCGGGAGGACGCGGCAATAAGAATTATATCTGCCCAAGCCAGAACAAGTAGTGACCGACTATTCCTGATGGTGTACGGACACGCCCACAATTTTTCTGATTCGGTCCGCGAGCATAACAAGAATAACCCAAATCACAAGTTGGGGTTAATCAGGGTTATGTTCCAAGATTCAAAGTAGGCGCGATGCGCTGACAAGGCGATCCAAGTGGTCGCCTTTTTCTTTATAAATAAGGTCGCTAGTTTCATTAAAAAAATCCGCCTTTCGACGGATTCATAAATCTTAAATCCTAAATCATAAATCACATCTTTGGTTTCATCAGCGGAAAAATTTGGGTTTCTCTGGCTGGCTTGTCCATCAAAAAGCTAAATAATCTTTCTGAAACTCCAAATCCGCAGGTTGGTGGCATGCCGTATTCCAGCGCTTCCACAAAGTCTTTATCAAACATTTGGGCTTCTTGATCCCCTTCTTTTCGCAATTTTTCCTGTTCTTTAAATCTTTCTTCCTGGTCAATGGGGTCGTTTAATTCGCTGTAACCATTACCCATTTCACTGCCGGCCAAAATCACCTGGAACCTTTGCGCCATTTTACTTTGACCTGCCGAAGCCTTGGCGGAGGCGGTTTCCATTCGTTTGGCAAGTGGCGACACATCAACCGGTAAATTTATCAAAAACCCAGGACCGGCCAAATTTTTTCGGCAATATTTCCACAAGTTATCAATAGCTCGAGTTTTGTTAAACCCGTTTTTGTCGTAAGTAATGCCTAATTTTTGCAACTGCTTTTCCATTTCTGGCAACGCGGCTTCAAAAATATTGATGCCGGCATACTGGTTGATGACGGTTTGGTAATCGTACTTTTGCCACTTTTTCGCAAAGTCCACTTTGAACCCGCGAATTTCAAACTTCAGCGTGCCAAAGGTTTTTTTGATAATGTATTTATACAGCTCCTCCACTAAATCCATGCCCTGCTGATAATCAGCGTAAGCCCAGTAAAATTCCATTTGGGTGTAGTCTTGCAAGTGCTCGGCGTCCATGCCTTCGTTGCGGAACTGCCGGCCGATTTCAAACGTTTTTTCAAATCCCGCCACCATCAGTTTCTTTTGCCAAAGTTCGCCGGTGGAAATGCGCAAATATACATCCAGGTCAAGCGCGTTGTGGTGTGTCACAAACGGCTTGGCATCGGCGCCTCCCGTAGTCACTTCTAGTACCGGAGTTTCTACTTCCAAAAATCCTTTTTCTGTCAAAAATTCGCGCATGGCATTCCAAAACACCGCGCGCTTTTGAATCATTTGCTTAACTTCCGGATTAAATAAAATATCCAAATAGCGCTTGCGCAACTTTTCCTCTTCGTCTTGCAAGCCGTGCCACTTTTCTGGCAAAGGCAAGAGCGACTTTGCCAGCATTTTATAATCGCTGGCTTCAATCGTTTGCTCTCCCCGTTTGGTTTTGATCAAAATGCCTTTGATTTCCACAAAGTCGCCAATATCAAAGTGGTCAATAAAAAACTTATAACCTTTTTCGCCAAGTTTATCTTCTTTAATAAGTCCCTGCAATTTGCCTGAACCATCATTGGCATCCAAAAACGTGGCGCCGCCGTGTCCTCGCAATGCCATAATTCGGCCGGCCAAGACAATCTCTTTTTCCGACTTGGCCAACTTAGAAAAATTTTCCAACGCTTCTGCAATAGAATGCGTCCGCTTGGTAGTTGCCGGGTAAGCCAAAAACCCCGAATCCTGTAGGGACTTTAGTTTTTCCAATCTAACCTTTTTTAACTCGTCAATCGTTGCCATAGGAGTTCTCGTCATTGCGAACGAAGTGAAGCAATCTTTTTTTATTACTAGATTGCCACGTCGCTTCGCTCCTCGCAATGACGATTAGGGATAAATTTTTTCGTTGAACCTATATTAGTTAAATTCTTTTTCTATTTTTTCTACTTCTTCCAGCGCCTCTTGCAACATTTCTTTTATTTTCTCTGCCGCTTTTTTGTATTCTCCATCCTCTTTTGAAAAGTACTCTATTTGTCGCAGAAGCTGGTTTAAAATATCTTTTTCCTCTTGGATTCTGGTTCTGTCGGGCATATACACCAAAACCTCATCGCCCACGTTTTCAATATTATACTCTGCCCACTTGGCGCCATCAACCCGAATAAGCCCCCTTGGAATAAGTGTTCTTGATTTTTCAACGCTAACTTCTCCTTCTGTATTTCTTTCTTCCCCAATTCCCACCAACGGATTCCTCCGCATACTTTTTATTTTTTCTTCCACTCGCAAGCCCATATCGGCAGTCACGTCTATTGCCATTTTACGACCGCCTTCAAAAGTAACTACCATATCAATTCCTTTTTTATCATTAGGGCCGTTGTGGCTGGTATATTCAATATTCTCTACACAATCAAAACTGCCGGCAATAAATTCCCCTATTTTGCTTTCTATTTGATGGCCCACCGTTTCTTTTTCTTCGATAGTTTCGAATTGTCGTTCCCCTCTAAATGGCATGTTTTTTTATGATATCAAAATTGGCAATGAGCGTAAATCTTGACATTAGAATTTATAGATGTTATATTAGAAAGGTGGTTTCTTGACGCCTCTATTTCAAAGGAGTAGCGAATGATTTTCCAATGTTTCATTGAGGGAAAAGCACCGCCATTTTTGAAGCATGGCCAAAGTTACTGGGCTGCCCGGAAAAAAGCGATACTCTTTCTGGAAGCCTGGGGGTTACCCACCGAAGGACTAAGAATGAAAAGGTATCGCGAGAAACCTGGCAGCACCTTGAAAAGAAATGTTGTAACAAACGGACAGGCAAGATGACACCACATCGGTGCATCTAACTACTTGTAACCCGCAACGGGAGAAATCCCAAGGGAGAGAAAAATGATTTGTGCAACCTGCGGAAATAGCCCCGGCCAATGCACATGTCCTGATCGCCAGGAAAGGCTGGAGAAATTAAAGAGGATATCTACCTTCGGAACAGTCTGGTGTAAAAAATGCAAAGAGCATCGAACCGGATGTAAATGCGAGAACCCTAATTTTGTCCTCATCGTAAATGGACAAGAGTTTCCTGTTCCCGAGAATCAATAGACAAATAGAGCGGAGGCCCAACCGCTCTCTTTTTTTTACAAAAAATGGATTGCCGCGCGACGGCACGCAACGACGACGGATGAAGATTGCTTCGGTGCGCCTCGCAATGACGGTGGTGATAGCGATTACGGTGGGTGATGATGGTGTTCGGCGGCGGCGCCCACGGGCGCCGCCGTTTCAGCGTTAAATCAGCGTTTTGATCAGCGTAATTTCAGCGAATATTATTTGGAAAAATAATATTGCAGTACATCATGCGCCACTGGCAAAGTGGCCGCCCGCAAGCCTTCCACTCCTTCAATCGTTGCCACAAACACAATCTGCGGATTGTCGTAGGGCGCAAAATCGCAGGACCAAGTGTTGAAAAAACCGGCTTTGTTGGTTTCGGCGGTTCCCGTTTTTCCGGCCACGGCAACCGGTAAATCATTTAGCAAAAAAGATGAACCGTAATCTTTTTGCACACCGTCGCGCATGCCTTGTCGCACAATATCAAGGTTTTTTTGGTCAATGCCAATCTGGCTTACAATTTCCGGCTTAAATTCCTTGATGATAGAACCGGAAACCGAACCATCAACAATTTTTTGAACAATTTGAGGCTGATACAGCGTTCCACCATTAGCAATGGCTGAATAAGCAACGGCCACTTGCAAGGGAGTCACCTGCAAATCGGACTGTCCAATAGAAAGGTTGTAGGTATCGCCATCCCACCAGGATTCCTTTTTGACTTGTTTTTTCCATTCGGGACTTGGCACAAATCCGGAAAATTCTCCCGGCAAATCAATGCCGGTTTTTTGTTCCCAGCCATACATGTCCAAATATTTTTTAATTCTTGCGGGACCCAGGCCCTGCTGATCCCCATACCCCCCGCCAAGGGTATAAAAATAAATGTTAGACGAAACGGCAATAGCCTCTTTCATGTCCACCCAACCATGAGGCTTAACTCCGGAAAATTTGTACGTTACCGATGGGTCGTACTGGCTGTGAACTAAAATATATCCTGGATCATAAATTTTTTTGGCAGGATCAATGATATGTTCTTGTAAAACTCCCGAAGCTAAAAAGGGCTTGATGGTGGAACCGGTCGGATACTTGGCGGCGATGGCACGATCAAAAAATGGCTGGGCCGGATCGCTGATAATAGCATCAAAATCTTTTTGGGAAATCCCTTTGCTAAAAATATTATCATCGTAGGCCGGATACGATACCAGCGCCAGCACCGCGCCGGTGCGCGGATCCAGCGCCACCGCCGCGCCCTTTTTTGCTCCGATATTTTTAATAGATTTTTCCAAGGCGCTGTACACGCTGGTTTGCAGGCCGGCATCAATATTTAAAACAAGATTGTCGCCCGGCGTTGCTTCTGACAGCACCTTTTGGCCCTTGGAAATTCCCGTAGCGCTTTTAACCACTTGCAAGCGGCTGGGCGTACCTCGCAAAAAATTCTGGTACGATTTTTCCAAACCGGTTTTGCCCACGTTGTCAGTTGCTAAAACGCTAGGCAAATTTTCCAAGTCATCCTTTGACGGCTTGGCAGTGTACCCTAAAACATGTGAGAAAATCGGCCCCATCACATAATTGCGAACAGTGTTTTTTTCAATCTGGCAATCGGGCAAATCGGTCATTCTGGCTTCTAAAATCAGTAACGTTTCTTGGGCAAGATTCTGGGAAATCAGCACGTTGGAATCCTCTGAATCGGCAATGGCCAAGGATATGGCGTCGGCCGGCTGATTTAAAATAGATGCCATGGTTTGGATTTGAAGGCCCGATTGCGGATTAGATAGCGAAAAATTCCGCTTGTCGCAAACTAAGTTAAAGTCCGGGGAATTAATGACCAATTTTTTGCCATTTTTGTCGTAGATAATTCCCCGTTCTGCCGGCAGCAAACCGATTTTTCCTTTATTATTTTCCGCCGCCACCGCCAGTTTTTTGCCGTTCAGAATTTCTAAATAAAACGTTTTGGCAAAAAGGATCAGGGCGGACAGCAAAAAAAAACCGAACAAAAGGTAGAGCAAATGTTTGCCCAGCGGCACCTCAAACTTTTTTTCGGTAATCCCCAGCTCCTCCTCTTTGCTGTGAGCCAAGGTATCCAAAAAAATGTGGTGCGTTTCAATGTCGGCTTCGGATTTTTTGACTTTGAATTTATTAATATTCATATGCCTAGTGATTATAATGCCAATAATGCGAATAGTGTCGCCAATGACGCTAATTCGTAACGTTACGAATTAGCGTCATTGGCACGTCATTAGTAAATTGGCATTATAATAACATCAAAATAGGGTCAACTGCCGATCAGATAACTTGTCGTCAATGGTTTTATACACGTAAAACCCGAGCAAGGCAAGCACCCCGTTATACAAGAGTGCCGGCATTAAAACCGGATGCAAGATCAGTGAAAACGCATGGATATTCGTGCGCAAGGAAAGTAAAAAGGTATAAACCAAAAACGAAACCAAAAATGCCACGGCAAAATAGACCACCCTATATTTTCCCTGCCGCTCTTTTAAAAAATATTGCATCAGCTTTATGAAAAAATATAACAGAAGCAACACTACCATCGCCGATCCAAAACCAAACGGCAACAGTAAATCTAAAAAAAATCCGGCGGCCAGCGCCACATACATGCCATAGCCCATATTTCTTTTTTCAAAAAATGCCGCCACAAAAAAAACCACAAATACCAAATTAGGCACCACGCCAAAAGCCGCCAAGTGCACAAGAAAACTTTCCTGGACTAAAGTCGCGGCAAAAAGCACGATCATTAATGCAGCATAACTAACCCACTTATTCATTATTTTTTGTAATCGGTGATAATAAAAAGATTATCCAAATGGTTAAGGTCAAAGAAGGGTTGGATTTGGGCGGTTTGAAAAGGCTTGGCGTCGCTTTGGGTGCTCTGGACTATTTTGCCAATCAGTAAATCTTTGGGAAAAATTCCTTCCAGGGCTGACGTAACCAGCAGGTCACCTTTTTGAAGTTTTGCATCGGAAGGCACCAGGTCCAGGTACACCGAAAAATTTCCCTGCCCCTTAATGACCCCCAAAATCGAAGGAACCGCCGGGTCGCTATTTTGAGTTTTGGCATCCACTACGCTTTGCGGACTTGAAACCAGCAACACTTTGGAAAAATTTTTGTAGACGGTTGATACTTTGCCATAGAGCACATTGGCGCTGGAAATCACCGGCATGTTTTCTTTAATGCCATCGTCCGACCCTTTGTTAACCACAATCGTATCGCTTAAACTGTCCAGACCAATCACCTGGGCAAGCGTCAGATGGACACTATTGGCAGCCGTTGCCTGCAAGGCAGATGCCAAATCCTGTCGGGCTTTGATGGTTTCTTTGAGCGTTGCGACTTGGGCCAAAAGATTTTGGTTTTCCTGGGTTAAATTGGCGTTTTCCTGGCTGATGCCTTTTGCGTTGAGTAAAGAACCCAAAAACCAGGAGGCTCCATCGCCCGCTTGCCAAAGAACCCGGGAAACCGGAAAAGTCGCATAATAAAAAGAGTTTTTAATTTGCCGGTCAAAAATATTCAGTAAAAAAATACTGCCCGCTACCAGCAAAACTGCCAGCATCACTTTCTGCCACAAAAAACTTTTTTTTCTAATATACACGTTCATGGTAATTTCTCCACTCTAACAAAATTTTACCGTGCTGGCAAATTGGTATTTTGTTGCAAAAAAAATCCGCAGTAATTGCGGATTAATTTATTGAGTGCTAAGGTGGCGACTACCTACTCTCGCGTTCATCACACTACCATCGGCCTTGAGCTATTTCACTTCTGTGTTCGAAATGGGAACAGGTGGGACAAGCTCAGTATAATCGCCACCACAGAACTCAATTTCTGTGGATAAGATTGCTTCGGTGCGCCTGAGTCGGGAACTCCAGTCAAGCTGGAAGTTCTCGCGACTTGCCGCAATGACGCGTGAAAGGTAAAAACCTAATCCGTCATTGCGAGCGAAGCGAAGCAATCTAGGTAAAAACATATATTAAAGATAAATAAAATCTGTATCTATCATACCTCGTGCAAAGCACAAGGCCTTACGCTAAAAAATGTATGATGTATTAGTACCACCCGGCTGAACGCCTTACGGCGCTTACACCTGTGGCCTATCAAACCCGTAATCTTCGGGACATCTAAGAGTTCTCATCTTGGAGTGGGTTTCGCGCTTATATGCTTTCAGCGCTTATCCGTTCCCAACTTAGCTACTCAGC
>CAZREI010000003.1:0-70443 GCA_964599285.1 uncultured Candidatus Saccharibacteria bacterium | reverse complement strand
TATATTAGTAAAATTTGTATATTATTTTAGATTTGTATATTCGTGATTACTCCTTGGTTGAGTCTACCATAGCAAGGTTTATATGTCAAGCCTCTTTGCTGAAATGCAATGCAAATCTACAAATCTAATGCGAATGCCGCAAATTGCAAATGCTACAAATCCTGGATTGCCGCGTGTCCGGCTTGCGAGCCGGCACTCGCAATGACGGTAAAGCTGTGCGCCCGTCGTCATTGCGAGGCGCGCCGAAGCAATCTTCACATTCGCGGTTTCGTAGATTAGCATGAGATTTGTAGATTTGCATTACCCCTTTCTTTTTTCGCTCCAGTGCTGCCAGCTTACCAACAATGGGCTGGCTATGAAAATAGATGAATAGGCTCCCGACGTGATGCCGATAATCAGTGCCAATGAAAAATATTTTAAGGTATCGCCGCCAAAAAAGAACAGTGAAAACATTACCAGCAAAACGGTGACAACGGTGCTGATTGACCGGCCAATGGTTTGGTTTAAGCTCCAGTCAACGGTGTCGGAAAACTGCCCCATGCCGCGGCGCAAAATGTTTTCTCGGATCCTATCAAAAATAACAATGGTATCGTGCACGGAAAAACCCAAAATGGTAAGCAATGCGGCAATGATAGGAATGGTAATTTCCACGTTGTAAAATTTTCCCAGTACGGAAAATACTCCCAGCGGAATTAAGACGTCGTGAAACAGTGCTACCAGCGAAGTAACTCCGTATTTCCAGGAAGCCACGGGTCGCGATACTTTGCGAAAAGCAAAAGCAATGTACAAGGTAATGGCCAACAGCGCCAACACAATGGCAAGCTCCGTTTTATTTTTTAACTCCTGCCCCACCGATGGACCAATGTATTGAAAACTTTTTTCCTGCAACGGCGATAAGGCTTGCAATTTTGTCAACACTTTTTGGTGGGTGGCTTCGTCAATTCCTTTAAACTGAAGCACGGCGCCATTTTGGCCAGTGGGCTGAACAATAACGTCTCCCAGGTTAAATTCCGCCAGCGCTTTGGTAATATCTTCGTTGCTTGGCCGGTGGTTGGTAAAGTCCACTTCCATGGTTGAACCGCCGGTAAATTCAATGCCAAATTTCAATCCAAAAACAATCAAAGAAGCAATAGCCGCGATGATGAGGATTCCGGAAAAAATATAGTAGATTGTTGAGTATTTGGTGAAGTGAAACATAGATTTACTGATATTTCGATATTACGGATATCTGCGTGCGGCCACGGCCCGCGCGATATTCTTTGCGACAAATATCCTAATATCCACAGTATCTTATAATATCCATTTGAACCGCTCTGCCCACCTGCCAATAAAAACCATCAGCAAAATCCTGGTAATAAAAATGGCTGAAAACAAGCTGATGACTACTCCCAGCGACAAGGTCAGAGCAAACCCCTTGATAAACGATGTGGAAAAAATAAACAAAATGGCGCAGACAATCAGTGAATTGATGTTGCTGTCCCTGATAGACGGCCAGGCGCGTTTGAATCCCTCGGAAATGGCCAACGACAAGTCTTTCCCTTGCTTAATCTCCTCTTTCATGCGAGCAAAAATCAGAATGTTGGCGTCAACTGCCATTCCAATAGATAAAATAAATCCGCCGATGCCGGCCAAAGTCAAAGTAATGGGCACCAGCTTGAAAATGGCAAGGGTGATGGCAACATAAATCAAAAGTGCAATGGAAGCCAACAAGCCCGGCAATCGGTAAAATAAAATCATAAACAGCATCACGGCCAAAAGCCCGTAAATGCCGGCCAGCAAAGATTTTTGCAATGACACGGATCCCAGCACCGGCCCCACCGTTTCCTGAGAAATGGGGTTGCCAATTTTTACCGGCAAGGCGCCGGAGTTTAACCTTCGGGTAATATCGTTGGCGGTTTGAATGCTCATGTTGCCGGTAATGACCGCCGTGCCGCCGGTAATTTTGTCTTGGATAATCGGCGCGTATAAATCATTGCTGTCAATTTTGCCGTCTCCATTGGTGTCAATAATAGAAGCGCCGTCCAGCAAAATGGCCAACGGCTTTTTGATGTTGCGCGCGGTAATATTCTCAAACAATTTAGCACCATCGCTGTTAAATTGCAGTTGAATTTGAGGCTTGTAAGTGGTTTGATCAAAGCTGACGGTGGCTTTTGACAAATATTTCCCGGTCAGTTCCGTGGGTTTGATGTAAGGATTTTGCAAAGCCAGCTGCCAATCTTTAATTTTGGTAATGTCTTGCTTTTTTTCTTGGGCGGCCTGCACTTCTTTTATTTTATCTAAAATTTGCTGGGTCTGGGCCGGATCGCGCTCTTCGTCAAATTCCAAATAAGGAGTCTGGCCAATCATATCAATGGCTTGCTTGACATCTTTGACGCCGGGCAGTTGCACCACCAGCTTGTCCTGGCCTTGGATTTGGACAACCGGTTCGGACACGCCAAACAAGTTAACGCGCCGTTCTATCACATCGCGAAGCCCGGACATGGCATCGGTTTTATCCTGTACGGTGCTCAAATCCGCCTGATAGGTTAAGTCCACGCCGCCCTGCAAATCAAGCCCCAACACGTAAGGCTTTTGCCAAAAATGCGGCAGAGTCCAACGAAATTTTGAGTTTAAAAAATCCGTTGCTCTGTTGTAGTAATTTGGGTAAGCAAAATTCCCTGCCAAGATGGCAAGAATAATAACACCAATGAAAATCCAATACTTCTGGTTCATTGTTAAAGATTAAACAATGTTAGAGGTTAAACAATACATTATCCTAACCCAAGCGACCCAAAAAGGCAAGAGTTGCCCTATAGCTTTTCTAAAATTTTCAGTTCTAATTTTTCGGTATCGGTGTCATAGATGGCAAACGTCGGCTTGAAGCGCTGGCCGGCTAGTTCTCCGGGATTTACCAGGCGGCACGTGCCGATAGTTTCTTCCCAGGGTTTGTGGGTATGGCCGTAAAAAACCATATCATATTTGCCCGATTCGGCTGCTTTTTTCGCGACATCCGGATAGTGGTTGAAAAATATTTTTTTGGTACCTAATGTTAGTTCCAGATTTTCCGAAACATCATCAAGATCAAAATCCCCGTTACCTCTTACAAAATAAATTCTGCCATTGAATTTTTTTGTTGCCTCACTGATAGTTTCCCGACTGCAAATATCCCCGCAATGCAACATCAGCGTAATTTTTTCCTGGTTCAAAAAATCAATCACTTTATTAAAGTTAGCCATATTATCGTGAGTGTCGGAAACGATTGCAAACTTCATAACGTTATTTCCTATTTTGCGGAGTCCATAAATTATTCCACCAGTCTGAGGGATTTACATCGTAAATGGCCTGACCGAGCTTACGACCAATTTCGGTTTTTAATTTAGATAACTGCGTAGCTTCTTTGTTACCACCCTTGCCATGCAACCACACATCGGCTTCTTTGTTGCCTGCCCACTGGTATTCCCGCAACAATAAAATTTGGTCTAAGGTGTCAGCTTCTTTTACTAAAACCGCCTCTTTGCTTTGGCGGTTTTCGTATTCATCTATCAAGATTTTTAAATCCGGATACGGCAGCGATCCCAATTGTTCTTGGCTGATTTCATCATTAAAAATTTTCACGTATTTTTTATGGATCCAGTTATGGTCATTACTGCGGATTTCTCCCAAATCATGCAACAGCCCCATCATAACGGTTTTATAAGGATCGGCTCCTTCTTCCTTTGCCAAAAACCAAGCAATCATGGCAACTCGATATGAATGAGAGGTAATACTGTCAGACAAGTCGTCAGTCAACAATGTCTGGCGATGAATGCGCATGAGTTTTCGCATCGTTCCCAGTTCGTATAGAAAGTTGGCGATGCGTTTTTGATTTTCAGATTCTTCTGGCACAACAACCATTAATTCGTGACCTACCACATTATTGTGCTGGTCAAAGATAAAGTTTCCTTTGAATTTTTTGCCTTCCAAAAATAATGGCAACCAATATTTATCGTCCGACCACATGGTTTCGTACGGAATATCTTTTATTAAAAACCACTGGGGTTTCATTTCTTCGGTTTCCTGCAACTGGCCGGCAAATTCGGTTGCTTTGAAAATATTGACTTCTAAAATATCTTCTTCTTTTCCTTGCCAGCAAAAATCCAGCGTCCCCATTTTTTCTATGACTTGGACTGCCAAACCTGATTCCTCCAACAATTCCCTTTTTGCAGCATCTTCAATGCTTTCGCCATCTTGGACTTTTCCACCAAAGCCGTTCCACTTACTCACGCCAAGTCCGCGCTTTTTTAATCCAAGCAAAACTTGCCCATCTTTTTGAATTATTAAAAGAGTTAAAATTTTACGATTCATTGTTGTTGTATTTCATGAATATTGTTTACCGTTATCCACGAAGCCATATTGCCAAACCCTTTCTTGTTAATCAAAAATGGTTTTATGGTTTTTGGATTTTCTAAAAAAATTAATACGCAATAATGTGCGTCGCGAAATTTGCGCTCAAATTTCGCGGTATCTTTCTCTTCTATACCGATGCCTTTCTTATATTCCTCCAGTAATTTCTTTACGCCATCAAAATTCAATCCAGAAAACTGCAACACTTTTTTTACTTGTGCTTTTGCCGTTATCGGTTCTCCGGAATTTTTAAAATATACTATGTCTCCCTTCTTGATTGCATCCCACGGCCTATACTTATTTTTGTACCAGCGTGATTCAATCGTTTTTTGGCCGCTCAAAATCTTCTCAACAAATCCCCACTCTTTTTTCATGATAGCCACGTGATCCATTGCTTTAATTATGTATGCCCTGCGACACACTGATTAAAGGTATTAACCTGGGCGTTATATTGGGCAATGATATTTTTGGTTACCTGGTTAAGTTCATTATATTGGGCGACCAACGCATTGTACTGGTCCACCAGTGTATTGTATTCGGGCGAGCGCGGATTGGTATTATTAATTTCATTTCGCTTGGCTTCAATGGTTGACGCCAGTTGATCCAGCGCGGCTTTATCGGTGTCAATTTCTGCTTTCAAGCTGGTGTTGGGAGCCGAGCAAGCCGAAAGCGGCAAGCCAAATTCCTGCACGCCAATCCAAACCGTCTGGCCTTTGTAAGTGCCCTTGAGCACAGCAACGCCAATATCCACAAACCGATTATTTAAAATGTTGGCGCGGTGCCCGGGCGAGTTCATCCAATCTTGCACCACTTCTTTTTCATCGGCAAAATTTCCCAAAATTAAATTTTCCCCCGACAAAATATATTCGTAGCCAAACGATTTTACCAGCGTGCCCGGGTCAACACCACTAGGCGAAATATGCTCAAAGTACTGGTTTTTAAATAAATCTTTGGCTTTGGCCGTGGCCGCCGCGTCTAATTTTGCGTTTTCCAAAAGCGGAGGCAGATTGCCATTATCATAGCGCTGGATGTTGGTTTGAGCAATAATTTTGGCGCTGGTCAAAACTACATTGTTTTCTTTTCCGCCAATGTGCAGAGGCGTGGGCGCCAAGATTTGTTTGGTAACTTGGTTGATAATATTTCCCAAGTCGTTTTTTTGGAACTGCTGAACATTTTTTTGAGCATTGTTATACAAACCCAAAAGGCTGTCCTTAAAATAAAGCCCCGCCCAAAGCGCCGCCAGAACCAAGATTAAAATAACGACATATATTGTTTTTTTCATATGGTTGACTTATACCATAATTCTCGCGACCGCGAGAATTATGGTATATTTAGTTTTTGTTTTTCAAACCCAAAAAATTCTTCGCAAATTAACTCAATCTTTTTTGGCTTTATCATATACCACGAGCCACCACCCAATACATCATCAGTTTCCTTAGGCTCTGCTTTGCTTCTTTTCGCATAATGTTTTTTAGCAAGATCAAATCTCGCGCCTTCAATTTTTTTCGCTAAACCAGCGAACTGAATTCCTAAATTATTTTCTTTTGGACCGCTTACTGTGATAGTGCCTGCCACAACGGGATTATTCACTATCGCCTTTGAATGCCTTCTATGTAGTTTGGACATCCAATAAATATTTAAATCATCATCAAAAACGTAAATAACATCGCAAACCCAAACTCCCCCATCGTCAACCGTACCCAAGCTCATCAGGTAACCTTTTTCTAAAACTTCTTTAATTAAATTTTTGATATCATGTTCCATTTATTTTTTTATCATGCAACAATTTGTATAAATCTTTTATAATTTTTTTATCTTCTTCAATAAGCATCGGTTCTTTTGCAACTTCATCTTCCGAAAAAAACTTTCCGTACTCGCCTTCTACGACTTTGATGTCTGCTTCAAAATTATCACTCACTTTCAAAAAAAAGACATTTGCTAACCAACCAGCAACTAACCGATCGGTAAAATTATATCTACCTAAAAATTCGTATCTTTTTGGAGTAAAACACATCTCTTCTTGGATTTCCCTTTCCAAGGCTTCTGTTGGATTTTCTCCTTCTTCTATTTTACCACCAAAAAAAGCAAAGTGGCCAGGCAACACTTTTCTATTTTTTTCCCGCTTTTGTAAAAATACAAAAACTTCTTTTTCTTTCATTTTATAGGGTATTAATATTGAAACGTTTCTCGTCTTTTCCATAGTTATTTTTGCCACGTCGCTCAGTGAGGTTTAGCCACGCTAAGCGTGGCCATTAATTCCTGGTGCTCTTTAGTGTTTAACATCCCGCATTTTTTCCATTTTTTCCCTGAACCACAGGGACATAAATCGTTACGGCCGACTTCGTCAGATTGCTTCGGTGCGCCTCGCAATGACAGATTTGGTGGCGCGCCTTGATGCACGTGCGCGGTCAAAATATTATTTGCAATGGCCACATCCATTTCTTCCAGCAAGCACGTGAATAATTGCCTGCCCTCGTTTTTGTATTCCACTAGCGGATCTTTGCCTCCGTACGCGCGAAGCCTTACCGAATCTCGCATGTGTTCCATGTTAGTTAAGTGATCTTGCCACAGCGTGTCTATCACTTTCAAACCAACAAATTTTACCACCTGAAAAAATTGTTCCTCGCCTAATTCCTGTTTCTTTTTTCCCATTTCTTCAGAATTTAGGATTTCATTGGAAATTGGTAATTGCCCGCCTCGCATCGACGAGCTCTGCGAGTCGAGGCTGGGGGAATTGGAAATTTCAAGAAACGCTCGTCGTTTCTTGTAAATTATTTCTCGGTGTTTATTCATCACATCATCATATTCCAGGACGTGGTGGCGCGCGTCAAAGTTGAAGCCCTCAATTTTTTGCTGGGCGGATTCCAGTGCTCCCGAAATAATTTTTGCCTGAATGGGTTCGTCATCGGGCACATTCAATGCCGTCATCAGCGACTTTATCTTGTCGCCGCCAAAAATGCGCATCAGGTCGTCTTCCAGCGAAACAAAAAACTGCGAAGCCCCCGGGTCGCCCTGCCGACCCGCGCGGCCTCTTAACTGATTATCAATTCTGCGCGCGTCATGGCGTTCGGTTCCCAAAACATACAGGCCACCAAGTTCCCGCACTTTTGCCGCGTCTTCGGGTACTGGCGGATTCCCTCCTAAAATAATGTCTACGCCGCGGCCGGCCATGTTGGTGGCGATGGTCACCGCTCCCATTTTTCCGGCTTGAGCAATAATTTCTCCTTCCTTTTCATGGTTTTTGGCGTTTAAAATCCGGTGCGCAATGCCTTCGCGGGCCAATAATTTTCCCAAAAATTCGTTGCGTTCCACCGACCGCGTCCCCACCAAAACCGGCTGGCCTTTTTGGTTTAACTCTCTAATCTGACTGACCACCGCTTTGAATTTCCCTTCCTCGGTTTTAAAAATTTTGTCAGAAAAATCCTGGCGCACCATCGGCCGATGGGTGGGAATAACCACCACATCCAGCTTGTATACTTTGTCTAATTCCTCAGCCGACGTCAAAGCCGTGCCGGTCATGCCGGAAATTTTTTTGTACAAACGAAAATAATTTTGAAACGTAATAGTCGCCAGCGTTATGGACTCGGGCTGAATGTGCACGCCTTCTTTGGCCTCCACCGCCTGATGCAAACCGGCGCTCCATCGGCGCCCGGGCAACATGCGACCGGTAAATTCATCAATAATCATAATGTCCTGGCCTTTAACCACGTAATCGCGATCGCGCAAAAATAACGTTTTGGCTTTCAGCGCCGCTTCCAATTGATGGGTGGTGGTAATGTCGTTTTCTGCCCACGGGTCGGACCCCAGCCTTGCCACCACTTTGTTTTGCCCTTCTTCGGTAAAGTTGACGGCTTTTAATTTTTCATCCAGCACGTAGTCGGTTTCTTTTTCCAAGGGCGCCACTACTTTGGCAAATTGATAATATTTTTGGCTGGCGTCTTCGGCTTGTCCGGAAATAATCAATGGCACGCGCGCCTCATCAATTAACACCGAATCCACCTCGTCCACAATCACATAGTGGTGGCCGCGCTGGGCTTGCTGGCCTAAATCATACACCATATTGTCGCGCAAATAATCAAACCCAAACTCATTGTTGGTGCCGTAGGTAATGTCGGCGTCGTAGGCTTCTTTTTTGGTTGAAGGCTTTAAAAAATCCTGCACTACTTTAAAACCGCCGACAAGATCGCGTTCTTTATCTTCCGGAATATTTACAAAAGAGGCATCGTACACGTAACCCGATTCCCCAGTGACACATCCGGTGCTAAGCCCCAAAGCTCCGTAAATTTGGCCCATCCAAACCATGTCACGCTTGGCCAAGTAATCGTTGACCGTAACAATGTGCACGCCTTTGCCTTCCAGAGCATTCAAATAAGCTGGCAGCGTTGCCGACAAGGTTTTTCCTTCGCCCGTGCGCATTTCAGCCACTTTCCCCTGATGCAAAACCATGCCGCCAATTAACTGCACATCAAAATGGCGCTGGTTTAAAGCGCGCCTTGAAGCTTCCCTGACGGTGGCAAAAGCTTCGGGTAAAAGATCGTCCAATGTTTGGCCTTGGGACAGCTGATCTTTAAATTCTTTTGTTTTGTTTTTTAATTCCGCGTCAGATAGTTTCTGTAGTTCCGGTTCAAAAGAATTGATTTTTTCTATGATGGGTTGCAAATTCTTGACATACGTTTCATTTGCATTCCCAAATAATTTGGTAAATATACTCATAGTGTAACTCTAACCAAAAAATCCCATTTTAGCAACGGGGTTAAGAACCACAATCGAGGACGTCAAAAATATAAAAAGCCATACCTGAATTAAGAAATGGCCATAACATTCACCATATCCATGATATAGAGTAAAAAAGAAACGTTTCTATTTTACTCTATATCTTTCTAAAGCTCTTCTATTAGGAAGATCCTGATATATTCGTCCAGCGAATGTGTTTGCAATAATGTTTCGGTTTTTTCTAATACGTCAAAAGGGCAAACCCATACGCTATGTTGCAAAAGTTTATACCCCAAATTTTCCAGAATACTTCTTAATAATTTCCGCGCTTTTTCATATTTCTTGGGCATATCAAATATCAGCATAATCCATTTGCCGTCGCTCCTTTTCTTTTTATTTTCCAGCTTAAAGCTTGCTTGCAATACTTTAGAAATTCCCTTTTTAGTAATGGCAATCCCCTTTTTGCCCTCCAGGTTTTTAACTCTAATAAAATTATTTTTCTTTAGGTAGTGTATTAACCAGGAAAATTTTTGCGGGGTCATTATCTTGTAGTACTTCTGGTAGATTGGATCATCAGTATCCCAGGCTATATGTCCTAATGTTCGGGGTGGATGAACTAAAAAATGCCAGGTATCTTCCTCTTCGCTAATGGCATTAAAGATATCGTAAAGAAATTGATCGGTAATGGGCAACTTCATGAATTTTATTTTTCCTCATTATACCATATATCATCTATTGAGTAAAAAAGAAACGTTTCTTTTTTACTCTATACTTTTAAAATGGCTGATGGATTTCGGTAGAAAATAAAAACCCTGATTCCATGTGGTATGTGGTACTACATGGAATCAGGGCCTAACGTGCTACTCCCCTACGATTTTTTCCCGCCAGACCTCCCAGCCGTTTCCCGGACACACGGTTTTTGCATGATCACGATGGCCGATGACCGTCAACTTCGGATTGAAGCCTCGGTAGTGAGCGACCAAACCCGCAATCGCTTTTAGTTGCGCATCGGACGGGTCCTTATCAGAAAAATCTCCGATAAGGCAAATGGCAATCGATCGGCAATTCAAACTCCAGCCGTTTTCTCCTTTTGGATCTTTATTGGCGCCAGCGTGCCAGCCAACATGGTCAATGTACCACTGATCTTTCACTTTTCGTAGCGGTGAAAGTTCGGTAGTCACTTTTCCATCATGGTAGACCAAGTGGTGATAAGAAATAAAGCGCTCTTTGTCGTTAATCACATGACCTGAATGAACAGGCAGATTTTTGACAAAAGGCATTGTGCTGGCGCTTTTGTATCGAGGCACATAAAGCCGCTCTTCCTGGATTTTATCAATTTCGTCCGCAGTTGCGTCTTGACTGGTGGCGCTGTGGTGGATGACAAGAGCGGTAAATGGCTTTCGGTCGGCGTCCCAATCCACAAACCAAAAGTATTGCTCTCCAAGCTCGAACCAGAGATTGGCGGCGACCGTTGTTTTATCTACATACTCCTTGGGGTTGTACATCCGACGAGACAAACGAACTGCATCACCTCTTTTCACTTCAGGCGGCTTGATCGCTTCGCCAACTTTTTGCGTTTCTGTTGGCGTGCCTTGCGCGCCGACATTCAGTGGCGCGTATATCTGGCCAACAAACATAATCAGACAATCGGCCAAGAGCAGCAGAGCGGTCGTGCGGTTCATTGAAGAACCCTCCTTTGTCAAGGTTCAGAACATTGAGCGAACTACGATAACTTTACAAAATTTATGATGAAAAAGCAAGCGCTGCACTTAAACTGGGTATAGAGTAAAAAGGAAACGTTTCTATTTTACTCTATACTTTCATTAACGCACTTTTAATGAAAATTAAGAGTATTTCCCTGGGATGCAAACAAAATAATATAAACCAAAATCGGCCTTCGGGCCGATTTTGGTTTACGTTATTTATAGTTATGTTATTTCTTTTTTGATTTTTCTAAATTGGCGGCGCGGCAGTTCTATGGTTTTGGTTTTGTGGTTTTTTATTTCCCTTTCCAGTTCTTTTTTTACCTGGACGATGGCTTTTAATAAGTCGTCTGCCTTTGCCTTGGCCATAATTTTTTTGCCGGGCAAGATGACTTCGGCTTCCGCGCAAAAGACCTGGCCTTTGCGATGGTGCAGAGTTTCCTTTTCAATTTCCACAAAAATGTCTGCGTTGTCTTTTACCAATTTTCCAATTGCCTGAAAGT
This sequence comes from uncultured Candidatus Saccharibacteria bacterium, assembly GCA_964599285.1. Taxonomy (GTDB): domain Bacteria; phylum Patescibacteriota; class Minisyncoccia; order Minisyncoccales; family Staskawiczbacteraceae; genus VGLO01. The sequence continues at coordinate 59,162 of CAZREI010000003.1, read as the reverse complement.
GTTTTTGCACATACGCGTTAAGAGCATCGGTCAGTTCAAGGTTTTTAGTTTTAATTATGATGCGCATAGTAGTTTTTAGTTTTAAGTTCCGGCCGCGCCGCAAAAAGGCGGCGTGGCTGTTAGTTTAAGTTCTAGTGGTTATTGGTTTAACTATAAACTATTTAACTAAAACTTGAAACCTTAAACTAACAACTATGATAGATATTGCACTTCTTGTTCTAAGGTGACATTATACTTTTCTTTGATATTTTTTTTATTAATATCAATGACTGCCAACACGTCCTTTGCCTTGGCACCTCCCACATTCACAATAAAATTAGGGTGCTTTTCTGACACTTTTGCGCCGCCAATGGTAGTGCCCTTCAGTCCCGCTTCAGAAATTAAATAAGCCGTTGGCACCACCGGGAAAGGATCTTTTTTTACCACTGCTAAAAGATTTTTTTGGTGCGACAGGGAAAACGATTCAAAATCGCAATTTTTAAAAATGCTTCCGGCGTTGGGAAAATTCAGCGGATGGCGATTGGTTCTGTAATCCGCGTTAGCCTTGGCCGTGGCTTTGAGATTTTTTTTATCTCCCTTTGTTAGTTTTATGGTTGCTGAAAGGACAATCCAATTTTTTTGCTTAAAAATGGAATTTCGGTAAGAAAATTGGCACTGGGCATTAGACACTATTTTTATATTCAGATTTTCATCCAAAGCCTGTACTTGAAAAATGCTGTCTTTGGTTTCGCCCCCAAAAGCGCCGGCATTTCCGCGGATGGCGCCGCCAAACGTGCCAGGCAATCCCCCTGCCCATTCCAGCCCCTGCAATGCGTTATTGGTGGAAAATGTTACCAAATCTTTTACGGCCGTGCCGGCTGGCGCTTCAATAAAAAAATTTCCTGCTTTTTGCTGTATCTTTAAGCTTGGTTTTTTATTTTGGATTTTTATAACCAAACCATCAAACCCTTGATCAGAAGCCAGAATATTACTGCCTCCCCCCAAAATAAAAACTGGCAGGTTTAATTGCTTTGCCAACGTTAAGGCTTTAATAATGTCTTCTTTTTTTTGGGCAACTAAAAAATATTTGGCCGGTCCGCCAATTTGGAAGGTAGTGTGGTCTTTGAGCAAAATATTTTTCTGAATGCCCGGCAAAGATTTTTTCAGCGCAAGGAAAACTTCATCGTTCATATATTGATATTACTACAACAAAAAACCGCATAAGTCAATGCGATTTTTGTAAGCGCTTGTATTATAAAAGACTGTTGATTTTCTGGCGGGTGGCCGCTCCCACAAATCCCGTGCCCCGCGACAGGCCCAGCGGAAGCAAAATTTCAGCTTTATATTTTTCCTGGAAACGCACAACCGCCGCCTTGGTCAGCGCGCCAAAATATCCGGTAACTAGGCCCTGCGGATAAATGGCGGGGCCTTGCGCTGTTAGAAATTTTTGTAAACAGGTAACCTGGCTGCCCGATGACCCGACCCGTAAATCAATGGATAGTTGGCAAACGCTGGACGGCGTGCTTTGACCGCCATTGACCGACCGCAGAGCCGCAATTTGTTTTTGTAAAGATTGAATTTTATCCAGCAACTGCTGAATTAGTGCCGGATCTTCCTGGGGCAAGTTGCCGGCAATGGTAATGGTAAAGGTATAAGGGTAAGCCAGCTCCGCGCCGGAAAATCCGGACGTTTTGGTTTGCAGTGTTGGAATGATGACTAATGAATTGTACTGGCTGCCAAAATCCTTAATAGAAATTTGGCCTTTTGATTTGCTGTCAAGCGCCAAAAATTTTACGGTAGCGTTATTGCCTTTATCGTAGGTGATGTAGGGCACTTTGAAATTTAATCCGGTCAGGCTGGAAAATTGCAAGGTCAGGTCGCCACTGCCGCCGATAATTTTTTGCCAGTTGGGCGCCCAGTTTTTAGTGACATTATTAATAGAAAGCGAGCTGTTGCCGCTCAACGGCAAAAACAGCAACGTCGGGTTGATACGCAAATTTGAAAGGTTGGCGCTGGTGTAGCAGTAGTGGGAATCAATGGCGCAGTTATTAACGGCAAGGGCAATAGTCCAGTTGGTAAAAACTTGGGCAAAATCTTCGCGATAGCCATTTTTGGCCAGCGCGGCGTTAATACTTTCAATGCCCACCGAATTGCTCTGCAAAGAATCGGACAAAACGCCGATGCCATAGCGCTCAACTAGGTACTCTGCAAACAAATGCGCCGAGGCAAAATCATATTTGGTGTTTAAAAATTCAGGCACTGAATCGGAGGGGCTGGCCAAAAAATCTTTGACACGCGCTTGCAAATTGCTGCCCTCGTAAGCGTCGTCATAGCCCAAAAAGGTTGAAGTGTAGTCTGACCTTGCTTCGTCCAGCCACGTTTCTTCTTGCACACCGCGTAACTTATTTTTTTGGTTAAAAATAATCAGGTGCATGAACTCGTGAGCCAGCACTACTTTCATTTGGCTTGGAGTAGACAGCAGCGAAAGCGAAAGGTAAGCCATGTCCCGTTCGTTGGAATCAGGAACCTGCAATTTTGGATACTGGTCATTTTGGCGAAAATAGCCGGCGTTGGGTTCCTTCATTGCTTCAAACAGCACGCCAATGTGGGCATCGTTATCAATGCCGGGCCTTGAGTCAAAGCCGAATTGAGAGGTCAGCGCGGGATAGATATGGCTGCTAAATTCAGACGAAAGGCTTTCCAGCTGGGTTAATATATCTATTTGTTTTGCGCCAGATTGCGCCGTCCACCAATCGGTTTGGACGTAAAAGTAAAGACTGGGGGTAATTTTTACCAGGGTGGCCGGAACCTGCAAGCGGGCTTGGGCATCGTAACCGGAATCCACATTAAAGTTGACGACATCCCCCACGCTGGCGGCTTTGGCACTTGGCGCCAACCATAGCACCAAAAAACTAACTGTAAAAAAAGCAGCTATTTTAATTTTATTTTGGATATTCATCGCTTTTCATATTAACATAAAACTACCAGAAAAAAAGTTTTATTGCCTTTAAAATAATTTCCAAATCCAACAACAACGAACGGTTCTTGATATAATATAAGTCATACTGAAACTTCTCTTTCGCTTCTTCCATTGATTGGGATGCCGGAAAATTAATCTGCGCCCACCCGATAATGCCGGGTTTTACCAAGTAGCGCTGGCGATAAAAAGGAATCTCTGCTTCAAACATTTTCGCCAATTTCATCGGTTCGGGCCTGGGGCCCACAAAACTTAACTCGCCCTTTAGAATGCTCCAGGATTGGGGCAGTTCATCTAAATGGGTTCTGCGCAGGAATCTTCCAACGTTAGTTATGCTGCTTTTATCTTTTTCTCGCCAAACCGCTTCACTATCGCCAGGAAACTGCTTCATGGTCCTGAATTTGTAGAGCGTAAATACATTGCCATTTTTACCGGGCCGTTTTTGAGAGTAAAAAACGTGTCCGGGTGAATCCAGCGCAATGGCCAGCGCGATAAAAGGCAAGAAAATAAGAAAAAAAAGTGATCCAATAATAGAAAAAACAATATCAAAAAACCTTTTTACCGTGCTCGCAAACATATCTTCGGACTTTGAAACTTTCTCTAAAAACCAAATCTCGTTTAAATGCTCCAAGGACACTTTTCTTACAGTTGATTCATATAAATCGTCTATCCCCATATAGTTTAAGGTCAGCGGCAAAGCATAGAAAATTTCTTTCACCAAATCTTTGTTTGAATAAAAATCCAGCGCGAATACGATTGAAGTAACTTTTTTTTCGGTTACGATATGTTTTAATTCCGCGACTGCAAAAATAGTATTTGTTGCTGGAAAGCCGGCTGCGTATTTTTTATAATCCCCTGCGTATGATGGCGGAAGAAAAATTCCCGCCACTTCATAAATCCTTTTTACCTGCGGCAAAATTTCTTCCAGCCTTTCATGAAATCCCACGATAACCAATTTTTCCTTTACGCTATCGGTTGACAAAAAAAAGTTAAATAGATAACGCCAAAACAAAAAGAGGGTATCAAACACTATAATATTTAAAAGTAGCAGTATTTTAGGAGTTATGCCAGGCAGCGGCAGGAAATAAAAATAGACCACGCCGGACAAAAAAGCTACGATGGAAAAAATAACCAGGTTAAAGAAAAGATCTATCGGCTTTTTTAAAAAATGCAGATCGTATAAATGTAAAATAAAAATGACGATGATCCAAACGGCATATAACGCGATGATATGGTATAAAAACCCAGTAAATTGCAAAAGGAGGCCCTTATTTCTAACCAAAAGTGATAGAAAAAGAGCGGCGTAGGCAATAACGACGTCACCGATAAATAAGGCAATTTTTAAGAAATTTATTTTTGTCATAATCGCGATTTTTTTTGCAGCAAGAGATTATATTCCTTTTTTATCCTATCAAAAACCAGGCTTTGGTCAAACTCCTTGATTATTTTTATTCTGCCATTTTTACCCATTTTTTTTGCCTCCGTCGGATTTTCCAGAAAATACATAAGGGCTTTTTCTAATTTTTCAAAGTTTCCTGGCGGAACCAGCATGCCCGTTTTGCTGTCGTCAACCGCTTCCCTACATCCTCGTATGTTGGTGGCAACAACCGGCTTTTCCATGGCAGAGGCCTCTAAAATAGCCAGCCCCAAACCCTCTCTATACGAGGGTAAAACAAAAACATCCATTATACTGTATATTTGATCGACATTTTCTGTTTCTCCTAAAAATAACACATTATTGTCCAGTGCGTATTTCTTTTGAAAACCTGCAAAATCAAAAGAATCTTTTTTGTCTTTTTCTTTTGATCCCACGACCAAAAGAACAGTTTTTGGAAATTTTTTGGCAATGCTTTGCATCGCTGCGAATAGTTCAATATATCCTTTTTCTTTTACTAATCTTGCAACAATGCCGATAACTTTTTGATCAGACGTTATTTTTAATGTTTGTTTTTTAGCGTCAATAAACGATTGAGGGAAACGATCGGGACTGAATTTATTGATATCAATCGCGCCGCCAAGATAGCTAATCAATGCGTCGCGGCATATTTTTTCTTCCAGCGCTGTTTTCATGTCTTCCCGGTTAACAAAAAAAATCAGATCCGAGCATCGAGCCGCAATCTTTTCAATCATAATAAAAAATTTTCTTTTCAGCAAAGAGGAATTTTTCTGAAAATAAAATCCGTGAACGGTATTTATGATTACCAAAACCCCTGCTATTTTGGCCGCTAACTGGCCCAACAAACCCGGCTTTGGGTTATGAGTATGGACTATATCAAAATTTTCTTTCCTAAAATAATTCCATAATCTATAGAGGGTAAGCAGATCATATAAGGGGCTTATCTTTCTTTTTATCGTTATCGTTTTTACCCGTATCCCCCTTTTTTCAATATCGGCCACCCAGGGGCCCGTGGAACAAACAACATGCACGTCGTGGCCTTCCTTAACTAAGAATTCCAATTGTGAAAGCAAATTAAACTTCACGAACTTATCGTTATTGGCTACACGGCAAATTTTTATTTTACGCATTTGCATTATTTTTTGTATATTTTATGGCGATTGGACTTAACGAAGCTACGCACAGGAGCGAAATAAAAGCCGGGATTCTGATCCTGACAATAAGCCCGAAATTATTATCAAATATGGCAATCAAAATAAGAACCAGTATGCTAAAAATTAACAGCGGCATCGCAACCTTGATACGTTTTTTAACTACCACCACCGCGCCACTGACTACAAAAATCAATAGGACATACCATGGCAGCGTTTCTAAAAGGGCAAATGCTTGGCGAGCGTTTTTAATCTGCCAAGGGAAGGGGCCTAATACTATATACACAAAAGATTTTAGGTAACCAAGAGGCGTATTCTCTACCAAAAAAGTGGATTCCAGGCCGGTTACGGGAGCGACTGACACAACGGGCGCGACTGAAGTCGTGGGTGAAATTGAAACGGCCAGCGCGGGCGGCGTGGGCGTTTTATAATGTGCCGGATTATAGGCTGACTGCCGATAAAAGTTAACCGTGCTAACATTGAAGTATTTTTTAAGCGAGTAAATTCCATAATATCCTTGACCGACGGCAAGTTCCGGGATAAACCCCAGTAGAATAATAAATATCACTCCATATGCTATTTTGCGCTTTAAGTTTATTTGGGAAAATAAAAACCAAGATACTATAAAAGTGGCAATCAAGGCGTATCCGATATAAAAACGAAAATGCGTCGCTACGATTATTGAAAGATAGAATACTAAAAAATGATACCAGGTACATTTTTTGATGACTTTTGCTAAAAACAACAATCCCAAAAATATAAAACATATCTCCAAGGGGTCTTTGAGCAAAAGCCCCGAGTTAAAAAGATAGCTTGGATACACCGCGATGATGACACCGACAATAAAAGCATTTTTATTCAAACCACCAATTTCTAACATGGTAAGGTATGCAAAAATTACGGTAAGCGCCACAAGCCATACGTTGAGCATCAATCCGATAATCTCTTGCGGCATCGTCAGGGCATATAACGCTCCGACCAAAACCGGGTAGCAATGGGCCGTATAAAAATCCGGATGCTGTAAGGCGATTTTTCTAATTGAAAAAATTCCCTGGCGGAAAGATACCGATGCCTCAACCGCCGACTTTTGATAGACCAAATAGTCTCCAATGCCTCCGGAAAAAGGCTGGAAGTTATCGTAGTGCATAAATAAGGTAGCGCCAAGATGTATCGCCAAGGTAATTATAAAAAGCCAATATAGTTTTTTATCCCTAAAACCCAATTTGTATAAAACAAAAAAAGTAATGCCAGACAGCGCCATAAGCAAAACGATCCCCACACACAAGGCTCTATCAAAAAAGAAGGACGCAATTAACATCACCAATAAAATCGCCACAAATACTAATGTATTTTTTATAAAAAAAATTTCCATGGTTACCATTATTTCATCCACCGTTCATGCCACATTTGAAACATCAGTAAAAACCAAAATTTGTGAGCAGAATCCGAAGCTCCCGCCAAATACCCATTTAAACTTTCTGTAACGTATGTTTCATTAAAAATACCTTGGTTTTTTATATTTTCTGGCGAAAGATACTGTTGCAAAATGCCTTTTAAATCATTTTTTAGCCAACTATCTATGGGAACCCCAAAACCCTGCTTAGGCCTTTGTAATAATTCTTTGGGAACATACTTGTATAATATCTTCCGCAAAATATATTTACTCTCTCCGTTTCTATACTTTAAATCAAGGGGAACTCTTGCTATATATTCGGCAATAGTATGGTCTAAAAAAGGTTCTCTTGCCTCCAAGCTCACGGCCATCGTCGCCCTATCTACTTTGGTCAAAATATCATCGCAAAGGTATGTTTTAAAATCCACGGCCTGCATTTGGGATATTGCCGGTAGGTTTTCAACTCTCGTAAATTCGGAAAAATTATCACGTAACGGGGCATAAGGTTTTTTTAAAAGCTCCCTTAGCTGATGCAACGACCAATAGCTATAACTATCCTTAACAATACCAGATAAACTGTTATTTTTATATTGCAAAACATTTTTAAACTTAAACATTTTGTCTCTAAGATTTGTCTGCTTTGGTAAAAAAGGAAAAAAACGATACGCGCCCGCGATAATATTCGGAGAAAATAACGACAAAGCCGAAGAAACCGGAGACAGTAAAAACGAAGGGGTGTTGTGGACTGCTTTGTAGTACCTATTGAGCAGTCCGTATCTTGCGTATCCGCAGAAAAGCTCGTCTCCGGCATCGGCAGATAGAGCTACTTTTACTTTTTCCCGGGCAAATTTTGAAACCAAGTAGGTGGGAATGCCGGAACTGTCACCGAACGGTTCGTCGTAAATATCTGGTAGCTTTGAGATAATTTGGAGGGCATCTTTTGGGGTACAGTAAAGTTCATGGTGATCCGTTTTAAGATACTTTGCGATTTTTTTTGCGAAAGACGCCTCGTTATATCCTGACTCAGCAAAACCAATGGTAAATGTTTTAATGGCATTTTTAGAAGTTGACTGTAAAAGGGCTGTAACCAAACTTGAGTCTATTCCGCCTGATAAAAAAACTCCAACTGGCACATCCGATACCATTCGGTATTGAAAAGATTCCACCAGGATTTGCTCCAGCTCTTTTTCAATTTCAGCTTCCGGTTTGTTAATTGGTTTGGCCAAGTAATAATCAATGATGTCCCAGTATTTTATTTCTTTTACGTTGCCAGCCTTATCAATTTGAAGATAGTGTCCGGGGTTTACTTTGCGCGTGTTTTTGAAAATAGTATGCGGAGCCAAAATATAACCAAATTGCAAAAAGAGCGCCAGCGCGTCAAAGTTGATTTCTTTTTGGAATTTGGGATGTTGATGAAAACTTTTTAATTCTGAACTAAAAAGCAATATGTTATTTTGAGAATAGTAATACAAAGGCTTTACTCCGGCCCTATCTCTTGCCAAAAAAAGCGTCTCGGATCTTTTGTCAAAGATGGCAAACGCAAACATTCCCCGAAATTTTTTCATGGATTCCATCCCCCACTGCTCGTAGGATTTGAGAACTACTTCGGTATCAGAATTACTTTTAAACGTATGCCCCTTATCTTCCAGTTCCTTACGAATTTCTCTAAAATTATATATCTCCCCGTTGAAGGTCAGGAAAATAGTCTGGCCCTCATTTGCCATCGGCTGATGCCCGGCCGGCGACAAATCTAAAATGGATAAGCGTTGGTGGCCAAAGCCGATATTATTTTTTTGGTCAATAAAAATACCCGAGTCATCGGGACCCCGATGATGCAACGCATCGGTCATTTTTTCTAATACTTCTGGTGAAATTTTATCCTTAAAATCCCAAATGCCCGTAATTCCACACATATTTTTACATTATTTTTTTTATTACTTGCAACCAGTCATTGTTAAATCTTTCCATGGTAAACGCTTTGGCAAAATGATAACCATCAACACCCATCATGTTCCTTTTATCTTGGTGCTCCAAAAGATATGCGACTTCTTTTTTTAGATCTTCAAAACTACTACAAATAATTTGTTTGCCGCCTTCCAATAGCTCCCTCATTCCTCCAAGTCCCGACCCGATAACGGGAGTTTGGCATAACATTGCCTCGTGAGCCGTTCTACACCATCCCTCCCTAAATTTAGACATGAGCACAACAAGAGAAGATGCCTTTAATAATGTTACATAATCTTTATAATCTAAATCTAAATTCAGAGCGGGAAGTTTTACCTGTCTTTTTCCGGAAGTTATTAAATGAACGTCTAAATCTTTGAGAGCCTTATAACTTTCCACAACGCCTTTTGCCCTCTGGCAATTTCCCAAATAGATGATGGGTTTTGCTAAAAGGTTATATCTTTTTTTAAAATCCAAAACATCCTCTTCTAAAATATTAAAATCTCCTACCATAAAACCGTTATATATTTTGTACACATTACGATACCCCTTTTTTAAAAAATACTGCTGCCAATATTCAGAAACGGTAACAATGGCGTCTGCTTTTTTTAAATTTATATAAAAAACCTGTTGTGCAATTTTAAACATCGGCCTTGAAGGCGCGGGATAACCGGAAAAATCATCATGGTGGATCATGGCAATATTTTTTCCGGAAGTTTTATCAAATGGCATGGTCAGCACTGAATAAAAATCGCGAACCCACACATCTTTCTTGCCTTCAAGTCTGCCCAGATCCCATACCAGCTCCAAAACCTTCAAATATCTAAACCTGCCAAAATATACAGACTGAGGCACCAAAAGTTTTACGTCAAAATTCTTGCCAAGAGCATCCCGCGCGCTTTGGCCATAGATAATCCCGCCATTTTTTTTGAAAATTGTTTCAATCCAGCCAATGGTCATTTATTTTCAGTATCTTTAACTTTTTATAAAGCACTACTCTCATAAGTTTACTGCCGTAATCTTTTATATAGGGCGGGTATAGTATCATGGCCAATGACAGCCAAAAAACCCATGCCAAAGATCGCCTGCTAGAAATTTTATTTTTAATGTATTTAAAAATAAAAACTTTTGACCAAGAACAAAGCTTCAGGCCCAATTTGGTTTCATACAACACATACTGTTTACCCGTGTCCAGGCTGTCTGTCCCCGATAGCATTCTTTCTTTAAACAGCCGGTAAATGATGCTTGAATACTGCCGTTGAAAATACCTTTTATTCATCGTAAGGTCCCCCAGACTGAACCGGGAAGATATGAGCGGCTCGGGCAAGCAATAGAATTTTCCTTTAAAAAATAATCTCATATAAAGATCTAAATCTTGGGAATATCGAAAAAAATCTCTATACTTGATTCCCGTATTTCTAAACACAATACTGGGGTGGAAAAAAATTCCCTCGCGCGTAAAAAAGTTCATTTTAATATCTTTGTTGGCACCGCTATAAGAAGACCTGCCCAAAACTTTTCCTTGGCCGTCAATATAAAAGGCCTGCGTCCCGCATATACTATAATCCTGATTTTGGCCTAAAAATACAATCTGTTTTTCCAGTTTTGTTGTATTCCACAGGTCTCCCGCGTCGATTCTGGCAATATATTCGCCCCTAGCAATATTAATCCCTTTATTTAAACTTTTGGTAAGTCCTATATTGCTTTCATTTCTGATAATAATTATCCTTTTGTCGCGGTTGGCAGCATCTGCTAAAATATTTCCCGACGCGTCGTCGGAAGCGTCATCAATAATGATAAACTCAAAATCAGAAAAGCTTTGACCTAAAACGCTTTTGATTGCCGCGCCAAGTGTATCTGCCGCATTATGGGTGCTAAGAATTACTGAAACCCTACAGTTCATATCGCTTAAACCTTATAATAGTTTTTGTACCATGCAATAAAGTGCTTAATTCCGATTTCAACCGATGTTTTGGGATGATACCCCAGCATGTGGGTTGAATGGGCAATATCCGCCAACGTTTCAGGGACGTCGCCAGGTTGCATCGGCATCATATTTTTTTCTGCTTTTATGCCAAGCTCTTTTTCTATGCATTCTATAAAATATCCCAAAGCAACGGCACTATTATTTCCCAAGTTAAATATTTCATACGGATACGATTTGTCTAAGGCGACCACAATACCCGAAACAATATCATCAATATACGTAAAATCCCGTTTCATGTTTCCGTAATTGTAAACATCAATTGGCCTGTGTTCCAGCATCGCTTTTACAAATTTAAATAACGATAAGTCGGGCCTTCCATAGGGTCCATATACCGTAAAAAACCGAAGTCCGGTGCACCGCAACCCAAACAAACTATGGTAGCTGTAAGCAATTAATTCGTCGGCCCTTTTTGTGGCGGCGTATAAAGATATTGGGGAATCGACTCTATCTTCAATGGAAAATGGAACTTTTTTATTGTTTCCATACACGGAACTGCTGGACGCGTACACAAATGTTTTAATATTATTATTTTTTGCCTCATCAATGATATTGGTAAAACCAACCAAGTTTGATTGAATATACGCATGGGGATGGGTCAAACTATAACGCACTCCGGCCTGAGCGCCCAAGTGACAAACTTTGTCTATGGTGTTTTCTTTAAATACTTTTTTGATAAAATCCAAATCTTCAAAGTCCCCCCTATAAAGTTTGAAGTTATCATGCGTTTCTAAAATACTATTTCTGGCTTCTTTCAAAGAGGCGTCGTAGTAAGCATTGAAATTATCAATACCAACAACATCGATGCCATGTTCCAGTAAATATTTTGCGGTGTGAAAACCAACAAAACCAGCGCTCCCGGTGACTAAATAGGTTGCCATAATTTTTATCTTATTTACTATTTTCTAAAACTTCGCCATATACTTTTTCAAGTTTTGCGACGATGTTTTGCCAATCGTATTCTTTTACTTTTTCTTTGTTATTTTTTGATATTTTTTCCCTTAACTTATCATCCGTAAAAAGCAACAAGATTTTTTCTGCAATCTGGGCTGGATTTTTAGGGCTGACCAAAAATCCATTTTCCCCATCGGTCACAATCTCCGGTATTCCTCCTACGTTAGTAGCTATGATCGGTAATCCGCATGCCATAGACTCTAAATTTACGATTCCAAAACCCTCGGACAAACTGGGTAAAACAAAAATATCGCCCGTCATCATGTATGTAACAATAGCATCGTTTTCAATCTTGCCGACAAAATGTACTTTTTCTTTCAAGCCTTCTTTTATAACCATGGCCTCAAGATTTTGTCTTTCTGGACCATCTCCGACCAAAAGTAACCTGGCATTGGGCATCTTCTGCGCCACCATGGCAAACGCCTCAATTAAATACCTTACTCCTTTTATCGGTTTTAATCCACCAACGAAGATAATAATTTTTTCGCCAGAACCTATGGCAAGTTCTTGACGCATGTCTTTAATGATAGCACGGCCAAAATTCTCTCCGTCAATGCCATTTGGTATGACAGCAACATTTCCTTTAAACGTTGCCCGCAAGGTATCTTTCATGTCTTGGGTCAGCACCACCACCGCACCAGCGCTACGTAAAACGATGTTTGAGATAATTTTTTTGCCTTTCCAGGGAAGATATACGTCCGAACCCTGGCACTGGACGACATAAGGTATCTTACATAAATTTTTTGCCAAGACGCAAGGCATGCCCATTCCAATCATTTCCACGTAGACTATTTCTGGATTTATTTTTTTTATTAACCATGCAGAGCTTATCCAAAAGACAAGTGTCCCCAAATACTTTATGTTTGGAAGGAAAGCTCGGTATACTAAAAATCCGTCGGTGGCTTGCTGTCTTGGGAATCCCTTATCAGAAGACGTAATCACAGAAACACTATGTCCTTTTTTTGCCAAACTTTTGGCAATCTGCTTTGCAGCAATCTCGGCCCCTCCAATATGCACTGGCGGAAAAGCCGAAACTAAAATAGCTATTTTCATAACAGGTCTATATTTTATTTTAACCGTAGATCACAGAATGCTTTCAACGATAAACATCATTCCGTCGCTAAAATAATTCTTCGTGAAATTTTTAAAAAATCTTTCAACAAACGCGTATACTTTCTGGCCACATAACCTGTCAAGAAAATGCGGCAGCCATACTAAGCCGTCGTCCATCGTATAATCAATAACATTAAAATGAAACCGGTCAAACAGGGCCATCATTTCTTTAAACGATGGTTCATGGGGAATATATTTTTTCTTTGAAATTTTGTAAAAAAGCCGCACAGGGAACCTGGAAAACCCGTAACGGTTGGGCACCGTCATGATTAAAAAGCCGCTGGGTTTTAATATTCTTTTTACTTCCCCCAACACATTGGCTATATCCACATATTCAAAGAGACCAAAGGAAAATACGGCGTCAAACGACGCGTCTTTCAAAGGCAGACTTGCTGCGTCGGCAAAAATGAAATCAACACCAGGATACTTTTTTTGGGCATAGGCTAACATGTTCCTTGAAGAATCCACCCCCACGACTTTTTTTGCGTATTTTTTTATTTCATGGGCATGGTTCCCTGAGCCAGATCCCAAATCACAAACAGTCAGCCCCGATGAATACTTTTTAATTGCTGCCACCCTTAAGGGCTCCCAGTGCCGGTATATGTACATTTCCCTTTGGTTATTTTTTCTCCGGTGTTCGTAATTCTCCGGGTCTATATTGTCATATATATTTTGTTTATACATATTACGCAATTTTCTTTTTTAAAAATTGAAAACACGCTATTCCCGCTAAGTAACCTGTTCCCAGCGAAATCACGGCTCCATGTATTCCTATTTTTGGTATCATGGCCAATCCCAGTGCGATATTTACCGCGGCAACAACTAAAACTACCAGGGCCGATAACCTCACCCCGTAAACTCCCTCTGAACAAAATGTCCAATCATAAAAACCATAACTGAAAATAATAAATCCTGTCAATATAAATTCCGACATCAACACGTAGTCTATCGGGTATTTGCTTCCATACAGTTTTAACATGACAAATTCTACAACAAAAATAACAGGAACTCCCATTAAAAATAATCTTGGCAATATCCGGTCAATTTTTTTTAGAATCATTTCCTTTTTGGGATATTTGGATGCTGTTGAGAAAAACACGGTAACAAAAATACTCAAAAAAATAGACAGGATGCCAACCGAAGGAAAATAATAGGCGTTATAAATTCCCACTTCGGACACTGACAAATATTTGTTAATTACCAGCTCGTTAAAGTTTGACAAAAAAGCAAAAGCCGTAACGCCAATGCTTGCGTATGATCCGTATTGTAAAATTTTCTTAAACCATAGTTTGCTCGGGCTAAAGGAAAAATACTGGTAGAGCCTAATGACCGACAGCAAAGATATCGTGGCATAAGCAAGATACGTGGCAAAAACCGCGCCTCTAAATGAAACATACTTATTTACAATAAAAAAGAGAAGCAGGAAAACCACTAAAAATCCGTACAGCGCCTGGAAAAATGAGAATTCTTTATTTTTATGCAAACTTCGGAAAATACTGATAATGGTTATATAAAGGTTTCCCAGCAGCGCAAAGAGTATTGCCAACTGAAACGATGGCATCGAAATTCCAAAAAGCTTTGACAGATAGGAAGCAAAAGCAAAAAAAATCAATGAGCATGCAAACGAAAGGACAACGACAATAAAGCAGGAAGTAAAAATAATCTCTGATTGTCGTTTTTTATCTTCTTTTTCGGCATTATATTTTATCAGGGCAGTACTGACGCCTAAATTCATGGGGATAAGTAAAAACATTGAAATGGCCTGTACTAAAGCGTACTTGCCATATTCGCTTGGGCCCAAGAATCTTCCGGCCGCCACCTGAAAACTAAACGCAAAAACAGCGTAAAACCCAAAACCAATCGCGACATACCAAAGATTTTCTATGAAAACCTTGATATTTTGCGACGGTTCCTCCTTAAATATAAACGTATAAAACTTATACAGTATCTTGCTTATTGTATTTTTAAAAGTGTTTTCCATTTAGATTTTATAATGTTCCAATTAACGGCAGACACGTACGGCAGAAGATTTGTTGCATATATCTGATCTGGATATTTTCTAATTTCCGATGCAAATTTGAAATTGATATGTTGGTGGCCGGAAATAAAACCAAGTAAATTATCCATGACTGACATAAAATAGCTATCGGTCATGGACGGCGAATGCAGGCAAATATGAAACAACGGGACACCTTGCCGGTAGTATTCGGTGAAGCAGGCTTTCAGCCACGACAATCCAACCATGGGAGCCACTTCGGGATTTACATTTCCCCTGGGAAAGGATTGGGATATCGGAACCATCAACAATGGCAAGTCTCCTTTTTTTTGGTAGTCTTCCGTACGGGGATGATAGGGCATGCATATTCTTGGAAGTCGCGACCAATCATGGTGCATGGGTTTGGAATGAGCCGTCGCCGAACAGTCGTGCGTAAAATCGTTGGCTATTAAAGCCCTTACCGTGTCGTTGTTAACACACCAGCGGCCGGCAACAAAAAATTTGGGAATTACGTTAAGCTTCGCGCTAATATACTCTTTGCCGGTTTTTATCATATCAAGCTGCTCGTCATAAGAATAATCCCAAAGCACCGTGGAAATTGAAGATTGCTTGCAGTGTTCCCGTAAATATTGATCGCCAACGGTAAAGGGAATTCCGTTCTCTTTAAATTCCTCCCAGCCCGGATGCACATGCAAGCCAACTTCATGAATTATGTTCTTAGGAAAATAATCTACAACCTCTGGGCATACCGCAAATGAAACCTTGGCGCTATATCGTTCTGCGATTTTTATTAAATTTAAAACGCCGTCTCTGGTTCCAAAAACGGCTTTTTTTTCACCAATCACTTTTTTATTTTTTACATACCCAAATTCCGTATGGCAAACAATGATGACATCCATTACTTTTTTTGTAATAACCGTGAATCACAAAATGGTTTCTTTGGATTTTCTTCAATTTTTGAGATAGAAATTTGATAGAATTTTTCGGCTTAGCCAACGGCTCCGCCGAAAAATTATAGCGAATTTGTAGCCAAAAATTGGGGGAAAGACAAGAAATATTTTTTTTACCGTCCATTTGGTGATTCACGGTAGTAATCCATGGTTTTTTTAAGTCCCTCTTCTAAAGATACTGTGGGATGAAAATTAAGAAGTTTTGTCATTTTACTGATGTCCGGCAATCGGTGTTTTATGTCCATTCTGTCATGGTTGGAAAACTTTGGTTGTATCTTTCCCGTTTGGCCAGCGCAATCAATAACCCTGCGCGCCAAATCAAGAATGGTAAGAGACTTTCCAGTCCCTATATTGATGGACTGGCCCAAGGACTCATCTTGCTCCATGGCCCGCATTGAAGCTTCTACATTATCTTTAATGTAAACAAAATCTCGCGTCTGGCTTCCGTCTCCAAAAATAGTCGGGCTCAAACCTGCCAAAACCTGCTTGATAAAAATACCAACAACAAAGCCATAATCACTGCTTTCCTGTTTTGACCCATACACATTAAAAAACCTCAATGAACACGTTTTTAAATGGTGTTTTTGCCAATAGGCCTGGCAAAAATTTTCTCCTATCAATTTTACTGACGCGTATGGTAATTTGGCATCAATGGGCCCATCTTCCCTTTCTGGTAATTCTTTGGGTTCGCCATACACTTCAGAACTTGAGGCAAAAACCACTTTTGGTTTTCCATATTTTACTGCCAGTTCCAACACATTTTTTATCCCGTCAATATCTTTTAAAACCGCTAAAGGATTTTCCAAGGTTCTTTTCACTCCCACCACCGCCGCGTAGTGATATACCCCGTCACTGTTATTTTTCTTAAAAACTGGTTCCAAATCTGTTAATTTATTGGCGTCCCCTTTGATAAAAACAAAATTTTCATTCTTTTTAAGACTATCAATATTGGCCGTTTTTCCGGAACTTAAATTATCAAAACAAATAACCTTATTGCCCTTACTCAAAAGACTTTCGCAAAGATGCGAACCAATAAATCCCGATCCGCCAGTCACCAAATATGTTTTACCCCTTTTCATATTCTAAAATTAAATCAAAAGCCTTGCTCTTGTAGTATTTTTTGAGGATTTTGGCGTTTGGCACGACACAATGTCCGCCGATCGGCTTATCGTCCACATACAAAACGGGCCTTACCACGTTTGTTTTACCCAACTTCACATAACCCTCGTTGTAGGTTTTGTTAAGCTCCGTGACAACATCGTCAAAGTTAACTTTTTCTTGCTGGCAGATTTTTTTCATTTCTTTATGCCAGGCAATGCAAACGCCGTAATAGGTAGTACAAAGGAGCTTAGCCAGCTCGCTAGTTTTTGAAGGAAAAACTAATTTCGTTTTTATACCAAGACTCTCTAAATGTTTTTTTGCCATCTGGCCGGCTTTTTTATCGTCAGCACCAATGTATTTAACAAACGTTTTAATGCCTTCATATAAATAAGGATGCACTCCTCTTACGGGGCTATGCACCACCATTCCCCCAATTTTTTTTGTGGTACCGGGGGCCAAGGTTGAATGAATAATCGTCAGCTTTGGTTTTACTTCTTTAATTTCTTTTTTGACGATATCTATAAATTTTTCGTTATAAGGGATGCAAATATGCAAAATTTCCACACCGTAAAGGCCGTCGTCTCTGTTTAAATCTTTTATTTTGGGATTTTTATAAAACTTGGCAACCGATTTGCCAATTTCCCCATGTCCCAATATGCCTACGTTTACGCCGTTACCTTTTTTCATGTTATTTGTTTTTAATTACGTTTTTTAATAATTGGGAAGAACTTTGTATTTTACTACCGCCTACTCCATCAATTATTTTTATCCCAAACTCTTTACAGACTTTTTTTTCGCTTTCGGGCATATTGTCGGCATTTCTATCGCCACCCTTCGCGAACAGCAATTGGCCGGGATATTTTTTAGCAACCATTTGCAAGCTTTTTGCAACTGTGCTGTCCTTGTCAATTGATAAAACGACATCGTCAGCGTACCTTAGAGCTCTTACTATTTCCATCCTTTCTTCTTGCGGCATAAATGGAACACTTCCCTTTATTTTTACCTGCTCGTCACTGTTAACAATAACAACTAAAAAATCTCCGAGTTCTTTAGCTTCTTTAAATAAATTCATATGTCCGATGTGAAGCGGATTAAAGTAGCCAGAAGTAATCACTACTTTTTTCATTGCCTTTTAGGTTTTTAGTTTGTATGATTACGTAATCGTATATTCCTTGATTTATAACACAAAATAAAATGAAAAACAATGTATTTTCTCATAAATTCCGCTGGTTATATGCCATAGGTTTTTTTATCATATTGGCGCTACCTATCTTAACTTTTCCACCTTATTTTTTTCCGGCAGATTGGGGAAAAACCATCATTTTCAGAAGTATTTTGGCAATACTTTTGTTTTTATTTGCTTATCAATATTTTTTCAGAAAACAAGAACTTCACCTGCCAATTCTTAAAAAAAACGTGCTGGTTTGGCTTTTGGCGGCGCTTTTTATCATATTCTTATTAGCGAGCATTTTTTCCGTTGATCCGTATTTTAGTTTTTGGGGAAGTCCGTATAGAAGCGGTGGATTTATCACCTTTGCTTTTTATTTTGTTTTTGCAATCTTAGTCTTTATGTTATTTGATAATGGCGATTGGGAAAACGCCTGGCTCGTTTCAATTATTATTGGAGTATTCGTTTCTTTGATAGCTATTATTCAATACTATGGACTCTTGGGCTCTTTATTTGCGCCGGCGCCATACCGGCCGCCATCAACCATGGGAAACCCGGATATTTTGGCAACCTATCTTTTGCTGTTATCTTTTATCACATTGTCTCTTGGCATAAAAGAACCCTTTCATTCTCATTCGGGTAAAACAAAAAAAATCTTTTATTTTTTCTCTCTGATTCTATTTCTTCACGTTATGTTAATATCCGGCGCCCGCGCCGTTTATTTGGGCATGGCGCTGGGATTATTGTATTTTTTGCTGCTGTATCCCAAAAAAATGAAGGTTATAAAGCCAATTATTGTTGGCCTTGCCATTTTGGCAGGTGGCGTAATTTTTTATGTCAGCGCCATTGATCAATATCCAAAATTCCTAGAACAAAGTAGATTATTTGAGCCAATCATATCAAGGTTGTCAGTCAAAAAATTAATCAGCGACCCGCGCTTTGCCGCTTGGCAGATCGATTTGCACATCGTAAAAGATAGGCTTCTTTTGGGCTACGGACCGGAGAATTTTTCCGTTGGATTTGATAAATATTATAATCCTGCCATCCCTTATTTAAATACCGACATCAGTTGGTGGGACAAAGCACATAATATCATTTTTCAAACAATAAGCGATGCGGGAATTTTTGCTTTAATCACTTATTTGCTTTTTTTTGTCGCCTTGTTTTGGCAGCTAAACAAACTGAAAAATCAGCAAAAATCCGCTAGCGAAAGTGAGCATCAAAAACTATTGGCGCACGGG
Source organism: uncultured Candidatus Saccharibacteria bacterium (assembly GCA_964599285.1). Taxonomy (GTDB): domain Bacteria; phylum Patescibacteriota; class Minisyncoccia; order Minisyncoccales; family Staskawiczbacteraceae; genus VGLO01. Next base: position 39,815 of record CAZREI010000003.1, on the reverse strand, counting down.
ATACAGGCAACGTTAATCGGATATTTCATTGCAAACTTATTTGGCTTTGATTCCTTTGCCACGTATCTTATATTTTTTCTTATCATTGGTTACAGTCTGTACCTTACTGATCATTCAAGAATCAAAACGTCCGTCATTGCGAGCCGCAGCGAAGCAATCTCGTTAAATCTATTTGATAGATTGCTTCGCTTCGCTCGCAATGACGGTGGAAGAAAAACAATATTTGCTTTCTTATTTATTTTGCTAATATGGTTTCTCTGGCAATACAATCTTCTGCCTTTTTACATCAACGGCCAAGCAAACAAAGCTCAAGACCTTGTCAACCAGAAAAATTGCGCCGCGGCCTTTGCCTTAATGGACATGCAATTGCAATATCATAGTTTTTTGGATTCTTACACAAGGCTGGAATACGGTGACTTTGTAAAATCCTGCAATGGTGATTATCCGGAATATAGCAGGGCATATTTAAAAAAAGGCGTAGAAGTTATTAGCCAGGCCATAAAAATACAACCCCTTTATACTCGCTACTGGATTTTTTTAGGAAACGCTGCAACTATCTTAGCTGAACAAGAAAAAAATATTGAAACAAAAAACAGCCTGTTAACAGAGGCAAAAAATTATTTAAACAAAGCCCTGCAACTATCTCCAAGACACCAAGAAATATTAGTTGGACTCGCTAAGCTCCAAATAGTCGCCGGTAACTACCAAGGTGCCAAACAATATTCCCAAGAATGCATCACCATAAATTCCGCTTTCCCAGATTGCTGGTGGTATTTAGGGCTTTCAAAAATATATTTAAAAGATGGCACTGATGCCGACAAAACCATACTAAAATCCAATCAAAAAGGATATGACATTACCACAGAAGCAAGTTTATTGGAATTATCAAATGCCTATGGGTCTGTTTCTGATTATCAAAATTTGGTTTCTGTATACGAAAAACTTGTTGCAAAAAACCAAAATAATCCCCAATACCATTCTTCGCTAGCATTTTTTTATCGCCAAACCGGCCAATACGCAAAAGCTCGCCAGGAAGCGCTGACTGTCTTGCGGCTTTCTCCGCAGTCAAAACAAAACGTGGAAGCATTTTTGCAGACTCTCCCCAAATAGTTACTGTGTACTCGCGTAATTTTGGTAAACAATTTGGGAAATGCCCTTGATAGTGTTTTTTAAAGTATCCAGCGAACTTCCCTTGGTCATCACGCATAGTAGATACGGATTTTTTGGATAATAAATAATGCCGCAATCGTGGAGCTCAACTTCTTGCGGACTAATAACGCGTTCGCCGAATTTGTGGGCTGCCAAAACAGTGTCGGGAATTGAGCCCTTCAACCCCTCTTTGAATGTTGCTCCGGAAAGAATTTTTAAAGCCTTTTCGGAATCGGTTTCAGACAAATAAGTGGCACTATATAATATCCTGAAAAAAAATGAATATTCGCGCGGGGAAATAGTGTAGCTATTGCCGATGACATTGGGATTTTGCAGATTGAGCGCGGTAAAAATGGAATCTATGCTTGATTGGTTGATGTTGTTAAGCAAAAGATAGGCAGCGCCGTTGTCTGAGTTAATAATCATTTTATTGATTAAGTCGCCAGTTTGATAACTGCCGCCGATTTTCAATTCAGACAAAGTGTCAGACTGGTCCTGCCGGACAAAATCATCTATGCTTTTGGTGTAGGTCAGCATCAGATTCAAGGTCTTGGGATTGTTTTCCGAATCTTTAAGATAGGCCACCATGATCGCCACTTTTAACATGCTGGCGGGATTATAAGCATCGTTTTGGTTGATGCCAATCCATCGGCCATGATTCAGATCCGAAAAATATATTGAGGCGTCTTCCAGACCGTCTTTTTTATTTTGGCTGATGAGCGCGCTAAGCTTATTTTTCAAAGAGACAAGTCCCGCCTGCTGGTCAGAAGAAGGGATAATATACAAAAGGAGGGGATTAATAAACTTGTAAGACGAGTCATTTGAACGCAATGGCCGAATAACCGCCAATTTTTTATTTAAAACCTCCTGTTCATAATTAAAACCAAGGGCATATCCAATCAAACCGCCTATGCCCACTAATACTATCGAAAACAGTACAGCCAATAATATTTTCTTCATTTTTTGATTCTATCATAAAATCAAAAAGCCGCCAATTGGCGGCTTTTTGATTTTATCCCTTCAGCCAATGTACCAGAAAGGCAAGGGAAATCAATTCAGATTACTGGTGAATTGAGTAACTGTTGGTTGGGAAGTTGTAAATGTTGGTACCAGTCAAACCAGTTGAACCAGTTCCACCATTCGTTGAAGTGTCATCCCACAAGAAAGAACCTTGAGTTACTGAAGACGAAACGCTTACCGTGGTAGTTGACGACACCGAAGAAGGTGTGTCGTACAAGCTGAATACTTGTGACTGACCTGCGGCAACCGTGTAGTCGTATTGGTATCCTGTCGAGCCTCCGCTTGCGCCGGTGCTGTTAAAGATACAAGTTACTACGCTAGCACCACTGCCAGGGTTAGTACCGGTACAGTATGAACCCGTAATGGTGGTTGAACCATTAGCAAGACGCATACCTGTTGTCGCCCAAGAAGGAGCACTGCCTGAGTATCCGCTTGCAGAAAGGTTAAATACAATTTGCTGTACTTTTATGTTGCCTTTTGCATCAGCAGAAACAGTCACTTCACCAATCTTGTTTTCTTGGCCAAGCTGTAATCCGGCGTTACCACCTACGGCAACGGTTAGACTAGGCTTAGAACCTACCAAGGTTAAGGTAGGAGCAGCAACTGCTGTCAAGATAGGATCGTGAGCTCCTCCAGTACAACCCAATGTTGATGTACAAAGCGTATTGGTCACTCCACCTGAAGTGTACTTAACATACGCAAGGGAAACAGCTGAATTGTATGGTTGAGGAAGTCCCGTGGTTCCAACTGAAGAGTATGACATCAAAACATTTTGAGTCAGTCCTCCGCCTCCGTTTGGAACAGCAAGGCTAAGACCAGTTACATCCGCGGTACCCGCAACTGGTTGAGCACACACTGAACCTACGCAAACATTAGTAACCGTGTTAGAAGGAGATGCGTCGCCACCAGAAACTGTGAACTTCAATTCGGTGATGGTCGCAGATCCGCTTCCATTAGTAACAAAGTTAAAGGTTGCTTGCGAGGCATTGGTTGCTCCGCCCGCGGTTGCAATGTATTGAGCTGGAGTAGTTGAAGATACTACCAAAGTTGGTGGGTTAGCAATGGTGCCGGTGCCCAAGGTAAGTATCTGTCCGCTCTTTGCTCCGCTGGAAGTTGAAATGTTATCAACTGAACCAATTGACGTAACGTTAAGCGTGGTGGTAATACCTCCACTGGTAGCTGTGCTGGTATTGGCAAAAATATCCAATATCATAGAAGCTCCCGGAGCCAAGGTATCATTTACTGAAAATACATCAGTTGAAGTAAATCCAGTACCTGTTCCCGAAAACTGAATTGGAGTTGCTCCTGAACCGGTAGTATCAGATGTTCTCAACGCAGAGAAGTTATTGATAGTAGGGGCTCCAGAACCTCCTCCGATAGTTCCTCCGCTGTTAGTAGGAGTAGTACCGGTTCCGGTAACAATGCTGTATGATGTCAATCTGATTGATTCAGATGTGCTTTGGTTCTGGATAATGTATGAACCAATTTTCACACCAGCCGTATTTGGAGAAATACTTTGATTCAAGTATGCCGAGTTCTTTGAAACAGCCAATAATCCAGTCTGGATTGAAAGGCCGTTGGTTGAAACTGCTGATGTTGGAACGCCCACGGTATTTTGTGAGCTTTGTCCCTGGGCATTGGTAGTTTCAGCAGGCAAAGTTACAACAATGGTGCCAGCTCCATAGGCAGTATTGGTGCTTCCCTGAAGATCTGTCCTAACTTCAATCCAACTGTCTTGTCCGGCTGGAGCAATCATTTGAGAGCCAAGCTGGTAAGTAAGAGCACTGCCTGAAGTAGCGGTACTTTGCTGTGAACCGACTTGTGAACCATTGAAGTACAATGTTACGTTGTTTAGTCCCGTGTCTTTTACGTACAGTGTTACAGATGTTGAACCAGGTGCTGTTGTGAAGTTAACCGTCATACCAGTTGTGCCGGTAAGAGCAGTAACCGTTCCCACTGCCGCCCCTGTAGCACTTGTAACAGTAACAGAATTGCCGACTACAAAGCCTGCATTACTTGAAACTGTAAGTGATTGCGATGTGGCAGAGTTAACAACAGTAACGCTTCCAACGCTTGCCAAATTTGACAAGGTAGGCGTAACCTGCAAGCTGGTAACTTTAACATCTTCTCCATAAGGATGGATGATAAATTTACCAATTACAGCATTTGCCGCCCCACCAGAAATATTGGTTTGAGCGTTAAAGGCTGGATCTACAACAACCGTTGCTGAACCAGTAGCTATCATGACGTTAGCTCCGGTGTTGGTACTGAAAGCCGCTCCGCTGGCGCCCAACAAAGCGATATTAACGCCGATTTGCGGATCAAAAATAGTGAAGTCAGAAGCTTGCTGAACTGATATTTGAACGGTTCTGTTGGTTCCTTTTTGGATATCAGCTCTCATGTCAACCGTGTGTGAACCGGTGGCCAGACTTATTGGGGCCGATGTCAAATCAAACACTACGTAATTTGAGCCATTAATAGCCACCACGGTGCCGATTTTGCCGGTGTCAACGCCGTCAATAAACACTTTCAGATTTGAAAGAGCATCTGAAGGAGCGGAGCCTACCATTTTGAAGGCTGCGGTCTTTAACCAAATAGCTCTTGTGTTAATCTGTAAAGGAGCTGACCAGAATGTGTATCCTGATGTGCCAGCATTTACGGTTACTTGGGTGTTGCTGTTGTATACGGTATTAGCGCCAAGATAAGCTGTGGCCAGCGTAGAACCGCTAATAACTGCAAAAGTGGTGCCTTGAACAGTTACCGGAGTTGCTGTGTTATTAACCGTGTAACTGGTTACTGCAACGGCAACGGTTGCGCTTCCGTTAAGAGAAGCGACGTCGGCTTTTACGGAAATTTCGTGAGATCCTGCTACGGTGATGTTAAGACCGTTCATAACAAGCGTTCCATTTATATTGAAAGAGTACCCATCAGTAATACGGGTGTTTCCATCATACAAATAAACATTTGTCAGAGTGTTTTGATCTGAAACACCAGAGCGGGTCAGCATCAAAGAAGTAACGGTGCCGCTACCCGAAAAGGTAACATGCAATAAATCAGCAGTTGCCTGACCTCCAACGATAACTCCCGCATTTGGGTTGTCGGCAGAAAGGGCAACGGTAACTGGACCAGAACCCTGGGTTCCGGTATTTCCGGTATTGCCAGTGTTTCCGGTGTTACCAGTATTTCCGGTATTGCCGGTTGTCAAACCAGCCAACCAAGCGTTTAATTTAGCTCGTGACAAAGGACCAAACTGTGTTGCAGATGATCCTAACACGGCTACTTGCCAATGATTAACCGCTACCAAGGTTTTTGGACCAAAGGTAGTTGTTTCATTGCCAACTGAGCCTGCTCCCGATGCTGAAACTGTGTAGCCTAAAGCATTCATAGCTGCTTGTAAGCATCTTACATCTGCACCAATCGAATGTATTCTCAAGTTTCTGGTGAAGGTGATGCCAACACAAGCTGAAGGCACGTTGCTGGAACCTTGAACCTGGTTCTGTGCATTCAATTGAGCCTGTAAGGCTGCAATCTGAGCCTGCAAATCAGCCGTGGTAACGGCGCCAGCAGACAAAGGAGCAATCATGGCAACCATAGTCAAAGCGACCGTGGCTGTGATAATTGTTTGTTTAATATTCATTTTTAATATAATATCCTACGAATTACGAATGTTACCGAATTACGAATTTGTAACTCAATGTGATTGGTAATTCTTGGGATTTTTGTTTTTTGTGTTATGTGTTTTTCTCGTCGCGTCGACCTTATTGTCTCTTAATGCCCTTATTTTCCTAACGTATTAAACCTTAAATTACAAAATGCACATTTAAATGCTTTTTTCGGGTCTTTTTCCAGAATTTGGGCTATAAATTCGCTATAATTTTTATGCTTATGCGTGGCTAAGCATAAAAATTCTATCAAATTTCTATCTCCAAATTCTGGAAAAATACCTCGAAAGCATTTCGTAATTCAAGGTATTAAACGAGAGAAAAACAAAGCCATTAAGAGCGCTTTCGGTTGCAATCTTACGTAATGACCACAACCCAGCGACTTATCCAATTTTTAATTAGTAACTCTTCTCTCGTCATTGCGAGTGCCGGTTCGCAAGCCGGACACGCGGCAATCTATCTCACAAAAATAAGATTGCTTCGGTGCGCCTGAGTCGGGCGATTCAGCAAAGCTGGCCTCGCTCGCGACTTTGCGCAATGACGGATGGGCGCAAAAGCACGATAGATTGTATCAATTATGCGCATTTACGTTATTGTTATCCGGACTGTCTGTTGGGCTGGGAGTTGCTTTATTATCTTCTTTACTATCTGAAGGTTTACTGCCATTTTCCAATACTAACATATTTACCAATGCATTAGCATAATCACCCTTTGCCTCAAGTGTTTCCGCCATATCTACCACAGCCTTGCGATCCGGGGTTAAGGATTCATTCCTCGCGTCCTCGATCAACTGTTTAACCAGAGTCTTTTCAAGGGTATCGGAAACATCTTGCTTTACTTCATCTCTCGCGCTACCAGCCAGTACATCCAAGTAAGTTTTGTTGCTGTTGTTAATATCCAGAGCGACGGTTTTTGCTAATTGTGGATTTTTTTGGATCGCGTCGGTCAAATGTTTAGCCGCGTCTTTTATTTCTTGTATCGCTACCGGCGCATTTTTGGGATTATATTTTATGGTCTGGGCCAAGTTCTGCGATTTCATTTTGAAAGCTTCAACGCTGTTTTTTAAGGCCGCTTCTGCTGCCAAAGCCGAGGCTGATTGCTTTGAACCATTGACCTGGTTTTGAGCGACGGTTGCCGGTTTTGGAATCGTATAGTTCATAACGCTGGTCAGTCCTGCAATCACCAGCAATAAGGCCGCGAAAGCATAAGCCATTTTTCTTTGGTAGAGAAACTTTACCGAATCAGAAAACGCCCAGCGGCCGGTTGGCTGGGACATAGGATTGGCTTGCACTGCTGGAGTATCCAAAATGCTCATTTTAACCGAAAGAGCCCAGCTTTTGCTGGGTTTGATTTGTTTGAGTTCCTGGAGTTTGGAAATGAGTTCTTTCTCGGTCATTACGATGATGACGCCAAACCTACTTTTTTGTTACATAACGGAGTAATCACGAATATACAAATTTAGAACAATATACAAATTTTACCAATATACAAATCCGTTCTGTCCGTCATTGCGAGGAGCGAAGCGACGTGGCAATCCAGCACATTTGTATATTGGTATATTAACGTAAATTTGTATATTCGTGATTACTCCTTAGGATTGCTGATTTAGTTCATTTTTCAATGCTTCCAGCCCCCGATGGATCATAACCCTTACCGTACCAGCTGGTTTTTCCAGAATGTCCGATATTTGCTCGGCGGACATATCCTCCAAATAGTACCAGATAAGGACATCCTGATGCTCTTTCTTAAGCTTAAAAATAGCAGACTTTATAGCTTCAATGTCCGCATTTAAAACAGCCCTTTCAAATATATTGGTTTTGTCAGCCATTTCTTGGACGCTTTCTGGAGAAACTATTTTTGTCCTACCCTTTTCTCGGTAATGGTCTATGACTGAATTCCTGGCAATCTGGTATAAAAAAGCTCCAGGATTTTTAATTTCAGGCTGTTTTTGGTAGGATTCCCAACCCTTTAAGAATACCTTAGAAGTAATGTCCTGTGCTACTTCTTCTGAATTTACCTTTAAGTATACAAACCGATATATTTTTTCAATATATTGATCGTAAATAAGGCTAAATTGTTCCCGTTTATAATCCATAAATAATCTTAAACTATACCATAAATAAGCAATAAAAGCAACAATAACCAATAGGATTACGTTAGGAAAACTGACTCAAATGATAGGACAAATGGTAGGACAAATTATTATTGATAGGACATTTTTTAAATTTATGAAATGTCCTATCACTTTGAATCCCGAAATGGTTTCTTTGGATTTCCCCCAATTTTTGAGATAGAAATTTGATAGAATTTTTCGGCTTAGCCAACGGCTCCGCCGAAAAATTGTAGCGAATTTATAGCCAAAAATTGGGGGAAGACAAGAAATATTCTTTTTATTGTCCGTTTCGGGATTCAAAGTGCCTACTTTATTTGGTAAAAAATCTGATTCCATTCCCCCATCCTTGCAACTTTACCGCTCTTTAGCAAATCATCTAAATCTCTCCTGATCGTTCTTTTGGTGATATTGGGCAACTCTTTTATGATATCTGAAACTTGAGTTTTTTCTCTTTTTTGCAGTATCTCTAAAATTTTCCGCTGCCGCTTTGAAGATTTTTCACTTTGCATATATCCGGCTTGCGTGCTAATTGCTGGGGCAACCCTTGGCGCCTCTTTAACCGTTGCCTGGGCAATCTGCAAGCTTTGCTTTATCAGTCCTCTTGGCGGCACAATGCTGTTTTTAATAGACTGGTACTCTTTGGTAATAATCAAAAAGTTCATGGCATCTATCCAGCCCTGGTCTCGCCCGACTTGAAGGTAGCCTTGCAAAATACCAATGTCATCCATGACGCTGGCCGCTGCTTTTTCCTTTTGAAAAGAAACCCAGTCTTGGGCACTGAAAACCAGCGTCAGGTTTTCCAAAATAGCCAACGCTTTCTCTTTGGCCTTATTTTTTAAGGGGTCAGAATCTGGCAGGCAATCCAAAATCCTATAGACAGCGTTGGTTACTTTTATGCCTTTATTTTCTTCCATAATCCTAAAATCTTAACAAAAGTATTTTGGTAAGTCAAAAATAGAATTTTTTAATGTTACCATAAAGATTTGCTAACCATCTGTGGATAAATAAAAACATACCATAATTTTCGCGATCGCGAAAATTATGGTATGTTCTCGTTACGTAGACTATATGTAAACTATTTGACTAAACTGCCGGGTGGGACTTCTTTTTCCGGTTTCAATAACACCGGCTGGCCTTCGTTACTTGCTGCCAAAATCATTCCCTGGCTTTCCACGCCTTTGAGCATTTTTGGTTCCAAATTTACCACCACCGGCATTTGTTTGCCAACCAGCACTGAAACATCGGGAAAGCTTTGGGCAATGCCGGCGACAATCTGGCGCTGGTGGTCGCCAAAACCAATCATCAGTTTGACTAACTTGTCCGACCCTTCGATGGCTTGAGCCGAAACCACAGTCCCAATTTTTATTTCTAATTTTTTAAAATCCTCGTATGATATCATTGCTATGATATAACGAATTAACACGAATCAGGCGCTCTGGCGCCACGAATTTTCACGAATCACGAATAGAAAGATTGCTTCGCTGCGGCTCGGAACGCTTAGCGTTCCTCGCAATGACGAACGCGAGAATTCGTGATTCGTGTTTATTCGTTCGTCAATTCGTGTTGATTCGTTCTTTACAAGCCCAGTAGCTTTTGAATTTTGCTTACTGGAATCGCCCACACTTTGCCACTTTGGTCAACCACCGCCAAGCCAACCAGTTGGCCGGCGCTGGTAAATAATGGCGCGCCATTTGCCGCAGACCTTTCTATAATGTTAGTCCTTATGGCGTCAGAACTGATTTCAGTAATAATCCCTTCGTTGGCAAACCAATGATCTTGAGCCGCGCTAGTGCTGGCGGTCAAAAATATGTTTTGACCCAAGGTTATGGAGCTCGCATCGGCAAAGGGGACTGTCTGCAAATTTTGCTTGTCGGCTTTCAGTAGCGCCAAATTGCTGGGAACGTCGGTGGTTGACACCTTCACGTCGGTAGCAACTCCTTGCAAATACACGGTAACTTTTGTGATAGCCGGAATTTTACTGGCCAGCGTAATAATACTTCCATCGGAAGTAATCACCAGCCCTGATGTTACCGTTTTGCCGGCGCCCTGGATTGCCACCACCGATGCCTTAACCCGCTCAATAGCATTTTGAACCGATGTGTTTTCCTGAATGTAGACTTGGTCAGTTTTGTTGACGGTGATTTTGCCTTGCTTATAATCTTTGACAAATTGGTAATTGTCAAAATACGTGCTGGCCAGAAAATAAGGCATCAAAGAAAAATTAAAAACAGCGGCTCCCGCTGCTCCGACAATAAGTGCCAAAACCATGATAGAGAGGAATTTTACCGTTGACATTATTATTTACACAACTAAGATTGCTTCGGTGCGCCTCGCAATGACGGTGGTGGTGGATTGATCGGCGGCGCCCGCGGGCGCCGCCGCTTTCCGCGTTTTTCCCCGGCCTCGACTCGCTGTTGAGGAGAGGCGGGCGCGTAAATTTCCGCGTCATTCCGCGATTGCTATTTCTTTGCACTCACTTTCTCTGGCATGTCAATCTTGGACAAAAGCCGCGGAACTTCAAATACAACCTGGCCTCCTTTTTCATCAATCAACACGCGCGAGCCCTCGCTGATTTCATTGGTGACAATTTTGATAGACAACGGATCCAAAATCAGCCGCTGGATAACGCGCTTTAATGGCCGGGCTCCAAGATTCGGATCAAAACCTTCCTTAGCCAAAAATTCCTTGGCTTTTTCCGAAATTTTAATGCTGATTTCCTTGGCAGCCAGGCGCTTTTGCACTTTTGACATTTCCAAATCCACAATCTTTTTAATTTGATCGGTTTTCAAATAATTGAAAATGACAATTTCATCAATACGGTTTAAAAATTCCGGGCGAAACTGGTCGCGCAAAGAATTTAAAATTTTGTCTTTCATGGACTCGCGTTCCTGCATGTCTTCCTTGGTGGAAAAGCCAATAGCCGACATTTTGCTGATGTAGTCGGACCCAACATTGGAAGTCATAATGATAATGGTGTTTTTAAACGAAACCAGCCTGCCCTTGGAATCGGTCAGCCTGCCGTCTTCAAAAATTTGCAGCAAAATGTTAAACACTTCCGGATGGGCTTTTTCAATTTCATCCAGCAAAATCACCGAGTATGGCCGACGACGCACTTTTTCAGTCAATTGACCGGCTTCTTCATAGCCTACGTATCCTGGCGGGCTGCCGATAATTTTGGAAACGGTGTGGCGCTCCATGTATTCGGACATATCCAAACGAATCATGGCTTTTTCATCGTCAAACAAAAATTCGGCAAGAGCTCTTGCGGTTTCGGTTTTGCCAACGCCCGTGGGCCCCAAAAACAAGAACGATCCCAGAGGCTTATTTTCTTCAGAAATGCCAGCCCGCGCGCGGCGGATGGCCCGCGAAATGGCGCTGATAGCTTCTTCTTGGCCGATGACACGGCGGTTGAACGTGGTTTCCATGGTTTCCAGTTTCTTGGCTTCTTCGGTAATCAAACGCATTACCGGGATTCCCGTCCAGCGTGAAACTACCCGGGCCACGTCTTCTTCGGTCACTTCCTCTTTTAAAAAGTGATGGGTTTTTTGCAACTTTACCAATTTCTGTTCTATCTGTTTTTGTTCTTTCAACAACATCGGGATTTTTCCGTATTTTATTTCCGCCACCTTTTCCAAATTAGCTTCACGCTGGGCAATGTCGGTTTGGTAAGAAAGCTGGTCAATTTGCTTGCGGATATCCTTAATTTTGTTAATCAACTCCTTTTCGGCATCCCACTTGGCCCGCAAACCCTTGGTGCTTTCTTTAATATCGGCCAGCTCTTTGGCAATGGCTGCTAGGCGCTTTTGCGAATCCTTTTCTTTTTTAAGCGCCTGTTTTTCAATTTCCAGCTTGGTGATTTCCTCCTGGAATTTTTCCAGTTCTTGGGGTTCGGATTCAATTTCTAACCTTAATGCCGAAGCTGCCTCGTCCATTAAATCCACTGCCTTGTCAGGCAAAAATCGATCGGCAATGTAGCGGCTGGAAAGTTCCACCGCCGCCTTAATGGCCTGGTCTTTGATGCGCACGCCATGGTGCACTTCGTATTTTTCTTTGATGCCCCGCAAAATGGCGATAGCATCGTCAATGGTTGGCTCCTGCACAAAAATGGGCTGGAAGCGCCGCTCCAAGGCCGGGTCTTTTTCAATATGCTTTTGGTATTCTTTAAGCGTTGTGGCGCCAATGGCTTTCAGTTCCCCGCGAGCCAGCGCCGGTTTTAGTAAGTTAGACGCGTCAATGGCGCCTTCAGCCGCTCCTGCGCCAACCAGTGTGTGCAGTTCGTCAATAAACAAAATGTATTTGCCGGCTGACCGGGAAATTTCTTTGAGCAAAGCCTTGATCCTGGTTTCAAATTCGCCCCGGTACTTGGTGCCGGCGATAATGGCTCCCAAATCCAGTGAAATGACTTCCTTGTTTTTTAAAAATTCGGGGACATTTCCTCGCGCTACTCTTTGGGCAAACCCTTCCACAATGGCAGTTTTTCCCACGCCGGCTTCGCCAATCAATACCGGATTATTTTTGGTTCGGCGGGAAATAATCTGCATCAGCCTACGGATTTCGTTATCGCGGCCGATGATCGGGTCAATTTTTCCGCTGGCCGCCAAATCGGTTAAGTTTCGGGTATATTTTTCTATGACCTGGTACTTGGATTCGGGCTCCGGGTCAGTGATGCGCTGGCCACCGCGAACTTGCGAGAGCACTTTTAACACACTGTCGTAATCTAATTTTGAACTTTTTGTATCTGAACCCGCGCCAAACACCGTCGTTTTTTCCAAAACATCCCTAGCCATAGATTTTTGATCCAGCAGTGCCAAGAACAAATGCTCCACCGAAATAAATTCGTCCTGCATGTTTGAGGCTTCCTGGCGCGCTTTATCCAGCACTTTGGCCATGTCCTGGGTCAAGTAAAATTGGCCAAAGGCGGTTGGCGTTAAAATAGTGGAAATTTTGGAAATTTGGCTTTCGGTTTTCTTTTTTAAGACGTCCACATCTACTCCCAACTTTTGTAATAGGGTAATGACCAGCGACCCTTCTTGCACCAAAAGCGCGTAAAGCAAATGCAGGGCATCAATTTGCTGCTGCCCCTTGTCCTGCGCGATGGATTGTGCCGATAAAATGGCATCCTGCGCCTTGTTAGTAAAATTTGCACCGCTTCCGTTCATAAAATGTTATGTTGTTTTGCCGCACGCATTCGGTGCGCGGCAAAAATTTTAAAATGTTAAAAGTTTTTCTACAATATTTGACGCAATTGCGAGTATCTGCTTATACACCAATCATACGCCAAATCAGTAAATTTAGTTTCATTCTAAGCCAAAACACCCCAAAAATCAAGTAACACACAACAAAAAATCCACGATAAAGGCGTGGAAATTTTATTGATCGTTGGGCTTTACGAAAACACTATTTTTAAATCTGAACCAAGAGCTTGCGCTATTTTTTCAAGCGTATCAATAGAAAAGTTTTGCTGGCCTGCTTCCATCCTGGCAACGTTGCTTTGCTTGGTGCCGATCTTTTTTGCCAGCTGGGCTTGGGAAATTTTTTTCTTTTTCCTTAACTGCAAAATCTGGTAAGCAATTTCCAGTTGCTTGCCGTAATAATCGTAATATTTCTTAAATTCCGGGTCTTTCATTTCCTCCTTCAAAACATCGTCAAAATCAATAAATACACTATTTTTTTTATTTTTATTCATAAGCTTTTGGATTGTTAATAACACTATAGTATACGTCTTCTGCATTTTTTATTTCCCCCATAGGTGTTTTGGGAGTTTTTTTGAGAAAAGCATGAAGAAAAACAATATTTCTGTTGATAAAAGTAAAATAAAAAATTCTATGCCGGTTTTTACCAAAATCCACACGCAATTCTCTTATTTTTCCTGTAATATGTTTTGAATACGGCTCATCCAAAACACCTTCGTTCACTCTTAAAAACTCAATATATTTTTCAATTTTAAATCGTTCTTTTTTAGGAAGATTAAACATATACTCCAAAACAGAACTCTTCCCATTCTTGTCTTTATAAAAACTAGCTCTATACTCTCCCTCTTTCTTATATATCATATACGATATACCGCTGTCAATGGGTTAGACGTTCTGAAAAACTTTTTCTTTCAGTTTAGCTCCGAGTACCCAGGGTTACTTCCACGGTTATTTCTTTTCCTTGGCGCAGGATTTTTAGGGTGACTTTGTCTCCCGGGTTGTACTTGGCTATGATTTTTTGCATGGAGTTGTCCGGCGTAATCTTTTCACCGTTAAATTCCTCAATGATGTCTTTTTCTTTGATGCCGGCTTTTTCTGCAGCCGACCCGGCTGTTACCGCCGGCTGGCCATCGTCGCTGGGCAAAACCAGCGCGCCAGCATCAACCGACAAGTGATACTTTTGTTTTACCGCGTCATCAATCAGAACATAGCGCACGCCCAAAAACGGATAAATAATGGTGTTGGTTTTGATAATTTGACTGATGTCTTTTTTGGCAATGTTAATGGGAATGGCAAATCCAATAGATTGGGCGTTGTCGGCCATGGCAGTGTTGATGCCAATGACTTCGCCTTTCAAGTTAATCAGCGGACCGCCAGAGTTTCCGGGGTTGATGGCCGCGTCGGTCTGGATGATGCCTTCCAGTGTTTCGGAAAATCCCTGGCTACCCGACGCCGACACTGTCCTGCCCAAACCGGAAACCACCCCCACTGAAACCGTATTGGAAAACTGGCCCAGCGCGTTGCCAATAGCAATGGCGCCCTGGCCAATCTGGATGCCCGATGAGTCACCGATTTTGATGGCCGGAAAAATAGCTGCTTGCCCTGAACTAGTCGAAGGAATCTGAATTTTTATAATAGCCAAATCCTGCACCGGGTCCAGCGCCAACACTTTAGCTGAATACTTTTTGCCGTCATTGGTGACCACGGTGTAATCGGCGGCTTTGTCGGAAACCACGTGCTTGTTGGTCAGCACCAGGCCGTCCTGGGTGACAATGAATCCCGACCCGGCGCCGACTTCCTGGTACTTGGTTCCCTTCTGGACATTTTGAGGAATTTGGATATTAAACGGAGATCCAAAACCAAAGCCGTTATCGGGCGGCAGAAGACCTTCAAATGGGTTGACATACTGCTGTTCATAGACCGGCAAATTTTTGGAAATGACAATACTCACCACCGATGGCGATGCGCTTTTGACCGAATCAATGATGGCTTGCTCGTAGGAAATTTGAGAAGTATACTTTTGTTCAGGCGGCGCGGTATTTAACAGCGGCAGCTGCTGCGTTGGCAGTTGGACTTGCGCGAAGTCATGCTGAATACTTTTTATCATGGCATCGGTTTGATTGTGCCAAAAACCAACCGCATACCATTGCAGCCAATAAAAAAGCAAAATTGACAAAACAACTGCCGCCCCGACCGACTGCAAAGCCTTGTTTTGGATGACTTTTTTGGTTTTGGCCTTAAAATGCTTGGAGTTGAATGATGGAAGATCGTACATAGATTGTAAATTTGAAATTTTAAATTTTAAATTTGAAATCAAAAAGTGAATATTTAAATGTCTAAATTTGAAAACTGTAGATTGCCACGTCGCTACGCTCCTCGCAATGACGAGAACGTAACATTTTCAAATTTCAAATTCAATCATTTCAAATTGATTTCAAATTTCAAATTGTAAATTTCAAATTAATACACTGAATATTTTCTCGCAAGGATTTGTGACTTCAAAAAGCGGTAGAGGGCTACTATGAGCCTTTGCTATCATGCCTGGGACCAGGTTAATAATTCTATCCACGTCAGCCGCCTGTTTGCCAAAATTATTTTTTTCCAAAAATTCGACGTTATGTTCTTCTTGCCCGGGAATAGGATTGAAAATAATCATCGGTGTTTGCAGGGCAAGGCATTCAGAAACCGTCAGTCCTCCGGCTTTGCTTATCACCACGTCTGCTATTTTTATATATTCTTCTATTTCGTTTGTCCAGTTGACCAGCAAAAACCGCTCGTGTCCGCCAACATTATTTTTTAGCATATCATAACACTTTTGGTTGCCGCTGGTAATTGCAATCAGATATATTGGCGGATCAAGACCTAATAATTTTTCCACAAGACCTTGCAACTGGCGCCCGGAAATGCTAAACGAAGCTATCAATACTACGACCGGCAAATGGTTTTGGACGCCATATTTTGCTTTCAGTTCACCGATATTTTCTTTGACGTAAAATTTAGGATTGATGGGAATTCCCGTCACCACAATTTTTTCTTTGGGAATACCTATAGCTTCCAATTCCTGACCGACGCTGGCCGTGGCCACAAAATAGTAATGAATCCAATCAACGCGGTAAAAGGAATGGCCATGGTAATCGGTTACCACAACGCCCAAGGGGATATTTTTAAATAAAGCTCGGCCAGACCGGCCCAGCAAATGCAAAATAAAAATGTTGGTGCAGATGACGGCATCGGGATTTTTTTGGCGCACATAGGCTGGGATGCTATCGTTGAAGGCTGCTCTGATACTCATGAATTTCTTAACGACGAAAAATAACAATCCAGACTCATAGAACATTCCCCACAACAACGGTAGTTTTTTACTTACCAGTCCATACATTTTCAAAGAGTATTTTCTAAGAGTTGGGTCAATGTCAAGCACATCAACGTGCTGTGCGCTTGCCTCGGGCAAATGTTCTTTGGCATAATCCAAAAGCGCCTCCCCTGCCCGGACATGGCCAAATCCAGCCGTCATAGACAAAATAAGGATTTTTTTCTTTTTTGGTTCCATGTATCGCAAGCCCATACCTTATTCTTTTGATAAAAATCGTTCGCAAGCATCCACAATTTTCTCTTTCATTAATCCATCAATATCCTTTTTTGAAGCCAACCTAGCTTTATTGTGTTGAGAAAAAATTCCTCTCGCTTGCTTAGTTGTGGTGCTTGGCAGTTTTAAAAGCTCTGCGTCGCCCTGAAGCGTCAGCCTGCCTCTTTTTACAAAAGACTCTACCAGTGAAATAATATTTTTATCTCCGTAATTTTCTACAATTGCATCTAACGCCTTGTCAACGTCTTCTAAATTTTGGGACCTTCGGTATTCTTCTCCAAAAACGCTACATAAAAAATCTAACATGTCAGTTGTTTTTTTGTCTACTTCGCTGGTTATCTTTTCTTTATTAAAAACAATATCCGGCAAATTTAATAACGGTTTTCCCAATTTCCCGTCTTTGTCTTCTAAAAAAATAATATCCGAAACCAGTAATTCTCCAATGCCACCATGCTCTTTATGTATTTGGCCAACATATTTTGAAGCTTCGGCCAAAGCTTGGAATCGATCAGTTTCTTTTAATACATCAGATTCAATTTGGTCTGACCGATAAACATCCTGAAGGTCTAAACCGTGCTTATAAATATCTGGCTGTTTTATTTCTATCCCATTTTCATGGGGCCCATAGTAATCAGAAAGCCCCAGTCTTTCAATATTTTCCAAAACCTCTGCATTGTTTCCCCGGTATCTTTTTGTTCCAGGAGCAAACATTTCTTTCAAAAACAATTTTGGATGCCGCCACATCATCTTCAGCGGTTCTTTTACCACATGCTCATCATACGTTCTTAGTACAGCGTCCCCTGCTTTATCAATTTTTGAAACAATACCCCTCCTATCCCAAACCATTTCTCCGTCTTCGCCAACATTCATTTTGCCGCCATACACTCCCACCGTACTCTCATATTCTTCGTTTGGCAGTCGCGATTCATTCATAATGCCCTGAATTCTTTTGCCCGCCAATTCCCTAATAAGTCCGTCTTTACTTTCTCCCGATGCCCCAGAAGAATCATCATCAGTTTCGCTTGATTCACTTTCACTTTCTGGCATATCTTCTATTTTTTTCTTTTCTTGTGCGATCAATTCAGGGACCCCTTGCTCCTTTTCCCTCATTTCACTTAACTTTTTCTTTCTTACGCCTTCACTAATTAATTCTTCGTGCAGAGTTTCGCCTTCTTTGATAAGATCCTTGTCTATTGATTCTTTGTTTTTGCGGGCTTCCCGTACCTGTTTTGCTATTTCATTAAACCGTATCGCTTTTTCCCTCAAGGTTTGTTGCGGAGGTTCTTGTTCTAATACTACTTCGGGGGCATCTTCTAATTCTTCGCTAGGATTATTTTCTAACATTTCTCTATGAGTCATATAATTACATTAATTTTAATAATAGTTCCTTGAATTACGAAATGCCTTTTTAGGATTTTCCCTAAATTTTGAGATAGAAATTTGATAGAAATATTTTACGTAGCAAGCTACGTAAAATATTTATTGCGAATTTGGAGGCGAAAGTTTTGCCGATTATCGCAACGTTGATGGTCAAGACGCGAGGCGCAATTGGCCGCAGCCAATTCGCCCCGTCTCGGAAAAGACAAAAAGAGTCTTCTTAAGCGGGCATTTCGTAATTCAAGGAATAGTTAGGTCATTATAGATTATTTAGCAGCAAAGAAAAAGACCCCAAGAGAGCAAAGTGCTCTTTGGGGTAACTGAAAATGCTCTTTCATAAGGAAAAATCTGTACTTTTCCTTAACGAGATTCTTTGTTTACTTTTAAAATTAAGCTCTTTACCATTTTGTCTGTCTTTTTAACAAAGGTATTCATTTCTTTTAGTAATTTCAGTTTTTCTTTTGGAGAAACACTTGCTCTATTTAATTTCTCTAACACTTCTTTTATTGCTTTTTTTGTTAATTTTTTAGCCATAATTTTTATAATTTAGTATTTCATTTATTCTGCTTTTTCCTCATCATATTTCTCATTAAGATCATCTTTCAATTTTTTTATTTCGCTTTCAGTGTCTTCTGGTGGCAATTCTGCTTCCGATTCACTTATTGACTGGTCTGAAACTGTTTGATTTTCTTGCGTAGCTACCCCTTCTTCTGCCGCGGCTTCTTTCTGAGCTTTTTCTACTTCTTTCATTCGTGCTTTTCTTCCCCACCCAAGATATGCCACTGATTTAATGATTCCCAACGCGGCTAATTGACCAAGTGCTTCAGTTGCGACGTCTTTAATGTCTTTGCCTTGGTTAAAATGCTCAAAAACTCCGCGAAGCGCTATTCCCGCAATACCAGCACTGCTTAACATATTCATCGTAGGATTTGCAAGTATAAAATCCTTGAGCTCCGCAAGTCCTGCTTTTAAAGCATTTTTAGCTTTTGTAGAAAGATCTTCCTCTCCTTCCAATTCTTCTAATTGATCTACATCACCTTCGAGCTCTTTTACATTTTCAACAAGCGCCGACTGCTCTGATTGTATTTCCTGTTCTATGCGGGCGTCTTCCGATAATTCTGATTCCTGATTATTATTTAAATCTTCACTATTATTTAAATTTTCCGGTCTATTCATATTTTTTACTGATTAATACTATTCGTTTATTCTACAATATGTGCTACATATTATCACCTCCACTTATGCACAGCGTTTGTACGAATGGTGGTTTTGGTCTCTAAGTTTTTGACTTAAATAATTGCCGAGCTTCGTTCCATATTTCTGGCCACCCCTGCTTCTTCTTTAACCAGTACCGACCATTCTGTCGCTTCGCTCCTTAGAAACCCACGGTTTCTAACGTCTCCGCTTCGCGGGACTGTTTTCCTCCACGGAAGGGATTCCTCCCTCCCGACCCCTCCATTCGAATAGTGGTACTGGCTTTACTGATTATCGTGTTTAAATAATGTTTTGGCTTCTTCCCAAATCTGTGGCTTATTCTGTTTCTCCTTGAGCCAGTACCACCATTCGCTTCCCCAGAAGTAAAATTGTGGCAGGCCGGTTTTTTTTGCATACTCAATATTGTCTTGAAATTGCTTTGGGTTCATGGTTTTTTCTTGTTCTTCTAACGGAACGTCGTAAAATGTTTTGTAGGCCCACGGTTCGGCTTGCAATTCGCCGCAGATAACCTGCTTGCCAAAAAAGTAATTGACCAGCTGGGCTTTGCGATAGTAAAAAACGGGTGGAATGGGAAAGCTGCTATAAAAACCAACGCCGTCCGCAACATGAAACCACAGCTTCCGATACATAGTGGTGGCTACGACGTCACCGATTTTTGCCGCGCCAAACCACAGCGACTGCTCGCCCGAATCGGAAACAATCACTTGGCGCGATGGGTCCAATGATTTTATCAGAGCAACTTCCTTTGTCAAAAAATCCTGGTCGTACCACGGACACTGGCCAAATTTAAACAACGGTTCGTTTTCGGCCTGCCAAGCAATGATAGCCGACGAACTTTTATACCTTTGCACTACTTCTTTGATATATTCCAGCAGTTTTTCTTGCTGGGCGGATTTTGACAAATCATTGGCCCAGGTTGGCACATGACACTCGGGCCAGCGTCCGGTTTTCATGCCTACCACATAGGTTATTTTGGCGCCGTGGCTTTCGGCCTGGCTGATTTGCCAATCAATGTCTTTGAAATAAAAATCGTCTTGCTTGCCTTCCACCCAATCCCATTGGGTCAGCAATTTTACGTGAGTGGCGCCCAAATCTTCCAGTATGGCCAGGTACGTTTTTTTCCAATCAAGCTTTAGCTGTTCGGCCTGCATCTGGGAAAAATTCACTCCCCAAGTAATACTTTTTTGCTCCGGCGCTCGGCCGACAAAAAAGTACGCCAGCGCCAAGGCAAGTAGTATAAAAAATATAATTAAAAACAAAAGAATCATTCTACGCATGGAAGCTATTATGTCGCACTAATTTTTCGATGTGATACGTTCCCATTTTTTCTATTTCCACAAAACCTTGCATGGCCACTTCCGCCAAGTCCCCCGCTTCCAGCAAATCAAACAGCCACTGATGGGTGTACTTTGGATTTTCCTGCAATACCGCGGCCCCAATATGCATCAGCCAACGCCGGTTAAAATCTTCTTGCGAGCCGATAGACGGTTCGATGATAATGGGAATTCCAAGGCCGGCGTAAAAAGAAAGTTCGGAAGGTTTGGTCATCAAAATATCGGTGGTGCGCAAAGCCTGATTAAAAGTGTCAAAGTATTCCGGCATAGTTTTTCCCGATAAAATATGCACCCAGCCGTCCAGTTCCAAACCCTTAATGTGGGTGGCAAAATAGTGGCGCAATTCTTCCCGCACGCCCACCGATATGATAAACCGTAATTCTTTGGCCTTGATTCGGTCTTTTAAACTATTGATAAGTTGCAGGGCGATTTCTTTTTGGGCGCCGGCTCCGCCGATGGAAAACATAACAGTCAGCGGATGGTTGGGGCGCGTAGGCAACGATCCAAGATATTTTTTTACCAGCGGACTATATAATTTTTGATATTTTTTGTTGGGGTCAAGGTTTAAAAGCCGGTAGCCCATGTCCTTTTTGACAATTTCCTGGTTGCGGCCAATGTTTTCCTTGGGCAAGGGGTAGCCGGTTAAGGTAATGTTTTCCGGTTTGACACCGTATAATTTGAGCCGGTCGCGCGTCCAGGTGTTTGAAGCAAGATACTGGATGCGGCTTTGTTTGGGCTCCAGCGGCACCCAGACCCGGGCGATGTCGGCGTCGCAAATGACGCAGTAAATGTTGTTGGGATAATCTAATTCTTCTGCCATGAATGCCGGCGTAAAAAAAGTGGTGACCATGGGCAGGGGATTTTTTTTGAGGCGTTCTATCAAATCTTTGCCCCAACCTTTTTTGATGAACGAAAAAATGGTTTTGCCGTTGAAGTTTGATTTGGACAGGTCGCGCTTTGGGTAATAGCCCATAATTTTTTGGAACCGGTCTAAAAATAAAAAAAGGAACAGACCGATGATGGGAATTCGGCGGAAGCGCGAAATGAATTCATAAAAGGAGCGAGTGGTCTGCCAAATGCGCTGATCTTTTTTGGGGACGCCGTCGTAATTGTTGGCATTAATAATAGCCCGGCCCAAGGCAATGTCACGCAAAGGGTAAGCGGTGCGCTGGTGGCCATAGCCCATATCCACCGCCACCACCCAGGCTTTTTGGCTTGTATGAGAATTAATTTCCATGTTTTTTCATTATACTATAACTTAGTTGCAAAAGAAATTATAATGTTTATAATGGCTATAAAGATTATAAAAATTATATAAAAGATTTTTATGGAAAATAAAACGTTTGCTTGCGCTATCAACTGCATGGACGGCCGAATCCAGGACGCGGTTAAAAGTTATATTCAAAAAAATTACAGCGTGGATTATGTGGACATGGTCACCGAACCCGGCCCCAACAAAATTTTAGCCGACAACCAAAACACTGCCGTTATTGAAAATATCAAAAAACGGGTTGGTATTTCCGTTGAGCACCATGGTTCAAAGGTCATTGCTATTGTGGGGCACTTTGGATGCGCGGGTAATCCTGTTGAAAAAGAGGAGCAAATCAAACACTTGCAAGAAGCAAGAAAAACGGTGGAGTCGTTTGGATTTGAAGTGGAAATTATATGCTTGTGGGTGGAAGGCGACTGGAAAACCGTGGAAAAAATCAATTAGTATTTGACCAAAAACCAGCCCGCTTAAGCGGGCTGGTTTTTGCTTGACTGTTGCATTTTTTAATAATTATGTAATAATGAGGATAGTTAAGGTGGCATGGTGGATGTTAGCAATGGAGCTGACAACCGTCACCTTGGCAGAACCTTTACAAGATGTAGAGAGGTTTCGATGATCGAGCAGTGCGTGGCAGTAGAACGTGTTCCGACCCAAGGAGTCCTTAACGGGAGAAAGGAGGAAATATATTTCTTGCCTACTACCGCGTTGGTAGTTGCCTGCCCCGATTCAGATCAAGGGGGACACGGTTTGTACCCCGAAATCCGGAGGTTTTTGTTTGAAAACTTCAACCTCCAGGAAGGCAATATCTTTCCTGTGTTGCGCGATGGCGGAGGACTCGCTCTTGTCCATTCGCGACATTTGGCGGTTGACTGCGAGAGCCTCAAGGCGTCAATACGACGAATTGCGGCACTCAAGAAGCTCATCACGGATGTCTTTTACTTTTTCCACAGTCCCTGCGGATATTGCAACCTGGAAATCAGGGGCAAAGTCCCGGAGATGGAAAAAGAAGACACCATGGTAGAAGTGTATTCCGCCAAAAAAATGAAGGACGTTGCCCCGTCTATTTTGCCCGGGAAAAAAGACCACGTGTTTCACATCGCGTCCAAAGGCAAAAGCTTCGCCTTCAAAGAAATCTCTTAACCCATCAAAGCCGCAAGGCACACACCCAGCCGAAGGGATTTCCCTCTCGGCTCTTTTTTTACCTACGAACGCCTATCTAATGTGCACGCAAACAAAAAAGCCAAACCGTACTCCAAAATTAGAAGCTTCTAATTTTGGAGTACGGTTTGGCTTTTGTAGGAATTTTTTTAATGCTTCCATATTCTCATATTCTCGAGAATAGGAGTTTTTAATATCAGTAGCCCAAAAAAGTGGGTTTGAGTTTTTTGGTGCAGTATGCTATGGCTGCCGCCAACGCCAGGTAATAGAGAACCACCCACATCCACCAAATATGTGACACGGCTGTTTGGGCCCAGGGTCGGGAAAAAATATCTAAGACTTTTAAAAAATAGCTTAGCAAAAACCAACACGGGATGGAAAAAATAAATCCCATAACGTTGGAAAATATTCCCGCCAGTGCCGCCAAAAACCCTGCCACCATCAGCCAGTAAAACATGGGCATAATGAGGATATTGGTCAGCGGCGCTACCAGCGAAATACTACCAAAGTTAAAAACCATAATGGGTAGGGTAAAAATCTGGGCGGTGAGGGTGACGGCAATCATGGAAACCCAGTATGCCGCGCGTTCTTTGGTAAATTGTGTCATAAAATGTTCCAGTAGAGGCTTGCAGTAAATAATTCCCAGTGAAGCCAAGAATGAAAGTTGGAAGCCCACGTCGTAGGCAAGTAGCATCGGATTTTGCCAGAGCATCAGGGCGCCAGCCAGTGTGATGTTTCGGGCATTAGTGTTTTGCCGGCCAAGGTGCTGAGCCAAAAGTGAAATACTGCCCATGGTGGCCGCGCGAATGCCCGACGCGCTAAAGCCAGTCAGAGCAATGTAAAGCCAAATAAAAATAACGGAAAAATAAAAAGCCTGGCCGCGCCAAAATCCCAGCGCCAAAAATAACAACATTAACAGTTCGCTAACCACAATCACGTGCGCGCCGGAAATGGCGGTTAAGTACCGAAGCCCAGCGGTATTTAGCTTGTCGCGCAAATCCTGGGTCATGTTGGAATTGTCCCCAAGCAAAATGCCTTCCAATAGCAGCTTTTGCGGCCCTGAAAAATGATTGTAAATGGACTGGCGCAGTTTTTCTTTGCAAAATAATATTTTTTCATACGCGTATGTGAAAATGTTGTAAGCGGGTTTTTGAGAAATCAGCGCAACCTTTGGGTAATCCATAACCGAGTAAATGCCATCTTTTTGCAAAAATTGCCGGTAATTAAAATCATTAAAAACTGGCGGCGATTTTAGTTCTCCGGTAAGTCGCAAGGTGTCTAAGTAGCGATACTGTGGATATCGTCCCAGCGTCACCAGCACCAGGCTGTCGTGTATTTTTATTTTTAATTTTTGGGACGTGTCCCTGATATCCGGTTCGTCCGCGACTTGGCCAGTCAGAGTAATAGTTCCGGGCTTGTCGTTTAATTTGGATAATGAGTTGGTGCTGATAGTATCTTGCGCGCCAGAAAACCGCAGCATACCCGCCGCCAACATGGACAGGCAAAGCCCGGCCACTAAAACAGTATTTTGCGGATGTGCCATCAGCGACGATCGTCGATAATGGCACATTACCATCAACGTGATAACCAGCAATATCGCCAACATTAAAAAACCCAAGATGTAACCTTGGGGAATGTGGATGAGCGAACTTACCGCGATTCCAACAATAAAGGAAACGCAAAGGCAGAAAAGGAGTTTGGACGCCGTCATGTATGAGGAGTAATCACGAATATACAAATCTAAAATAATATACAAATGTTACCAATATACGAATGTGATAGATTGCCACGCTGCGGCTCGCAATGACGGTGACGAGATTTGTATATTTGTAAAATTTGTATATTTGATCGTATTTGTATATTCGTGATTACTCCGTTTAGAATTTTGTGGCGATAACCGTAATCTTAATTTCCCCTTTTTTCAACGTGGTGTCTTTGACCGCTCCGAAAATAATTTGGGCTTTGGAATCAACGTGCCCGGTAATCACTTTTGCCGCGTCTTTTATTTCCTGCAACGTGACATCAGCGCCCGCAGCGTTAAACAAAATTCCTTTGGACCCTTTGATGGAAAAATCCAACAAGGGCGAGGTAATAGCCTTGGTTGCCGCTTCAACCGCGCGATGCTCTCCAGTGGCTCTGCCCATGCCAAACAGTGCCTGGCCGGAATTTTTCATAATAGAAACCACCGACGCAAAATCAATACTGATGATTCCGGGAGACAGCATAAGGTCCGTGATGCCTCCAACCGCCTGCTTTAAAATGTCGTCGCAAATTTCAAAAGCACTGGACACGGTGGTTTTTTGGTCAATGATTTTCAGCAAGTTGTCGTTGGAAATTACCAGCAATGAATCCACTTTGCCTTTTAAATTTTTCAGCGCGGTTTGGGCGACTTCTCTTCGTTGCTCGCCCTCAAAAGAAAATGGCGTGGTCACCACCGCCACCGTCAAAATTCCCAGGCCCTTGGAAATTTCGGCAATCACCGGCCCGGCTCCGCTGCCCGTTCCGCCGCCAAGACCACAGGTAATAAAAACCATGTCGGCGCCTTTTAAAAAAGCTTCCAATTCTTTGGTGCTTTCTTTGGCGGCTTCTTTGCCAAGATTGATGTCCATGCCAGCGCCAAGCCCTTTGGTGGTTTGCTGACCAATCAAGATCTTTTTTTCTACCTTGCAAAAATGCAAAGCCTGGGCGTCGGTATTGACAGCCACCAGCTCAATGCCATCAAAGGTGGCGTCCTTGCGCACTGGGTGATGTCCCGCGCCAATGCGCGCGATAGTATTGGACCCCGACCCCCCGACCCCTATCACTTTTATAATCGGATTCATGAAATTCGCTACGAAATACGAATCAAGTACCAATATACGAATTAACGTTGCGTTTGATTTGGTATATTCGTAACAAATTCGTATTTCGTAGCCAGTTATGGGATGAAGACTCGAAACATTTTCTTGAGCTTAAAAGAAGTTTTTTTCATAAATCCCAAAAATTCAGACATCCCTTCGCCCCCTGACTCATCAATACTGGCGCCGCCCAGCACCAAGCCCGCCACCGTGGCGTAAGCAGGATCCTGTTCCAGCCCGGCGATGCCCTTGATAACGCCAATCTCGCAAGGAAGCCGCAACTGCTCTTTGGCCAATTCCTTAATTCCCGGCAACTTTGCCCCGCCGCCGGTCAAAACAATCCCGGCTGGCAGCAATTCTTGTTTGCCGATTTTTTTAAGTTCCTTTTGCATTAGGTCCAAAATTTCTTGCACCCGCGGACCAATAATATTAACCAGTTCCTTTTCCGTGAAAGAAAGTGAATCGGCCTGTTCAAACATTTCTATTTTCTTTTTGCTTTGATCTTTTTTGCCATTGCCCATGCCGTTGCCGCCAACTAAGAGCGACCCATGCTGTTTTTTAATATTCTCGGCCGTGGCAAATTCCACCCGAAGCCCAATAGCAATATCTTTGGTAATGTTGGCCGATCCCAGCGGAAAAATGGCAAGGTGCACCAGGTCACCCTCTTCAAACACGGCAAGGCTGGTGGTGTCGGATCCAATGTCAATTAACGCAACCCCCAGTTCTTTTTGCTGGCCAGTAAGCACCGCTTCGGCGGCGGCCAAGGGAGAAGGCACCAGGTCATTAATTTGCAGTTTGGCATTTAATACCGCCGTGGTCAAGTTGGTAAAGTATGATTGAAAATAACAAAGCAGTACCACCTTTGCTTCCAACCGTTTGCCGCTTAGGCCTTCGGGCTGCTTGATGTCGTGCTGGTCGTCAATGATAAATTCTTTGGGAAAAACGTCCAAAATTTCTTCGTTAGATGGAATGTTAATGGACCGGGCGGCCTGCAACACCCGCTCTACGTCTTCTTTGGAAATCCGCTGGTCGGCGCGCGATACCGAAATAATGCCATCAGATGGAATCACGTACAGGTGGCTGCCGCCGATGTTCACAAAAGCCGAATTAATGCGGATGTTATGGTCCCGCTCAACACCGGAAAGCAGGAGCTGGATATTTTTGGCCGTTTCTTCTGCGTTGACCACCACACCGCGACGCAGGCCAAAAGAAGGAATTTGGTCGTAGGCCAAAAGCTCCCACTCATTTGCCTTTTTTTGCGCAACCAAAACCTTAATGGCGCTGGTGCCGATGTCCAAACCCGTGATGATGTGACCGCGTGCCATTACGCTTGAATTATGAATCTTGTATCTTGAAGCTGGAATAGAATTAAGAATCTTGAATGCAAAGCGCTACATTCTAAATTCTAAATTCAATTCAAGATACCAGATACAAGATTCCAGATTCCCGTTGATGCATTACTTTATTTTTGCAAAATACTTTTTTTCAAGTTCCTCCATTACCCTTGCTTCTTTTTCTGATCGCTCGTGATCGTACCCAAGCGTGTGCAGCAGCCCGTGGATGAGCATTTTTGCCAGTTCTTTTTTCAGTGGCAATTTACTCTCCTTTGCATTTTGGCGCACCACGAACGGGCAAATAATAATTTCCACCGCTTCATCTTTAAACTCCGATACTTTTTCAAATGATAAAACATCGGTTGGCTTGTCTTTTTTGCGGTATGTTTTATTGAGTTTTTGGATTTCCTCCGGCGTAACAAAAGCAACCGATACGTTTTGCGTTCTTTTATTTTCGCCTGTTAGCACTTTTTTTGCAACCCCCAAAAAAAAGGCGTTATCCACAGCAAAATTGGTAAGATTGTTAATCTCTATCATTGGTGTATAGTACAATATTTTTCAAGAACTTTAAATCATCAAATCCTCTTTGAAAAGAGCATTTGGCGATTCAAAGTTCAGGAAATAAAAAACGGCTCGCGTTGCCAGGAAACCGTTTTTTATTCTGAAATTACCGTGAATTACTAAATGGTTTCTTTGGATTTTTCCCAATTTTTGAGATAGAAATTCGATAGAATTTTTATGCTTAGCCACGCATAAGCATAAAAATTATTGCGAATTTATAGCCAAAAATTGGGGAAAAGACAAGAAATATGTTTCCTATATATCCATTTCGTAATTCACGGTAAAGTTATGACTCCTCCACCGCCGTGCCGGCAACAGCAGATACTTTTATTTTTTCTATGGTTTCGGGATGCTCTTTTAAATATTGCTTTGCCACTTCGGTCCCCACGCCCATTTTTTCGCCGCCAAACATAAAAGTGTTGCCGTTTTGCTTAATTGCACCACTGGCCAATCCCGCCCGCAGCGCGTCTCCCGACTTTGAAATTCCCTCGTTATAATAAATATCAAACTCGGCAATCCTAAAGGGTGCGGCCACTTTGTTTTTGACCACCTTGGCTTTCACTCGGTTGCCAATAATTTCATCTCCCGATTTTATCTGCGCCGTCCGAGCTAAGTTTACCCTGACAGAAGCATAAAATTTTAATGCCAATCCCCCGGGCGTCGTTTCTGGGTTCCCAAAAACCATGCCAATTTTCATGCGCGTCTGGTTGATAAAAATAATCATCGTGTTTGACTTGGCGGCAATGGCCGATAATTTACGACAAGCCTGCGACATCATGCGCGCCTGCAATCCCATGTGTTGGTCACCAATTTCGCCTTCTATTTCCCGCTGGGGAGTTAGCGCCGCCACCGAATCCACCACAATCACATCCACATTTTTGGTATTAACTAATGTCTCCACAATTTGCAAAGCATGCTCGCCCGAATCTGGCTGGGAAATTAACAGTTCATCGGTGTTGACGCCAAGGCGTTTGGCATAGTCCGGGTCCATGGCGTGCTCCGCGTCGATGTAAGCACACACGCCTCCCTTTTTTTGGGCTTCAGATACAATATGCAAAGACAACGTAGTTTTTCCGGAACTTTCCGCTCCGTAAATTTCAATAATTCGGCCTCGCGGCATTCCGCCCACCCCAAGCGCCGCATCCATGGCAATAGATCCGGTAGGAATGGCGTCCACGTTGACTTTGTTGGTTTCGGAAAGTTTCATAATAGCCCCCTCGCCAAACCGAGCCTTGATATCGTCAATAGCAGAATTTAACGCCTTGTTTTCCTTTTTTCCCTCGCCCGCCATAGCTTTAGCGACGGCAGGTCCTTTTTTTTCTTTTGCCATAATGTTTCCCTATTCCAATGTTCTCAAGAATGTTGGAATAAGTGTTTAATGATTATTTTTTAATTCTTCTTGTAAAAATTTGTTGAACAAATTATCGTAATATTCTCTTTTTAAACCAATGTGGCTATAAAGCTTTCTTGAAAAAGATATGTGATCAAGATTAGGATATTGAAATTTTATTTTATCAACAGCCATATTAAAAACTCTATTGTTAATTTTAAAAAATATTTTCATTTTATTTTGAAAACCCATTTTCTTAAAAATCTCATCTTGGATTTTTTGAGCATCATCAGAAGCTAATAGTATTTTCCCCTTTGCCATAACTTTTTAAGTAAAAAATATTTTATTTTAAATTTATTCCAAACTGTGCGCCCAAATAAAAAGCAATACAAAATGTTGCCACATACAAAACAATTGCCAGGGTTATAGAATACCACGTTACTTTATTAAATTCCATTTTCATGTTTTAAAATCCTATTTTATTTTTGGGCTTTCTGATCCATGTTGTTTTTTTATTTTTAATACTTACTTTTTAAGCACAAGGATAAAGGGGTGTGCCTCAGCTACTTCTGGTATTCCTAAGCCACCAATAAACTTTTTGGTGTAAGGAAAATTACTAAGATATTCTTCTCTCTTATTAAATATCTCTTTAAGTTTCTCTGGTTCCATAACTCCTCTCATGGATAAATCAGATCTATAATCTGGTGATTCTATCGTTTTTACCTTCAAGCCCATCTTCTTTAATTGATCAACAAATGAACCTAAGGCATTTTTCCAAACTGTCTCCTTGTGAATATCCGAACTACGAACACCGATTGCATACTCGGGGGTCGCCCACTCCACAATAATAAGATCTCCATTAATGGCAAGAACTCTTGTGGCTTCACTAATAATTTTTTGTTTTTCGGCAGTTTTTGGATCTCCCAAAACATTTGCTAAGTATATTTCATCCATTGAATTTTCGTCAAATGGAAGATGTTTTCCATCAGCAGCCATGTAGTCAAATTTGCCAATAAATTTATTGCCTAATTCTTTTAATTTTTTATCAGTTTCTTTCGCGGCATCTTTTATAGTTTTGTGTTGTATATCGGTACAAATAATATGGGCAGTAGCATAATCGTTAAGATTTCTATCTTCCAGCCAAGGTGTCTTCAGTGAGCCGGACCCAATTTCAAGAACTGTACGACTATACCTTTCTTTCTTTTCCTGTTTTAAATTATCGGCAGTATCAATTGGTTTTGACTTCAATTTTTGTATTTCTGTGTGACTTAACTTTTCAGGCCAATATAAGTTACCACGAACATCGTAAACAGGAATCAGAATATCTGGTTTATTTTCATAAACTTTTTTCATTAATAAAACTATTTCTTCAGCCCTTTCTTCTAACTTTTGAGGATCATCTTCTTCTACTTGGGCCATTTCCAAAGCATATCTATGATTAGGAGTGTCGCCCCAGGTTTTTAAATATTTTTCTCTTTCTTTTTCGCTATACTTACGCGTAGCTTTAAAAACTAATCCTTTAAATAATTTGGGCGCAACCCGAGGATAAAGCGAAAAGCCATAATCAGATTGGGCCATTAATTCTCCTCTTTCATTCATTTTTGTTTTTTTAGAATCGACATGAAATGTTTTTGGTTTTGGTAATTTGAAATCTTCTCCTTTTCTTGGTTCAACTTCTTTAAATTTTGATACATCAAAAATAATAGCAATCTTATTACTATCTTGCCACATAAAAGTTCCTGTCTCAATCCACGTTTTTCCTGCTTTGCGCTCATCTTCACGTTCTCTTTCGCTCAAATCACTTTCGTGAAATTCTCGTCCAATAATATTGAACATCACCTCTCCCCGTTTTTCCTTCTTGACACCTCGTACCCATTTCTCCGAATTAACCTTACTAACCGTACCTGTTCTTTCGTGAACAGTGCCAAGTAAACCATGTTTTAAAATGTCCTCCAGACGTTCTTTCCATGGCCTCTCGTCTCTATCTCTACTAAAACCAGGCAAATCTTCTGCACTAGTCATCACATGGTAAGCCGTCCCATACTCATCAATATCTTGAACTTTTCCCATTATCTTTTCAATAATCTCTGGAGATAAGTCTTCTTCGCGCACTTCACTACGACCTTCAGCAGAATAGGGTATTTCCATCTCTGCTTGCATCTCTTCTGGTTTGATGATCTGTGTATTGCGTCCTTTTGACAATTTAATTTCATCTGGAACAATTTTTGCATCAGGCTCCCGATCTTGATTAAACTGTTCGCTTGGTTCTCCTGGCATAATCTTTTCTATATTATTAAAATCCTATTTTATTTTTAGGTTTCTTTTTATCTGACTGCAAAAGTCCCAGCTTATTAAAGATATCCTTAATACTACTGTCGTACCTTTTTTCCATTTCCATTATCTTTCTAACTTTGAATTACGAAATGCTTTCGAGGTATTTTCTTCAAATTTTGAGATAGAAATTTGATAGAAATATTTTACGTAGCAAGCTACGTAAAATATTTATAGCGAATTTATAGCCAAAATTTGGAGAAAAGACCCGAAACCCGCCTTTCAAAAAGCATTTCGTAATTCAAAGTATATAAGGCTTCGTTGGTAGCTAATAATTCTCTGACTTTGGTAAACGTCCTGATAATTTGAATGTTCACTTGTATTGCACGGTCACTATTGAGCACACTTGATAGCATCGCCACGCCTTGCTCAGTAAAGACAAATATTTCTTTCCTTGTACCACCCCAACTTGAAGTCACAATTTGTGACCTCAAGTTTTTAGACTCTGCTTTATCAAGCTTAAACATAAAATCTTCAGGAAACCGTTTCATATTTCTTTTTACCGCCTGATTCAAAACTTTTGTCTTAACTCCATAAAGCTCGGATAGATCGCGATCGATCATAACCTTTCTACCACGAATGATGTATATTTTATTGACTATCCTCTCGCTTGGAATGATACTGTTTTCCATATTTTAAGATTGCCGCTCTTCGGCCAGACCCGCTTAGCGGGTCTGGCCAGCTCAGCTGGCCGCAATGACGGCGCGGGATGGAAATTGGAAATTGGGATTTGGGAATTCCGCGCGCGCCGCGGCGCGCGCGGCTACACTTTCTCCCACCCTTCCTCCTTCGGTACCTCCTCCGACTCGTCCATTCCCGTGCCGCCTGACAAATCTGCTGTCCTTGCTTGGGTTGGAGTTTCGTATACTTCCCTAGGTTTGGCGCCATCGGCCGGGCCGACAAATCCTTTATCTTCCAGCATGTCAATGAGGCGCGCGGCTCGCGAATAGCCGATGCGCAATCTTCTTTGTAAAAACGACGCCGATGCTTTTTTGGTTTCTAGCACAATCCTTTTTACATCTTCAAATAACGGATCGTCGTCGCCAAAAAACACATCGGCTCCACCTGATTTTTCATCACCTTGTTGCTGTGCTTCCAGGGAATCTTTTAAGCTGGCAATGAGCATTGATTGGGGATCCTCCACTACCTTTGCCTGCTCGGCTGACCAGTCGGTAACTTTTTTAACTTCTTTTTCAGAAATGTACGGACCTTGGATACGGGTAATTTTGGAACTCTTGGAAGACAAAAACAGCATATCTCCCATGCCCAAAAGCTTTTCCGCGCCCGACGTATCAATAACCGTGCGCGAGTCAATTTGCGATGCCACCTGAAAACTAATACGCGAGCTGATGTTGGCCTTGATCAATCCCGTGATGACTTCCACCGATGGCCTTTGTGTTGCCAGCACCAAGTGGATTCCGGTGGCCCGAGCCATCTGCGCCAGCCTTACAATGCCGGCTTCCAGTTCCTTGCCTTTGGCGGCCATCAAGTCGGCCAGTTCGTCAACTACCAGCACAATGTAAGGCAACTGCGAACCGGAGGCAATGACCGATTTATTGGAATTGTAACTTTTAATGTTACGCGTAGGAATTTCTGAAAATACCTCAAAGCGCCGTTCCATTTCGCGCGCCAGCCACTGCAAAGCGTTAATGGTTTTTGGCGCGTCGTAAATGACCGGACATAGCAAATGCGGAATGTCGTTGTAATTTTGAAATTCCACGCGCTTGGGGTCCACCATAATCATGCGCAAGTTTTCCGGCGTACTTTTGTACAGCAAACTTAAAATGAGCGAGTTTAAAAAGATGGTTTTACCGGTTCCGGTTGCGCCAGCCACCAGCATGTGAGGCATTTCGGCTAAGTCGGTGTAAATGGGGTTTCCGGAAACATCTTTGCCAAGGGCGATTAATAAATTAGCCGGATCGTTTTGGTAGGCGCCGTCGGTAATTAAATTACGCAAAACCACCGTGGCTCGCACTTTATTGGGCACTTCAATTCCTACCAGTGACTTGCCGGGAATGGGCGCTTCTATTCTTATGGGGTGAGCCGCCAGCGCCAGCGCCAAATTATTTGACAGCGTGGTGATTTTTGAAAGCTTGACGCCTTCAGCCGGTTTGAAAGCATATTGGGTTACGGCCGGACCAACGTTGACTTCCGCCATTTCCACGGGGATGCCAAAATTTTCCAACGTTTTTTTAATGATCAGCGAATTTTCTTTAATGTTGCCGCTGGTTGGCGCCGTTTCGTTTTTGTTTAACAGGTCAATGGGCGGCAGAGCATATTTACCTTTTTGGGTCGGCTGAGAAGCATTAACCACCACCGGCACATTTTGCTTTTGGTTTCCCATAGGATTTTTAAACAGCGACACTTTGGCCGGCAGTTTTTGTTCGGGTTTTGGCTCTTCCACTCCTTTTATCCTGAAATTGGGCGCATCGGAACTTTTGAGCATCGGCGCCAGTTTTTTTTCGGCTTCTTCGGGAGGAAATTCGTGCCAGATAAATTGCAAGAAAATAAACAGGGCAATCAGCATAATCGCCCCGAAAATAATATTGGAAACTAAAAGCCCAAAGCCGTTGACCAGCAGTTTGGCCGCCCAGCCCACCAAGCCGGTGTGAGCCATGTTTAAATTTTGGTTTGAAGAAATGCCTGATACCCCTACCACCGCAATACAAACCCCCAGCACAATCGCTAACACTTTTACTTTTTTATGATGCGCTTTTACGGTTACAAATCCGGCGGCAAACAGCGACAAAATAATGGTGGTAATGGTAATGCGCGAATCGCCCAGCAAGTTTTTGAGTAGCCACACCAGCCACTGCCCTGCCAGCCCAGCCTTATCCAAAAAAGAAAGGGCAATGATGATTGCCACCAAAAACATCAGTGTGCCCTTGATCCACTTTTTAGTGCGCAAAGTCAAAAGATATTCCTTCTTTTTATCTTTTTGGCTACCGTTTTTGCCGTTTTCTTTTTGAGGCTTCCCATTTTTTGCCATATTAATCTTCCAATAATTTTTTAATAGATTTCATAAAAATATCAAAATCCCCCAAATTATTTTGGATAATGCCATGCATTTCTTCCGGGGTAACTTCAAAATAAAAATGCGTCAGGCGATTCCGATACTTGGCCATTTTTACTAAACGATCTTCCGCAAAATCCATGGGCACAATTCCCTCCTTACCCATATCAATAGCCATTTGCTTATATTCATCAATTTTCACACCCGGAATCCTTGATAAAACGTGGGTGCAAATACCAAAAACCGATTCCAGCGCACCGCGTAGATTCCATGACGCGTAAGCAAAATTTTTGTCATCGGCCATTTGTAACCCAGAAAGAGACTTTAATTCTTCAAGCCGTCTTAAATGCAATTCTATGCGCTTCATTTTTTCCTCAATGGTTTTCTTGTTGATATCTAATTTCATAGTCTTTCTAATAAAGCATAATGCGCTATTTTATAAACATATTGCAGGTCACAGTACTGCTCTAAAACATAATCTCGGTAAGCATCAAGTTTATCTTTATCGCTTGCATATAAAAGTTTTCCATCCTGCATTGCTTGAGCCTGAAAACTAATTGGAGCTTGCTGCAAGAAGACAATATCCATTTCATGCGCTTTCAACGCAAAGCGTTTTTTTAAATATTCTTTGGGAAGTTTTTTAATGATAATATCATAAAGTTCATTATAAATATCCAAAGTATTTTCTTTAAGGTCTTTTGCGTTTTCCAGAACAACGCCAAAATCAAAATCCGAACGGTCGTGAATATATTTATTGGTAGCCATGGAACCAAAAAGATAGATGGCCAGAATATCCATTTTCTTAAATTCCTTTATGTTATCCTTTGAAAATTTGATCATAGCAGGCATTATTGTTTATTAAATTGTATCACTTCTTAATCCATTTATGCAAATTTTCCAAATAAAAAAGCCCTGCGACACAACCGAAGTTGTAATCGCAGGACCTGACAAAAACTAGACGATATCGTTCTTATGCGAGTGCTTTGCCGAGAGATATGCTCTCAGAACCTTGGCAGGAATTTCTTGCAAACTCCCATTTTCGATCCCCCGGAGCCGTTCTAGCTCAATCCACAGTCCTTTGCTAACGATGTGGCTTCCTATGCTCGTAGCAATTCGGAAGTACCGAGCAAGCTGCTCATCCTCGTTCACAGTTTTCCGATTGTATTCGGCAAGCCGTTCGTAAGTACCCGAGAGACGAAAATGATCCTCGCTCCCTGGACGACTGTCGTGCGGGTGATTAAAGAGCAGATAATCAAGAATGTCCTCAATCTGCCCAGTAGCAGATGGTAAGTCCTTACCAGTAAGGCGTGCGAATTCCTTAATGATTCTTTCGAGGTTATAGATGTTGTGCATTCTGTACTCCTGCTATTTTAAGGCATAGCTGCCTACGAGTTTGGGTGCTTAGAACTAAATACAGAATATCATATTAATTTAGTAATGTAAATAGTTTCAGTTCACGGATTTTTAAAAACTGGATTGCCGCGCTTCGCTCGCAATGACGATGCAAATAGAATTACTGGTTTTCCCGCTATAGAGTAAAAAAGAAACGTTTCTTTTTTACTCTATATCAAATGGAAAATGACTCAACGAAAGCGGCGGCGGGCTTTTTGCCCGCCGCCGTTTTTCGCGTCTGTTTAGCGTATTATTTCGCGTCAGTTTAGCGAAAATAATCAGCCGATTATTTTTTGTGAAAGCCAGTTCCCACCGGAATAATTTTTCCAATAATCACGTTTTCTTTCAAGCCTCGTAGTTTGTCTTCTTTTCCTTCCAGCGCAGCCTTAATCAGCACCCGCGAAGTCTGTTGAAACGACGCCGCTGACAAGAATGACTCCGACGCCAGCGCCACCTCCGAAATCCCCAGCAAAATTTGCGACCCTTGCGGCGGCTCTTTTTTCAAAGCCCGCAGGCGTTCGGCTTCCTCCTGGAAAATGGACCACTCAATAATTTCTCCGCGCACCCAAGTTGAATCGCCCTCTTCTTTAATCCGCACGCGAGAAAACATTTTTTGAATAATCACTTCAACGTGCTTGTCGTGAATGTCCACCCCTTGCGAAGCGTAAATGCGCTGAACTTCCTGTAAAATATATTTTTGGGTTTCTTGAAGCCCTGACAATTTGTACAGTTTTTTCAGATCCAAATTTCCGGCCGACAGCGGCTGGTTTTCTTTAACTTCCTGGCCAGTTTCCACCAAAATAGCAATCCGACCCGGAATCTGGTACTCCACGGGCAATTCTTTAGCGCCTCCCTTTTTGCCGCCGGCGGTGTGCGGTTTGATGGTGATAATTTTTTTCTCTTTGTCAATTTTGGTAACCACGCCTTCCGCCAGCGACATAATGGCTTCTCCTTTTGGCGCGCGCGCTTCAAAAATTTCTTCAATTCTGGGCAAACCCTGGGTGATGTCTCCCGCGCCGGCCACGCCTCCCAAGTGATGAGTTCTTAACGTAAGCTGGGTTCCCGGTTCGCCGATGGCTTGAGCCGCCACTACTCCCACCGCTTCGCCAAGCTTAATTAAATTGTTTCTGCCCAAATCCCAACCATAACATTGCTGACAGACTCCGCGCACGCTCTTGCAGGAAAGCGGTGACCGGACAGCCACGCTTTCTAGTTCATCTTTGATAATCTGGTTGGCCTGTTGCCAGGTGATAACATCGCCTTTTTTGACAATGGTTTCTTTGCCGCTTTTTACATCCTGGGCACATACCCTTCCCACCAACTTGAAAGCAAAATTCTGTTCTATGGCATCAGCATCCTTGCGCAAAACCTCCATGCCTTTTTTATCACCGCAATCCTCGTCAAACACAATGACATCATGCGCAACATCAACCAATCGGCGCGTTAAGTATCCGGCAGAAGAAGTTCGCAGAGCCGTGTCCGCGGTTCCTTTTCGGGCGCCGTGGGTGGAAATAAAGTATTCCAAAACGTTAAAGCCTTCGGTAAAAGAAGCCTTGACCGGCAGTTCAATAATATCTCCAGCCGGATTATTTACTAAGCCTTTCATGCCGGCCATCTGGACCAACTGGGCCCAGGTTCCGCGCGCTCCGGCATTAATAATAGAAAGTACCGGGCCGTCCGCGGGCAAGGTGGTTTTGAGCAAAGCTTCTAATTTTGTTTTTACCGATTGCCAGATTAAAATTTTCTGGGACGTTTTTTCTTCATGGCTCAATAATCCCTTTTCATAGTGCTCTTCAATTTTTTCCACCTCTTTTTCTGAATCCAAAATCAGCTGCTCTTTTTCCTTTGGAACAATTAAGTCATCCATTCCCCAGCTAATACCCGAAAGTGTGCAATACTCAAACCCCATGGTTTTGATTTTATCCAGCGTATCAATAGCATCTTTGCCCGGGTATTTTTCCACAATGTCCCGCACCATGGCTTTAAGCCCCTTATTGTCAATCAGTTTGTTAACATACGGATAATCGGCCGGCAGGCTGGCGTTTAAAATGAGACGGCCAACCGAGGTTTCAATGATTTCGTGTTCGGCTGATTTTGGATTTTGCACTTTTATTTGAGCCTGCAAATCCAAAAATCCGTATTCGTAAGCGGTGATGGCTTCGGAATTACTAGAGTACCATTTAATGTCTTTTTTATCAGCGGCTTCTTTGACCCGCGACAAAAAGTAGCATCCCAAAGACACGTCGCGGTAAGGCCCAATCACCGGCATGCCGTTGGCGGCCTTCAAAAGATTCAAACTGGAAAGCATAATTTCCTTGGCTTCTTTTTGAGCCTCATCGGACAACGGCAAATACACGGCCATCTGGTCGCCGTCAAAGTCAGCATTGAAAGCCTCGCAAGCAAACGGATGCAATTTGATGGTGTCTCCCTCGGTCAACACCGGATGGAAAGCCTGGATGCCAAGGCGATGCAGGGTCGGTGCGCGGTTAAGCAGCACTAATTTGTCTTTGACAATTTCTTCCAAAATCGCCCAGACTTCCGGCAACTTTTCATCAATTAAACGCGCCGCGCCGCGGATGTTGTAGGCTAATTCTTTGTCTAAAATTCTTTTAATAACAAACGGTTTGAAAATTTCCAGCGCCAATGTTTTGGGCAATCCGCACTGGGAAAAATGCAATTCCGTGCCGGCGGTAATGACCGATCGGCCCGAATAATCCACGCGCTTGCCCAATAAGTTTTGTCGGAATCTCCCCTGCTTGCCAGCTAAAATCGCCGCCAAAGATTTTAATAATCTTTTGCCACCGGTCGTAGCAGTAGTAGTAACTCCCTTGCGCATTTCGTTGTCAATCAAAGCATCAACGGCTTCCTGCAACATGCGTTTTTCGTTTCGCACAATAACGGACGGAGCTGAAATTTCCTGTAAGTATTTTAAGCGGTTGTTGCGATTAATAACGCGCCGATACAAATCATTTAAGTCGCTAGACGCATAGCGACCGCCATCTAATTGCACCATCGGGCGCAAATCCGGAGGCAAAATGGGCAAGACATCAATGAACATCCATTCCGGCCGCACTTTAGCATGCAGCATTCCTTGAAACAGTTTTAATCTGCGCAAAATTTTCTTTTTGGTAATGGGCGGCGCTTCCTGGGCTTCTTTGGCCAGTTCGTCGGTGGTAATTTGCAAATCAATTTTTTTAAATAAATCGCGGATGACTTCGGCGCCGGTGCCGGCTTCAAACATTTCGCCATACTTTAATGACAGTTCGTTGTAAGCAACTTCCGACAAAATGCGCAATACTTTTATTTCCAGCACCTCTTCTTTTACTTTTTCACGCGCCTGTTTTAATTCGTTTTTGGCCGCTTCGGTGGTTTCTTTTTTAACCTTGGTTTTGTATTCCTGTTCCACCTGGTCTAAAATGCGCTCTCGGGCCTCGTTGTCAACTTTGGTAATAATGTAGCTGGAAAAATAAATCACCTTTTCCAACTGTTGGCTGGATTTATTTAACACCAATCCCATGCGGCTTGGCACACCGCGCAAAAACCAAATATGTGAAACCGGCGTGGACAGCTTGATATGTCCCATCCGTTCCCGCCGCACACTGGATTTAGTAACTTCCACCCCGCACCGATCGCACACAATTCCCTTGTACCTGATTCTCTTATACTTTCCGCAGGCGCATTCGTAATCTTTGTCCGGCCCGAAAATCCGCTCATCAAAAAGCCCGTCCTTTTCCGGTTTTTGGGTGCGGTAGTTGATGGTTTCGGGCGTCGTAACTTCGCCGTGAGACCAAGCCAAAATCTCCTCGGGAGAGGCTAATTTAATTCGGATTGATTCTAAATCTACAACTCGCATTTTTTGATGAATTTGAAATTTGAAATTTACAATTTGAAATAGAAACGGCAAAAGCCATTTATATATTGCGTCGTTCGGTCAGCATTTG
>CAZREI010000002.1:90680-101338 GCA_964599285.1 uncultured Candidatus Saccharibacteria bacterium | reverse complement strand
AAATAGGATTTATATAATGCGTCGTTCGGTCAGCACATGAAACTGCGGCTTCATGCGCCTCCCTTCACTAGCATTATTAGAGCAATTAGAATAATTAGAATAATTTAAAAATATGGCTTTATTAACAACCATCATCTTAGTCGTTGTAGTGGCAATCGTGTTGTGGCTCATTGCAGCTTTTAATGGTTTGGTAACTTTGAAAAATCGAGCAAAAGAGGCTTGGTCTGACATTGATGTGCAGCTAAAAAGAAGATATGATTTGATTCCCAATTTGGTGGCGAGTGTCAAAGGCTACGCCACTCACGAACGGGAATTGTTTGAAAAAGTGACGCAGGCACGAGCAAATGCCATGGGCGCTTCGGGAGTGCAGGCAAAGGCTGACGCGGAAAATATGCTTTCTTCAACGTTAAAAAGTTTGTTTGCGGTTTCGGAAAACTATCCGGAATTAAAAGCGTCAAACAATTTTTTGCAACTGCAAAACGAACTGACTGATACCGAAGATAAAATCCAAGCCGCCCGCCGATTTTACAACACCAACGTGCGCGATCTGAATATTAAAATTGAAAGCTTCCCAACCAACATGATGGCCAATGCTTTTGGATTCAAAGAAATGGAACTGTTTCAGACAGCAGGAGAGGTGGAGAGAGAACCCGTCAAGGTGAATTTTTAATTTCCAATACCCAATTACCAATTTCCAAACGCCCGACGTTTTCACATTTTACCATTTAGCATTTCATTGGGAATTGGGATTTGGTAATTGGGAATTTTTAGTATGGCTTCTATCTATAAAAACGCCGATAGCAATACTCGCAAAACCTGGTTTCTTATAACTGGGTTTTTGGTGTTTGTTATTGCCGTCGGCTGGCTTTTTTCGCAGGCTTTGCAATCTGATGCCATTTTATACTTTGCGGTTATTTTGAGCATTGCCATGAGTTTTTCCAGCTATTGGTTTTCCGATAAAATTGTTTTGTCTATGGCGCGGGCCACGCCGATAGAAAAAAGCGAC
This sequence comes from uncultured Candidatus Saccharibacteria bacterium, assembly GCA_964599285.1. Lineage (GTDB taxonomy): Bacteria > Patescibacteriota > Minisyncoccia > Minisyncoccales > Staskawiczbacteraceae > VGLO01. The sequence continues at coordinate 100,332 of CAZREI010000002.1, read as the reverse complement.
AATCCAGAACTGTACCGAATTGTAGAAAACTTATGCATTGCGGCAGGGCTTCCCATGCCCAAAATATATATTACTGCTGACCTGCAACCCAACGCTTTTGCCACCGGACGTGATAAAAATCATGCCGTGGTTTGTGTGACACAAGGGCTTTTGCAGCGATTAAATAAAACAGAATTGGAAGGCGTGTTAGCTCATGAGTTGTCGCACATCGGCAACAAAGACATGCTTTTGAGTACCGTCGTTGTGGTACTGGCCGGCGTTGTTTCGCTGTTGGCCAATTTCTTTTTGCGGATTAGCATGTTTGGCGGATTTGGTCGCAGGCGGGAATCGCGCGACAACGGCGCCGGAATTATTTTAATAGTTGCCGCAATTTTGGCAGCCATTTTGGCGCCCATCGCCGCCACACTTATTCAATTAGCCATTTCCCGCAAGCGCGAATTTCTGGCTGATGCCGATGGTGCGCTATTAACTCGCTATCCGGAAGGCTTGGCCAGCGCTCTGGTAAAAATCGCAAAAGACCCAACTCCCATGCCATCAGCCACCACCGCCACCAGCCATTTATACATTGAAGATCCGTTCAAACAAGAACAAAAAACCCACTGGTTTGTAAAATTATTTTCCACCCACCCGCCAATAGAAGATAGAATAAAAGCCTTGCGTGACATGGAGGTGTAATATTGACACTGCTGGTGCGTCTGATATATTGAGTGTAATACAATTTATTACAATAATATTATTAAGAACATAAACATATGCGATCAATAGTAAATATTTCATTATCAAAGGAACTATCCTTGAAGCTTGATAGGATGGTAAAAAAAGGAAGATACTCTACCAAAAGCGAGTTTTTAAGAGAGCTTATTCGCCAGAAAATTGAAGAGGAAGAATTATGGAGAAGTGTTCAAAAAAGCAAGGCGGAATTTAGGGCTGGCAAAGGGAAAATTTTACGTTCTCTTGCAGATTTAGATAAATGAAAATTTTTTATTCTCCGGAATTTACTTATAAGTATCAAAAATTACCTTCAGATATCAGAAGTAAGGCAAAGAAGAAAGAGAAAATATTTCGCGAAAATCCCTTTGACAGGCGGCTCAAGACTCATAAGTTGCAAGGCAGGATGAGTGAGTTTTGGGCTTTTTCGATAGATCCAAAATATAGGATAGTCTTTCAGTTTGAAAAAAATAATTTAGTCAAATTTTATTCTATCGGCGGCCATTCTATTTATTTTTAAATTATGAAAATTGTAAAAGACAAAATTGAAATTTCTGAATTGCGCCAGATGGCAAAAAATATGTTTAGTGATTTTGTAAAGGTGGTTGTTGATGTTGAAAAAGAAATTATAGGAGTGGAAGCTGAATTTCACGCAGATTTAATGAATGCTTTAATTGAAGTAGAAAAATCAGAACCTAAAAATTTGTGGGGTATTAATATTTTTCCTGGAAAAGACGGAGGTGATTTCATTATGTTTGATTCAATGATTAATTTAAAACCGGGACTGGGGAACAGAACAAGGGGGGTTGACGATGGAGAAGTTCGAAAAAAAATAATCACTATTGTTAATAAGTTTGTAAGAAAATGAACTATACACATAAAAATAGTGCCAGCGGAAGATGGTTTCAATTTTCTATTTTTGAGCAGATGGCAAATATTGGAGCTGAAATCGGTCGTGCAGTAACTTGGAAAGAAAAAGATAAAAAAATGAGTATGTCAGCTTTTGAAAGAGGCTTAGAATTGCTGGATTTAACCATTGAAGATAGTAAAAATATAACACATTTAAAAGAACTTTGTCTTTTAAGAGAGGTGCTGGCGGATTATTTTTATTTTGATAATATCCATAAATCAAGTGATAAACAGTGGAATGATTATTTTTACGCCTTCAATTACGCCGCAGCACTAGAACGAGAAAAATCTTGTACATAAGTCCTGGAGGAGTCGCATAGCGGCCATTGCAACAGCTTGGAAAGCTGTGCCCTGAAAGGGGCCCGAGGGTTCGAGTCCCTCCTCCTCCGCAGCAGAATTTATGCTTACTAAAGCTCAAGAAGGCTACTTACAAACTATACCGGAAGACCGGATTGCTCATGTGGTGGCTTTTGATCCTAAATCACAAGAAGTTGCCAATCAAATAATGGAACAAATAAAAACCGCCTTGCCTCATGCAGTAGTAACTTATTTAGGATCGTCAAAGCTTGGAATTGCAGGAGAGAATGATATTGATCTTCAAGTATTGAGCGGCGATAATTTTTCTAAATACGCCAAAGAACTTGAGAAGTTATTCGGTAAACCCCTTAAAAACAACGTCGAAAAGAAACGAGCAAGATGGGAGTTTACAAGAGAAAATTTCCCGGTAGAATTATACCTTACCGATATTATGACACCAAATTTACTAGAGCAAATTGATACTCAAGTATTGCTTGAGAGTGATGAAAGGCTAAGAAAAGAATACGAATCACTAAAGCTAAAGGCAAATGGGTTGCCCTACAGGGAATATTTGAAGATGAAGTACGAGTTTTGGAATAGGATTTTAGAGAAAAGAATATGAAAATTTTTTCTTGGAATGTAAATGGGATTCGGGCTCTGCATGGCAAAAAGCTCTTGGTGCCTTTCATTGAAAAGTATCGGCCTGACATTCTTTGCTTGCAGGAAACAAAAGCTAATGCGACAAGTTTGGGGGAATTGTATTCCAAGACTTGCCGGATTTGCCAATCTTCCCCGTCTTTCACAAAAAATGTACTCAAGGTAGCTAAGGCTACCTCTCGCAAATTTTTTGCTCCAAGACAGGAAATATTGCCAAACCTTCAGCGTCTTAAATACAATTCCCCCAAACTTGTCGCATATCAACATCAGCATGAAGTTGACTTGCCTGACTACGATGAATATTGGAATTCCGCCACGCGGCCTGGATATAGCGGCACCGCAATTTTTTCTAAGGAAAAGCCGTTGTCTGTCGTAAATGGCATTCCAGAAAAGATTGCAACTAAGCACGGTTTGGTAAAAGACAGCTATGGAGACCCGATGTCAGAAGGGCGCGTCATTGCGGCAGAATATAAAGATTTTTACGTGGTAAGCGTTTACACGCCTAATGCCAAAGATGATTTATCGCGCATTCCGTTGCGGCACGACCAGTGGGACCCGGCATTTTTGGAATATATGCGCGCGCTAGAAAAAAAGAAGCCCGTTATTTTTTGTGGAGATTTGAACGTGGCTCACACCGCCGACGACCTAGCCAACCCAAAACCAAATATGGGTAAAAAGGGTTTTACAGTTGAAGAACGAAAAGGAATTGATAACGTGATTAGCGCAAAATTTGTAGATACCTTCCGCATGTTTACCCAAGGCAACGGGCACTATACCTGGTGGAGTCATTTTGCTAATTCTCGGGCACGCAATGTTGGTTGGCGTATTGATTATATTTTTGTGAGCAAGGCGCTGGCGCCGCGAGTCAAGCAGGCTTTCATTCATCAAGACGTGATGGGGTCGGATCACTGTCCTATAGAAATAGATATTGCGATTTGATTTTATTATTAAAATATTTAAAACTATTTGTTAGAATATTAAAACTATGAATCAACAAAAAGGAATTATTAGTATTGCTATAGTAGTCGCGCTACTATTGGTATTGGGTGCGGGGATTTATCTTGCTCTAAACTGGCAAAGCGTATCGGGATTATATAAGTCCAGCCCCAAGCAATCGGTGACACCTACTCCAACTGCGACTCCAAGCAAATCACCAAGTCCGTTGGCAAGCCCGATTCCAACACCAGCGCATACCGGTTCCATTTCAATTTCTGTATCGGCAGCTCCAACTACGATTGCACAAGGCAGTAACCTTACGATAACCTGGGAAGCAAAAAACGCTCCGGCCAATTCGGCAGTAGTGTTGGAACTTTTTGGGCCAGATGGGCAGTCTCGGGGTTGGATCGGGTCTGATTTACTGGCCAAAGGAAGTCGCGTATGGAAAGTGCCGCCATCCAATTGCACCACTGATCAAAACGGGTTTACATCCTGTTCCATTATGGGCGATAACCCAAATGTATCCGCAACCGAACCTGGGGTTAACCGGATTGTTGCCAGATTATATACTCCAGCAGGGGGGCTTGGCGGCGGATTGGTGTTGCCATCAAAAGATTTAACCTATCTGGCTACTTCGGAAAGTTTTTCATTTACGATAAAATAGTTTAAGATATCAATAAGGTCGAAAAAATAAATAGTTAAACTAAAAATATCTATATACTACAAATGTAACGGCCGTTACATTTGTAGTATAAGTAAACATTTAAAAAAAATGGAAAACGAAAAAAGATACGCGGCTGATTGCCGCAAGATGCCAAGCGAGAAGCACTGCGATGTGTACATGTCAGGAAGCAGGGATCATGTGCTGGACGCGGCAGTGGACCACGCGGTAGGATCGCATGGCCATCAAAATACAACAGAGTTAAGGACGCAAATTGAGGGCATGCTTGAAGAAGAAAAAGTTAATGTATAGTTTTGCCCCGCCTTACATTTATACAGCGTTGCATAAATGTAAGGCGGGGTTTTAAATTCCAGAAAAATGAGATATAAATAGTTAAAGTAAAAGTATGATAAAGCATCTTATCTTTGACTTTGGTGGTGTATTTTTAGATCTTGGAGGAAAAAATGCAAGAGTTCATTATAATCTTGAAAAAGTTTTTAACATCTCTGAAGAAAAAGCCCTGGAACTTTGGAGGGAACATAAAGAAAAACTTATTGTAGGAACAGAGACTCCAGAAGAATTCCTTGCAAGAATAGGCACTCTTTTGAAAAATCCGATTAATGTAAATGAAGCCCACGAAATATGGAAGAAGTTCAATAAAATAGAAAAAGTTAGCATTGATTGGCCTTTGGTCGATTATGTTCAATCTTTAAAAAAGAATTACAAAATCCATATGCTTTCAAATGCGATTGATCTTGATAGTGGAAACTCAGAGTGGGTAGATTTAATTGATAAACATTTTGATAATATTTATAAATCTTTTGACATAGGTCACAAAAAACCCAATAAAAAAGCGTTCTTGCATGTACTTGAAAAAATCAATGCCAAGCCCGAAGAGTGTGTTTTTATTGATGATTTACAGGTGAATATTGATGCTGCCAATGAGCTTGGTATTAAAGGTGTGCTTTATACTAATCTCGATCAATTAAAAAAGGATTTCTCTAAATTTGGAATAAATAAATAAATTATGGTGAATATTGCCAGAGTTATTATATTAAACAGTGAAGGAAAAATTCTCATCTTAAAAAGAAATCCCTTAGATACTCATTATCCTAATCTTTAGGATATTCCTGGAGGAGGTGTGGATGAGGGCGAAACTTTTAAAACGACTGCAATAAGAGAAGCAAAAGAAGAGTGCGGCCTGGAAGTGGAAATTCAGGATGATTATTTTACAGTTTTTCATCGCAGCGACAAGCCAGTTGATATTTATGGTTTTGTGGGAGAACTGACAAAAGGAGACATTGTTTTAAGTAAAGAACATACAGAATTTGCATGGATATCTAAAAATGAATGGCAAAACTTTGAATTAATCCCAAGTAGCGAGGCTATTGTTAAAGCGTATGTTCAAAAGGGGTTATAAAATTCTTGAATAAAAATGACAATTACTTTAACCAAAACTGATTATATTTTGTGGCGGGAGTGCAAAAAGAATGTTTGGCTTAAAATTCACAAGCCAGAAATTTATAATACCCAAAAACTTTCTGAATTTGAAAAACAGATTATTGAAACCGGAAACGAAGTTGAATTAGTGGCTCGGCAATTATTTCCCAGCGGAATATTAATTGAAGGCAGGGCCGCGGCGGATCAGGAAAAAACGCAAGATTTACTGAATAAAAAAACGAAAATAATTTTCCAGCCGATTTTTGTAAAAGAAAACTTTTTAGCAGCGGTGGATATTTTGGAATTAAATTCTGATGGCACTTACACTATTTACGAAGTAAAATCCACCACCGACGTTGATAAAAAAACGCACTACCACGATTTGGCTTTCCAGATAATTTTGCTGGAAAAATGCGGACTGCACATTAAAAAGGCAAACCTTATTCACTTAAATTCTGAATATATGCGGCAAGGAGAAGTAAATATTCACCCTGTTAAATCCAGCTTGCCCTTGTTAAATTCCGCCGAAGGCGGACCAGCTTTGATGGATTTAACAGGGCGGGCTGGTGTTTCGCAAACTGCGAAACAATTTAACGGGGTAAACCAGCTTTTTAAAATTGAAGACGTGACGGAGGTGGTTGAAACTATCAAACAAGAAGTCATAGCTCAAATGCCAGTGGCGCAAAAGTATATCGCCCAAAGCGAAGAGCCGCCAGGATACTGCGATTGCCTGTATAAAGGCAGGTCAAACCACTGCTCAACCTTTGCCTACTCAAACCCCAAGGTGCCGGCTTACGGCGTGCACGATATTTCGCGCATCGGGGCCAGCCGCGCCAAATTGCAGGATTTAATAGACGTGGGAATTTTTGAATTAAAAGATGTGCCCGATGGCATGGATTTTTCTTTGGCTCAGCAAAACCAGATTACCGCCCATGTGCAAGATATTATTTTGCAAGATCGGCCTGGGATTAAAAAAGAATTAGAGTCGCTGGTTTTTCCACTATATTTTTTGGACTATGAAACCTTTCCGTCGGCCATTCCGCGCTTTGACGGATTTTCGCCCTACCAACAGATTCCGTTTCAGTATTCGCTGTACGTGTTGGCGGCGCCAGATATGTCCGAGGCAAGCCTCAAACACTTTGAATTTATTTTTACGGAAAAAGCTGATCCGAGTGCTGAGTTTCTAAAATCTTTACAAAAAAATATCGGCACATCAGGCAGCATTATTGTGTGGAATAAAAAATTTGAGTGCAAAATAAATAGCGAACTGGCAACAAGAATCCCCAGCGAAAAATTATTCATAGACATGGTTAACGCCAGAGTTTACGATTTAATGGATGTTTTTGGAAAGCAGCTGTATGTGCATAAAGATTTTAAAGGAAAAATTTCCATTAAAAATGTGCTACCGGTTTTGGTACCGGAGCTTTCTTATAAAAAGTTAAACATCCAGGAAGGAGGTAGCGCCAGTCAAAGGTGGAACGAAGCCGTAACTCTTGCCAGTCCGCAAGAAAAAGAAACCATCATTACCGATTTAAAAGAATATTGCAAGCTGGACACTTATGCCATGTACGCCATTTGGAAGCATTTGCGCCAATTGGTTTTTTAGGAAAAAGCAAAAATCCGGCCGAAGCCGGATTTTTGCTTTGAACTTTGTAGTCCCTGAAAGAACAGTGTAAATCATTATGGATTTACGGTAATTGATACGGTCGCGGTGGCGCTGTCTAAACTTCCATTGTTAACTTTGAAGGTGAAACTGTCGTTTCCGGTAAAGTTAGCAGCTGGAGTGTAGGTAAGTGTGGGCGCGGTTCCTGACAGCGTTCCGTGCGACACGTTGCTGACGATTGTGTAGTGAAGCAGTAAATTTTGCGGATCGCTTCCGGTCAAGGTTATGCTTGCCGAGCTATTTTCGTGCACGGTTACGCTTTGAGCGTTAGCAGTCGGAACCTGGTTGGCGCTAAAATTGGTATTGATAAAAGCTTGGAAGGCGGCTTCTATGGCGGCAGACCTTGCTTTAAACGCATCTAACCTGGCGGCCAAGTATACTTTCAAGGCGGCAATTCGGGCCGAAGCATCAGCAGCGGTTTTCAATGAAGCCTTAAAGGTATTGCGAGCAAGTTTCAGTGCGTTTTTATAGGTTGTATTTGCCTGCTTTATGGCGTTGTTAAAGGTTGTTTGCGCGGCTTTGACTGATTCGTCAAACAAATTATTTTGTACGTTGAAAGAGGCTCCTTCGTTTTCTTGCGCTTCGTTTTCCCCCATGACGCTATGGATGCGAGCATGAGCATGAATGTTGTTGTCAAGTTCTAAATGCAAACCGTTGTCGGCAAATGCCAGCGCCGGAAGCGTTGCCATGGCTGTTAGCGCCGTGGCCAGAGCGATGCCAGATACGATCACGTTCCTGATGATGTTTTTAAACATGATTTTGTTTTTCTTTTACGCGCTCTTTTTCAACAAGCGCCATAAAAGAAATGTTATGGTTAATAAACCCTTCATTAACTAAGACGCACAATAGGTAGAATTCTTAGGATGTGCCAAGATGCCCGGCTTGTGCCCGCGAGCACAAGCCGGGCATCCGTGCGACTAGTCAGCTTTATCTTTGTAGAGCGGTATGCTATATAACAATCATGGCAAATACTTTTCCTGATAGCGCCAAAGAGAAAGAATTTTTGGAAGCCTACACGTTATATGCCGATAGCATCTACCGGCACTGTTATTTTCGGGTGTATAATAAAGAACTAGCCGAAGACTTAACCCAGGAAACCTTCATCAAAACCTGGAAATATATCGGCGAAGGCAAGGAAATTAAAAATATCAAGGCGTTTTTGTATCGGGTGGCGGTTAACTTAATCATTGACCACAGCCGCAAAAAAACCGCCCTGGTCCTTGACGATATAAAAGAAAAAGAGGCTTCGCTGCGTCTATATAATATGGAAACCAAAGTGGTGGAAAGTTTTGAAGCCAAGGAAATCATGGGTATCATTGACCAGCTGGACGAAAAATATCGGCAGGTGATTGTACTTCGCTATATCAACGAACTGTCGCCATCGGAGATTGCCCATATTTTAGAAGAGTCGCCCAACGCGGTTTCGGTCAGGCTGAATTACGCCATGAAAAAATTAAAAGAATTAATTCGTGTCAAATACCATGAATCCTAATCCTATCGAAGATTTATTCAAAAAAGCGGCCAACGTGCAGTTGGATCAAAGGCGCAAAGAAGCCATTGGCCAGGAGCTTTTGGAATGCATGAGAAAACACCCGGCCCAACAAGCGACCGGGCGCCAGTTTTGGTTTGGATTTGCTTCCGGCTGGCCCGAAATTTTTGCTATTAAAAATGTCTATGGGTTGCTGGCTTGCATGATGGTATTTTTTTTGGCAGGCGGAATGATTAGCGTCAAAGCCGACCAAAGTTTGCCCGGGGATTTGCTCTATTCAGTAAAAAGTTTTAATGAAAACGTTGCCAAGGCGCTGGCTTTTTCCGACCAGGAAAAAATTAATTTAAATATCATGCTGGCCGAAAGACGCTTGCAGGAAGCTGAAACATTAATCGCAAATAATACCCTGGCCAATGCTAATGAAGCACAGCTGGGCGTTGGGTTTGCCAAAGAAACCATTGAGTTTTCCCGGCACATGCACGCATTGCAATTGCGCAATACCAAAGAAAGCATGGACGGGGCGCTGGTGCAAAACAACGCTCATTTTGAATCATTGTTAAAAGCCCACAGCAATATTTTAAAAAATATCGAAAGCCAGAAGAACGAGCATATCCTTGACCCTTTATTAAAAAGTATTGACCAGAGCGCCAGCGATCTTTCCAGCCAAAAAGCGGCAACGGCTGATACGCTCATCAACGCCAATCGAACCGACGTGTTAAAAAAACAGGCGGCTATCCAAAATGGATTAGAGCCTGCCCAGGAAGCGGTTTTGCGAGTCCAAGCCATGATAGAATTGCAAAAACAACAGTTGGGCGCGGCGGCTACGGCCCAAGCCCAGCAAAACTTGAATATTGCCCAGCAAAAAATCCAAGAAGGCAACCAAAAAATAACA
>CAZREI010000002.1:0-90580 GCA_964599285.1 uncultured Candidatus Saccharibacteria bacterium | reverse complement strand
GCAAAACTTGAATATTGCCCAGCAAAAAATCCAAGAAGGCAACCAAAAAATAACAACACAAGATTACAATAAAGCCTTTTCTTCTTTTGAAGATGCGTCGCAAATTGCCAGCCAGACCCAGCAATTAATCAATGCTAAAAATAACCTGCACCTTGATATTAATTTACAAATCAACCCACAAGATTCAGTGGGCAGCAGTGGTCAAAGTACCGGCAATGGTGGTATAATCAAATAATTCAATTTCTTTAATCAAAGAAATTCGCAGATTAGCGCGGATGCAACGCAGATAAACGCGGATATGTTTCCGCGAAAATCCGCGTCTTAATCAGCGTGAATCCGCGTATTTTTACGGAGTAAAAATGTATGGACCAAGAACTCGACATCATCATTGACCTTTCCAAAAGGTTTTTTACTATCGCGGCAGTTTTTGTTGCCGGTTTTTTATTAGTGTGCGTTGGATTTTTATTTTACCAGTACAATGTTTCACCTCAAAATAGCCCCCATGAAATAACGGTTTCTGGGCAGGGCAAGGCCTTTGGCAAACCCGATGTGGCGCTGGTAACTCTGGGCGTGACGACCCGTGCGCAAAAAAGCCAGGACGCGGTCAACCAAAATAACGACAAAATGAACGCCGTTATTAAAGCTATTAAAGATTTGGGCGTTGATGACAAAGATATTCAAACCACGCTGTACAATTTAACTCCCGTGTATGACTATCCAAGAATCTTGCAGCCTTCGTCAGCGGCGCCTGGGGCAATTTTGGCTCCGACGTATGTAGGCGGAGGGAGGGTCTTTGGCGGTTATTCTTTAGACCAGGAATTGTCGGTGAAAATAAGGGACTTTGAAAAAATCAGCGCTATTTTGGACAAGGCAACCGCGGCCGGCGCCACCAATGTGGGCGACTTGCAATTTGCCATTGATAACCCGGAAAAGGTGCAGTCAGAAGCTCGGGCAAAAGCCATCGCCAACGCCAAAGAAAAGCTAGCCGATATTATGCGACAGTCCGGTCTGCAAGTTGGAAAATTGGTAAACATTTCCGAAGGATACGGCGGCTACCCTCAGCCACTGTATGGAGCGGCAGCGGGTGCCAAGGATGTTGCCACCACTGCCCCGCAAATCCAAACCGGCCAGCAGGAAGTGGACAGCACGGTGACATTAACGTACCAAGTACGTTAATAATTAACCTAATTGACCTAATTATTCTAATTGACCCAAATAAATCCTAATGAACAAAATCCCAAAACCGTTTTAGCAATTAGTCATTCACGTTTTTAGTCATTCCTTAGAATAATTAGAGCACTTAGAATAATTAGAATAATTCAAAATGGATTGTGTTTTTTGTAAAATTGTAAATAAGGAAATTGAATCGGCCAGCATCTACGAAGACAGTGATAGCATTGCCATATTAGATGTAAATCCGAATACCAAAGGCATGACTTTGGTAATGACAAAGAATCATTTTGATTCAGATGCTTTTTTAATGCCAGATGAAGAATATAAAAATTTAATGATTGCCACTAAAAAAGTTTCAGAAATTTTAAAGAAGGGATTGCAGGTAAATAGGGTAGCCATGGCAATGGAAGGGATGGGAGTTAATCATGTGCACATAAAACTATATCCCTTGTACGGATTGGAAAAAGAATTTAAAGAAGTGTGGGCAAAGGAAAAAGTATTTTTTGAGAATTATCAGGGATATATTTCTACGCAATTGGGGCCAATGGTGGATTTTGAAGAACTTAAAAAGTTGGCAGAAATGATAACATCTGCAAGTTAATATTAAGTGGAAAACCAAAAGTCAGCTTGGAGCTGATTTTTGGTTTGATTTTTTAAAATTTTTATGGCATAATCTCCCTATTAGTCATGGATTCCCAAATTGAGCAAATCAAAAACAAGCTTTCGGTGGTGGATGTGGTTGGCAGTTACATCAAGCTGACCAAAACCGGAGTCAATTTGCGGGGAGTCTGTCCGTTCCATTCAGAAAAAAGCCCTTCGTTTTTTGTTTCGCCCGGCCGCCAAATGTGGCATTGTTTTGGGTGCTTTCCGCCAGGCCAAAAAGTAAAGACTCCTTTTGGTTTGCATAATATTGAAGATATTGATGAAAGTCATTATGTTTATTCTGGAAAGGGCCAGATCCGGAATATTTTAGCAAAGCACGAAAGACTCTACAACGGAGATTTGGTTGATATCCAGGCAAGAAAATTAGGCGATACTATATCATTAACTGCTGACCATAAAGTTTTTATAGTGCGTCCCAAAGCATTATCTTTAAGAAATATTAGTTCGCACAATCGGGACTATGTGCAGTATAGAAAGTTTTTAAAGAAAGACAGGGAAGAGTATTTCCAAAAAATCAAAAAATATTTTCCTTTACTAGAAATCCCTGCTGGCGAAATAAAAATGGGGGATTTTCTATTGTATCCAATAAATAGTGATGTAAATAATTTAGAAAAGATAAATCTTGAAGACTACCTTAATAAAAAATATACGTTTGGTCCGCGGCCGCCTCAAATTCCTTATAATATAAAAATAACCGATGATTTTCTTAAACTGATAGGATATTATATCGCGGAAGGAAGCAATCACAGGGCTTATATTAGGTTTAGTTTGGGAAATACTGAAGAAGATTTCGCGCAGGAAATAGTATTGCTCATTAAAAATATTTTTGGAATTGACGCAAAAATTCATAGAAGAAGGAACGGCAATAAAACTGGCATAGAAATAACAGCCTGCCACGCCTATCTGGCTGACATCTTCGAAAATTTATGTGGGAAAGGATCACAAAATAAGCACATTCCATTTATTTTTCAAGAACTACCTTTTGATAAACAAAACGTATTATTGCAAGCGATATGGAGGGGCGATGGAACTGACTTTATCGCAAATCGTTCTGTTAAAAAGCATCTGTCCATAAAAACGGTTTCCCGAGTTTTAGGTGAACAATTAGTTGATATTCTGCTAAGAAATAATTTTTATCCTTCATTTAGAATTGAACTTGCGAAAAAAGACAAAAAAGAAGTTTCCCATAAAGAAGCTTATTGTATTATTTGGTCAGATGAGGCAAAATCACAGCACAGTTGTGTGTATCGCAAAGAAGATGGGTCAAAATATTGGATGTTACCAATTAGATCTTTAAAGAAAAGGCCTTACGCAGGTCCCGTATACAACCTTACGGTTGATCAAGATCATTCTTATATAGCAACTAACTTTGCGGTTTCCAACTGCGGGGCCGGGTCCAGTATCTTTGACTTTGTCATGAAAATTGAAGGTGTTGAGTTTGCCGATGCCCTGCGCATCTTGGCCAACAAGGCCGGCATTGAATTAAAAAAAGAAAATATCCAGCTAAGAACCGAGCGCCAGCGATTGCATGAAATCTGCGAGCTGGCCTGCAAGTTTTTTGAAAAACAATTGGAAGCTTCGGCCATCGGCAAAGAAGCAGAGCACTATTTATTAAAGCGGGGCATTACCAAAGAAAGTATTAAAAAGTGGCGCCTGGGATATTCGCCCGATACCTGGGGTGGCCTGACTGATTTTTTAATCGGCAAGGGATATAAGCGCGAGGAAATTGTAAAAGCGGGCCTTGCCATAGAAAAAGAGCAGCGCAAGCAGGATTCTTATGATCGGTTTCGCGGCCGCATCATGTTCCCCGTTTTTGATTTGCATGGTCAGGTGGTGGGGTTTGGCGGAAGGGTTTTTAAACAAGTTGGCGAGACCGCAAAATATATCAACACGCCCCAGACTTTGCTGTATGATAAGAGCGGAATTTTGTACGGTTTAAACCATGCCAAGCTGGCAGTACGAAAACAAAACCAGTGCGTGGTAACCGAAGGCTACACCGATGTTATCATGTGCCACCAAGCCGGATTTGAAAACACGGTAGCGGCATCCGGAACGGCGCTGACCCAGCAGCATTTGGTCATTTTAAAACGCTATTCTGAAAATTTGATTTTGGCTTTTGATATGGATATCGCCGGCGACTCGGCCACCAAGCGGGGAATTAACCTGGCCCAAGAACAAGGCTTTAACATAAAAATCATTGAGCATTACGGCCAGGGTGACAAAAAATATGACCCGGCCGACATTATTTTACAGGATCCCAAAATTTGGGAAGCGTCGGTGCAAAAAGCCAAGAGCATCATGGATTACTATTTTGATTCGGCTTTTTTGCAGTTTGACAGCGCCTTGCCCCAGGGGAAAAAAGACATTGGCGCCGTGGTGCTATCAGCTATTAAGCGTTTGCAAAATAAAATAGAACAATCGTACTGGGTGCAAAAGTTATCGCAAAAATTGGGAGTTAAAGAAGAGGCTATTTTGGAGGAGTTGGCGAAAATTAAAAATCCTACGATTACCTCGCCAAAGGCGAGTCCGGACTTTGGTGGAGAATCTGGGCGAATTACGAATACAAAAACGGATAGCTTGGAAGTTGATAACAATTTTGGAATAGAAAAAAGAAAAAAACTGATAGAAGAAAAAGTGATTAGTCTGATTTTAAAAAACCCTGATGATATTTTGGCCCTGCAAGAAGCGCACTATCGGCTATTTTCCAAAACCGCGCAGAAATTTTTGGAAGAAGTAAAAAAGATTGTGGGCGAGCAAGCGCCGGCGGAGGAGAGTGAGCTAAAAAAAGATTTTAAGCTGCTGTTTACCGGGGACCAATTGGACGCCGAATTGAAAAACTTTCTGGCGGCACTGGCTTTGCGCGCCGAAGCTGAATACCAGGATGACGGCCGTCAGGAACTGTTACTTTGCCTTTTGCAGTTAAAAAATATAGAATTAAAAAACAAACTGGCCGGGCTCGCGCAAGAAATTAAGGAAGCCGAAGCTCAAAGCGACTCAAAAAAAGTCAGCGAGCTAATGGAGGGGTTCAACGCGCTGACCAAAGAATTGTAGTGATACCAATCTGCGAATCCGCGCCGCCTTGCGAGGCGGCGCGGCCATGCCAATCATACTAATACGTTTTTATTGGTATCATTGGTATGAGTATTTGCATATTGGTATCACATTTATAATGAAGAAAAAAGTTAAAAAACCGGCCAAAGCTGCTAAAAAACGGTTTCAAAAAAAGCCGGCAAAGCGGCATAAAAAAACCGCTACCGCAAAAATAAAAATCAGCAAAGCTGATATTGAATTGCTCCTAAAAAAAGGTGGCGAGCGCGGTTTTTTGACAACTTCCGAAATTCTCTACGCCCTGCCTTCTATAGAACACAATGTTGACGCGCTGGAAAATATTTATGACCAATTAAAAGAACGGGGTATTGAGGTAAGGGACGTGCGCGAATTTTTACAGGTCAAAGGAAAGAAAGAAAAAAAGGCAAAAGTATTGCTCTCCAAAATTGACCCGATCCAGATGTACTTAAAAGAAATCGGCAAGTCCAGCTTTTTGTCGGCCAAAGAAGAAAAGGAACTGGCCAAGCGCATTGAGCATGGCGACGAAGAAGCCAAAAATCGGCTGGCCCTGGCCAATTTGCGGCTGGTAGTTTCCATAGCCAAAAAGTATGTGGGGCGCTCGCCAAATTTGACCATGCTGGATTTAATTCAGGAAGGAAACCTGGGCCTTTTTAAAGCCGTTAAAAAGTTTGACTGGCGTCGCGGCTATAAATTTTCAACCTATGCTACTTGGTGGATCCGCCAGTCTATCACCCGTGCCTTGGCTGACCAGGCTCGAACCATCAGGATTCCGGTGCACATGATTGAAACTATTTCCAAATATACCAAGGTTCGCAAAAGCCTTTTGCAGGAATTGGGGCGCGAGGCGCTAGCCGAAGAGATTGCCGCCGAAATGGGGCTGGACGTTGACAAGGTGCACCACATTCGCAAGATCGCCCAAAAAGCGGTGTCGCTGGAAACGCCCATTGGCGAAGACAAAGACAAGCAAGACAGTGTGTTGGCTGAATTTATCAAAGACGACAAAACGGTAGCGCCCAACACTGAGGCCGCTCGGAAATTATTAAAGGACCGGTTCAAGGAAATTTCCAGCGAGTTGACCCAGCGGGAATTGAAAATTTTGGGCATGCGCTTTGGCTTAGACGATGGAGTGATGCACACGCTGGAGGAAACCGGTGAGGAGTTTGGCGTCACGCGCGAGCGCATCCGGCAAATCCAAGCAAAGGCGCTGGAAAAACTGCGCCGGCATTCGGATTTAAAGAAGGTGAAGGATTACTACTAAAACGGCACGTTATAACATTTATAATAGTTATAATCATTATAAAAATTATTTTCACAAAAACAAAAAAACAAGCCTTAGAAAAGGCTTGTTTTTTTGCAGCGCTCCAAAATTTACATTTTAGCTACGTTTACTGCGTTTGGTCCTTTTGGAGAATCAGCTTCGTCAAATGACACCTTGTCACCAACTTGCAAATCCGTAAAAGAGACTCCTGGTACCAACGAATTAGCGTGGAAAAATAAATCTTTTTCCCTGCCTTCAACGGCGATGAAGCCGAAGTTCTTATCGGTAACCAAATTCTTGATAGTTCCTTCCATGTGAATTTGTTTTTTATTTTTTAAGATTAGCGCAATTATAAAAACTCGACCAATTTTTGAAGCAACTAACCTACTGCCAGCATAGCATGTATAAGTTGCAAAGTCAACCCTTCACCTTGAAATTAGTCATTTCAAGGTGAAGGGTCAATAGCGCCAGCGACGTGAATCTTGAAACTCTTTCTTGGGATTTGCTCAAAATGTGAGGGCGAAAATGTGATAGAATTCTAAAACGTAGCAAGCTACGTTTTAGAATTATTGCACATTTGCAGTCCATATTTTGAGCAAAGACCTGAAACTTGCCTTTACTAAGGGAGTTTCAAGATTCACGTCGCTATAGAGGTTAGCTTGTTTTTTCTTTAATAATAGCGTTTAGTACTTTTTTGACACGCTCAAGGCTCGTGCTATCAATAATAGAAATTTCGGTGATTTCTTTGTCCATATCGGCAAATTCCTTTTTAATTTGTGTGATTTTTTCTGCTGGCACTTCATCACTTTTACTTAAAAATACATATTCTAGCTTTTCCAAAAGCAGGGGATTGTATTGTTCTAGTTCCTTGCGCACCGTTTGGTAATCTTGCAGAGGATTTTGTGATTCGGCAGAAACCAAATGAAATAATACCTTGGTTCGCTCCACGTGCTTTAAAAATGTAATGCCAAGTCCGCGGCCTTCTGAAGCACCTTCAATTAACCCCGGGATGTCCGCCAAAATCAAATCATAGTAAACGCCCAAATTCGGTTCCAGCGTGGTAAATGGATAGTTGGCGACTTTGGCGCTGGCTCGAGTTAATTCATTTAATAAACTAGATTTTCCCACATTAGGCAAACCGATAAATCCCACGTCGGCAATCATTTTTAGCTCCAGGCGCATTTGGAAAGTTTCTCCGGTGCGGCCCTTTCCGGCTTGCAGTGGCGTGGTATTGGTGGCCGATCGGTATAAAAAATTTCCCTTGCCGCCGCGTCCGCCTTTGGCAATTAATTCAGTCTGGCCAATTTTAGTAATTTCTATCGTAAGGCCGGTGGCAAGATTGTGGGCAAGGGTCCCGACCGGAACTAACAGAACCAAATCTTTGGCGTCCGCCCCGTCGTTGTTTTGATTTCTGCCATGCTCCCCATTGTCGGCTTTCAATACTTTTTTAAAACGAAACTGTTTAAGCGCCGTTAAATCGGAAACTCCCTGCAAAAAAACATTGCCGCCTTGGCCGCCATTGCCGCCGGTCGGCCCCAGCGACATTTTCGTTTTACTAAAACTGACCAGGCCATTTCCGCCATCACCAGCCTTGACCGTAATTGTTACATCATCAATAATCATGGATTAATATTGCGCTAAATTATTTTAAAAAGCAATAAAAACCGCTTACCTAAAAGTAAGCGGGTTGTAGTGTTCAGCACTTTATCAGGAGCAGACCGGCAAGAAGTGCCAGCCAGACCATGGTGGCGACCAATTTTCGCAGTCGCCGTTTTTTCTGGGCCTGCTTGGCAAGATTCTGTTTGATGGATTCTTCCTCTTCTTTTTTTTCGATCATGTTTTGGATTGAAACATCCAAATGCGAAACAGGATCGTTGTCGTTGTCATAATTGATAAGCCACTCAAGCTTTTTTTCGTGGCCCGTTTCGGTGTAAGTGAAAGAAAAAGGGCCCTTTTTGTAGCGGGCGTTATCCCGACCAAGGCGGCGGAGCATTCTGAAAATCCCAGCCGCCAAGTGAGTCGGAGGTGGCACCATTTCCAGCTCATTATCCAGCATCATCGTCATCTTTCGTTTTCCGCGCTGTTGGCTGAATGTCACCAACTTGTTTTTATCCCTTATAGCCAAGAGCAGTGTCAGCCAGATGATTTTTGATACAGGATCCAATGTACAATTTCCCATTACGTAGCGGATCCGGTCAGTGCATACATTTGTGTTCATGAAACCTCCTGAAGATGTCAAGGTGCTAAAAAGGGGCTGAAAAACGAAACGCTAACTTATATCCTACATAACTTTACTAAAAAAACAAGAGAATCCAAAGCGCTAAATGTCCTGAAGATTTTTGCGATTCTTATAAAAATTTTCCCAAATCTAAAACTTGGTCAATGCTTATTTTTTCCACAAAGTCTTGCGCGTGGCTGACTAGAATCATGGCTCCCTCAAATTCATTAATGGCTTTGGCTATGACCGGAATGTGGCGGAAGTTAATGTGGTTGGTGGGTTCGTCTAAAATTAAAAGTCCAGGCCTTTGCAACGATATGGCGGCAAAAGCCACCAAGCCTTTTTGACCTTCGGAAAGCTGGCCGATTTTAGCTTTTAGTAACTCATTGTCTATTAAAAATCCGGCGGCGTGCGCGCGCAAATGTTGCTCCGTTCCTCTATCTTGCATGGCTTTTTGCAGTACTTGGTATACTGTGGCATTAAAATCCAAGTTAGAAAAATCTTGGCGGTAATAGCTGATGTTTGTGCCCGGCTTTACGTGTTCTCCTTTTGCGTGTCCCGATGCTAGCTTTTCCAGCAGGGTGGTTTTGCCAATTCCGTTGGGTCCTTGCAACAAAAGCCGTTCTTTTTTAGTAAGCCGAACATTCACTTTCTTGTCAACAAATTTGTGTTTTATAGCCACCGTCACTGAATTGAGGGTGATAATATCTCCGCCCGAATCCTCCTGGCAAATGATTTGAAAATCGCGGATGGTTTTATCTTCGCGCCGAACTTCCACAATATCTTCTTCCAACTTTTCAATTTGCTTTTTCATTTTGGCCGAAACGTCGCGCAAGTGTCCGCCTTTTTGAGCAAAAAAGTTTGCTTGTTCTTTCCGATGAGAAATGTCTTTTTCTAATCGGGCGTTTTTCATGCGTTCTCTTTCTAATCTATTGGAAATTTCTTTTACCACCGAAAAATAGTCGCCGGTATATTGCTCAACTTTTTTGGTGAAAATATCCAAATACAAAACACCATCAGTAAAGGAATTTAAAAAGTCGGCATCGTGGCTGATGACAATACAAGTTTTGGGATACTCTTTGATAAATGTGGTTAAGTGGGCAATGCCGGCTTTGTCTAAATTGTTGGTCGGCTCGTCAAGCAACAGTAAGTCAGGGTCTTGGATGAGCGCGGAAGCCAGTAAAAGCCGCGCTTGCTGTCCGCCAGATAAATTTTTAATAATCCTATCAAGCGGAATGTGCAAGTTTACCACTTCCAGCACGTCACTAATCTTTACATCGATGTCATATACTTTGCTGGTAAAGCACTTTTCAAAAAATTCTTTTACGGTCAAATCAAGTTCTTGGCGGGGGATTACTTGTGCGGATCGGGCAATCGTAATATTATCTGAAATATTAATGGTGCCGCTTTCCGGAGTCGCTTTCTGCATAATTAATTCAAATATAGTGCTTTTGCCGGCGCCATTTTGGCCCATCAAGGTTATTTTGGATCCACGGCGCAAAGAAAAACTGGCCTCATCTAATAAGGGTTTATTTCTTTCCCACGCAAAGGAAACGTTATTAAATTTTACAATAATTTCGTTGCCAGACATGAGTCAAATAATATCACATTTTGCGATAAACTGCCAGGTTGATGTAAATTTTTTGTACTATTTTTAAAATGTGCTACAATGAACGAAACTCTAAATCCGAAACTCTAAATCCTAAATAAATTCCAAATTCTAAATAACAAATCCCAAAACGTTTAGAATTTAGAGTTTAGAGTTTAGAATTTTCAAGATTATGGATACCATTCTTTCCACCAATATTTTATTTTTTGCTTTGAGCATTTTTTTGATACTGGTTACCGTGGGGTTTGTGGCGATTATCGTTTATGTTATTTTAGTGTTAAAAAACTTGCACCGTTTTTTGACGATGGTCAGGGAAGAAGGTCAAAAAATCATCAGCGATATTGAAGCCCTGCGAGCTAAGGCTAAAAGCGGGGGAGCCCAATTTGCGTCGTTTATACTGTCAGCGGTGTCATTTTTAAAAAACCGCAAAAAGTCGAAAGAAAAATAAAAGGAGTAATCACGAATATACAAATCTAAAATAATATACAAATTTTACTAATATACAAATCCGTTCCGTCCGTCATTGCGAGGAGCGAAGCGACGTGGCAATCCAGCACATTTGTATATTTTTAATATTTGTCCCGATGCCGACGGCATACGGGATCCCGTATAAAATTTTCTAAATTTTTATCGGGATATATTTGATCGTATTGGTATATTCGTGATTACTCCAAAATCATGGGAAAACCTAATATTACAAAAACGGTTATGGCTGGCGCGGGCCTGGTAGCTATGGTCGCCGCGGCCGCTGGAGCTTACTTTCTGTATGGATCAAAAAACGCCGCTAAGAATCGCCAGAAGGTAAGGTCATGGTCTTTAAAAGCCAAGGGTGAAATTTTGGAGAAACTGGAGAACTTAAAAGAAATCAACGAAGAAGCATACCATAAAATTGTTAGCGAAGTGTCAGATAAATACCAAACCCTAAAAAAGATAGACAAAAAAGACGTGGATAAATTTGTCAAAGAATTAAAAGGCCACTGGAAAGGAATTGCAAAAGACATCAAGACGCTGGCCAATAAAAAAAGATAGGTCTATTAACTTGGTAATTTGCGAATAAAAATACCATGATTTTCGCACCTGCGGAAATTATGGTATTTTTTTACAAGTGGATTTTTTTAAATTGTTTTTTGATTGCCCTGTAATTTGGAATGGTTTTTTTGACCAGGTCCCAAAAAGCGGGGGAGTGGTTAAACTGCTCCAAATGGCACAGCTCGTGGACAATAATATAGTCGGCCATCGCCGGCGCCAGCAGGGCGATTTTATAATTAAAATTCAAGTTTCCCTTTTTGGAACAACTGCCCCAGCGAGTCTTTTGGTTTTTGATGGTAATTTTTTTGATGGGGAATTGATATGCCACGTTAAAATGCGCGATCCGGTTTTCTACCAATTCTCGTGCTTGGAGTTTGTACTTTATAAATTCCGCCTTTCTACCAGCTCTGCGCCTGACGCGCCGTTTTCGCCAAACAATTTTATATATTTTATTTCTAAATTTGACTATCATGAAAGTATTGTAACAAAAAAACAATCTTTTTAAAAAGACTGTTTTTTATTTGGGTGGGCGCATTTGGATAATGTTTGCGAAGGTAAACTTTGCGCTATTTGGATGCTACTTTTATTCGCATGGGCATATTCGCATACCCGAAAATTTCTCGCACAAGCGGAAATTTTTGGTTATGCTATTAGCATGCCTACTTTTTCTTTTCGTTTTTGCTGTGGCTTTGGTCCAGCCGCTTTGCCAAATTGGCAAGGCGCACCACTGCTTTAGATCTGAAATTCTCTAAATTCAATTTAGCCCGATCGTATTTTTTGGAAAAAAACTTCTTCATGATTTCGCTACGAAATACGAATTTTTTACGAATATACGAAAACAAAACCTTTTTAGTTCATATATTCTCAAAAATTCATATTTAGTAGCCCATTGGTTTTATTGTAGTGCTTATCAGCAGGTAAGTAAAGCGCAAGTTAAAACCCAAGCGTGTTTCTAATAATCAGCGGAATAGAAAACGCCAGAATTCCAACGATCACGCCTACGATCGCCCACAACAGTGACTGGCGCGCGGCGGCCACTTTGGTCGCGTCTCCCATTGACGTCAAAAACAAAAATCCCGCGGCAATAAACATAATGACCGCAAAGCCGATAAACAGCGGCCAAATAAAGTCCAAAATTTTGTTCATCAGGCCGGTAACGGAAATATCAGCCAGGGGAGCCGGCGGCGGTCCAGGATCAAAAGCAGCCAGCGCAATCACCGGCGCCAAAGCCACGCACATCATAAATAAGATAGCAATAATTTTTTGCTTCATACCAGTAACGACGTGAGCGGAAGGCCATCCTTACAGGACGTAAGCTTCTAAAAAAAGCCTCCAATCGTATTGGAGGTCAAAGATCAAAGAAAAATGAACGCAATGCATAGGCACCCGCCAAATGAGGTTTCCCACGACTGGTCCAGGCAATCGCCTCCCGCTGGAAGGACAATCAGGTGGTCGCGAAACTCCGGCGGAAAATCAGGTATTCCCAAAAAGACATACCGTGCTTCAGGCAGAGCGGTGCGCGGATAATTGAAGTCCGCTTCCTGGTTTTGCTGGGCAACTATGGAAGCATCACGGATTTTCAATGCGATGCCCACGCCCAGAATCGGAATAACCTGGTCGATGGTGGCGACAATGTGGTAGCCATCGCCGCCATGGCACTGAAGTTCAATGACCCTGCCATGCACTTTTGTTTTGATAAGGCGCATCCACGCGGCGCACACATCGTCAGTAGTTAGCGGAGGCTGGTTGTTAGCCTGCAGCCAATCAGGAATTTCTTGGGTTTCCACGAGGCACCCCCTTTTGTTTTTTGGATTTTTTCTTTCCAAGGGGCGTGGGGTTGTTTTCCGTTTGCGTCAGTTTGTCGGCTCGGACAAGATTGCGCACGTCTTGGAGCGTAGTAATGTTCAATACCGTAATGCCATCCATCTTAGCTCCTGCCCAACCCAACCATCGGCCGGCTGTTTCCCGATCCTCAAACCCATCCAATTGCTCAAGCATCCAAAGCAGATAAGCCGGAAATTGGATGTCATGGTATATGCCTTGCTTGAAAAGCAACTTGTCGGCGGCTTCCAGTTGGTCCGCGGCATTTGGGTAATGCTGACGAATGCGTGCAGAAAGAACTTCCACGGTCTGCGGATACTTCATCGCAAGACTCCTCTTTGACAAAGAACAAGAAAGAACAAAAAAGAACTGAAACTTTATTTAATCCTACACAAATCCTACAGATTAGCAATCACTTCAAAGAATTGATTGAAATAAAATAAAAAAGCCGCGTCGGTAAGCCGCGCGGCTATGATACTTGTTTATTTATTGGCAAAATAAACCTCAAGTGCGTTTTGGGCTGCGTTGCGCTGGGCATCTTTTCGATTTTGGCCCTGGCTTCGTCCCAATACGTTCCTGCCGACCACGCATTCGCAAATCCAAGAAAAATTGGTTCGTGCATACCGCGCAAGATATTTAGGATTTTTCTTGAAGCGCAAACGGGCCAGCTGCTGAACCCTATCCATGGGATTTCTCAATTCTTCAAAGCTTGCGTAGAAAAACTCGTCGCACGCCGGAAAAATATGCTTTGCCAAGAACCGATCAATGCATTCTAGCCCCAGAGTTCTACCTTGATCCAAAATGATCGCGCCAAAGATGGCTTCCAGAGCATCGCTATGGATCTTCTGTGGATACAAAGAACCATTGCTTGACGTTGATGGGTGAGGATCGTATGGGCCCGTCCTAATCAGTTGGTCAATGCCCAGCTGACAAGCCAGATTGCCAAGAAACTTGTTGGCAACAACTTTGTCAACAATCATTGTGACTTTTCCTTCTCTGCCTTCTCGAAGTTTTTTGTGGATATATTCCACAGCCAGAAATCGTAAGGCCGCATCTCCAAGTACTTCCATTCTTTCACCGCAGCCGACGTCTGGTTCGACGTTTATCTGTCGATTTCTGGTAGTAAGGGCTTGCCGAAGAAGTTCGGGATTTTGGAATGAAATTCCAAACAAAGTCTCTACCACTTCCTGCCACATTTCGGTTTGCATAGCACAGTCCTTTCTTTTGGAAAAGAGCTTTGAATCAAAATCACTTTTTAAAGATAACATATTTTTATTATAGCGTCAACAAAAAGCACCCATGAAGATTCGGGAAGGCAAAAACTCAGGAACTTCTTCCGAATTTTTAAATTAAAAACCCAGACAGTATAATGTCCGGGTATGGTCTGGTTATTGACTTAGTCGTTGGCTGATTTCTCTTTTGATTTCGTTTGCCCAGGCAATCCAATATTTCTTATTGGCATTCCCGTAACTCAGTTGTCTTGGCCTGTTTTTCATGGGAGGCGAAAGTCCTTCCAGGTCCAAAATCGCGTCCACACTAAGGCGCATTTGGTAGCCGCTGTTTGTTTGGGTTTTTGCCAGCACGCTGGCGCCAGAAGTCCGCAGCCTTTCTTGGATCAGGGCACGTCGCTCTTTACTATACGCCATGTTCAATGGGCAGTATCTTAGGTCCAATTCTCCAATCAGGGTGACGTATGTCCATTCTTCGGGGTGTCCTTCAATGCCGCCAGGAACATAGCCAAGTTCAAAAGCTTGCGTGAGTTTTTCCAAACACGCCATGTGTTTTTGGGCAACTCTCGCTAATCTTGAAGTCCTGAAGAATTTTCCAAAGAAGGGAGTTGACTCTGCTAGGAAACTTACTAATCCTTGGGAGTAATTAAAGTCTTTGAACGCGTCTTGAATAATGTTGTTGATGCGGTCAATCTTCGATTGGTTAAGGTTCATCAGAAAACTCCTTTTTGACAAAGAACAACAAAGAGCAAAAACCTGATTTCATCTTACATGAATTCCAAAAATTAACAACCAACCGCGCTAAGCCCGGTTACAGAATACTAAGCGTGCCAATAAAAAAGCCTGGCGATATTGCTACCGCGCAGGCCTAGGAAGTTCACAGATGATCCTCCGTTTCAAGGTGTACGGCTTCAGTCATAACGACCAAAACCAACCGCTCATTTTTAGAGTTTATTTTACTCATCAGGTCAAATAGCTTTCTTCTAGCCAAGTCCAAATCCTCTCCAACGTCAATGTACACCTCAAACATTTTCTTGCGTTGGCCATTTTCCCGTTTCATAAAAA
Organism: uncultured Candidatus Saccharibacteria bacterium; assembly: GCA_964599285.1. Classification (GTDB taxonomy): domain Bacteria; phylum Patescibacteriota; class Minisyncoccia; order Minisyncoccales; family Staskawiczbacteraceae; genus VGLO01. The sequence goes on along the minus strand of CAZREI010000002.1, from coordinate 75,446 downwards.
TGCCTCCTGTCAAAGAGCAGTTACAAGATGATTGTATCCATGGTATCCGTACTTAGGGAAAAACACAACTACCAAATATCAATAGAGAAAAGTTCCAGTATAGGGTAGTTCTCTTATTTTGAAATAAAAAGCTCTCCTGCGTTTATGCAAGGAGAGCCTGAGGTGCCATTAGTTGGCACTTGGTTTGCCAAAGATTAGGTCCCAATTCCTGCCATACTGCTTATCCATAGCAAGGTAGGGTGATGGTTTGCCACTGGAGTCGTGTGCAGTTTCTTGCCCCGAGTCGTCGGCAGTAATGGGGCGCTTCACCAGCAAGACGCCCAAGACGATTGTAAGTTTGAGTGACCCCTTGGGTTCTTTCATGGAAAACTCCTTTGAGTAGGTGCCGTGGGTGGAACATATCACTCGCTGAATCTTATTTGATTGGTCCAAAGTTTTACCTGGTAATCTGGTGGCACGATGAACAAGCCTCCGTAAGTCTGACCATCGAGGCGCCCTTTGTATTTCACGTCCACGAGCGGATCAACACGATAGCTGTACTCTGGGAAAGAGATGGTATCTTCTCCTACTCTGAGCAAATCTCCGTGTGTTGTTTGCAAGACGCTCGGTTGGTAGGGACGATCACCGTCAATGCCGCCGCCAGATAGAGTGTCAAAATCGATGGCATTCACTGGCTCCCCGTTTTCATTCGGTGGCTGTGTCCATATCCACGCTTTTCTAAGATCGCTGAAACCCGCCTCCCAACTAAAGAAAATGGTGAAGATCCTTTGAGGATTATCGTATGCTGCACTTCGAATTACCGCTCTTTCGTACCAGTGAGCGTCGGGCATTTCTTGTGATGGAATTTCATACCAATTGCCGGTTTCGGAATCCCTAATTAAGTAGGGGTAGTGAATTCCCAGGCAACCGAATTGCTGCCCCGAGTTTAAGAGTCGGGCGAGCTGGTGCCATTGCGCGCCGCTCCAGTTATTTCCTTCCCACTGAATTCCTTGCCATGCTTGCAAGTTGGCATTCAGTCCGCACGATTTTTTCCGCTCTTTCATAACAAGCTCCTTTTTGGTGGATGGTTAGACGCACGTTTTTACGAAGTAGTCTTGGTCCTTTTTGACAAACCCCAGGCTGCGATACAATGCAGCCGCTTCGGGCGTGCCAGTGGTTAGCTTGACCTGTTTGATGTTTTGCCTAACAATTTCTTGGGCAATGCATTGCATCAATGCGCGGGAATAGCCCCTGCCTCGGCAGCTTATGTCTACAACAATTTCTTCAACCCAGGCAATCAGTCCTTTTGAAGGGATGACATACCAGGCCAATCCCCCAAAACCAACAACAAGACCCGCGTTTTCAACCACGAAAAACTGGGAATGTGGTTGGCTAGGCAAATCCCGGATCCGCCTAGCCAGATTTTCTGGCTCAATGATGTTTTTGGTTAACTGAGGTATGAGCAAAGCCACTTGCTCTGCGTCTTTTGCCTCTAATTTTCGGATTACCATAACCATGGTCCTTTCTTTGTTTTATGGAATTGTAAAAGAGCGATGTGACAGCCCCTTCAAACTATTTCGTAACTCACGGTTTTACAGGGTCTGCCAAATGTAATTGAAAATCTGTAATTGCGATTCAAACATTGCCTGATCTTGTACGATTAATCCCATCAATTCTTTGTGTTCATTAACTGAAATCATGGCTACCTTGCCCGGATAAATTAAAAAGTACGTAGGAGGGCCCTGCTTTTCGGTAATTCCTTTTCTCTCTGCCAGGGGAGCTTTGGTGCCAGTGTGGCCCAGCCCAATCGACTTAACGTAAATACCTCTTTTAACTCTTTCTGTTGTAAAAAGCGGCCACGCCTGGTGCAGGTAAGGGCGAATCGTGGAAGAAGAAAAGATATAGTACGTTTTTTCTTTCGAATGTTCAGTAACCTCAAGCACATCTTGCAAAATAGTTTTCATTGCTTTAATGCCTTCATAAAATTTCACCGTCGGCTTGCTGCCTGCCTTGCTATACAAGGATTGAAGTAGCGGTATGGCGTTTTGCATATCTTGTCTTACGGTAATGAGGTTTTGTTCTTTTTCATTAATAGCGTCTAAAAATTTCCTAGGATCTTCAGCAGCAAACATTTGTTTTGCACCCTTGTGGTAATAACTGATAAGCCCCATTGTTTTTAAAGATTTTAAAATATCGTAGGCGGTCCCTCGATTAACGCCGCTTATTTGTGCTGATTTTCTTACGGAAGCGGGGCCGTATTCCAACAAAGCCAAATATACCTTGATTTCTTTTTCACTAAGCCCGAACTTTTTTAATAGTGGTATGATTTCCATAATGATATGCTTTTATGTATTTGAATCAATCATATATTCTATCATGTACTGTTGTCAAGTTTTGTCCTGCAATATTATGTAATTGTATGTATTATATATAATATTTATATATAAATATGTCAAATTTATTTCTACAAATAATAACATTAAAGCAAAATAAAAACCTCCGTAAAGGAGATTTTCATTTGCTCTGGCAAGAAAACAATATTAGAACTCACTGGAATGATATCAAAATTTGGTATTTGCAGCAGTTTCCTAATGTAGGGCCAATAAGTTTATCGCCAGTTTAAAACTTAAAAAAACTCTCTGTAATTAACTCCACTCATCTCTAATAATCCTTGAAATCGCCTATTTAGCACTTCATTCGTTCCTCTAATTTAATGATTCCGAAAATAACAACTGTCTTTTAGAAGATTGAATTCTAAGGAGGTCATAAGCATTTTTACATTTCTCATATTAGAATCTTTGCATAGAACTGCAGGTACCGAGGCTAATTTGCTGTTACATCTGCAGGCGGAGCGGAGTTAATTACAAAGAGCTTTATAGTGGAATTATAGCAAAATAAAAATCTGTGTCAACCTACCAGACCAGCCAAGGAAATCTAAAATTTAATCAAAGAAAACCAAAACCATTGACAATAGAACCCTATTGTAATATAATGATTTTCAGAACATTTCGTCAATTCGTTACCCCTGAAATCCTGCACGGTGTAGGGTTTTCGAGTAACACATTGGAGGTTTGCCATGTTGTTTCTCAAGAAGGTCATGGGAATGGTATCCGAGGTCTCTCTCAAGGGAATGAAGTCTCCGGATTACGGAGTAGAGGAAGGCGAAGAAGTCGTGGGCATTCTTTCCGACGATCTCAAGAAGCTCTACGTCGTGATGGTGGGCGCCGAGGAGAAAACGAAGGCTTTGCACACCCGGCTACAGAAGGAGATTCCCGAACTCGGCGACAAGATCACCGAGGAGAAAAAGAAGGAGATCATCCGCGAGCACGCGACCGTTCATCTCGAGGAAGACCTCATTCACAAGGCATTCTGGACCTGCGTCCGCCTCGAGTTCCCCAAAGTCGGCAGCGACGACGTCGGTCTCCGCAAGGACTGGCAGGTCGTCCTCATCGACCCGTGGGTCAAGGCCAAGAAGGCGCTCTCCGAACTGGTCGAGCACATCTTTTCGTAGGCCATCGGCACCGCCGTCGGCAACAGTATCCCCTAGTGCAAACAAAGCGCTAGGGGATTTTATTTTACTACAAACTATTGACATAAAACTGTCAATGTGATAAGATGGGGTATCTCAAGGTATGTGCCTTGGAGATCATTAGGAATGGTCTTTGAAAACTAAAAGGAGGTGTCAAACGGTCTGACGGTCTTTTGGTAAATCGGTCACTAGTTCAGAAAGGAACCAGTCATGAACCCGAAAAGAACCAATGGGTTCGTCGTCGGGTTCGACACGCCATCGAAAGGACGAACAGTCTGGAAGGTGCGCGTGAAGGATCCGACCAGTTCCCATGACGGACAAAAACTAATCGTAGCTTCGGTCCGGGGAGGACTGGAGTTGGCAAGGGGACTGAATGTTCACTTTGCCATCGGAACGATTGACGATCCAGCGGGGGCGAAAGTTTTGCGAGCAGTTGACGTATGCCTGCAAAATCCCGTTGAAGATCAAACCGCGAACGTCAGGTCAGGAGGTCAGTCATGAACGAACGTGAAGTCCAAGAACAGGTCCAGAAGCTCCGTGACGCTCTCGAGCAGGCGAAAGCCAAGCTCCTCGAACAGAAGGAGATGCTCGAACAGCTCACTACCCCCCCCCTTCGCGTATGCGACGGTGGTGGCGGTGGAAGTGAAGAGGGAGGTAAAAATCCCTTCGTCCATTGTTATGGTGAACGGCAGCACTGAAAAAGTGGATAATATCGTCAGGACGTTGCGGGGTTACGCTGTGGGTGATGAGCTTGAGATTAAACCCGATGTGGGTCTTACCTCCCATGTCATGAAGGCCAAGAAGCATGTGGTGGCGGGTTTTCAGGGCTCCAAGATTTTCACTGATCACGACGGAAAGGTGTTTCTCGATTTTTGTGCAGATGTCGAACGATGGTACACTAAGAAGGCATCTGCTAGTTATGGCAACACTGCCCTCATCGCCGTCGAAGGGAAGTTCCTCGAAGTCCTTCTGCCGAAGGACAAACAGGTCAACCCTGGCGACACGGTCACGATCGTTATGGAGACGATGCAAATCGTCGACGTTGCGGCAACGCAACTGGGCGGTGACATCGGCTACCTGCGACGCGTGATCGACGAAATGTTCTCGGAAGTGGACTACCAGTCTTCGGTTCGGGTCGTTTTCAACGGCAAGCTCGGCAAGGCGCTCGAAAAGGGCGACCGCGTCGTGCTTGACGGAACGGCCAGCGTCATCATCCGCAACCTCGGGAAAGACGACGAACGCTTCAGCTTTTCGGCTGAAACGAACGTCACTTGGAACGATGTCGGTGGTTTGGCGGAAGCCAAGAAACAGATGATCGAAGCCGTGGAGCTTCCACACAGGAACCCGGATATTTTCCGGTTCTACGGCAAGAAGCCAGTAAAGGGAATTCTCCTCTATGGCCCTCCGGGATGCGGCAAGACCATGCTGGGAAAGGCGACGGCGACAGCTCTGGCCAAGATCTACAACGGCGGCTCGAAGTCTGCGGGATTCATCTACATCAAGGGTCCCGAGATTCTCGATCGTTTCGTGGGTATGGCCGAAGCAACGGTTCGTCAAATCTTCCAGCGGGCGCGCAAGCACAAGGAAACGCATGGCTATCCGGCGGTGGTGTTCATCGACGAAGCCGACGCGATCTTGTCCAAGCGCGGTTCGGGCATCAGCTCGGATGTGGAACGCACGATCGTTCCCATGTTCCTGACGGAAATGGACGGTCTCGAAGATTCGGGCGCTCTGGTCATTCTGGCCACGAACCGCTCCGACATCCTCGACCCGGCTGTGGTTCGTGACGGGCGCATTGATCGCAAGATCAAGATTGGGCGTCCGACTCCGCAAGGCGCGGTGGACATTTTCCAGCTCAACCTCAAGCGAGTGCCGCTTAACAACGGTTACACGCGCGAGGAGCTGGCAAAGCTCGGCAGTGACGAGGTGTTCTCGTCTCGTCGGGTGCTCTACCAAGTCAAGAAGAAAGATGGTGTCTGCGATTTCACCCTCGGTCACATCGTGAACGGTGGGATGATCGTGAGTATCATCGACCAAGCCACTTCGATTGCTCTGCAACGCGACCTTTCCAAGAAAAAGCCGGAAGGGATGCGCAAGGACGATCTGGTGGTGGCAGTGGATCTGGTGGAACAACAAAACCGTGACCTCAACCACACCGACGAACTCTCTGATTTCGTCCATGATTTCCGCGAGGAAGTCGTGGGCATTCAGAAGCTTCGCCAGGCCAAGGCGTAAGGAGAAACATCCATGCTCCAAGATCGGTTCCGCAAGAAAACCAAAGGGCCGGGTCCAGGTGGCAGTTCGTCTCTTGAGACGACTGACATTTCCGACCAGGTTCCGGAGGTTGACGATGTGTTGGCCGGGGTGGACAAAGCCCTGAAGCTGGCCGACAGCATCAACGAACAAATGCGTCGCGAACAGTCCAAGTCCCAGGGCGGATGTACCTGCTAGAAAGGAGGTAGCGCAATGGATCTGAACGGCTTGTATCAGGTTATCGTTCTCGCTCTGGCGACAGCGGCGATTTCGGTGACCACCTCCAAATCTCGGCTCTTCGCTTCCGCAAGGGAATGGAGTGCCAAGAAAAACACCTGGCTCGGTGAGCTTGTGTCATGCTCTTACTGCACCAGCCACTGGGTGGCGATCACGCTCGTCGTGATTTACCAGCCCGTGGTTGTTTCGCAGTGGGTTGTCATTGACCTTTTCGTCTCGGTGTTCGTGATCGTGGCCATCGCCGCAATCGTAAGCGGCGTGGTCATCAAACTGACACCGTTTCGATCAGTCAACGACACGCCTCACGATGTTCATAGCAACGGTGCTATCAACAACGTTCGTGAGGAGAGCAGTTTGAGTAGCGTGAGCAACTCAAGCATCAGGTAGTTCTTTCAACATGCCCCTAGTCGGTTTCTACGGAAACTGATTGGGGGCTTTATTTTACTTTTAATATAGGTTTACTAGCGGCAAAAATAAACAAGCTAAAAAATCTGGTAAAAGAAACCGAAGCCCGAGTCGAGCATTGGTTTGAGATAAATGAAAAAACTTTTCACTTTGCCGCCTACGCCAGAATCAAGTTTTTAGAAAGAGGGTTAGAATTGAAGAAAGAAATCTTAATGAGCTTGGGAGAAAAGCCCATAATTAAGAACAAAAATCTAACTATTGAGCCAAAAGAGTGGCTACAACCTATCGGCGAAGGCTATCCTGCCCTACAAGCAGAGTATTTAAGGTTAGAACTGGCAAAAACAGGCGATTTTACGAACAAAACAGAGGCTCTCGCCTCTATTCGTATACGATGGCTCCGGTGGTAGGACTCCGTTTTACTTGAACCAGCGTCACTTCGATCCTTTTTCAAAACCCTCGGTTTTGAAGGCTTCCTACACGGGAAGGACTTCTCCTTCCCGACCCCATCCTAGGTTCGACTCCTACCTCAACGAATCAAGTGAAATCAAAAACACCCGCAAGGGGCGTTCTGATTTCACTGCTCCCGAAGTGGAACGAGTTCATAAACACCAAATGGGAAGACCTACTGCGCTTCCCCGACGCCGATATTATGCAAATGGAGAAGCCTTTGGTCAGGGAGGAGTAAAAATTATCCGCTACAATTTCTTCCCTCTAATCCTCAAACTATTTCCAACCACGCTTACGCTTGAAAATGCCATGGCCAATCCCGCAAACACCGGTGAAAGCAATATTCCAAAGAATGGATATAAGATGCCGGCGGCGATCGGGATTCCTGCTATGTTATAAATAAACGCCCAGAAGAGATTTTGCTTGATGCCAAGCATCGTCATTTTTGAAAGGCGCACCGCTTTGACCAGCTTTGAAATATCGCCGTGCAAAAGTGTAATGCCAGCGGTTTCAATAGCAACATCTGTGCCTGTCCCCATGGCAATGCCGACGTCAGCTTGTGCTAGCGCCGGAGCATCATTTACTCCGTCACCTGCCATGGCAATCACCGCGCCTTTCTGCTGCAGCTCCTTGATAGTTTTGAGTTTATCTTCAGGTAACACCTCCGAGATCACTTTATCGATGCCAACTTCTTTAGCAATTGCCTGTGCGGTATTTTTATCATCGCCGGTAAGCATCACGATTTTAATGCCCATCTTGTGCAGATTTTTTACAGCATCGATTGCTTCTGGTTTTATGGCGTCAGCAATCATTACGACGCCGATGATCTCTTTTTGGGTTGCAAGAATCACCGGCGTTTTCCCTTGTCGGGTTTCCGTTTCAATGCTTTTGGCATCAAAAGGAATTTTTAGATCAAAGATAAGTTTTGCATTTCCGGCGAAGTATTCCTTGCCATCAACAATTCCTTTGAGCCCCTTGCCTTTGATGATTTCGAATTTTTCTACCGTTATTGTTTCAATGGATTTTTCTTTTGCGTAGTTAGTGATTGCGGAGGCGATCGGATGCTCTGAATTTTTTTCGAGCGAAGCCAGGATGGATATTACTTTTTTATCATCCAGTTTTGCCTGCCCGCCGAAGCCTTGGCGAAGGAAGGAATAATTCTTAATGTCCGTAAGCTCTGTTTTTCCTTTGGTGATCGTCCCGGTTTTATCCATAACCACGGTATTTACCTTGTGAAGTTTTTCCAGCGTTGCCGCATCTTTAATGAGAATGCCTTCTTTGGCTCCTTTGCCTACGCCGACAATAATTGCCGTCGGTGTTGCCAATCCCAAAGCACATGGACAGGCGATGACTAAGATTCCCACAAACGAAGTTAGGCCGAAGGATAATGCTTCAGCAAAACCTAGGTAATGAGTTCCAATCGTAAGCCATATTCCAAGCGTAATAAAAGAAATCACCAGTACTACCGGCACAAATACGCCCGAGATTTTATCGGCCAAGGCCTGGATGGGAGCTTTGCTTCCCTGTGCCTCCTGAACCATTTTCACAATATGAGATAGCAACGTTTCAGACCCAACTTTTGTGGCTTTGAATGTGAAGCTGCCAGTGGTATTGATGGTGCCGGCAACCACTTGGTCTCCCAATTTTTTCTCAACGAGCATGGGCTCGCCGGTGATCATGGCTTGGTCAACAAAAGAAGTTCCCTGGGTAATAGTTCCGTCAACGGGAATTCTTCCTCCCGGTTTTACTATTAATAAATCCCCATGCACCACATCATTAATAGAAACTTTTTGCTCTTTACTGTCCCGGATCACTAAGGCCGTTTTTGCTTGAAGGTTCAGCAGCTTTTCAATAGCATCTCCTGTTTTTAGTTTAGCCCGGGCTTCAAGATATTTGCCCAGAGCAATGAACGTAATAACCACAATGGTGACATCGTAATAAGTATGAGCCATTGAATTGGTGAACGCAGTAACAATAAAGCTGTACAGGAAAGCGACTGAAGTACCGAGCCCAATCAATGTATCCATATTGGCTTTGCCATAGCGCAGGAACCGATACATGCCGAGTAAATACGGCTTTCCCACCACAAACAAAACGTAGGTAGCCATAATCGGTAGTAGGTGACTAAAAAATTCTGCCACGGCAAACGGCTGCTGCGCCACTAAATTGAATTGAGCCAGCGTTTCCCAAGTCATAGCAAAAATACTGACAATGGCCAGCGGAATGGCCGACATGACCATGGTTTTTTGCTCCGCAATTTCCTTTAGTTTTTCTTTTTTTGATTGCCCGATGCCGGTGTGAGCGGCGTGTTCATCAGTAGACATGCCCATTTCTTCCGCCGTTGGCATGATAATGGAATAGCCATAAGGTTCTATTTTCTTTGAAAGCGCTTCCACACTTGTTTTTGATTGATCAAAAGAAACTTTGGCGGTTTCCGTGCCGTAGTTGACTTGCGCGGAGGCGACTCCTTCCGTTTCCTTAAAAGCCATCTCAATGATGCTCGCGCAAGAAGCGCAATGCATTCCCTTAATTTGATATGTTTTATGAGTCATGGATTTTTGATGTTAATTTACTACTTCAATGGTGCCAAGTACCATACCCATCGGGCAACCGAACTGATAAGTGCCTGGAGTTTGCGCAGTGAATTCTTTGATAGTAACTTGCCCCTGATTGGGATTTAAAAAAATCGGATCAGTTAAACCGCGCGCGATTACCTCTCCGCTATCGCATCCCGGTTCGCCCGATGAAGTAATTTGCCAGCTTACCGGAATGCCGGCTTTTACGGTAAATGAATTGGGATTATATTTTACCGCATTTACCGTCATTTGGATTAGCTGCTTGCCATTGACCATGGGTGCCAAGGCGCTCGCGCCCTGGCTTGCAGTTTGCTTGTTTGAAGTTACAAGAATATATCCTGAAATGAGTACGCAAATCAGGATCACTGAAATTAATATCGGCTGAATGAGGTTATTTTTTTGCATAATTTTTATTTGATTAATCCTAATAGTATTAATTGATGGTAAATATTATACAAGGCAAAGAACAACACCAAGAACCCGGCAACTTTTGAGAAGATTAATGCTAAGCGAGGCTTTGAAGAAAAGGCAACGCTTGATAATCCAATAAGCAAAAGCATGGGCAAAGTTCCCAAGGCAAAAAACCCCATAATCAAACCTCCCTGCAACGCGTTTCCCGATAACAATGCTATCGTTTGAGCGGTGATGGTAAAACCGCAAGGCAGAAAAAAGGTGGCGGCCCCCATAACAAACGGCATATACTTTCCCTTAAAATTATTTTCGTTGGCAATGCCTCGGGTAATGAATCTTGGCATTGAAAATTGAAATCTCCGAAACCCTTTTACTTCGAGCATTTGCAATCCCAACCCTATCATGAGGACAGAAATGACAATGACCAATGTAGTAGTAAGCCCTACCGATATTTGCAGCCTGCCCCCAATCAATCCCAGCGCTCCGCCCAGTACGGCGTAAGATAGAACCCTGCCAACATTAAACAGTAAGTGCGGCTCGAGTTTTTTTATTTTGCTTTGCTGGGAGTTATACATTTGGAGCCATTGCTTTGACATAGATAGCACGATACCTCCTACCAACGCGGCACAGGAGGACAAGCCGGCTATGATTCCAAAACCAAAAAAAGTGATGGCCGAAGATTTTGAGCTGATATTGAGCAACCCCGATATTCCCAGACGATCCAGCACCAAAAATCCTGTCACAATGACCATGGCTATTGCCAATCCAAGCAGCGTTGGATTTATTGATTCTTTGCTTTTCTCTTGAACTTGGCTACTTACTAACTGCCGATCTTCAGAAAAAGTGTAATTGTCTTTCCTGAACATGTCGTTGAGCGTTTCAGTTGTCGGCTTTTCTCCATCGTATTCAATTATCGCTTCTCCCTTGGATAGGGAAGCATCAACGGATTTCACCCCGGGAATTGCCAGGAGCTTTTTTTCGATGAGTATTTCGCAGGCCGAGCAATGCATGCCTTTGATAAAATAGGTCTGTTCCTTATTCATGTTTTGATTAACTTTACCCTGAAAACGTTTAACAAAAAACTGCCTTACAGCTCTCTTTTACAATAATCTTTCGCAATGAAAGTTAGTATGTAAAGAGAGCTGACAAAAACAAAAGGCAGCTTCGAATATTAAGCGTAGATTTTTGAGTGGATGAGGCCGTCTGAAAAAGCCAGCTCCAGATGGTTAAATAATTTTATTTCCGGTCGATACCTATAAAAATAGTGACGAAACGGCTGAGATTCTAACTGGTAGTAGGTTTTTCTGATCGCAGCACCTAAAACAGAAAAAAGAAAAACCAGCAAAGACAATAAAAACAAATCTTTTATTTTTATCAAAGAAAAGGTTTGCTGCCAAAGGCTGATATGCTCGGTTAGGGTCATCTGGCAAAAACCTGATGAGCCGTTCATGAATGGGCAATTTACCATATGGCCGCTCATGTCCATTATGCACATGGTAGATAAACTCCAAATGCTCACTACTAAAAAAGCAATGATTCCTAAAGCAACGATATTTTTTGAGTTCAACAACGACATAAAGTTCATCTCAAAACAGCACAAAATGAAATTAAAATTGAGGATTTGTACGAAGCAAATCCTGTCTTGCTCCGGTGGTAGGATTCGAACCTACGACCCATTCCTTACACTTTATTCTTGTGTTTCCACAAGGCGTGGACTATATCTTTGCCGTGGCAGTTTTTGGTTTTAAGTTCCAAGTTTAAGTTTTTTAGTTTTCAGTTTTAAACCAAGAACTAATAACTATAACTTTAAACTTCTAACTAATAACTACATTAGGCATTTCGGTATCTAGTCTCTACGGAGCCCCAAATAAATTATTTAGGTTCCCTCGGTATCGCCATGACAATTAATGTCGAAGGGTTCACCGATATCCCGAAAAGTTCATCTCAGAGTTTCTTCTGAGCGCTGCCTTGTTGACAGGGAATCGCTCTACCGCTGAGCTACACCGGAATGTATTTTTAATGAACCATTTCCCTTATTCGCAGTTTTATAGTAAGCCATTTTTTCAATGCTTGCAATAGGCATGTCAAGATTAGCGTGGTATAATGAAAAAATATAAATCTTTCAAACTGCAGCATCCCAATTCCAATTCGCTATTGTAATTTGGTGCTTGTAATTTGGAATTTTTAAAAATATGGTGCAAGTTGTCGTAAATTACTGGGCCATTTTGGTGGCGGCTCTGGCCAATATGGTGCTGGGTTTTGTTTGGTACGGGCCCTTATTTGGCAAACTTTGGATGTCGCTGATGGGCATGACCAAAGAACACATGGACGCTGCCAAAGCCAAGGGCGGCATGTGGAAAGGATATTTGCTGGCCTTTATCGGGTCGCTGGTCATGGGATATGTGTTGGCGCACAGCTTGGTGTTTGCCAGTGCTTATTTGCAGGCGGCGGGCATTGGCGCAGGCCTGATGGTGGGGTTTTGGAGTTGGCTGGGATTTATTGCTCCGGTGACGCTGGGGTCGGTGCTTTGGGAAGGAAAATCGTGGAAACTTTGGTTTTTGATGAACGCGTATTACTTGCTTGCCTTGCTGATTATGGGATCAGTGCTGGCACTTTGGTCTTAATCTATGGTATGATCAGGTAAAGGTCGATAATTAATAGATTGTTAATTATCATTTATCATTTAAAAAATATGGAAAATATGCAAAATATGGGTGGGGGAATGAAAAATATGTGCAAGTGCCCTCATCATAAAGTAGTACCGGTGCTGATCATTTTGTTTGGTTTGACCTTTTTGTTGCAAGCTTTGGGCGTTGTGACCGCCGGATTTTCGGCAATTGTTTGGCCAATTTTGGTTATCATTGGAGGTTTTATGAAGTGGGCCAATAAGGCAGGGATGTGCAAGTGCTGCTAATCAATTTTACTTCGTAAAATTCGCGGATTTACGCGGATATTCGCCAGCTGGCGAAACGCGGATTAACGCGGATGTGAAAAAAGTGGCGGCGCCTTCGGGCGCCGCCACTTTGCTATTTTTGTTTTGCTTTCTTTTTCATTGAAAAAGAATATGCTACAATAGTAAAATGGATCAAAAAGAAAAAGCTTTTGTGCTCCAATATATCCAGCCGGCTTTGCTGGGACTGATGGACGGATCGGTATCAACCTTGGCCCCGCTGTTTGCCGCCGCTTTTGCAACCAAATCTTCCCACGTTACCTTGCTGATTGGATTATCAGCGGCCATCGGAGCAGCCATCAGTATGGGGTTTGCCGAAGCGCTTTCCGATACGGGAGTCCACACTGGTAGGGGACACCCCGTGCGTCGGGGATTAGTGACGGGCCTAGCCACTTTCATTGGCGGATTTTTACACACCGTTCCCTTTTTTTTGCCCAACGTGTGGCGAGCTCTTTCTGTGGCATACTTAGTGGTGGGAGTCGAACTTCTGGTCATCGCCTACATCCGCACCCGCTACTTTAAAATGAATTTTTTGTGGTCGGTCGCTCAGGTAGTGGTGGGAGGAGTGCTGGTCGCCATCGCGGGAATGCTCATCGGAAGCGCGTAACCTGCTGGTCTTAATTTCCAATTCCCAATATCCAATTCCCAATGAAAATCCTAAATCCTAAATTCCAAAACAGGTTTGGGCATTAAGATTTTTAGCATTTCATTGGGAATTGGTAATTGGGGACTTGGGAATTAGCGTCGCCATATTTATGCAAAAGCGCAGAACCAATCTTTATAATCCGACATCCAAAGAGCCATTCAACGTCAGCCGCTCAAAAATTGACTTTTTTTTGGAATGCCCGCAGTGCTTTTGGTTGGACCGGCGGTTGGGGATTGTGCGGCCCGATATGCCCGGCTGGTCGCTCAACAGCGCCGTTGACGCGCTTTTGAAAAATGAGTTTGACCTGCTGCGCGAGCAAAAAAAGTCGCACCCGCTGATGCAAAAATATGGCATTGATGCTATTCCGTTTTACCATCCCGATTTTGCTATCTGGCGCGATGACAACAATAAAAAATTAGGAGCCTGCGTGTTGCACAAAGAAACCAATTTGAACATCTGCGGCATTGTGGACGATATTTGGGCGGATCAAAAAACTGGGGCGCTACACATTGTGGATTACAAATCCACCAGCACGGATTATCCCATATCGTTGGACAGCCAGTACAAAATAGGGTATAAAAGGCAAATGGAAGTGTATCAGTGGATTTTTGCAAGGCTTGGATTTTCTGTTTCTGATGTCGGTTATTTCTTGTTTGCCAACGCGTCGCGCAATCGGCCCGGGTTTGGCGGCAAATTGGAATTTGAAACGTCTATTATTCCGTATCAGGGAAACAGCGCGTGGGTTGACCAAGCCATTATGAATATTAAAAAGTGTTTGGATTCGGACAATATTCCACCGTCAAATCCGGATTGCCAGCATTGCGCTTATCGGAGACTGATCAGTAATGAGTCATTGAAAAATCAGATGAGTCTCATCTAAAATAGTTATCAGTTTTAAGTTTAAAGTTTAAGTTTAGAAAGTTTCCAGTTTAAAACTAACAACCAAAAAAACCTAAACTAACAGGCCGTGTCGCCCGCGGGCGACGCGGCCGGAACCTAAAACTAAAAACTACATGGATTCAAAAGTGAAAAATACCCTGTTAATTATCATTGGAGCCTTGCTGGTTGTTGCCGGATTATTTTATTTTCTGTGGGCAAAAGACCAGGGGCCGGGCAAGCTGGATGATTTTGCCAAATGCCTTGACAGCAAGGGACTGAAAATGTACGGAGCTTTTTGGTGTCCGCACTGCCAGGACCAAAAGTCACTGTTTGGAAAATCAGCAAAGTACCTTCCCTATGTTGAGTGCTCAACGCCCGATAGCAACGGAGAGCTCGCGGTATGCACTGATCAAAAAATTGAAGGTTACCCAACCTGGAAACTACCCGACGATTCAAAACAAGAGGGCGAATTAAGTTTGCAGGAACTGGCGCAAAAATCCGGCTGCGCCTTGCCCAAATAACATGACATTGCTTTCAGCTACCAATACCATTTTTTCTTTGGGGATAATTTTAAGCCAGGTTGGCATTGTTTTGGCGATTATCTATCTTTTGTTTTTTAAAAAAAAGCAGTTTTCCTTGGTGGAATTTGTGGAGCGTCGCGGATTGATATTAGCATTTTTGGTCAGTTTGATTTCAGTAGCCGGTAGCCTTTTTTATTCAAACGTAATCGGTTTTCCTCCCTGCGAACTGTGTTGGTTTCAACGGATTTTCATGTATCCTTTGGTGGTAGTGTTGGGCATGGCGCTAGTAAAAAAAGACCGACACATGGCTGACTATGGATTGGCGCTCGCGGGCTTGGGATTTTTGGTGTCACTGTATCACAATTATATTTATTACTATAATGGGGGATTGAACGTGTTTTGCCTGCGCGGGGGTGTGCAAGTTTCCTGTATTAAGCGCTACGTATTTGAGTTTGGCTACGTGACCATTCCTATGATGGCGCTGACCGCTTTTGCCTTAGTGATTATTTTTTTAGTGTTTTATAAATTCCGCAGGGAAAGGTATGAATAGCTACATAGAAAAAATATATTTGCGCCATACGCATTTTTGGAAAAAGGATACGTTTTTGTTGTTCTTGGGTGCCGTGGCGCTATTGGCGGCCGCTTTGCTCGTGCAGCATTTTGCCTACAATTATGTTGACCATCACGCGCAGGTAACCTACGTGGGGGATTTATTATTGGACAACCTGCCCACCATTAATTTAGATTTTTTCATTGTGCAAGGCGCGCTGATACTGTCTTTTGTCGTTATGATGCTCTGCGCCATCCAGCCCCGCTACCTGCTTTTTTCTATTAAATCTTTGGCATTTTTTATTATTGTCAGGTCCTTTTTTATCAGCTTGACGCACTTGGGAGTCAGCCTTCATCAAATCACCTTAAACGCCCAGGGCGTTGGTTTCAGTATTTACGATTTTTTATACAATGCCAAAAATGATTTTTTCTTTTCGGGACACGTGGGCGCGCCATTTTTATTTGGCCTGATTTTTTGGAAAGAAGCCCTTTGGAGAAACTTCTTTTTTGTCGCCGCCGGCATTTTTGGCGTCACCATGATTTTGGCCCACATGCATTATTCCATAGATGTCTTTGCCGCGCCCTTTATCACCTATAGTATTTTTATTATTTCCAAAAAGATTTTTAACAAAGAATACCAACTAATTAGGGAGTAATCACGAATATACAAATTTAGAACAATATACAAATTTTACCAATATACAAATCCGTTCTGTCCGTCATTGCGAGGAGCGAAGCGACGTGGCAATCCAGCACATTCGTATATTTGTAACATTTGTATATTTGATCGTATTGGTATATTCGTGATTACTCCAAAAACTATGTCAGACATCTTAGATATATCCGGGCAAAAAATGGCGACCATTGGAGAAGATGGGAGGGTCCGCAACACGGCAAACGTTATTATTGGATATGTTTCAAGCGATAGTGAAGTGCACAATGCTTCGGGAAGCGTGGTCGGAAATTTTGGAGCCAACGGGTACGTGTACAAAGCCGGAAGCCACATCGGCACGGTCCACGGCGACGGCCAGGTTTTTGACTATGAAAACCGTTGCATAGGAAAAGTCGTAGGAGACCACATAGAAAGCGGCGGAGCGGCATTGCTGCTGCTTGTAAGATAAGATTTGATGAAATCTCAAAAAAGTTTTACCACATCTACTCTTTTTAAAGTTATCAAACAGAATAGCCCGGATCTTTTGGATGTAAAAAAAAGAAATTCAAATGATTGGTCATTGGAACAAAAAAAACGTTCATTGGCACTTTTCCGTAAAGCAGCTGAATTTGTTCCCGCTTATCAGGATTTTCTTAAAAAAAATAGAGTTAATCCTGGAGAAATAAAAACATGGGACGATTTTGTGCAAGTTCCGCCTATTAGCAAAAAAGACTATCTGCGTAAATATTCACTTGAAAAAGTTTGCTGGAACGGAAATCTGGAAAAACCATTAGTATTTACTTCAACATCTGGTTCTACGGGAGAGCCATTTTATTTTCCTAGGGGAAACGAACTGGATTGGCAGTATTCTTTGTTGATTGAAGAATTTCTTAAGAATAGTTTGCAAAAAAAACAAGGCCCTACCTTGGTGGTTATTTGTTTTGGGATGGGAGTGTGGATAGGGGGCTTGATTACCTATAAAGCATTTGAAATGGCTGCCCAGCGTATTGGTACTCCAATATCCATTATTACCCCGGGCATTAATAAAAAAGAAATTTTCAACACCTTAAAAAAGTTGGCGCCTCATTTTCATACCGTCGTTTTAGTCGGATACCCGCCGTTTATCAAAGATATTGTTGATGAGTCAGCTTCCCAAAGCGTAGACTTTAAAAAGATGAATGTGAAGTTACTCTTTGCGGCAGAAGCTTTTACCGAAGAGTTCAGAAGTTACTTAGCCGATAGTGTCCGTATTAAAAATATTTACTTGGATACGTTGAATATTTACGGAACTGCGGATATTGGTGCTATGGCTTATGAAACTCCGCTGAGTATTTTAATTCGGAGAATAGCCACCAGTAAGCCAGACTTATTTAAAGATATCTTCGGATCAATCAATAAGACACCCACCTTAACTCAATTTAATCCGTTATTTATTAATTTTGAGTCAGTAGACGGGAATATTATTTTAACGGGTAATAACGAAATTCCCTTAATCCGCTATAATGTTGGAGATCATGGGGGAGTGTATTCTTATTCGCAAATGGTTGCCCTGCTCAAAAAGCATGGCGTAGATATTGTCCGTGAAGAAAAAAAAGCCGGCATAGATACAGTTGCCAACGAACTTCCGTTTGTGTTTGTTTTTGAACGCAGCGACTTGTCAGTTACGTTATATGGCTTGCAAATTTATCCAGAACCGATCAGGGCGGCCTTGCTCAAAAAACCGCTGGCCATGTATGTGACAGGAAAATTCACTTTGGAGACCCAATTTGACCGCAAGCAAAACCAGTATCTTTTAATTCATTTGGAGATGAAAAAACCTTATGGAGAGAATGGTATCCCCAAGGTCATTAAACGTGCCATGGTTAACGCTATCACTGAACAGTTAGAATTAAAAAACTCCGAATATCGGGAGTTGCATAAATTTATCGGTAACCGTGCATTGCCTAGATTACAATTTTGGCCAGCCGAAGATCCAAAGCATTTTAAACTGGGCATCAAACAGAAGTGGGTGAAGAAGTAATCTATTTTCCTATTTTTTGCTTTTCACATATAGATAAATGGGGGATACAAAAATTAAAAATAGAAATTATGAAATTTGTTGTTGGTTCCAAAAGTCAGAGAAAAATTGCTGTCACTGAAAAGGTTGTTGGCCAACTTTTTAATGAGAAAAATATAGTTACTGAAAGTTATGATGCAGAATCCAAAGTTCCTTATACTCCTTACGATCAGCAAACTTTTGATGGAGCAAGGAATAGGGCGATGGACTCTAAACATCATGTTATAAATTGCGATTATTATATAGGATTGGAAAGCGGTTTAGTAGAAAGATACGGACATATGTATGAAGAGTGTTGGGCTGTTATTATAACTGGTGACAGCAAAGAATACTACGGATATTCTAGTGGATTAAAAGTTCCAGATTATATCTTGCAAAAAATGGATGATCTAAACATGGAACATTATGGCGTTATGGCAATGATTGAAAAGGAATTTGGCAACTTGCCGAATGATACATGGGGAACATATTCTGGAGGGGTGCTGATACGGGAAATAAGTTTGGAAGAATCTTTAAGAAATGCCTTCATTCAGATAATCGCGCCACCTGAAAGTTTTTATAAAAAAACATAATAGATTTTTTATCATGAATAGAAAAATAGTATTAGCCTCAACTTCTCCGCGAAGAAAAGAAATCCTTGCAAGAACAGGGTTAGTTTTTCAAATTCAGGCAAGTGATTATCGGGAAGATATGAATCTGAAAATGTCACCCGAAAAACTGGTTGAATATTTGTCGCAAGGAAAAGCAGAAAGTGTTGCTCTTAAAAATCCTAATACCATTATCATCGCTGCTGACACGATTGTAGTATATAAGAATAAGAAATTGGGTAAACCAAAAAATAAAAAAGATGCCGAGAAAATGCTTACAATGTTAAGCGGGACAAAACACGATATTATATCTGGAGTTACTATTATCGATACCAAGAACGGCAAATCACTATCTTTTCACGATAAAACAGTGGTTTATATGAAAAAGTTTACTTCCAGTACAATCAAAAAATATATAGAAACCGGGGAACCTTTAGATAAAGCTGGTTCATATGCCATTCAAGGCATTGGCGCGGTATTGATTGAAAAAATAGAAGGTGACTTTTTTGGTGCTGAAGGGCTTCCTATTAGTAAGTTAGCGGATAAACTAAAATTATTTTCTGCGGAAGTATTATAGAGAGCCTATAAAATTGTATTTCTTTAAATTATGCAGATGATAAAATTCGTGATAAACTACAGTTATGAAAAAAGAAGTAGAGGCAAAATTCCTATCGGTCAATAAAGATTTACTACGAGTCAAATTAAAAAGTAAGGGATTTGATTTAAAAACCCCGGATTATATGATGCGGAGAAAAACTTTTGATTTTTCTCGTATTGCGCCTGGACGAAATAAATGGGGTCGTGTTCGGCAAGAATCCGATAAGGTAACAATGACTATTAAAGAAGTTCGTGGATTGGGCATCAACGACACTTATGAAGTTGAGCTTATTGTCAATGATTTTGATACTGCCGCATCGTTTTTAGAAGCATGTGGTGCCCCCGTAAAAGCATTTCAGGAAAATATGCGCGAGGTATGGGTGCGTGACGGAGTGGAAGTAATGATTGATACATGGCCTGGACTAAATCCATTTGTAGAGATTGAGGGGTCAAACGAGAAAATAGTGCAAGAAATATCCAGTGAATTAGGTTTTGAATTCAGAAAAGCTGTCTTTGGTAGTATTGATCTTATATACGAAAAAGAAATAGGTATTCCTGCCGAAACAATAATTCGTTTGTCGAAAATCACATTCTCAAATCCACCAAAGAAAAAAGCCGCATGAACTTGTAAGCTCATCGCGGCATTAAGGTTTGTTTTCTCCCAGGAGAGACAAACGAATTTTTGGATATGTGTACTCACCTGGCTCCTCCATGCACCATCCCTGTTTTGCGCCAGGCGCTCTGCAATTAAAATTGCAGAATGGCGTTACGGTCAGGCGTAGCGGAGCCGTTACAAGAAGATTCTCAACATCTATTGTCCCAATTGCTTCTTGTAACTTCTGCTTCAATACCTCTGGTCTCCCAAAGTATTCCGGTATTTGGAATCCGATATCCCTGCGCATATAGCAGAAGTAAAGGTGCAGACGCGGGTCAATTCGAACATAGTCGCCAAACCCCTCTTCACACTCGTTTTTAAACGAGCATGATGTACAGGGGTGCATACTACGGTCCAATTTATCACCTAACTTTACTTCAACCGATCCACCTCCAACAAGATGAAACCGAAGACGTCCACGACCAAGTTGTTTTCTGACTCTGACTATCTTGAGTGTGCGTGGCAAAACTGATTCTCGCACAACAGGATGCCAATCTTGATAGAACAACTCGTGAGTAGATGCACCCTGCGGCGTCCATAGAAGTGTGTAGAGTTTGAGTCGGCTTTTGTACCGCTCAATGAACGACAATTGTTCGGGAATATCATCAGTGTACCCTTTGTGGAGTACGCGATTGAAGGCAATTTTTATACCCGATTCAAGCGCAAGTATTATCCCACGCATGAACCGATTGTAATCACCATAACCTCCAGATATTTCCCGAAACATAAGTGGGTCAGTCGAGTGCCAGCTAGTTCGTATGAGTGAGAGACCTGCACGACTCAAATTCTTGGCGAAGATATCCAGTAATTGTCCATTGGTGGTCATCGAAACATTGAATCCGCGTTCAGTCAGCGCACTCACAACATCGTGAATGCGATATTGCTCGTCACGCCACAAAAGCGGTTCAAGGGCACCGATTTCTACTTCAGGAACACCACCCATATCACGCCACGCATCTGCAATGGCCATGATGTGAGCGTACGAAAGCGGCTTCAAGCTCATGGTATTCCTCCTTGCGCAACGATGCGCTTTATTACTTGTACGACTTCTTCAGCTGGGATGTCGCTGGTGTCAATGTAGGTAAGACCGAACGACATAAAAATTTCAGCGACGCGATCGAGGAGCATACTATCTCTCTCAAGTTTTACATCGCTTAACACTTTTGCGCGTTCAAGTATTCGCTTATCACGAATCTCCGAACGAGCACCTAGAAGAAACGCAAAATGTGGCTTAAGGAGTTCCGCATCACTATGGATAACTCGAATACGAGCGTCCATTGCGATGTGATATGCCGCCGTTGACGCAATGTAGCGATCACAGACAACTGAGTTTGTTTCCAGCAACTTGCTTATCTGCGCTGAATCAAACTGCGTTGCTATACGGTAGAAGCAGTAGCGTTCAATCGGATTTGCGTGAGCGTCAACTTCTTTTCGCAGTTGCGCAAAAGGGCTGGTTGGAGACTTGTGATATTGGAAAGATCCATCAGCAGCAAGAAGCTTTGCTACCGTGGTCTTGCCAACACCATCTACTCCATCAATACTAACAAAGACATGTTCCAGTTTCATCTCAAATCCTTTCAGTTGGATTACTGCAGGGACTTGATAGTTAGTAAGCGTTTTTCCCCCCCAACTATCACTTCCACTACTTCACCTTGTTTGTGCCCAGTTAGTGATTGAGCGAGCGGCGTCTGAACAGAGATACAAACAATTTCGCAACCTTCTAGTTCAAAAACGTAACCGCTCCCTGATTCAATAATAAAGTATACTTCTTCTTGATTATCAGCTTCAACTATAACTAACGACCCGGGACCAATAACTGTCCCTACGTTTTTCGTTGTTATAGACCAGAAATACTGAAGCGACTTAAGACGCTTCCTATGCTCATAAACTTGCATACCAATAGCATCTGCGAGCTTACTTTGCTCTTCCTTGGTCGTGTCGTAGCGTGATTCCATACGTCCCTGCGCCTTGACCGCAGCATCACTTGTGGTCTCATATACCTTCGTGAGCCTATCAATAACTTGGTTAATCTCCTCAATCAGCATTTCGTAGACTTTTTGCTTAGATATAGCATGAGACATAACAATCCTCCAAATTGAAGTTCGGATTTTCAAAGTACCAAAAACTATTTTTACATTATATCATATGCCCTCCATTGTCAATGGTGTTGGGTAATGAGACAGAATCTATTTCTCAATGAACAAGGTAAAGAAAATATACAAATGTACAGCTTTCAGTTGCCTGATTGAACCGATTTATGGTAAAATACAGCAACGAAATCAAAATATTCCTAGTAGTAAATTTATGGCAGAGCAGTTAAAAAATAATGAAAGTGAAGATGGAGCAGCAGATAAGATAGCAGAACATTATGACAAAATGTATTCTGAAAATGGGGTTACTTTTGGCCAAGGAAAACCAGAAAAAATTGTTGAAGATATACTAAAATATCGCAATTCAGGTTCCGTTTTAGAATTAGGAGCTGGTGAAGGGAGAAATTCTATATTTTTGGCTGAAAATGGATTTGAAGTTACGGCAGAAGATATTTCCAAAGTTGGAATAGAAAAAATAAAAAAAGTATCTCAGGAAAAAGATTTAGGTATAAAAACAGAAATTGTAGATAGCCGCCATTTAAATCTTGATAGTAATTTTGATGTGTTAGTCTCTACTTTTATGCTGCATCATTTGTCTTATGAGGAAGCAATAAAACTAATACGGGAAATTCAGGAGCACACTAATCTTAAAGGATTAAATGCGATAACGGTTTTTACGAAAAATGGTGATTTTTTTAGGGAGGATCCCAAAACAGATAATTTTTATCCAGATGAGGGCGAATTGAAAGAGATGTATATGGGTTGGGAAATTTTAGAATACAATGAAGTTAAGAGAAAGGCATTTGGCAAAAAATTAGATGGAAGTCCCATATTTAATATATCTGCAAAAATATTAGCTAGAAAAGTTAGTAAAAAATAAAGTTTTAAAATATAACTCGACATAATAGAATGGATAATTTAAAAAACCCCACTATTTTAAAAGAGGGCGCATACACTGAAAAAGAAATTACTAATCTTGAAGATAAATATAAACCCAAAGTAGTTGATGTTTATTTACAACAACTAAAAGAGTTTTTTGAGATAAGAAATGCGCACATTGCAGGGAAAGAAGAATTTAATAAAGAATTCTTAGTATTCAAAAAAATAAAAACTCAAGAAGATCAAGATTTACTTGGCGATTGGATCTATTATCCCTGGAGCAATGTCCTTTTACATACACTTTCAGAACAAGAAAATGACGCATTGCGAACAAATCGCAATAGAAATATTATTACTGCGGAAGAGCAACAAAAGTTACGGAATTTTACCATTGCCATTGCCGGTCTTTCCGTGGGAGGAAATATTGCCACAACACTTTTATATAATGGGTTTCCAAAACATATAAAAATTGCTGATTTTGATACTCTGGAAACAACCAATTTAAATAGGGTGAGGGGAAAGCTTTCTGACGTGGGATCTCCAAAAATAGATATTATCAGCAAGCAGTTATATGAGTTAGATCCCTATGTAAATGTAATACCGTTTGAAAAAGGTCTTACCAAAGAAACTATGGGTGATTTTTTAGGTGGCAAGCAAAAAACAAATTTAGTATTTGAAATTATTGATGATCTGGAATTGAAAATTTTACTTAGGAAAGAAGCTAAAAAACAAAAAATTCCCGTGGTCATGCTTACCAGTATTGGAGACTCTGTACTCATTGATGTGGAGCGCTATGACAATGACCTAGATACCAAAATATTTAATGGAATGGTTGAGGAAAAAATCTTAGATGATTTGTTGCAAGGCAAAGTTCCTAAAGCAGAAGTCAATAAATATGTAGTGCAGATTGTAGGGCCCCAGAATATTCCACCAAAAGTGATGGATTCGGTAAAAGAGATCGGCAAAACTTTAGTGGGAAGGCCTCAGCTGATGAGCACGGTAACCATAGCTTCTGGTATTGCGTGTTTTATTGCCAGAAAGATTGCTCTTGGAGAGCCTGTGAAAAGCGGAAGGAGTCGGGTGACATTCGATGATTTTATTTCACGATAGTTGATGAAAGGAATAATTAATGAAATTTTGAATATTGCCGTAAACGCTCCATCTGGAAATAATTCCCAGCCATGGAGATTTGTTGTCAGCGATAATAAAATTTTTCTATGGAATCTTCCTAATAAGGATAAATTCTTATTTAATTATCAACAAAGAGGATCGTTTATTGCTCACGGAGCCTTAATTGAGAATATTTTAATTACTGCATCAGAAAAAGGGTATAGAGGGAACTTAACTTTGTTTCCAAAAGAAAATGAAGTTGATTTAGTTGCAGAAATAAGTTTTGAAAAAAGTGATATCAAATATCCTTATAATTATCTTTTTCCTTTTATTTTGAAGCGTGCTACAAATAGAAAACCTTACAAAAAGATCCCCCTCAAACAGGAGGACGAAAAGTCAATAAAAGCATTTTGTGAATCAATAAAAAATTCAGGATTAGAGATTTTATTAAAACAGAATGTTGAAGATATAAGCAATCTTTCAGGTTCGTTTAGTATGGCGGATAGATTAATTTTTGAAAACTTTGATATTCATAAAGCTTTTTTTGCAAAAGTAAGCTGGACCGTAGAAGAAGAGAAAAAGAAACGAGAAGGTTTGTATGTCGGGACTAAGGAGCTCCCATTTTTAATGCGAATTATATTTAAATACCTGTTTAGTAATTGGAATATTTTAAAGATACTAAATAAATTTAAGATATCAGTAAAAGCTGCAAAAAAGAGAGAAGAGCTCTATTGTAACTGCTCTGCGATAGGTTTAATTGTTGCTAAAAGTGATTTACCTAAAGACTTTATTGAAACTGGAAGAATTCTTCAATTATTTTGGCTTACCGTGACTTCTTTAGGACTAAGTTTCCAACCAGTGTCAGCAGGCCTTTTATATATAGGACAGAGGATGCAGGAGGAAACTCCAGAAGAATTTACACCAAATCAGGTAGTGTTTATAAAAAAAGCTTATCAAAATATTGTGAAAATTTTTAGTACTTCAGGAAGAATTCCAACTTTTAGTTTTAGGATAGGGTACGCCGCTCCGCCGACTGCCCAATCCTTGAAAAAGAAACCAGAAATTCAGTGGCTTTAGTCTATGACTGATTATTTTCAAAATTTTGATCTATTATTTGTTGGCATTGCATTAGCAGCAAATGGAGTTTTGGGTTTTACTGTTATTTTGAGTAATAGTAAGAGCGCGGTAAATCGTGCGTTTTTCACATTCGTTATTTCAACTATCCCTTGGGGTATTTTAAATTATCTTATATTTCAACCATTACCATCAAATATAGCCATTTGGGTTTTAAGAGCCCATGTTTTTTTTGCAATTTTGTATTGCTTTTTTCTTTATAGGCTTTTTTATATTTTCCCTCAAGAAAAAATCTCATTTCCAAAAGTTTATTATTTACTTGTTCTTCCTGCGGTAGTTTTAAGTACCTTACTAACTTTGACGCCATTTGTTTTTGAGCGCGTTACCCAGTTTTCAGAAAGTGGAGGAATAGAAAAAGTTAGCAATGGTTTTGGTGTTATTATTTTTGGTATTACGGTTATCTTTTTAATAGTCTATGCAATTTATTTATTGTGTAGAAAATTAATCAAAGCAACTAATACGACGGAAAAAAGTGAGTTAAGATTATTGCTTACAGGTGTAACTATTACTTTTGTTTTGCACATTTTATTTAATTTAATATTACCAACAGTGTTTGGTAATCCCAGATTTGCACCATTCGGTTCTTTATTTGTTTTTCCATTTATTTTATTTACTTCCTACGCAATCATTAGGCATAAATTATTCAATATCAGAGTTATTGGAACTGCGGCTTTGGTCTTCGCACTTTCGGTGGTTACTTTTTTAGAAATCACTCAGGCGGATTCTTTGGTTGTCATCTTCTACCGGTCTTCGGTTTTTTTGTCAGTACTTATCTTTGGCATTTTATTGATTCGCGGGGTTTTGAGGGAGGTGCAGCAGCGGGAGAAGATTGCCGCTATGGCTGAGGATGTTCGGCGCGCTTATGTTACGGAAAAGCGGGCCAAGGAAAATATTGACCGGGCCTACCTGGTTGAAAAAAAGGCCAATGAAGAACTGGAAAAGTTGGATAAAATCAAAAACCAGTTTGTGCAAAATACCCAGCACGATTTGCGAACGCCGCTGACTTCCATCATGGGCTACTCCGACCTGTTGCTTAATGGTACCTTTGGCAAGCAGAACAAAAAAACGCTGGAGGTCATCAAAAAAATGCAAGCCGTGGCGCAAAACATGATTCGTAAAGTCAACAATTTTTTGGATGTGACGCAGTTTCAGTTGGGCAAAAATCCGGTAACATTAAAGCCTGGCATTGCGATTTCACCAATGTTGGATGAAATTGTAAACGAACTTTCGTTTAAGGCCGAATCAAAAGGGGTTGTGTTGAAGCTGGAAAAAATGGCCAAGGACGTAAGCATCACCGCCGACCGAGAAAAATTAAAAGCAGCCATTTTCAATGTCATTGATAATTCTATAAAGTACACGCCGAAGGGAAGCGTGACGGTGAAAATAAATTCCAATTCCCAATTACCAATTTCCAATGAAAATCCAAAAAACGAAAATTCCAAAAACGCCATTTTAATTACCATTGCCGATACGGGTATTGGCATGACACCCGAAAGCCTAAAAACTTTGTTTGACCGCGTGTTTGAGCGGGATCAAAAGGCCAAGGATGTTGCTTCTGGCAGCGGCATCGGTTTGTATCTGGCAACGCAAATTATCAAAGCTCATAACGGCAAGATTTGGGCAGAGTCCAAGGGCGAAAACCAGGGATCCACTTTTTACATTGAGCTGCCGATAGGGTAAGATTATAGTAACGCAGTTATTAGTTGATAGTTTAAAGTTGAAGTTTGAAAAAGTTTCCAGTTTTAAAACTAAAAACTAAAGAACTTTAACTAATAGGCCGCGCCGCCCAACGGGCGGCGCGGCCGGAACCTAAAACCAAAAACTACTCATGATAAAATCAAAACAAAAAATTTGGCTCATTGAAGACGAACTAGACATCATGTACATCAACAAAACGGCATTGGCCCACGCCGGTTTTTTGGTGGAAGGAATGAGTACGGGCAAGGAAACCATGGAAAAGTTAAAAAAGGTGCAGGAAAAAAAGGAAGAAAATCCTTCGCTGGTATTGCTTGACCTGGCTCTGCCCGATATTAACGGGCTGGAAGTGTTGCGGGCTATCCGCGAAAACGACCAAACCAAAAATCTCATCGTTTTTATTTTAAGCAACTACACCAGCGATTCCCTGCAGAATATGCAGTACATCAAGCCCGACAAATGTTTGCTTAAATCCAGCATTACTCCCACGGAACTGGCGGACATGGTGACAAAAGAGCTTGATAAAAAAGATTAATAATCTCCATGAATAAACAGCTTAAAAAAATTCTCATTGTGGAAGACGACAAGGATTTTTCCTGGCTTTTGGAGCAGGCTTTCGCCGGTACCGGATTTTCCATGGCATTTGCCAAAGACGGCCAAGAAGGTTTTGACATGGCTCAAAAAGAGCATCCGGACCTGATGATGATAGACATCAACTTGCCCATCATGGACGGCATCACCATGGCTAAAAAAATAAAAGAAGCGGGGATTGAAACTAAGATGATTTTTCTGACTAATTTAAGCGACCAGGGGCACGTCAGCGAAGCTATTGATATATCGTTGGGAGCTGATTACATTGTAAAGTCCGACATGCGCATCAGTAATATTGTCGCCCGGGCAAAAGAAAAATTGGCAGCACGATAACCCAATGTTACATGATAAAAAAATTTTGGCAAAACACTATTCTCCATGAACTTTTCGAAGCGGTCATTTTGGTCAAAGGAATCAACGGCGTCTGGGAAATCGTGATTGGCGCCTTGTTTTTTTTATTTAAGACCGAAACTATTTACAACGCCATCATTTGGATTACCGAGCGTCGCATCATCAACCATTCGGAATACCTGACCGGATACCTGACCTGGCAAGCCGATAACTTTTCAGCCAGCACCAAAAATTTTATTGCTTTTTACTTTTTGTTTTACGGCCTGGTTAACATTTTTTTGGTCGTTGCCTTGCTCAAAGGCAAGCGATGGGCGTATCCGGCGGCCATTATCTTTCACAGTTTTTTTATTGTCTATCAGGTTTACCGTTTTTTCGTCCGCCATTCGGGACTGTTGCTGGTTTTTACGCTCTTGGATATGGTGATGGTGGTATTAACTTGGTTGGAATATAGAAGGGTTTCTTCGGCGCCAGAACTTTGATTTTGTAATATACGCGCGGCGGCCAAAAGGCCGCCGCGCGTATTGTAAAAAACAAAATAGTATACTATGATGTTTTGATATGGAGGAAATTTCTCTAAAAGCGCAGGAAATATTTTCAATTGGCCATTTTGCTTTCACTAATAGCTTGTTTTCCACGTTCGTAGTTTCACTGATCCTGATGGCCGGCGCGGCTCTTTTCTATCGCAAAATCCAAATCGTTCCGGGCGCGGTCCAGTCGGTGGTGGAAATGGGCTTTGAGTGGCTCTTGGGCCTAATGGAAGGGATGTTGGGATCCATAAAAAAAGCCGAGCAATATTTTCCGCTCATCGCCACCATTTTTATTTTCATCATGATTTGCAATCTGTCGGGAATTTTGCCCGGCGTCGGGTCGCTGTACATCCAAAACGGAGGCAGGGAAGTTTCACTGTTTAGGTCTCCGGCCGCTGATTTAAATTTCACCCTGGCCTTTGCGGTCATTTCCGTGATTGTCACTAACTTGTTGGGGATGATGGCGGTGGGCGTTTTGCCGCACATTAGCAAATTTATCAATTTCCAAAATCCCATAAAATTTTTCATTGGAATTTTGGAACTGGTTTCAGAATTTGCTAAAATTATTTCGCTGTCGTTTCGGTTGTTTGGCAATGTGTTTGCCGGTGAAGTATTGCTGACCATTGTGTTTTTCTTGGTTCCGTATGTAGTCCCGCTGCCATTTTTATTTCTGGAAATTTTTGTAGGATTAATCCAGTCGTTTGTCTTTGCCATGCTCACCCTGGTTTCAATTTCCCTACATACCGCCATTGAAAGTCATTAAGTTTAATATTAATTAGGCTACGAAATACGAATTTTTTACGAATATACGAATGTGGGCGTCTGACTTTCGTATATTCGTACTACATTCGTAATTCGTAGAGAAATTCATGGATATCGATCAAGTTCGTTTATGGGCAACCGTTGCCGTTATTGCGGTGGGAACTATTGCTCCGGCCATTTCTATTGGGTTTATTGGTTCAACCGCCGTCAAATCAATTGGCAGGAACCCGGAAGCCGCTTCTAAAATCCAAACCGCAATGATTTTGGCCATCGCCTTTGCCGAAGCCATTGCCGTGTACGCATTGGTTGTTTCACTGGTGGTCAAATTCGTAGTTTAGCTACGAAATACGAATTGCATACGAATATACGAATGCGAGCGTTTTAATTTCGTATATTCGTAAAAAATTCGTATTTCGTAGCCTTAAAGAGTAGCAAATGAATTCCTTATTAGATAATCTCGGTGTAAATTGGCAGCTTTTTTTGAGCCAGGCCGTTAATTTTTTTATCCTTTTGATCATCTTGCGGCTGTTTGTTTATAAGCCGCTTTTAGCAATGATAAAAAAGCGCAGGGATACCATACAAGAAGGCCTGCAAAAAGCCGAGCAAGCTGATATTCGCCTGCGAGAAGTTGACCAGATTGCCAAGCATAAACTGCAAGAAGCCGATGCGGGGGCTATGCACATCATCAAAACCACCGAGCAAAAAGCCGAAGCCCTAAAACAATCCTTGCAAAAAAAGGCAGAAGACCATCAAAAAGAATTGATGGCGCAGATTGAAGACGGTTACAAAAAACAGCAGGAAGAAACCAAGCAATTGGTGTTTAGCCAGGCTTTGGAGCTAGTCAAAAAAACATTGATAAAAACCGTGGAATTAAAACCGGAAGCCGTAGACGAGGCGCTCATAAAAAAAGCGGTAGACCTGTTGCGAAATAAGGATTCGTACGAAAATTGAAGATGTTGAGCTGGAAATGTGATAGAATTTTTTAGCGCACCCTCTGCGGTGCGGTAAAAAATTATGGCACATTTGCGGCCGACATATACAATTTGCAGTAAATCCTTATTTCGCAACAGGTCTAACAGCACAAATAAAAGACTATGAGTAAGTACAAAGCGAAAGCATACGCCAAAGCCCTGGTAGATTTGGATACAAGCACTGAAGACAAAAAAGTGGTAAATAACTTTTTAAAGCTTTTGGAACGAAATGGTGATATGAAAAAGTTTCGGGAAATAATAGCTTTGGCCCAAAAACTGCTTTTACAAAAAACAGGAAATAAAAAGATTGCCCTGGAAACCGCGCGAAAAATAAACGCCAAGGACGCGGCCAAGTCTTTTATTAAAAAGGGTGATATGGTTGAAGAAAAAATAAATCCCGCATTGATAGCTGGGGTGAAAATCGTGGTTGATGGGAATAGGCAATTGGACTTTTCGTTAAAAAATAAACTGGACAGTATTTTTTAAGGGCAATGCAAATCTACAAATCTCATGCTAATCTACAAAATTGCTAATCCGCGAATTTGCATATTCGCGGCATTCGCATTAAATTCGTAGATTTGCATTACCATTATGTCTCAAGAAATTTTAGATAAATTAAAGCAGGCCATTGAAGGCTATAAAGACGACCCCAAATGGGAGGAAATTGGTATTGTCACCGAAGTGGGTGACGGCATTGTAAAAATTTCAGGACTGACTAATGTGCAGTCGCAAGAGGTTTTAACCATTGAGATTGGGACAGCCTCCTCCGCCAAGGCTTCGGCGAGCCAAAGCAAAGTAAAAGCGGTGGTTTTAAACTTGGAAGAAGATTCGGTGGGAGCTTTGGTTTTGGGCGAATCAACTGGAATTACATCGGGTCAAACCGTAAAAAGAACCAAACAATTACTATCAATTCCGGTGGGCAAAGAATTATTGGGACGAGTGGTGGACCCTCTGGGAAATCCGTTGGACGGTAAAGGGCCGCTTTTTTCAGCCGCGCAAAAACCTCAATATAATTTTTTGGAAAATGATGCGCCCAATGTATTGGCACGCGAATCGGTAAATTATCCGTTGCACACAGGGATTAAAGCCATTGATTCTATGATTCCCATTGGCCGCGGCCAGCGCGAACTTGTCATCGGCGACCGCCAAACCGGAAAAACCGCCATTGCTTTGGACATGATCATCAACCAGTCAAAGTCCAGCGACAAGCCAGTCATCAGCATCTATGTTGCGGTTGGACAGAAGGAAAGTAAGATTGCCAAAATTGTAGAAACGCTCAAAAAAAATAATGCTTTTGAAAATACAGTGGTGGTTTCAGCGCCGGCTTCAAGTCCGGCATCCAGTTGGTACTTGGCGCCGTTTGCGGGAGCGGCCATTGGCGAATACTTCCGCGACAAAGGACAAGACGCGCTGATTATTTACGACGATTTGTCAAAACACGCCTGGGCCTATCGGCAAATTTCGCTTTTATTGCGTCGTCCGCCAGGAAGAGAAGCCTATCCGGGCGATGTGTTTTATTTACATTCGCGATTATTAGAAAGAGCCGCCAAATTATCAAAGGAAAATGGGGGAGGCTCGCTAACCGCCATTCCCATTATTGAAACCCAACTTGGCGACGTTACCGCTTACATTCCCACCAACGTAATTTCTATCACTGACGGGCAAATTTATTTGGAATCTGATTTATTTTACCAAGGCACGCGGCCGGCGGTAAACGTGGGGTTGTCGGTTTCGCGCGTTGGTTCATCAGCCCAAACCAAAGCCATGAAAAAAGTGGCCGGAAAATTAAGATTAGAATTGGCGCAGTTTCGCGAACTTCAAACCTTTGTGCAGTTTGCCAGCGATGTTGACGAAGCCACCAAAGCAAGAATCCAAAAAGGCAGAATCATTACCGAAGTGCTGAAGCAATCGGACTTGGCGCCAATGCCGTTTGAAGAACAGGTGTTAGTGTTGTATGCCGCGCTGAATGGCTATTTTAATAAATTCCAACCGGAAGAAATCCAAAAAATAGAAGCCAAGTTTTTGGAATACGTAAAAGATTTGCATGGAGATTTATTGGATTCATTGAAAAAAGAACGGGCAATTACCGATGAAATTGAAGGAAAATTAAAGGAAGTAATTGAAAAATTTGTGGAAAGCGTGAAGTAAAATTTGTAAAAAAACGGCGCCGTTTGCATTCCGGCGCCCTAAAGCACATTGTTATTGAGGTCTTTCTTCTTTTCGGAAGATAACGTCCAGGATTCCATCGTGGACGATGTGGGTGACGTATCGTAACCCGTCCTCAGACCGTTCGGTATTCAGGATGATGTTGAACAACATCACCCCGACGTCTCCCTCGCCTCTCGTTACATACTCAGCGATATTTGATCGAGTGCTCGTGAGAAGAACCTGCGGCATAACACTCTCCTTGAACAAGCAGTATTTCGAACTACCACAGCTTAAGTATATACCCATAGTAAATTATTGTCAAGTATGCCAGATTCGGTACAAAACTTAAAAAAGAGAATCAA
The DNA here is from genome assembly GCA_964599285.1 of uncultured Candidatus Saccharibacteria bacterium. Taxonomy (GTDB): domain Bacteria; phylum Patescibacteriota; class Minisyncoccia; order Minisyncoccales; family Staskawiczbacteraceae; genus VGLO01. The sequence goes on along the minus strand of CAZREI010000002.1, from coordinate 42,897 downwards.
AAGCATTGGTAATATTAATAAAATTACCAAGGCCATGGAACTGGTGGCTGCCACCAAGATGCGCCGATCGCAGGAAATCGCGCTGGCTTCGCGCCCTTACGCTTTTGTGGCTTTGGATTTGCTCGCCAGTTTGACGCTGATGGAAAAATCGGCCAAATTGGAATTGCCGGAATTACTAAAACAGCGGCGCGTCAAAAAAGTATTGTTTGTTTTGGTGGCTTCGGACAAGGGGTTGGCAGGTGCGTTTAATAGTTCGGTGTTTAAAAAGTTTGAACAGCACATGGAACGCGACAAAGAAAAATATAAAAACGAGGAAAAGTCTTATGTAGCGGTAGGGGAAAAAGCTTTCCAGTATTTATCAAAAAAACTTAGTCCTGTAGTCAAAACCACAGGACTGAAAAAGTTTACCCAAGTGGGGGATTTTACCACACTTGAGCAAGTCCAGCCCTTAACCGATTTTATTGTACAAGGTTATTTGGATAAATCGTGGGATCGGGTTGTGGTAATTTCCACCCATTTTAGGTCAGCCCTAAAGCAAGAACCGCATGTCAGAAGAATTTTACCCATTGACTTTGATCATATTAAAGAAACAGTGCAAGAATTGATACCCCAAACCGGAAAATTTGCTGAATTAATAAAAGAGCAAGGTTTAAGTTTTGCACCAGGAGAAAATAGAGTTCACCCTGTTAAATCCGCTCAAAGCGGTGTCCCGATAAAAACGGGACAATTTAACAGGGCAAGGGAATATTTAATTGAGCCTTCACCGGAAAAAGTATTGGAACGCCTAACAAAGCATTTGTTTTTTATGCAAATGTATCATATTATTTTGGAAGCCAACGCGTCCGAACACGCCGTTCGCAGAATGGCCATGAAAACAGCGTCAGACAACGCCGGCGATTTGGGCCAAGCCCTGAATTTGCAATACAATAAGAGCCGCCAGTCAGCCATTACAAACCAAATTATTGAAATCATCGCGGGAGCGGAGTCACTGTCGTAGTATCGCGGAACCACGCGGAAATTTACGCGGAAAAACGCGGAAACCAAACGTCGTCATTGCGAGGAGCGAAGCGATGTGGCAATCCAGAAATTAATTTTTAAAATTATGGAACTTAAAAAAGGAACAATATCGCACTTGCAAGAATATGTTGCAGAAAAGATTAAAGAAAGGGGATTTGAAGATGAGTCTTTACATGAAAGATTGTTGCTGCTGACAGAAGAATTGGGAGAATTGGTAAATGCTTGCAGGAAAATCAGCGGAATGAACGTGGATAAAAATCGTGAAATTACCAACAATACCGGCGAAGAAATTGCTGATGTGATAAATTTAGTATTTGCCGTTGGTATTAAATTAGGGCTGGATATTGAAAAAGAGTTTATAGAAAAAAATGCCAAAGTTGATAAAAGAATTTACGAAAGAAAAAATAAATAACAAAAATATGCAAAAAGGAAACATAGTACAAATTATTGGGCCGGTGGTGGATGTGGAGTTTGAGGAAGGCGCAAGTCTGCCGGAAATTTATCATGCTTTAAAAATTTCCGGTCCGAAGGGTGATGTCATTTTGGAAACCGTAAAGCATTTGGATCAACGGCGGGTGCGGGCTATCTCTTTGCAAACTACCGATGGCCTGATGCGCGGGCTGGAAGTTTTGGATACGGGTAAGCAAATTGAAGTTCCGGTTGGACAAGAAGTGCTGGGAAATATTTTTAATGTACTAGGACAACCGCTCACGGGAGACGAAGAAAGTAGACGTCGGGCGTCTACCGGTTTTAAAAGGTTTTGGCCCATTCATCGGCAAGCCCCAGCATTTATTGAACAAGCCACTAAAACTGAAGTGTTTGAAACTGGCATTAAAGTTATTGATTTAATCGCGCCATTTATTAAAGGAGGTAAAATTGGATTATTTGGTGGCGCGGGCGTTGGTAAAACGGTTTTGCTAATGGAACTTATCAGAAACGTGGCTGAAGAAGGCGGGGGAGTTTCCGTGTTTGCGGGAGTTGGCGAAAGAACCCGCGAGGGAAACGATTTGTATAAAGAAATGGCTGAATCGGGCGTTATCAACAAAACCGCGCTGGTCTACGGGCAGATGAACGAAGTGCCGGGCGCTCGTGCTCGCGTGGCACTGTCAGCTTTGACGATGGCCGAATATTTCCGCGATCAAGAAAATAAAAACGTGCTGTTTTTCATTGATAATATTTTTAGGTTTTCACAGGCAGGGTCGGAAGTTTCTACGCTTTTGGGCAGAATGCCATCGGCGGTGGGATACCAGCCAACGCTGGCGCAAGAAATGGCGGAACTGCAAGAACGCATTACCTCAACTCAAAAAGGGTCTATTACATCGGTGCAGGCCGTGTATGTTCCGGCTGACGATATTACCGATCCGGCTCCAGCTACCACGTTTTCCCATTTGGATTCTACCATTGTGCTAAGCCGCGCCCTAACTGAAATTGGAATTTATCCGGCCGTTGATCCATTGGCTTCTACATCAAGCGCGCTTGATCCAAAAATCGTGGGCGAAAAACATTATCAGGTTGCCCGTGGCGTGCAGCTGACCTTGCAGCGTTATAAAGATTTGCAAGATATTATTGCCATTTTGGGAATGGAAGAATTGTCGGACGATGATAAAAAAGTGGTCAGTCGCGCGCGCAAGATCCAAAAATTTATGAGCCAGCCATTTAATGTTGCCGAAGTTTTTAGCAACATTCCCGGAAAATATGTAAAATTGGAAGACACGATCAAAGGATTTTCCGAAATCTTGGAAGGCAAGCATGATGACGTGCCGGAGGAAAATTTTTACATGAAGGGCGGCATTGAAGAAATTATTTCATAATTTCTAAATTATTCTAATTATTCTAATTGTTCTAATTATTCTAAATAACGACGAAATACATGAATGTCTAAGTACAGTTTTAGGCATTCGACATTTTGTCATTGGGATTTGATTAGGTCAATTAGGTTAATTAGAATAATTAGAATAATTTTAGTGAAGCTTTCTATTTACTCACTGAAGAAAATTCTCTTTGCCGGCGATGCCAGCTTGTTAAACTGCAAAACTATGGTGGGAGAGATTACGGTGCTGGATAATCACGAACCATATATCGGCGTGTTGACGGCGGGCGTGATGCGGGTGGCCGATTCCCAGAACAAAGAACACTTTTTTGAAGTCGCATCAGGATTTTTGGAGGTAAAACAGGGCAACGAAGTCCGCTGTATTGTAGAATAAAATCCCGCAAGTGGGATTTTTCATTGAAATTGTGCTATCATACAACCATGGTTCAGGAAAATATCCAGCGCTATCATCCTTTGGGCAACCGGACGCTTTTTATGCTCATCTTTGAAAAAAGCGGCACTTTTTTTGCTTTTTTACTGCTCTTGATTATCGGGGTAGTTCTGTTAAATTTTTTGCCCAGCCAATATGTAGAAACCGCCATTAATCTTTTATTGATGATGTTGGCGTTGGTGCTTTTGTTGGGCCTTGCAACCTTTGGCATTGGTTGGCTGCAATATTACCGTTATTGGATTTTTGTGGATGACAAAGATTTAAAAATCGCGCGGGGTTTGATTGCCACCGAGCAGATCGGCATTCCGTATCGGCATATCCAAGATGCAAAAATTGAAAGAAGTTTAGTAGATCAATTGTTTGGCGTCAGTGATATTATTATTACCACCCTGGATGTTGGCGAGAGCGGCGAATCGCCTCAGGCGGCAAAAACCCAAGACACCATCATTTTGCCCGCGCTATCAAAAGAAATTGCCTTGCAAATCCAGGATATTGTTTTGAAAAAAGCACAGGTGGAACAGATTAACATTTTGGGCGGCCAGAATAAACTGGCAAATCCGTAAAAGTAACTCCTTGAAACTGTCATTCCCGCGCAATCGGGAATCCAGAAACTGCACCGATACTCTGGATCCCGGGTCGCGGCCTGGGATGACAAAACGCTCAATTTTTTTCAGTGGATAACTTTTTGACCTTTGTTTTTGTATCGCGTGATACAATAAATGAAAGGTCGTTTTTATTTGAAATAATGTGATACTAATATACGAATTTACATTCCAATGATACTAATAAAACGTTCACCATTAGTATAATTGGTATGACCGTCATCGGCGGATTAGTATATTGGTATCAGATACTATGCAAAAATTAACTACCGTAGATATGATCGCCTTGGTGCTGGTGATTGTCGGAGGATTGAATTGGGGATTGGTGGGACTGGCCAACTTTAACTTGGTTGATATCGTTTTTGGCGCAGGGTCTTTTTTGGCCAGGTTGATTTACATTCTGGTAGGATTGTCGGCTATTTACTTGGCGGTTAACGCCATGAAACTGGAAAGAAAGTAGTATTGCAAAATGTAGATTTTTTACAGCAAAAAACGGCCCGAAGGCCGTTTTTTGCTGTAACCACTAAACTTTTAGCGGTTAAATCGTGGTGGTTTCTTTTTGGACCAGCATTCTCGGCAATAGATTGGCCGATCAGGAGCTGGCTCAAATGGCAGCTGGGTGATTTCCGCGCCGCATTCTGAACACTTCCAATTCCCCTGAATCATCGGAGGCTTTTGGTAGTTTCCTCCACCATTGTTGTCAAATTTATTGAACATTCTTTTATCGTTAATTTATACTTATTTTACGGTAAGCCTTGTGCTTACTTTTTTGCGAAATTAACGATCAATTAAATAAACGACCTTTAGACGCTAAGGTCGTTTATAGCGACTACTTATTGTCTAAATCCATTATACTTTTAATGAATGGGATGTCAAGGTTTGCTTTTTGGCAGTATAGCGACTACTATAAAGCTGTGAATTACGAAACCCCTCGGAGCTATTTTTTCCAAATTTGGAAGATGAAAATTTGATAGAATTTTTTATCGTAGCCTGAGGCTACGGGAAAAAATTATAGCGAATTTTCAGCCCAAATTTGGGAAAAAGAGCCCGAAACTCTTTTTCAAATGGGGTTTCGCAATTCACAGCTATAAAACCATGAATAAAAAAACAATTCTCATCGTGGAAGCCATTGTCGGAGTTCTTATTTTAATCGGGGCGATTTTTCTGTTGTTGCCAAAAGAAAAAGCCGCAGCCCCTGTTACAGAGCCAAGCCCCAGCCCCAGCATAACAGTAAGTTCTGGCATAGAAATTTTTTCTCCAAAAGTCAACGAAACAATTTTATCTCCCTTAAAAATCACGGGAGTTGTAAATGGCAACGGCTGGTCTGGATTTGAAGGGCAAGTGGGAACCGTGCGTTTGCTGGACAACGGTGGCAATGAGTTGGCCAAAGGCGTTTTGAAAGCAACGACCGAGTGGACCCAATTGCCAACCCAATTTGAGACAACCATTACCTTTACAGCAACTTCAGGGAGTCTGGGATCTTTAGTTTTCAAAAATGAAAACGCCAGCGGCGACCCGGTGCGCGACAAAACTTTTACTCTGCCGGTCACGTTTAAATAATTGGAGTAATCACGAATATACGAATCTGCGTTAATATACTAATATACAAATCACGACAAACGTCCGCATTCGTATATTTGTATATTTGATCGTATTTGTATATTCGTGACCACTCCTTATGAATTTCCATATCTCCAAAAAATCAAAAATTTCCAATGCTCGCCTGGGATTTATCGAAACATCGCACGGAGTTATCCAAACTCCGTGTTTAGTTCCGGTGGCTACGCAAGCGGTGGTAAAAACGCTGACTAGCGAAGAAGTGGCCCAAACCAATTCGCAGGTGCTCATTGCCAATACGTTTCATTTGCATTTAAAGCCTGGAGAAAAAATAGTAGAAAAAGCCGGCGGCCTGCATGATTTTATGAACTGGAAAAAGCCGCTGATGACCGATTCGGGAGGCTTCCAGGTTTTTTCATTGGGATTTGGGCAAGATTTGCAGGTTGGTAAAATGATAAACCCTAAGACGCGCATGGGGTCGGACGCCGATTTGCGCCAGGAAATAAAAATAGGCCACCAGCCCAAAAAACTGAAAATCATGCAAGATGGGGTGTATTTTAGGTCTCCGGTTGACGGCAGGGAATTATTTTTGGGGCCCAAAGAGTCCATGAAAATCCAGGAAAAGCTGGGCGCCGATATTATTTTTGCTTTTGACGAGTGCACCGCTCCGTTGGCTAACCATGAATATACCAGAAATTCGCTGATCAAAACCCATCAGTGGGCGCAAGTTTGTTTAAAGGATAAAAAGTCCAAGCAAGCATTATATGGCATTGTCCAGGGCGGAAGGTATAAAGATTTGCGCCAGGAATCGGCAAAATTTATCGGCTCACTGCCCTTTGATGGGTTTGGCATTGGCGGAGAATTTGGCAGCGACAAAAAAATAATGTCAGAAATGCTGGGCTGGGTTATGGCCGAATTGCCTGAAAGAAAACCACGCCACTTGCTTGGCATCGGAAAACTGGAAGACATTGAAAACATCATAAAAACCGGCGTTGATACCTTTGACTGCACTATCCCAACCCAATACGCCCGCCGCGGAGTTGCCTTTACCAGCGAGGGAAAATTAAATCTCAAACAAACTAAATTTTTAAAAAAACGCGAACCACTGGATGAAAATTGCATTTGCGCCACTTGCTTAAATTACAAAAAAGATTACCTATGCCACTTATTGAAAGCAGGGGAGCTGACGGCTCTAAAACTGCTCACGTTTCATAATCTGTACTATTTTAACAATTTCGTGGAAGAAATCCGGGGGAAAATTAAGCGGGGAGAAATATAAAACTAATTCAAAAATCAAAATGCAAAATTAAGGTACGCCGCCGCGCCCGCGGGCGCGGCGGCGTTGACTTTTATCAAAAATAGGCGTAAAAGAAAGTAGTGTTGTTTACTATGTTGCCGCAATTTATTGTGGCTTAGCTCTTTGAGAGGTGAAAGCAATGAAAAATCGGCACCCGTTTCTTGAAAAGATGGATTGTTGGGGCTGGAGAGTCGCTCTTATAATCTTCGGTGTAATGGTGGCAATTGGGGTCCCTGTTGGGTCTTATTGTATCGGTCTCAGTAGAGTTAGTACTGATACTCCGCCCGAAAACACCAAGTCCGTGATGACCAACGCCGTCGACGACGACGGCAAGAGTACCATTTATATCCGCGCCGATAATCCTCGCTGCGGATATGAGGAAGAAACACTGCATTGGCTTCGGGAAACGAAACGCCAGTGGGAAAGCGAAAACCCAACAAAGAAAGTAGTGTCAATTTCTCTGGTATACGCCGATAAATCGAATACTACTAAGCCAAGTCCGACAATCATTGGCCTCCTCGTCCAATACGAGCAAAAGCAGTAACATGCCTCATGCCCCGCGTGCCAACGTGCCCGGGGCTTTTTATTTTTACCTAATTTGGGTACAATAAATCCATGGAACGATTAAAAGGAGGAATTAGCAAAATCAAAGAGGAGCAGGCGATATTAAGAAAAGAAATCAAGGAAAAAACCATTGGATATATTTTGGCGGCGCTGGGATTGGTGGCGGGTTTGGCTTGGAACGAAGCGATAAAATCCGCCATTGATCAATTTTTCCCCAATCTTGGCGGGGGAGTGTTGATAAAATTTTTGTATGCTATTATCATCACGATTATTATTGTAATTTTCACCGTATATTTATTGCGGTTGACGCAAAAAGAAGAAAAATAATGCTGGAGTAATCACGAATATACCAATACGATCAAATATACAAATCTTACAAATATACAAATCCCGTCGTCGTCATTGCGAGCCGGAGATGGGGCGAATCGGCTGCGGCCAATTACGCCACGCATCTTGCCAGCGTGGCAATCCAGCACATTCGTATATTTGTAACATTTGTATATTGTTCTAAATTTGTATATTCGTGATTACTCCTTAAAACTATGAAAAAACATGCTTTGCCGGACTTGCCCTATACCTACAATGCTTTGGAGCCTTATATTTCACAAGAAATTATGATGCTCCACCATGACAAGCATCACGCGGCTTATGTTAAAAATGTAAATGATGCTTTGGAAAAACATCCGGAACTTTTTGAAAAAAGCGCAGAAGAACTGTTGATGGACTTAAATGCTGTTCCGGAAGACATTCGCACCGCTGTTAAGAACAACGGTGGCGGACATGTGAATCATTCCATGTTTTGGGAGATTATGGGTCCGCTTAGCGGACCCGAACCCCGCTCAGCGGGGTGGCTCCCTGAACCAACCGGCAAGTTAGCCGAAGAAATTAAAAAAACTTTTGGCAGTTTTGAAGATTTTAAAACTAAATTTGAAGACGCCGGAGCCAAGCGTTTTGGAAGCGGCTGGGTGTGGTTGGTAAAAAATAAAGATGGCAAGCTGGAAGTTATGTCTACGGCTAACCAGGACAACCCAATGTCCGATGGTCATACGCCGATTATGGGCAACGACGTCTGGGAGCACGCCTACTATTTGCAATACAAAAACGTCCGCCCGGATTACCTAAAAGCCTGGTGGAACGTGGTCAACTGGGCAGAGGCCGAAAAAAGGTTTAGCAATATTTAATATTGGAGTAAAAATTATGTCAGAAACAGGAATTAATCTTGAGAATCAAGAAGGGGGAGTAGAAAAAGCAACAAGAGAAGAGGTTGAGGCACTTCTTGCCGACCTTGAAAGCTACGACGAACAACATAGTCATGGTGCGTGGCTTGGAAGGGGCCTGGCTGGTTTAATGATGGGCTTGTTTGAAAAGCAAGAAGACGAGGAACATGAAGAGGAAGAATCTGAAAAAAGCCCGTCGGGGTTGGAGCACCTACATGAAGAAATACAAAAAAATTTAAAACTGCAGGATTTACTTAGTAGACACCAAAAAACTCTTGAGAAACTTGGTATTGACTTGGAATCTCCAAATCCGCAAGGTGATTACGACGAACACGAAACCTACGCAGTAGGTGATATGAAGATAGATTTCACAAATCAAGAAAATTTTGTAAATTACCTAAAATCCCTCGACGAAAAATCACTTTCTAAAGGAGAGTTGAAGTTAGTAAAAATGGTTTTTCAAAAAGTGCTCAACCGGGTAAAGCAGGAATATAGTTTTGAGTCAGCAGACGATAGACTGCTTGAACTATTTTCTGGTATTAAAGATATGGTAGCTGAAGCAAGAAGATTAGGGTTAGAGGAGCAAGCAAACGAATTAGATCGATGCATCCACTACAATAAACAGAAATCACTTCCTGAATATATCCATGCTCGTAATCGAGGATTCGCCGAACCCATTGGTGAGGGCTTCAATTGGAGTACCTGGCAGCGGGACTCTTCTCCCGAAAGATATATTGAAAGGTGGGAAGGAGTATTTGATGCACTTGATAATGCAAAAGTGGGCAAAAAATCTGCTCAATTGTATAACGATATTCTTACTTACGCCACAGCCTCGGTTGAATTCGCTGAGAATGACCCAACAGAGTATGTGGTAAAAAATAAAGACCTTCATGCTGCAATTGAAAAAATGAAGAAGAAATTGGGTAAATATAAACCAATAGAGTTAGATTCAAAATAAAATCATGTCAGTAGAAAATCCATTTGAAAACGCTGATCCAGAATTATAATCAACAGATCAACCAATAGAAGTTTTAAATCATAAATCAATTCATGATTACTCTTGAAGACGTAAAGAAAAACCCTCAAATCCTGGAGTTTATCAACCAAACAGAAGTTGCCATGGAAGCTTTGGCTTACACCAACCATGGGCTTCGCCATTCCAATGTGGTTTCGGATCGCGCAATGCAAATTGCCAAGAATATCGGCTTGGATCAGCGCGAAGCGGAATTAGCGGCCATTGCCGGGTTTTGCCACGACATGGGAAACTTTATGACTCGCACGTATCACCACTTTTTTGGGGCGATGCTCTTTGGCCAGGTCTTCAATAATCAGTTTGACCCCAGGGAACTGGCCATGATTATGCAGGCCATTTCAAACCATGACAAAGAAGAAATGAATTTTACTCACAACATTTCCGCCATTTTGGTGCTGGCTGATAAATCAGATGTTGACCGGTCGCGCGTGACCCAAAAAGATCCAGATCATTTTAAAACCGATATTCACGACAGGGTTAATTACGCAGCTACGGAAAGCAAAATAAAAATAGAAAACCCTTCGACGGGCTCAGGGCAAGCGAAAAAAAAGCGGATTACCTTGACATTGAAAATTGATACCAACTTTTGTCCGGTGATGGAGTACTTTGAAATTTTCACTGACAGAATGGTCTTTTGTCGCAAAGCCGCCCAGTTTTTGGGATATGATTTTGGGTTGGTGATCAATAAATTTAGGCTATTATAGTGTGAATCTGGAATCTTGTATCTGGAAGCTGGAATAGAATAAAAGAATACTGAATGCGCGGCAAATTCCAAATTCATCTATTCTATTCAAGCTACAAGATACGAGATTCAAGATTCAAGTTATGGAAGAGTTCTACGTGATTTGCGACAACATTCGAAGCTTGGAGAATATCGGATCCATTTTTAGAACTGCGGACGCTTTGGCGGTAACAAAAATATATTTGTGTGGGATTTCCGGAACTCCGCCAAACCATAAAATTTCCAAGACGGCTTTGGGTGCGGAAAAATCTATTCCCTTTGAGCACCACAAGCAAACCTGGCGGCTGGTCAAAAAACTGCGCCAAGAAAAGGTACACATTGTTGCGTTAGAACAAGCGCCAAAAAGTATCCCGTACACTAAGTTTAAGCCAAAGTTTCCCCTGGCTTTGATTATTGGCAACGAGGTAAAAGGCATCTCTAAAAAAATATTGGCGCAAGCCGACAGCATCATTTACTTGCCCATGGCCGGCCAAAAAGAATCGTTAAACGTGTCGGTAGCATTTGGCGTCGCCGGCTATCACATCCGTTTCCTTTGAATAAAACAATTACTACGTTTTTCAAAAAAAATTTACTGTTTTTTGTTGTCATTGGCGTTTTGGCCATCATAGAGGCATGGCTTTTTTTGTGGCAGGGGAATAACGGTTTTGCCCTTTTGCGTTACTTTCACAAAACTCCGGCCTCTCCTCCAGGAATTATTTTATTTGAAGGGAGCCCGTGTTCGCACTGTGCTGTCGTAGAGACATTTATCAAGCAAAATGCCATTGAAAAAAACGTAACATTCACCCGCCTGGAAGTTTTTCATAATGCCACCAATGCCGATATTTTGGCGGACAAGGCTCAAACGTGCGGCCTTAATCCACAAACGCTAGGAGTGCCGCTGGTGTGGGACGGCGCTCACTGTATTATCGGGGAAACGGATGTTATCAGGTTTTTTTCTCAAAAAAAGAGCAAAAATCCTTGACAGCGGTTGACCCCCCGACTATTATCGGGTAAAATGGCTTAAACAGTTCGTAATCAAATTGCCTTGCGGGGCAAGGCAACAACAAGGTCGATTTAAAACTTAAACGCGATACCAATCTACTAATCCGCCTTCGGGCGGTCATGCCAATGAAACGAATACGGAAACGTAATTAGTATCATTGGTATGCAATTCGTATATTAGTATCGCATATTATATGCCAGGAAAATCAAATTCAGCGTTTATGAAGCCTATGCAACTTACTGCCGATTTAGAAGCAGTGGTGGGCAAAGGCCCGATGCCACGGTCTGAAGTGGTAAAAAAGCTTTGGATGTACATCAAGAAAAATAATTTGCAAGACACCAAAAATAAAAGGAATATCAACGCCGATGCCAAGCTAAAAATGGTATTTGGTGGCAAGTCGATGGTCAATATGTTTGAGATGACCAAATTGGTTTCAAAGCATTTATCGTAAATAAATACCGCGGAACCACGCGGAAATTAACGCAGAAAAACGCGGAAGTGTTTCCGCAGAATTCCGCGTAAGATTCCGCGTTATTCTGCGAAGGAAATGACTGAAGCTTATTGTGTAAAGTGCAAAGCAAAACGGATGATGAAAGATGAAAAGCAGGTTGAAATGAATGGAAAGGGAGGCACCAAACGGGCCGCAATGACGGGAACTTGTGAAAAATGCGGAACGAAAATGTTTAAGATTATGGGGATGAAGAAATAGCATGCTAACAGCATAACCAAAAATTTCTGCCTATGCGAGAAATTTTCGGGTATGCGAATATGCCCATGCGAATATAAAGCGCCGAGCCCCGCGGGGCTCGGCGCTTTTAGTAAATACTTTTGCAAAAATAATCAAATAACAGTTGACAATTAACATTTGACCGTTGACCTGGTTTCGCTGGTCAAATGTCAATGGTCAATTGTTAAATGTTACATTATGTCAGATACCTTACAAAGAACTCTGGTCCTCTTAAAACCCGATGCCTTGCAGCGGGGGATTGTGGGCGAGATCATGCACCGGTTTGAAAGGGTTGGCGCCAAAATGGTGGGTTTAAAAATGTTGGTTTCCGAAAAAGATGCGGCCCAAAAACATTACACCGAAGACCTTGCAAAGCGGCGAGGTGAAAAAGTAAGGAACATGATGATAGAAATGATAACTTCCGGCCCCATTGTTGCGATTGTCTATGAGGGAGTTGAAATCGTGGAAATTGTCAGAAAGTTGGTTGGTGCTACCGAACCCAAGGCATCCTTGCCCGGAACCATCCGCGGAGACTTTGCCCATGTTTCTTTTGGATATGCCGACGCTAAAGAAATGCCGATTATGAATTTAATCCATGCTTCCGCGACGCCCGAAGAAGCAGAGGCCGAAATAGCGGTTTGGTTTAAACCCGAAGAGCTGGTAAGCCACAAGCCAAGCTATACCAAATACACGCTGGGCGAATAAGAGCTTGACACGGTTTTTAGGGGGAGTACAATGAAAGTAGCTCTGAGATTTCCTGGGGCTTACCAACTAAGTATTGTTCGTTACGAAAATTAAAGATTTTGAAGTTGAAAATTATCAAAAGTGACAAGGCTTATCAGCAACGTCGATAAGCCGCGAAGCTTTTGGAAATTTTCAACCAAAAGATTTAATTTGCAGTAGAAAAATACTTAGTTGGTAAGCCCAATAATATTCTATATTATCATTTATTAGGGAATCCAATATTCGTTCCGACTGTGGTCGTGGACATGAGGATACCCACTTAAAATTTCATAGAAATTTTAAAGGATCCCAGAGCAACAAAAAACCGCCGAAAGGCGATTTTTTGTTGCAGTTAAATGTCAGTGGTTCCGCCGCCGCTAAAGCTTTGGCGGACAGGCAATTGTCAAATGTTGTTACTTGGCCATTGCCTTAATCCATTTGTCACTCGCCCTCTGCGGGGCGAGCTCCTTAGAAACCCACGGTTTCTAACTCTTGCCTTCGGCAAGCTGTTTTCCTTCACGGGGAAATACCCAATTTCCCCGACCCCCTTTGTGCAAATGCATTAAACTTTTGCTAAAGCTTTAATGCATTTGGCGCAAGCGAGTACGCGCTCGCCTGAAGCATTGCGCGTCCATTGCAAATTCGGGTACTTGCGTACTTTTTGGGTGGGATTATATTTTCCGCGCAGTTTGACCAGCGTCCATCCCATGGAAGATTTTTTGGCGCAGATTGAACAAATTTTAGAAGCCATGTTTTGAAATTATTCTAATTAACCTAATTATTCTAATTAACCTAAATAAATCCCAACTTCAAAATATGCAAACCGTTCGTTTTAGAAATTAGACATTCCTTAGAATAATTAGGTCAATTAGAGCAATTAGAATAATTACATAGTATCTTATCTTTCTATTTTTTGCAATATGTAGTACAAATAAACCATGGACATTATCATTACCATCTTTTCCTTAGTTGTCCTGTTATTTTCCGTTATTATCCACGAACTGGCGCATGGCTACGTGGCTTATTCATTGGGCGACCCGACGGCAAAGTACCAAGGGCGGCTAACCTTAAACCCCATCAAGCACTTGGATCTTTTCGGGTCCATCGCCTTGCCTTTGTTGCTTTTTATCAGCGGCAGCCCCATTTTGGTAGGCTGGGCCAAGCCGGTTCCCATTAATCCCTATAATTTTCGCGACCAAGCTTGGGGGTCGCTGAAAGTCGCCATCGCCGGGCCCCTGTCAAACATTGCCCTGGCGCTGGTGTTTGGCCTGCCCATGCGTCTGTTTTCACCAGCTTTTTTTGCGACGTTTTCCGGATTGCTGATTATTTTTTCTTTTATTGTTCACATTAATATTATCTTGGCTCTTTTTAACCTGGTGCCCATTCCTCCGCTGGACGGATCATGGATTTTGTTTACCTTTATTCCCACCCAGTTTCAAAAAGCAAAAATGTTTTTGCAGCAATACGGAATTTTCATTTTAATTTTTGTCATTTTCTTTGGCGGCCTGCAAGGATTGGGGACCGTTACCGACTCGTTGTTCCACGTAATTACGGGAATGTAGCCCGCGAGTATTGACTCTCATTATTTTTTTTGATAGACTTGCAGGTATTGAGCGCAGTGCGCTTATTCTTTTTTAGAAGGAGTAATCACTAATATACAAATCTAAAATAATATACAAATTTTACCAATATACAAATCCGTTCCGTCCGTCATTGCGAGGAGCGCCGAAGCAATCTTCACATTTGTATATTTGTATATTTGATCGTATTTGTATATTCGTGACTACTCCAAGAAAATGCCTACGATTCATCAACTCATTAAAAAACCCAGAAGATCCATTAAAGCCAAAAAGAAGGGCGTGGCTTTGCAGTTTGGTTTTAATGCTTTGCAAAACCGGCCATCACACTACCCATCGCCCTTTAAGCGCGGCGTGTGCATTAAGGTATTTACCCAAACGCCAAGAAAACCAAACTCGGCTTTGCGTAAAGTTGCCAGGGTAAAACTGTCCAACGGTATGGAGGTGACAGCCTACATTCCTGGCGAAGGCCACAACTTGCAAGAACACAGCGTGGTATTAATCAGAGGCGGCAGGGTAAAGGACTTGCCCGGAGTCAGATACCACATTGTCCGTGGCATTTTGGATACGACAGGAGTAGAAAACCGAAAGCAGGGAAGATCGAGGTATGGAACGAAACTGAAAAAGTAGATATTAATAGATATTACGGATATTAATAGATACTAGAAAAATATCGCGCGCGAGGCGCGCAAATATCTCTAAGTATCATTCGCCAAGGCGAATAAATATCAAAGGATTATGCGACGAGCATTTAAGAAACGAAAAATTTCACCCGACTCGGTCTACAATGACCTGGTCGTTGCCCAACTGATTAACAAGGTAATGAAAGACGGCAAAAAAACCGTAGCACAAAGAATTGTGTACGATTCTTTTAATATTATAAAAGAAAAAACCCAGAAAGAACCACTGGAGGTTTTTGGCAAAGCTATTGAAAACGTTTCTCCGTTATTGGAAGTAAAACCAAAGCGAGTTGGGGGAGCGACCTACCAAGTTCCTATGGAAGTTCGGCAAGAACGGAAATTAGACTTGGCGATTAAATGGATTTTAGACGCCGCAAGAAATAAAAAAGGCAAAGGCATGGCCATTAAATTGAGCGAAGAATTGATTGCCTGTTCAAACAACGAAGGCAACGCGATGAAGAAAAAGAACGATACGCATAGGATGGCGGAGGCAAACAAGGCATTTGCTCACTTTGCAAGATAATTTTGAGATAAAAAAGACACGCGAAATTCGTTTCGCGTGTTTGTATCCAGCCCTTTTGAGGCTAATCGGTGACGATTGTCACCCTACCTAGTTCTCTGTGAACCTCGTGATGTGCGTAATGATATGTCCACTTGTCTCCGTCCTTCAAGGGATTGTGGGTGAGATAACGATTTGTGTCCCTTAAAAAGACAATGAGCGTTTCGTCATCTTCCTTCTTTCGGAATTCGACGTACTCGGAAATTTCCTTTCCATCCTCCGTTCGAAATTTGATTACGTTACCCCTTGTCCGCACGCCTTTCGGAAAGATTCGTTCCGCCATAAGATTTCTCTTCTTGTAAGAGCAAAAGGCGAGAGAAGTATTACACGTCCCAATCATATATTTTTAATATATTTATGTCAAGACAATGTCCAATAGAAAAAATGCGTAACTTTGGAATTATTGCTCAAAATTGACTTTCACAAAGAATACACTAAAATAAGTCCATGACCAACAGACTTTTAGAGAAAAAAATTAATAGACTGGAAAAAGATTTAGCTTTTGTTAAAAGGTTGGTTTTAGCTGGCGCTAGAAAAACCAAAAAAGTAGGTAAAAAAGAAGCTTTAAGTAATTGGGCCATAAAGCAAATCAGGTTGGGCCAAGAAGATGTTAAAACAGGACGGACTTATTCAATGGGACAGGTTAAGAAAAAGTATCGTTTAAGTGGTGGTGTTGACCGTGAGGGTGAGTATAATCCCAATTTTGTAAAAAGGGTTTTAAAGAATGCAAAAGATAGGCGTGGGTCGGTTGTTTATACCAATAAAAGAGATTTCCTAAAGCTTATTTCAAAATGAAAGTTGTTTTAAGAAAATCTTTTTTAAAAGATGCAAGTAATTTGCCCCTGAAAATAAAAGAATTACTCCTGCGGCAAACAGATATTTTTAGAACTGACCAACATGACACCCGCCTTCATGTTAAAAAACTTTCTGGAAAATTTAATGGATTTTATTCTTTAAGATTAACAAGCGAGTATAGAGTTATTTATTGTTTTGAAAGTAAAGATGAAGCAGTATTCGTAGAAATTGGTCACCGGAAGGATATTTACAGGTAAAAAAATGCGCCAACTTTTTGGGTTGGCGCCTCGCTCGTTAATCCTCCTACTTCTTCCTTTCGAAAAAAGCGGCGATTGTGGGTACTTTTTCGGTGCTACCTTGTCCCTCTTGCGGAAGGACGTATGAGTAGGTTGAGGTGGGCTTGACGGCGCACACAGATACAAGGCGCCATCCATCTTGCGCCCTTGCGTTCGCGGTTTTCACCACCTCATCCGCTGCATCTGGTTCGAACGCACCAAAACGAACAACTGCATACTCAAACATGTCTCACCTCCTAGTAAAATATAGTTTCGAAACTATATTTAATATAAACAATAAACTATAATTTGTCAATGTCTCGTCAATACCCATTAGAAAAACTACGTAACTTCGGAATTATCGCTCACATAGACGCTGGTAAAACTACCGTGTCTGAGCGGCTTTTGTTTTATACCGGAGTTTCGCACAAAATTGGGGAAGTGCACGAGGGCGATACCGTGATGGATTGGATGCCACAGGAACGCGAGCGCGGAATTACCATCACCGCCGCCGCTATTACCATGCACTGGAAGGGAATCCAAATGAACTTAATTGACACCCCTGGCCACATTGATTTTACGGCTGAAGTGCAGCGATCTTTGCGCGTACTTGACGGCGCGGTGGTGGTTTTTGACGGAGTTGCTGGCGTGGAACCGCAATCGGAAACCGTCTGGCGCCAGGCTGATAAATACGGCACACCTCGGGTTTGTTTTATCAATAAATTGGATAGAATGGGTGGCAGTTTTGAAAAATCTTTTCAAAGTATTTTAGATAAACTGACCAAAAACGCGGTGGCTATGACCATTCCCATCGGCGAAGAAGAAAACTTATCGGCAGTGATTGATTTGCTAAAAATGAAAGCTATTTATTTTGAAGGTGAGAAAGGAGAAAAAGTGGAAGAGCGCGAAATTCCCGCTGATATGATGGAAAAAGCCAAAGCTTGGCGCGAAAAAATGGTGGACCGAATTGCCGGCGAAGACGATACCTTAACCAACAAATTGCTGGGAGGCGAAGAAATTTCCAACGAGGAATTAATGGTAGCGATGCGAAAAGCTTGTTTGGCTTTCAAACTGGTGCCGGTATTTTGCGGTTCAGCTTTGAAAAATAAGGGCACACAATTTATTTTGGACGCCGTCATAGATTACCTGCCATCGCCAGCCGATATTGGCATGGTCAAGGGCACGGATCCTAAAACCGGCGCAGAAATTGAACGGAAATTTTCTGATTCAGAACCCTTTGCCGCGCTGGTATTTAAAGTTGCCACGGATCCTTTTGTCGGCCAGCTGACGTTTTTTAGAGTGTATTCTGGCACCTTAAATAAAGGCACGTATGTATTAAATTCCGTAACCGGCGAGCAGGAAAGAATCGCCCGAATTTTGCGCATGAAGTCAAACAGCCGCGAAGAATTAGATGTGCTGTATGCCGGCGAAATTGGCGCCACAGTTGGTTTAAAAGATACTTCAACCGGCCACACATTGTGCGACAAAGACAAGCCGGTGGTTTTGGAAAAAATTTCCTTCCCTGAACCGGTCATCAGCATGCGCGTGGAGCCAAAAACCAAAGCCGACCAGGAAAAGTTAATTGCTTCTATCAGAAAACTGACACAAGAAGACCCAACCTTTAGAATTAAAGAAGATATTGAAACGGGCGAAACCATTATTTCTGGCATGGGGGAATTGCATTTGGATATTATTCAGGATAGGCTGCGGCGCGAGTTTAACGTGGACGCAAACTTTGGCCGGCCGCAGGTGGCTTACAAGGAAACCATCACCGGCGAATCAGAAGCTGAAGAAAAATATGTGCGCCAGTCCGGAGGCAAAGGCCAATACGGCCACGTGTTGATTAGATTAAAGCCGCTGGAACGGGGCAAGGGTTTTGAATTTGTGGATGAAATTAAAGGAGGCGCCATTCCCAAAGAATTTATCAAGCCAACCGAAAAGGGAATTATTGAAGCGCTAGACAAGGGAATTATTGCCGGTTACCCCATGGTGGACGTGCAAGTTACGCTGTATGACGGGTCTTTCCACGATGTTGACTCTTCAGAATTTGCTTTTAAAATTGCAGGAAGTATGGCCGTGCAAGCTGGCGCCAAAAAAGCCAAGCCAGTCATTTTGGAGCCAATCATGAAAACGGAAGTCATCACTCCCGAAGCATTTTTTGGTCCGGTTATATCTGACTTAAATTCAAGGCGTGGAAAAATTGAGCAAACTCATGAGCGCGTTGGCATGAAGGTACTGGACGCCATGGTGCCATTGTCAGAAATGTTTGGATACGCGACGGCCCTTCGCTCTCTAACGGAAGGACGAGCGTCATTTACCATGGAATTTAATTCATATGAACAAGTGCCTTCAAATGTCGCGCAACAAATAATCGAAGGGAAGACAAAGTAATCCTACGAATTACGAATTTTATCGAATTACGAATAACGTCGTCATTGCGAGTCCCGACCGTAGTCGGAGACGTGGCAATCCAGAGTCTTACAATAAAAAAGCCCGACGGAAATCCAGCCGGGCATGTACGAAGGTCAAAGTTTTTTGCCACAATCTACGCAGAAGTTTAAACCGTCTGCTTTTTGGAGGTGGTGAGCAATGTGGCTGTATCCAACCATTTCCTCTTCTCTGTCGTCGAGCTGTTCAATGGTTTTGGGAAGGGGCAATCGGGTACCGCATTCAGGACAATGCATAAAAGTTGAACTGCAACCGAATCCGCATTTTGGGCAAGAGGGAAACCTTTCTCGCCACCATTCTTCAAACTCTTCTCTGGGAATACCTTTCACTTTCAAATATTCCCATGATTTCGCAATGATCTTTTCTCGCTTTTCTAGGCGTTGTCGCAGAAGGCCGAAAACCGTATCTCTAATAACCCTACGATTTTCCTGAGTCATGAACTGTTCTCCCGTGAAAAGAGGAAAAGTCGATATGTCAAACAGCTATTGATAATTTAGCACCAAAAAGTTTTTCCGTCAAATTTGACAGACTTCTCTGGCCGACTATAATGGATGCATATGATGGTTACAAAATGTGATATTTGTAAAAAAGAAATTGAAGAAAAGTATAGAAGTGGTTGGACTACCGTGCGGTTTGCCTACGATCACTACGAATTTTGCAAAGATTGTAATGTGCCACTTGTGGAATTTCTAAAAAATCATAACATTATTAAAGAAGAGAAAAAAGAAATATAAAAATATGATAGACGAGAAAGATGTAAAAAAAATAATTGAGGCGATGAAAGAGATTTTTCCTACTACCAAAGTAATGGAAGAGACTTTTCCTACCGCTAAAATGGTAAAAGATAGTTTTGATAACGTAGCAACAAAGGTTCAGCTTGAAAAAGTAGAAGATAGATTGAAAAACGTTGAAGTTAAGGTTGAAAAAATAGACGAAAGGCTTAAGAATGTTGAAGTGAAGTTAGAAGGTATTTCTGATCTTCGGCCGAGAGTGAAAAAGCTTGAGGAAGCGCTGGAAATTCAGTAGCGTTTTTGATAAGAGGCGCCCTGTCGCGTCTTTTTATGTTAAAATCATTGACTTATTTAATGTAGTGTAATAGTATTATTAGTATAAATAAAATCTAATTAGCTTACAGGTTCTAGCTTATAGCTTATAGAAATTCTATAACCTATAAACTAAAAGCTATAACCTAAATACAAATGGCAGATAAATTTGAGCGAACAAAACCTCACGTAAACATCGGAACCATCGGTCACGTTGACCATGGAAAAACCACTTTGTCAGCCGCAATTATGAAAGTTTCAAAATTGCGCGGTTTTAAAGCAACCGAAGCTGATGTGGATAAAATTGACGCCTCGCCTGAAGAAAAGGCAAGAGGGGTGACCATTTCCATTACTCACTTGGAATGCGAAACGCCCAAAAGGCACTATGCGTTAATTGATTGCCCGGGCCACGCTGACTATATTAAAAACATGATTACCGGAGCCGCCCAAATGGACGGTGGAATTTTGCTGGTATCAGCACCCGATGGACCGATGCCTCAAACCAAAGAACACATTTTGCTCGCAAGACAGGTTGGATTGCCAAGTCTTGTAGTGTTTATGAATAAAGTGGATATGGTGGATGATCCGGAAATTTTGGATTTAGTGGAATCAGAAGTTCGTGAATTATTGAAAAAATATGGCTACCCAGGAGATCAAACACCGATTATCCGAGGCTCGGCTTTGAAAGCTTTAAGCGCCACATCAGCGGATGACCCAGCAGCCAAGCCAATTGTAGAATTGCTTGATGCTTGCGACAATTACATTCCAGAACCCGTGCGCGAACTGGATAAACCTTTTTGCATGGCCATTGAAGACGTGTTTTCTATTGAAGGCAGGGGAACGGTTGCTACCGGCAGAATTGAAAGGGGAGTGATAAAACAAAACGATGAAGTGGAAGTGGTAGGAATTCGGCCAACGCAAAAAACGGTGGTGGTTTCGGTTGAAATGTTCCAAAAAAGCCTTGACCAGGGACAAGCTGGCGACAATGTGGGAATTTTGCTTCGCGGTTTGAAAAAAGAAGACATTGAACGCGGTCAGGTGCTGGCAAAACCAGGATCTATTACTCCTCACACCGAATTTGAAGGCGAAGTATATGTATTAAGCAAAGACGAAGGCGGAAGGCACACTCCATTTTTCACCGGATACAAACCACAACTGTATATTAGAACTTCCGATATTACTGGAGACGTCGTATTGCCAGCTGGAACCGAAATGGTTATGCCCGGAGATACGGTAAATTTGACGGTCAAACTGATTGTACCGGTTGCCTTGGAAGAAAAGTCAAAGTTTGCCATCCGCGAAGGAGGCAAGACGGTGGGAGCGGGAGTGGTCACAAAAATCATCAAATAATATTTGATGATTTTTGGCGCGGAAAAACGCGGAAATTTACGCGGAATCACGCAGAAAATCCAACATAATGGTAGTCGCAAAAAAAACTGTTACCAGGAAAAAAGTTGAAACCAAAGAAGCGCCAGTTCAAACGGTGGCTTCTTTGCCTAAACTGCGCATCAAGCTGAAAGCCTATGACCACAAAATCATAGACAATTCGGTGCGCCAGATTATTGACATTGCCAATCGGCATGGCGTTGAAGTGGTGGGACCGGTGCCACTGCCAACGGAAATTTTAAAGTATACGGTCAACCGATCAACCTTTGTTCACAAGAACGCCCGCGAGCAATTTGAAATGAGAATCCACAAAAGAATCATTGATATTCTAAGCCCGAACGAACAGATCATTGAAGCGCTAAGAGACTTGAATTTACCATCGGGAGTAGATATATCTATTAAGATATAGCTACTCGAGGGGTGGGTAGGAGGGGACACTTGGTGTCCCATCCGTGTAGGAAATTATTCAAAACCGAGGGTTTTGAAGGAGGCGAAGCAACGACGGGGTTGATATTTCTATTAAGATATAGTACACTGATTAATCGTTGAAAAAGACGAGATACTACTCTTGATTATCAAGAGATAAGTCCGCAAAAAATTCAATAGTTTTGAATTGGCCGGGCGAAGTGCCCGGTATTTGTTTATAAAAGGAGTAATCACGAATATACGAATCTAAAATAATATACGAATATACAAATCGTAACACTCGTTCGTATTAGTATATTTGTATATTTGATCGTATTTGTATATTCGTGATTACTCCAAATTCATGAAGTTTATCCTCGGCAAAAAAATCGGCATGTCCCAGTTATTCGACGCGAAAGGAAATATCACTCCGGTGACTTTGGTTGAAGCGGGGCCTTGCGTGGTTTTGCAGAAAAAAACCTCCTCCCTCGCTAAAGCTACGGCGGACAAGAAAGAAAAAGACGGCAAAGATGGTTATGATGCTATTCAAATTGGTTTGGAAAAAATATTGAAGAAAAGCAAAATTGGTAAATCAATGAAAGGGAAAGAATATAAATACATTAAGGAATTTAGGGGGAACGATGAGAATGTGAAAGTGGGCGACCAAATTAATGTGGCAGTATTTGCCGAGGGCGACAAGGTGACGGTTATCGGAACTTCAAAAGGAAAAGGATTTCAAGGAGCAGTAAAGCGGCATGGGTTTCATGGCAGAAATGCTACGCACGGAGCAAAGCACGAAGCAAGAACCGTAGGATCCATTGGCCAGCGATTTCCCCAGCACACCATCAAAGGAAGAAAAATGCCAGGAAGAATGGGATTTGAAAGAGTAACGGTAAAAAATTTGATAGTCGCAAAAGTGGATGCAGAAAATAATGTGATAGCATTGAAAGGAGCCGTCCCGGGACACCGGGGAACGTTGCTGGAGATTAGGGGTTAGCAATCGCGGAATAACGCGCCCGCCTCGCCTTGACAGCGAGTCGAGGCCGGGGAAATTTACGCCCACGCTGAGCGGGGCAGGGACGCCCAGCGTCTCGCGGAAAAACGCGGAAACCAAACGTCGTCATTGCGAGGAGCGAAGCGACGTGGCAATCCAGAGTAATTTGAAAATTTAAGCAAAAAAAGAGCGCCAGGCCGTTTTCAAAACGACGAGGCGCATGACACATTCAGTCGGCAATGGTTGCCGGTGGAGCAGGTGGTGAAGTTTCTTTTTTTTCTCTTTGGAGATGAAAGGTGATGATCTTCTCGTCTGGAAAGTGTTGGAAACTAGTAACACGGAAACCAACTATAGACAGACTATCAAGCTTTTCAATGATACTCCGCCTTGATGCTTCATGTTTTTCGCTATCAAGGAAGAGATCCCAAACATAAAGTGCATTTTCGATCACGACGATCTCCTTTCAGGAGAAAAAGAGGATTGAGCGACTTGAAAGAACAACAAGGATAGTATATAATAATAAACTCTATTTGTCAATCGTCGCGCGGAATTTCGCAAGAAATTGCGCGCGAGGGAGGACAAAGTATCAGCGTAAATTCAGCGTTGATATCAGCGTTACTTCAGCGTAGTACCATGAAATACCCAGTCTACAATCAAAAGGGCGCAGAGGACGGAAGCATAACCTTACCCAAAGACATCTTCGAGGTTCCCATGAACGCGGATTTGGTGCACCAAGTTTTAATTTCCCAGACTGCCAATAAGCGACAAGTTTCGGCCCATACTCAAACCCGGGGAGAAGTGCGCGGTGGTGGACGAAAACCTTGGAGACAGAAAGGAACGGGGCGCGCGCGGCACGGATCTACCCGATCTCCTATTTGGAAAGGTGGCGGAGTTTCCGGGGGTCCAAGAAACGATAAAAATTACGCAAAAGCTGTGCCTACTAAAATGAGAAGAAAGGCTTTGTTTATGGTGCTTTCAGAAAAAGCAAAAAAGAATTTATTGGTGGTTGTAGATGAGTTGGCAACAAAAACCTCGAAAACAAAGGAAATGGCAACTATGATAAAACATTTGCCGGTAAAGGCTCATAGCAGATTAGTTGTTTGGGCGAATGAAGATAAGAAAACATTCTTGGTTTCGCGAAACATCGCAAGAACCGGAGTGTCGGAAGCTCGGAATTTGAACGTCGTGGATTTGCTCAATTACAAATATGTGGTAGTAAGCAAAGAGGGAATTAAGGATATAGAGGCGACTTTTTCTTCGAAAAAGACATAACACATAACATGGAACACATAACAAGACGTCGTAGTTTTGTTCCATGTTCCATGTTCCATGTTCCATGAGTTTATTTGATTTTTTAAAAAGAAAAAAGGAAGTAGAAAAGGCGAAAAAACCAGCTGATAAAAAATCGGAAAAAGTTTTGACTACAAAATCAGCAAAACCCGAACCGCAAAAACCCAGTCCCGTGGTTCGGACCACAGGACCAAAGAAAGCAAAGGGGTTTTCTTATAGTGTAATTAAAGAACCGCATATTTCTGAAAAGGCAACCAATTTGGCAGAAAAGAATAAATATACATTTAAGGTTTACCGCAACTCCAATAAATTAGAAATAAAAAAATCAGTGGAAGGAATTTACGGAGTAGACGTGCTGGGCGTCAACATAATAACAATTCCGCACAAAAAAAGAAGGCTGGGAAAAACTGAAGGGTTTAGAAAGGGATTTACCAAAGCCGTAGTTACAGTCAAGGAAGGGCAAAAAATAGAGATCATATAGGAGTAATCACGAATATACAAATCTAAAATAATATACAAATTTTACCAATATACAAATTACGACATTCGCGCACATTCGTATATTTGTAAGATTTGTATATTTGAGAGTATTCGTATATTCGTGTATTCGTGATTACTCCAAAATTATGAAGATTTACAAACCTACAACTCCATCCAGACGGGGCATGACCGGAATTGATTTTTCTTTGCTTACAAAAAAACGGGCGGAAAAATCGCTTTTAAAATACGTCAGGCGCTCGGTTGGCAGATCAAAGGCTTCGGGCAGAATTACGGTGCGACACAAAGGCGGCGGCGTAAAAAAACTGTATCGGATTATTGAGTTTAGTCAAACCAAAATGGACGCGCCCGCAAATGTGATTGCTTTGGAATATGACCCAAACCGAACCGGCTTTATTGCATTAATTGAATATTCGGATAAAGTAAGGCAATACATTATTGCGCCGCAAGGGTTGAAAGTGGGCGATAGTATAGTATTTTCAGAAAACGCGCCGCAAACTCCGGGTAATCGAATGAAGTTAAAAAATATTCCGGTGGGAACGAACGTGTACAACATTGAATTGGAACCGGGTAAAGGCGGCATTTTGGTAAGATCGGCAGGATCGGCGGCCCAGGTATTGGCGCAAGAACACGGCTACACTAATTTGAAAATGCCTTCAACCGAAGTTCGCAAAGTCAGTGGAGAATGTTTTGCTTCGGTGGGCATGGTGTCTAATCCGGAAAATCGATTTTACACGGTTGGAAAAGCCGGTAAGTCACGATTGAAAGGAAGACGGCCGCATGTGCGTGGATCAGCCATGAATCCGGTTGACCATCCGCATGGAGGAGGCGAAGGTCGCCAACCCATTGGATTGAAGCATCCAAAAACTCCGTGGGGATTACCGGCATTAGGAGTGAAAACCAGAAACCGAAAAAAGTGGACCAACAAATTCATCATACAAAGGCGTAAGAAAAAATAAGATAAGGAGTAATCACGAATATACAAATCTAAAATAATATACAAATTTTACTAATATACAAATCACGTCGCTCGTATTCGTATATTTGTAACATTTGTATATTTGAACGTATTTGTATATTCGTGATTACTCCAAAAATTATGTCGAGAAGCTTAAGAAAAGGTCCTTTCGTAGATCAGCGATTGCTGGAAAAAGTGTTGAGGCTGCGCAAAGACGAAAAGACTATCATAAAAACCTGGGCGCGTTCTTCCACGATTTCACCGGAAATGGTTGGGGTTACTTTTGGAGTCCACAATGGCAAGGAGTTTGTGCCGGTGTATGTTTCTGAAGATATGGTAGGGCACAAGCTAGGGGAATTTTCCGCGTCAACCAAATTTTCAAGA
Organism: uncultured Candidatus Saccharibacteria bacterium; assembly: GCA_964599285.1. GTDB lineage: Bacteria > Patescibacteriota > Minisyncoccia > Minisyncoccales > Staskawiczbacteraceae > VGLO01. The sequence continues at coordinate 16,883 of CAZREI010000002.1, read as the reverse complement.
CACGGCGGCAAGATGCAAAAAGGAATAGAACAGCAGGCTGAAGCGTCGCAGGCGGCAAAAGTAGCAGTGGACGTCAAAAAACCAGAGAAGTAACAATTGACCATTGACATTTGACAATTGACCAAAAAACGAACCGGCGGTCAAATGTCAATTGTCACATGTTAAATGTAGCAATGGAGGTTAAAGTAGTATTACGAAATTTACGGACAGCGCCACGAAAGTCAAAAGAAGTGGTTGATTTGATTCGCAACAAAGACGTGGCTCAAGCCCGCGCCCTTTTGGAATTTACCGTAAAGCGAGGCGCACTTCCCGTACTAAGGCTGTTAAACAGCGCGGTGGCATCGGCGGTGCATGATTTGCATTTGGAAGAAAGCAACCTTAAAATTTCCCAAGTGTTTGTTGACGAAGGGCCAAAATTAAAGAGGTCCCACCCGATGTCGCGGGGCAGAGCATACCCGATTATGAAAAGAACTTCCCATATTACCCTAATATTAACTGATGGTAAAGCGGAAAAGCCAGCAGGGAAAGTTAAAAAAGCAATGAAACCGGAAATTAAAAAGGAAGTAAAAGTAAGGAAAAAAGAGTATCAAAAAATAACGTGAATCTAGAATCTTGTATCTAGAAGCTGGAATCGAATACGGAATAGTGAATGCGCGGTATTCCAAATTCATTATTCCGTTCAAGATACAAGATACGAGATTCAAGATTCAAAAACGTGGGTCACAAAGTACATCCAAAATCATTTAGAATCAAAGGGCTGGAAGACTGGAACGTCCGCGGTTTTTATGGCAAGCAAATGCCCCAGTATTTAGAGGAAGATTTTTTGATCAAAGATTTTCTGCGTGACATCTTAAAAGAAGCTTCGGTTGCCAACATAGAAATAGAGCATTCGGCCAATAAGCTGAACATTATTATTGAATCAGCGCGGCCGGGAATTATCATTGGCAGAGGCGGACAGGGGACGGAAACCTTAAAAAACATGATTGTCAAAAAACTGCATGACAAGGTATTCGCGACCGGAAAAGCAGGGGCAGGACATGAAAAACGGGAAATCAAAATTGACATTAAGGAAATGAAAAACCCTTGGATTGTGGCCGAACTGGTCGGACAATGGGCGGCTCAGCAGATTGAAAAAAGGATTCCTTTTCGGCAGGTTTTGAAAATGGGATTGGAACGGGTGATGCAAAATAAAGAAGTCAAAGGCGTGCGCATGGAAGTGTCGGGCAGGTTAAATGGCGTGGAAATTGCCCGCAAAGAATGGTTAAAACAGGGGAGGCTTCCGCGCCAGACCATCAGAGCTGATATTGATTACGCCCAGGTGGAAGCGCACTGCACGTACGGTGTCATTGGAATTAAGGTTTGGATTTATAAGGGAGAGCGTTTTGATAAATAGATATTAATGGATATTACGGATATTAATAGATACTAGAAAAATATCGCGCGCAAGGCGCGCAAATATCTCTAAGTATCATTCGCCAGAGGCGAATATATATCAAAGAATATGAGTTTATTAATGCCCAAAAAAGTAAAGCACCGCAAGTGGCACCGAGGTGTCAGCCGAGGAGTGGAGACGCGCGCTACGGAATTGAATTTCGGCAGTTTTGGGTTAAAAGCCATGGGCACCAAGTGGATTACCGCTCGCCAGTTGGAAGCGGCGCGAAGGCACATTATCCGATACATGAAAAAGGGCGGAAAACTATGGGTGAGAATTTTTCCGGACAAACCAGTTACTTCAAAGGGAGAAGAAGTGCCGTTGGGTGGTGGCAAGGGAGGCGTGCATCACTATGTGTATCCCATAAAACCAGGAAGGATTATTTTTGAAATTGACGGATTGAAAGAAGAGGTGGCGCGCGAAGCGTTCAAAGGCGCCGGCATCAAACTGCCTATCAAGACCAAATTCATTAAGAGAGAAGGGTAATGCAAATCTGCGAATCTTATGCGAATGCCGCGAATATGCGAATATCACATTAGCAATTTTGTAGATTAGCATAAGATTTGTAGATTTGCATTGCCATTATTATGAAAACGCAAGAACTAAGAAAAAAAGATATTGGCGAATTGCAAAAAAATGCCCATGAGCTTACCAAAAAGCTAAGTGATTTACGGTTTAAATTTTCCGCCAACCAGTTAAAGAACGTCAAAGAGATTCATAATACTAAAAAAGAAATCGCTACCATTTTGACGATCATAAAAGAAATAACACGATAACTATCAACCAATATCGCAAAGCAAATATCAATAATATCAGATATCGGATATTACGGATATTGCGGATATTAAACTGAAAACTATGAGCAAAAAGAAATTAACGGGAATTGTGGTTTCCGACAAGATGCAAAAAACCGTGGTGGTTGAAGTGGAACGAGTCAAAGAGCATCCCAAGTACAAACGAAGATACAAAGTCCACAAAAAATACAAAGCCCACGATGAAAGCCAGCAATACCATGTTGGCGATAAAGTTGTCATTGAAGAAACCAACCCAATCTCAAGGGACAAGAAATTTACCGTAATAAGTAAGATTTAATTTCTGGCTACGAAATACGAATTTTTTACGAATATACCAAATCAGACGCCTATGTTCGTATATTCGTAATTGATTCGTATTTCGTAGCAATATTATGATTCAGCCAAGGTCTATGTTAATTGTCGCAGACAACTCGGGAGCAAAAATCCTGCAGTGTATTAACCTTCCGGGCGGAACCCGAAAGCATTATGCCCAGCTGGGAGAAGTGATTGTGGGAACCGTTAAAAAGGCCGATCCGCGCAAGTTGGTAAAAAAGCACGATGTGGTCAAGGCAGTCATCATCCGGCAGAAAAAGGAATTTAAACGGCAAGATGGTTCTTACATACGATTTGATGATAACGCGGTAGTAATTTTAGGAGAAGGCAAATTGCCCAAAGGAGGAAGAGTGTTCGGTCCCGCGGCCAAAGAAGTAAAAGACAAGGGGTTTGATAAGATAGCCATGATGGCCACAGAATTATTGTAATGCAGCCATAAAGGTAAAAGTAAATTGGGCTACGAAATACGAATTTTTTACGAATATACGAATTAAATCTTATTGGTATATTCGTACTTGATTCGTATTTCGTAGCGAAATCATGAAGTTGAAGAAAGGCGACAATGTATTAGTCATTTCCGGAAAAGATAAAGGCAGGACTGCCAAGATTTTAAAGTCCTTGGTAAAAGAGCGGAAAGTGTTGGTTGAAGGAATGAATTTAAAAAAGAAACACATCAAGCCAAAAAAAGAGGGAGAAAAAGGACAAGTGGTGCCGGTACAGGCTCCCTTGGATGCTTCTAATGTGAAACTGATTTGTCCCAAATGTGGCAAGGCAACCAGAATAGGGTACAAGATTGATGGCGACAGGAAATTTAGAATTTGCAAAAAGTGTAAATCAGAAGTTTAGATATCAACGAATAACGAATTGTGTACGAATTTACGAATAACGTCCGACACGATTCGCAAATTCGAAAGTAATTCGTTATTCGATGATAATGTTATGGAGAAGTTACAGCAAAAATATCAAAAACAGGTAATTCCAGCTATGATGGCTAAGTTTGGTTACAAAAATAGCATGGCCGTGCCGCGCATTACCAAAGTTACCATCAACAGTTCTTTTGGCAAGCAGGTGGTCAGTAAAACTTCTGGCGAGCGCGAAAAAATCAACAATGCCATAAGCCATGATTTGGCTTTAATCGCAGGACAGGCACCACGGCTGGTTGCTTCAAAAAAATCTATTGCAGGGTTTAGTTTGCGGGAGGGCTTGCATATCGCGGCCATGGTGACGCTGCGAAAAGGCAAAATGTGGGATTTTTTGGAACGGTTTATTTATTTGTCACTGCCCCGATCGCGCGACTTTAAAGGTTTGGATGCTCATGGAATAGACAAGCGGGGAAATTTGAATATCGGATTTCGCGAGCACATTTCTTTCCCGGAAATTCTGGTTGAAAAAGAAAAAACCATTTTTGGTTTGGAGGTAACGGTTTCTACCAACGCAAAAAGCAGGGAAGAAGGCCTTGAGTTATTTAAATTAATGGGCTTCCCAATCAGAGAAAAATAATCGATGTTCCGCGTAGATTCAGCGTTGATATCAGCGTTAAGTTCAGCGATAGTGTTAGTCCGCTGAAATCACGCCGAACAATACGCTGAAAAATCGCTGATACTTAAAACATGGCAAAAGTTTCACAAGAAGCAAAAGCAAAAATGAAACCCAAGTTTTCTAGCCGCCTGCAAAGACGCTGTTTTAAGTGCGGTCGAAGGCATGGTTTTATGAGAAAGTTCGGACTTTGCCGGATATGTTTTAGGGAACTGGCCAACAAAGGAGAAATTCCAGGAGTAACAAAATCAAGCTGGTAACAGCAACAATTGACATTTGACCATTGACAATTGACAACGTTGCTACAAATTCGCAAGTCAAATGTCACATGTCAATTGTCAAATGTTAAACTATGACTGATCCAATCACCGACATGTTAAATCAAATTAGAAACGCCAAGGCTTTGGGAAAGCCGGAGGTTTTGATTCCTTTTTCAAAATTGAAAAACCAGATTGGAATGATTTTGGCGCAAGAAGGATTTGTGGCCGATGTAAAAAAAGTTGCCAAAGATAAAAATAAGGTAATGAAGATTGTTTTAAAATATGATAATGGAATTCCGGCTATTGAAGGCGCAAAAAGGGTGTCAAAACCAGGTCAAAGGATTTACGTAAAAAACGCAGAAATAAAAAAAGTAAGAGGAGGATTTGGCATTTCCATCATTTCCACGCCCAAAGGTTTGATGACCAACAATCAGGCAAGGAAAGCAAAACTGGGAGGGGAAGTAATGCTCGAGATATGGTAGTAAAAAAAGAGCGCTCTATCCTACCTTGCTAAAGGGATGGAGCGCCTGACTATTAGCCGGCGAAAGGAAATCGAAGAACTGCAGTTTGGTTTACAGATTCCAGGCGAGCTACAGCTCTTTCAATTTCCGGATGATTTGGACACCAGATTCCTACGAGCTGGTCCGTTGATGCTAATTTCTGCAGAAAAATCTGATCCTTGTCATCTTCTGGGTATAGCACAATAAGTCCATCATCAAGATTTTGGATTTCGCACTTCATGGATTCCTCGAAATAGGTGTAGTGGCTTGCCAAAGGGCTATAAATATACTATAATAACGAATTCGTAAAGTCAAATTCATAAATCGTAAATCTTAAATCATAAATCAAAAACATGAGCCGAATTGGTAAAAAATTAATTGAAATTCCTTCAGCTGTTAAAGTTGAAATTACCGGTCAGGATGTAAAAGTAACCGGACCAAAAGGGGAATTGAACATGACCGTCCATCAAGACATTCAGGTTGAAAACAAGGATGGCAAGATTTTTGTTACGCCAAAACGGAATTTAATAAAAAGCGCGCGCGGACTTTGGGGATTGTATCGAGCATTGATTTTTAATATGGTGGAAGGCGTCAGCAAGGGCTTTGAAAAAAAATTAGAAATTGAAGGAGTTGGTTTTAAGGCTAATGTGCAAGGAGATGAACTGGTGATGAATTTGGGATTTGTAAATCCCGTAAAAATAAAAAAACCAGAGGGCATTACCTTTTTGGTAGAAAAAAACGTGATTACGGTTTCTGGAAATAATAAAGAAGTAGTGGGTGAAATTTCCGCGCAAATAAGAGCCACCAAAAAAGCCGAACCCTATAAAGGCAAAGGAATTAAATATCAGGGCGAGAGGATTAGAAGGAAGGAAGGAAAGAAAGTGGTGGCCACAAAAAAATAGAATCTGGAATTTTGTATCTTGAAGCTGGAATAAAAACACGGACGTTAAATTCTAAATTCAACATTCAATTCAAGATACTAGATACAAAATTCAAGATTCAAACATATGTTAAGAAAGCAACTAAAACGACAAAGAATCCACACCAAGATAAGAACCAGAATCAGCGGCACCAAAGACAAGCCGCGGCTTTGTGTTTTCAGATCCAGTCAGCATATTTACGCCCAATTAATTGATGACGATAATGCCAAGGTTTTGGTCCAGGCTAGCGATTTGAAATTAAAATCTAAGGGAAACAAAACCAGTCACGCTATGGAGATTGGAAAATTGATAGCAAAATTAGCTCTTGAGAAAAAAATTGAAAAGGCTGTGTTTGACCGCGGAGGTAACGTTTTTCATGGAAGGATAAAAGCGGTGGCCGATGGGGCGAGGGAAGGCGGGTTAAAGTTTTAATTCATCATCGAATAACGAATTACTTGCGAATTTTCGAATAACGACGTCGTTGCACATTCGTAAATTCGTACGTAATTCGTTATTCGTTGATATTATTAATGGCAGACGATACAAAACAACCTATTCCAGCTAAAAATGTGGCAAGAACCAACGATGGTTTTCGGCCTTTGCGACGGGGCTTTGGCGGGCGCAGGCAGGAAGCTAATGATGGTATAGACTCCAAGCTTTTGGATTTGGCCCGCGTAACGCGCGTAACCGGCGGAGGCAAGCGGATGAGTTTTCGGGCAGTGGTCATTGCCGGCGACAAAAAAAGCAAGATTGGCATTGGAATTGACAAGGGTCGCGACGTATCCCAAGCGGTTGAAAAAGCAACGGCTCGGGCCAAAAAAAATATGATTAACGTGGTCATTGTCAATGAAACCATTCCGCATCAGGTAGAAGCTAAGTTCGGCCCGGCGGTTATTTTGCTCAAACCCCAGAAAAAGGGTCGAGGCTTGGTTGCCGGCGGCGCGGTCCGAACCATTTGCGATTTAGCTGGAATTAAAAACGTTTCATCAAAAATTTTGTCCGGATCAAAAAATAAATTAAACAACGCGCGGGCGACGATGGAAGCGTTGCGGAAACTTAAAACAAGATAGCCTATCAGCGAATAACGAATTACTTGCGAATTTTCGAATAACGACGTCGTCGCACATTCGTAAATTCGTACACCATTCGCTATTCGTTGATAAATTTCAACAGAAATTACATGCAGGTACACCAACTCCAACCAAACCACAAATCAAAAGATCGGATGATTGTGGGCCGCGGCGGCAAAAAAGGAACCTATTCGGGCAGGGGAGGCAAGGGCCAAACTGCCAGGTCCGGCCGCAAAGTGGCGCCCATTATTCGGGAACTGATCAAGCGTTACCCCAAATTAAAAGGGTACCGTGCTTTTGTTCCGGAAAATACGACGGCCGTGGTAAATTTGGATGTATTGGAAAAGCATTTTGAAGATGGGGAAATAGTAAATCCACAAAATTTATTTACAAAAAATATTATTCGCCAATTGAAAGGCAAAACTCCGACTGTCAAAATTTTGGGCAACGGAAAAATTACCAAAAAAATTACTGTAGAAAATTGCAGCATTTCAGCGGCAGCAAAAGAAGCGATTGAAAAAGCCGGCGGATCAATAAAATAAACGAATCAACACGAATTGACGAACGAATAAACACGAATCACGAATTCTCGTTCGCGTCATTGCGAGGCGCACCGAAGCAATCTTTCTATTCATGATTCGTGAAAATTCGTGGCGCCATAGCGCCTGATTCGTGTTAATTCGTTATTTCTTATGTGGTACGAGAAACTAAAAGCTTTTTTTAAAAACAAAGACCTGCGCAAGAAATTTTTGATTGTGCTGTTTTTGTTTGTGGTTTTTCGAATCGCCGCCAACATTCCCATTCCCGGAATCGGCTTGGAAAATTTACGTAAATTTTTTGCCCAAAACCAAGTGTTCGGTTTGCTTAACATTTTTTCCGGCGGCGCGCTAAGCAATTTTTCTATCGTACTTTTGGGGCTTGGCCCGTACATTACCGCCACCATTATCTTGCAGCTTCTGACCATGATTTTCCCGGCGCTTGAAAAAATGTACAAAGAAGAAGGCGAAGCCGGCAGACAAAAATTTAACCAGTACGGCCGTTTGCTGACCATTCCGCTAGCCGCGTTTGAAGGCTACGGCATATTAACTTTATTTCAACGGCAAGGATTTATCACCGGTTTGACGCCCATCGTCATGGCAAGTTCCATTATCACCATTATTGCCGGAGCGATGTTTTTGATGTGGATTGGGGAAATCATCACCGAACAGGGCGTGGGCAACGGAATTTCACTGTTGATTTTCGCCGGTATTGTGGCACGTTTGCCAGTCAACATTTTCCAAACCTTTGCCAGCTGGGATCCGACGCAAATTCCCTCGTATATTTTATTTTTTGTTTTGTCTATTGTCATCATTGCCGGCGTGGTGCTGATTACCGAAGCCCGCCGCAATATTCCGGTATCGTACGCCAAGCGCGTGCGGGGCAACAAAATGTATGGCGGTGTGTCAACCTATTTGCCGCTGAACGTAAACCCCGCCGGCGTTATTCCGATTATCTTTGCTTTGTCTATTTTGCTTTTCCCTGGAATGATTGCCGGATTTTTGGGAGGCGTGCATGGCTTTGTGGGAACCGCGGCTAACGATGTGTCGGTATTTTTTAACAATGCCTGGGTGCACGGAATTTTATATTTTATCTTAGTAGTAGTCTTTACCTATTTTTATACCGCCGTTACCTTTGACCCAAAAACCATTTCCGAAAACTTGCAAAAAATGGGAGGATTTATTCCTGGCGTGCGGCCTGGCGAATCCACTACTAAATTTTTAAAACATATTTTAAATAGGGTTTTGTTTACTGGTGCCATTTCACTGGGATTAGTTGCCGTGTTGCCAAGCATTATTGCGGGAGCCACAGGCATTACCGGATTTACCTTTTTGATAGGAGGCACGTCGCTGTTAATTATCGTCAGCGTAGTACTAGACACCATGCGCCAGATCAACGCGCAGCTGGAGATGAGGGAGTACGATTCATTTTAATCTATCAGATTAAAATGCCGCGGAACTACGCGGAAATTCACGCGGAACCACGCGGAAGCAAAAAATCGCCTTCGGGCGATTTTTTGATTGATGGTAATAATTTTTGCAAAAAAAGAGGTCGAATTTTCTTATTCGACCCGTGCCACTTACTTTTTTACAACAGGTTTCTTGATGAACCACTGATAAAAACCGTAACTCCAACTGGCGGCGTAGGCGATATTTAATACAAATATACCCCATTGCTGGTTTACGAGGGCAGTTGCGAACCAAAATGGTTGCGAGGCGAGTCCAAAAACAAAACCCCATTTGTTCTTCCTTGAAACTAAAACGATCGCCATGATGCCAAATAAGCTGATGCCAATTTGGCTTATCGTGTCAACTATCGAAAGATATTTTTGGTCCATGAAGTTCGCCTTTCTAAAAAAAAGAGCAAGTTAAGTACGCAATGCTTCATCATATACATAGAATAACAATTGTCAATCTTTTATTGTTCAAATAATTTTGTTACAATTCATAAATCATAAATCATACATCAATCACATGTCAAAGCAAGTCATTATTTTATTTGGTCCTCCGGGGGCGGGGAAAGGGACGCAATCAGAACTTCTGTCTGAAAAGATGGGGCTTTATTTGTTTGAAACCAGTAAAATGCTGGAGCGGGAATTTAAAAAAGTTGAAACAATGCCCGATAGTGCGCCGGAACGCTTTGTTGAAATTGAGGATGAAAAATTTGATGTGTTAAATGAAAAAGAAATTTGGAAAAGGGGAGAGCTTTGCAGTCCGCCGTGGGTAACCTATTTGACTGTTAAAGAACTAAAGCGCCTGCATGATGACGGCGACAATATTATTATGTCCGGTTCGCCAAGAACGGTGTATGAAGCAGAAAGAGAAATGCCAGTGCTAGCAGATCTTTACGGCAAGGAAAACATCAAGATATTTTTGATAGAAATTTCGGCCGAGATTACCATTTTTAGAAATACGCACCGCAAAATTTGCGAGCTGATGCGCCATTCTATTTTGTTTAATAAAGAAACCGAGAAACTTACTATTTGTCCATTGGATGGATCGAAATTAATGAAAAGAAAAGACTTGGATGACCCAGAAACTATTAAAACAAGACTAGTACAATACAAAGAAAGAACCTTGCCGTTATTTAAATACTTTAAAGATAACAAATTTAATGTAGGCAAGGTTAATGGAGAAGGAAGTGTGGCCGATGTGCACACTAAAATTTTAAAACTGCTACAAGAATGAATTTTAAAAACAGTGCAGGGCACATAAAATCTCCGGAAGAAATCCAAATCATGGCCGAAGGCGGGAAAATTCTGGCAACGGTGCTGGCCCAAGTAGAAAAGCTGGCCGTGCCCGGAATTACCACCTTGGAACTAGACAGAGCCGCCGAGGCTCTCATTTTAAAATACGGAGCCAAGCCAGCATTCAAAGGATACGAAAATTTTCCCTATTCTTTGTGTACTTCTGTTAACGATGTTGTGGTGCACGGATTTCCATCAAGCTATGTTTTAAAAAATGGCGATATTGTCGGCTTAGATTTGGGTGTCCTTTACAAAGGTTACAATACCGACATGGCCGTAACCGTCGCCATCGGCGAAATTTCTTTTGAGGCAAAGCGGCTTTTGAAAGTTACCCAGAAAGCCTTGCGCCTGGGAATAAAAAAAGCGCGGGCAGGCATTATGACCGGCGACTTGGGCAACACCATTCAGCGGTTTGTTGAAGATCAGGGATTTGGCGTTGTGCGCGTGCTCTATGGACACGGCATTGGAAAAAGCGTGCATGAAGACCCGCTGGTTCCCAATTTTGGCAAGCGCCAGACCGGCACGATGTTAAAAGAAGGCATGGTCATTTGCATAGAGCCGATGGTCGTGATGGGGGATTATGCGGTAAAAAAATTCAGCGATGGCTATGGTTTTGCCACCAAAGATGGGTCGCTGGCCGCTCACTTTGAACACACCGTAGCCATAACCAAAGACGGCTGCCGTGTGTTGACACAAGCCTAACAGTGGCGTATAGTAACAGCAGCGTCCTTGACAATTCGGTTCTTTTGCGAAGGAGCTTTTGATGGAATGGTTGTTTTGGATGATCTTGGCGATTTTTTGTGTCTTCGTTGGCGCTGTCTTGGGCGGTTCGGTTGCCATCGGTCAACCAAGATCTAGTAAATCTCTGCGCGATGCACGTCCGTATCGGGTTTTGAGCGTTGCTTCCGATCCCAATTTTTACTACTGCGTAGTAAAAAGATGTGATGGCAAGGTACTGTGTATTGAGGTGCCCACTTACCTGATTGCGGTGTTGAATACAGCACCCGTGGTCGGAAGCATTATTGAAATTAATGATGGCCGTTTACGCATTTACGACTGCAAAACCGTTGATGTGCTTGTGTAAAACCAATGTCCCGAGACTCGTGCTCGGGATTTTTTTTGCGCCATTGACAAGATGCTTGGTATGTCCTATGGTTAATGGTGATACAGCGTTGTATCTACGTGTCGTTCTTTTCCAAAAGGTGCACCATGAGCTCACCAGAGGACGGAGGCTCTCTCGGGCCAAAAGCAGATCCGGTTATCGGTATTATATGGCTTGGGGCTTTATTGCTCCTTTCGCTCGGTTGTGGAGCCTGGATTGCCCATTAGGGCAGCACAATGTTCTGAAGCATCGCAAACCCTTTGTGATGCTTTTTTTATGGAACATGATACAATGAAACCATGAAACCGCTTATTGTGGCAAATTGGAAAATGAATCCTTTGCGCCGAAAAGATGCTCTGCAGCTTTTTGGTTTTGTAAAAAAATTCGTTGCCAAAACTAAAAACGTGGACGTGGTGGTTTGCCCGCCTTTTGTGTATTTGCCTTTACTCAAAGGCTTGCCGCTTGGTGCGCAAGATGTTTTTTGGGAAGAGAAGGGCGCTTTTACCGGAGAAATTTCGGCGGCGCAGGTAAAAGATTTGGGAGTGGAATATGTGATTATTGGGCATTCAGAGCGGCGCCGATATTTTGGCGAAACTAATGAGGGTATAAATAAAAAAATGAAGGCGGCGCTCAAAGCCGGATTGAAAGTTATTTTTTGCGTCGGAGAAAACGAAGGCGAAGATATGGCCCAAGTTTTGGAACAGCAAATCACCGAAGGCTTGGCAGGAGTGTCAAATGTCAACGGTCAAATGTCAAATGTCGTGATTGCCTACGAGCCAATCTGGGCCATCGGCACGGGCAACAATTGCTCAACCAGCCAGGCCCAAAGCGCGATGCTCCTGATCCGCAAAATTATTTCACAGTTGTATAGCAGGGGATTGGCGGACAAGGCGCGCATTTTGTATGGCGGCAGTGTTAATGGCTCCAACGCGGCAGGATATCTAAAAGAAGCCGGCATGGCAGGGCTGTTGGTTGGCGGCGCATCACTGGACGCCAAAGAGTTTAAAGAGATTCTAATATCAGCGTCATTCCCAACTTGATTGGGAATCCAGCGCGATGGTTGACAGCCTAGGTTTGCGGCGTATAGTAAAACCATGGAGGACAATAATAAAACCAAGAATTTTTTCAGTCCCAGCAAGGGTGCCATGGATTTTTCGGAAGTTATCAAAGACATCCATGCCTACATTTTAGCCCAGCCCGAATTTTTTTATGACATTGTGGTAGGTTGTGATTCGCCGTCCAGCGACAAGCCGTTTTTTCCCATTGCCATTGTGGTTTTGCGAACGGGCGCCGGCGGCCGATTCTTTTTAAAAAAGATGCACTACCCCGATGCCTACTTGAAAAGATTCATGCACATTAACTGGAAGCAGCGCATTTTGCAGGAAGTGTATTTATCTTGCGAGCTGGCTCTGTCATTGCGCGAAACGTTGGAAAAGGAATTTGGCGCTTCGCGCCCTAATTTTAATTACCAGTTTCAATACATTCATGCCGATGTGGGCGAGCGCGGCAAAACTCGAGAAATGGTAAAAGAGGTGACGGGCTTAATCAGAGCCAATGGATTTGAACCAAGAATAAAACCGCAATCGTTTGCCGCCTCGGTGGTGGCAGATCGGTACACCTAATATCGGTATACTTAATATGTAACTTTCGTTTGCCGTCTTGGTGGCGGCAGATCACGACGCCTGACGCAATGGGTGTCATTGTTCTTTTCCAAGAAAGGTGGTGGTTCTAATGCTGAGGTCGCTTCACGGTTACCCTGGCCAAAGTTTTGTTGTTGGCAGAAAAGCTGTTCGCAGGCTTTGGCAGATGCGACACATGAGGGCGCGGCTCATTGCGGAAAATCACAATGGCAATTGCGGCTTGATTTTCTATGAACGCCGTCTTTTCCCTTGCTGTAGGGTAGAAACGGGAATCACGGTAGTTCCCGGTTCCGGATGTGAGAATTGGGGAGAGTTTTCATGCTGGGAGGCGTTAAGAGTGCCTTTTATAGAAAACGAGTACTTTAATGCATTGCACGGTGATTTTCTAAGGCTCGTCGCGGTGGAAAAATTCCATTATGTCCAAGTGGCCAACCACAGCCCCACAAGCGTCTATTAGGGGCGGTAGCGCCGATTTCGGTCGGCGCTTTTTTATTATGCCCACTGATCAAACCGTACTCCAAATTTAGAAGCTTCTAAATTTGGAGTACGGTTGTGGATTGTGGTGCATGCGACATGGTGCGCGATATTTTATTTCTCTGGATTTGGTGATATTATACTGATATGGATAGTTCTAAATTGCGCCAAACCTTTTTGGATTTTTTTGAAAAACGGGGACACAAAATAGTGCCTTCTTCTTCGCTTTTGCCGTCGGATCCCTCAGTGCTTTTTACAACCGCCGGAATGCAGCAGTTTAAGCCGTATTATTTGGGCGAGCCGTCGCCGTGGGGGCCAAACGTTGCCTCGGTGCAAAAGTGCATCAGGACATCGGACATTGAAGAAGTGGGGGACGAGCGCCACTTGACCTTTTTTGAAATGCTGGGAAATTTTTCATTCGGTCAAGACGCGAGCAAGGCCGGCTCTGCCGGATTGCCCGTCTCTGGATACTGGAAAAAAGAAGCGATTCAGTATGCCTACGATTTTATCGTTGGGGAATTGAATTTAAAAATAGATTACGTGACGGTTTTTGAAGGCGAGGAAGGCGTTCCGGAAGACAAAGAGTCAGAAGAAATTTGGAAAAATATTGACCCTAATATCATGGTCAAAAAATTTGGGCGCGCGGACAATTTTTGGGGCCCCACAGGGCAAGAAGGCCCCTGCGGTCCGACGACAGAAATTTACGTCAATGGCATTGAAATCTGGAATATCGTCTTTAATGAGTTTTATCAAGAAAAAGATAAAACGCTTAAGCCCTTGGAAATGAAGGGCGTTGACACGGGAATGGGGCTGGAGCGGCTGGCGATGGTGGTGCAAAAAGTACCGACGGTTTTTGAGACGGATTTGTTTGAGCCAATTATCAAGCTAATTCCAGAAAGTTTTAATGATAGAAAAAAAAGAATTATTGCTGACCATTCACGCGCTATAGTATTTTTAATTTCTGACGGGGTAGAGCCTTCTAATAAGGGACAGGGTTACATTTTAAGACGTTTAATAAGACGTCTTCTGGCTGAAATAAGTGACGAACATATTAAACTCATATTTGATGCAATTGCTAATAAATACAATTTCTATTTTAATAGCCAGAAAAAAGTACTGTCGATTACTCATCCAGACGATCCAATGTCAACCATTTATAGAGAAAGGGCTCAATTTGGAGTAGCTCTTTCTCTGGGTTTGAAAGAACTTGCTAAACTTAAGAAAGATGATATCGTGAGTGCTTTTACCCTGTACTCAAGTTACGGATTACCGTTTGAAATTATTAAAGAACATGTTCCCAGTCTAAATCGCGAAGATTTTGAAAAAGAATTTGAAAAGCATAAAGAACTGTCAAAAACAGCCTCCGCTGGAATGTTTAAAGGGGGATTGGCTGATCACGAGCCTCAAACCATAAAATTGCATACTGCGCATCATTTATTGTTGGCGGCTTTGCAGGAATTGTTTGGCAAAGAGGTTAAGCAGCGGGGGAGCAACATTAACCAAGAACGCTTGCGCATTGATTTTTCTTTTGACCGCAAATTAACGGATGAAGAAAAAACTCGCGTCGAGAATATGGTAAATGAAAAAATTCAGCAGGGATTGGAAGTAATAAAAAAAGAAATGCCCCTGGAAGAAGCCAAAAAAATTGGTGCCGAAATGGAATTTGGTGTAAAATACGGGAATACGGTGTCGGTGTATTTTATCCAAGACAAAAAGGGCACTGTTTTTAGCAAAGAATTTTGCGGCGGCCCGCATGTAAATAATACTTCTGAACTTGGCAAGTTTAAAATTATCAAAGAAGAAGCCGTCAGCGCGGGAGTTCGGAGAATCAAAGCAATTCTGGAGTAGTCACGAATATACCAATACGGTCAAATATACAAATATTACCAATATACGAATTCGTCCGCCGTCATTGCGAGCGAAACGAAGCAATCTTCACATTCGTATATTTGTAATATTTGTATATTGTTTTAGATTTGTATATTCGTGATTACTCCTATCAAATTTTATGGCCAAGAAAATCTACGATATCAAACCGCCAAAGCCGGCGCAAAAAAAGGAAGTTGTCGCAGGCGCGCCAGCCGTAAAGAAAGTGAGCCGGCAAAAGAGCGTGGCCCATCCAGCACTCAATAAAGTCTTGAGCCAAAACCAAAAAAGAAAATTCCCTGTTCGGGAAATCGTGGTGGCTGCAGCGGTAATTCTGCTGCTCTTGTGCGCGGTTGCCTATGTAAAACTTCCCAAAGCCGATGTAGAGATTTGGCCAAAATTAGATACCTTGAGTTTTTCAGAAAACATCACCGCCGATAAGTCCCAGCCTGCGCCCGATGTTGCCAACAAAATTATTCCGGCCGCGTATGTTCAAGAAACCAAAGACGGGTCCCAGCAATTTCCGGCAACCGGTAGCGCTTCCAACGACGGCAAAGCGTCGGGCACGCTGAAAGTTTATAATAAGGGAACCAGCGCTTTTACCCTGGTATCAGGGACGCACTTTTTGTCTGATTCGGGAAAATATTTTGTCAGCCTTGCAAGAATTATTGTTCCAGCCGCCAAAAAAGGAACGCCCGGATCGGTTGATGCCAGCGTGCAAGCCCAGGAAGCCGGCGCCGATTATAACATTGGGCCTTCCGCGTTTTCCCTGCCAAAGTTATATGGCAGCCAATCGTACTATACCATTTACGCCCAGTCGTTTTCGCCGATGGTTGGGGGACACGTTGGCCGTGTCAAAAAAGTAACCGACGATGATATTCAAACCGCCAAAGACACGCTGACCAAAACCCTTTTGCAAGGAGCGGAAAATTCCTTGCGGGGAAAGCTTGGCCCGGGCGATGTGCTATTGGATGGCGCTATCCAGCGCGATGTTGTTAACGCAACATCCGACCAGCCCTCCGGGTCCACGGTAGATACCTTTACTCAAAAAGCAACGGTGAAAGTGTCGGCACTGGTCATCAAAAAGCAAGATTTGGAAAAATTTGTCGCCGATGATATTAGTTCCAAAGTGGGGCAAGATACCGATGTATTACAAAAAAGCATTGCCACGCAATACTCTTTGCAATCGTGTAATTTGTCGCGGGGCAGTATGGCGCTTACGGTACAAGTTTCGGCTAAAACCTATTATCGTGTCAACCAGGATGACCTGACAGATCTTTTGCCTGGAAAGTCAAATGCAGAGGTCAAGGAAGTGGTTGACCAGCTGTATGGCGGCAAAATCTCCCAATTGAAAATTGACTTTTGGCCGTTTTGGGTCAGTTCGGTTCCCCAAGATAAAAAGCGCATCAGCGTCAAGCTGAATTTTGAGTAAATATATGGCGCTGTTCGGAAATCGTCATTGCGAGTGCCGGCTCGCAAGCCGGACACGCGGCAATCTATTTTCTGAAAGTAAAGATTACTTCAGCGTGCCTGAGTCGGGAATTCCGGTCAAGCTGGAAGTTCTCGCGACTTTGCGCAATGACGAGCGGTTGGATTGTTTCCAAACAGCGCCAATATATGTAACAAGGACATGATAATGTCATAGTACAGGGAAATAGAAGTGTCATAGTAAT
>CAZREI010000001.1:0-105100 GCA_964599285.1 uncultured Candidatus Saccharibacteria bacterium | reverse complement strand
ATATTTGTAACATTTGTATATTTGATCGTATTGGTATATTCGTGATTACTCCAAATCCTATCACACAATTGCGGTTTTGTCTAAATGCGGGTAAAATGAAATAACATGCTTGCAAAAATAATCAAAGAGTATCTGTATCCCGTTGTTACCCTGACCGGAAGCATCATCGGCGTTGGATTTTTGTCCCTGCCTTACATAGCCCTGCAAGTTGGTATGGTGGCTATGCTTTTTTATTTTGTCATTTTGACCGCGCTGGTTGTCGTTATCCATGTAATGTTTGGACGTGTCAGTTTGGTAACGCCGGATTTTAAGCGCTGGCCGGGATTTGTCGGGTTTTACTTGGGGCCTTATGCAAAAAAAATCGTCCTGGCAACGACCATTGCCGGGTCACTGGGGGTACTGTTAATTTATATTATCGTAGGTGGGCAGTTTTTAAGAGCAATCTTGGCACCGGTTTTTGGCGGCGGCCAATTTTTTTATGGAGCGCTATATTTTATTGCCGCCAGTGCTTGCGTTTATTTTGGCGTCCGAGCTATTTCCAAAATGGATTTTTTGGCCTTGTCGGCATTGGTATTTATCGTGGGGATTATTGTCATCAAGGCCTTTGCTCATATCCACTTGGAAAACATTTTCATTTCAAATTTCAAATTTCAAATTTCAAATTCCTTGCTGCCCTACGGCGCCATTATATTTTCACTTTGGAGCATCGGGTTAATCCCTGAAATAGAAGAAATGGTCATTGCCGACAAAAAACTGCTCACGCCAATCATTATTGTTTCCACACTTTTGGCAGCGGCGTTTTATCTGGTTTTTATTTTTTTAATTTTGGGAATTTCCGGCACCCATACTTCAGAATCTTCGCTTTTGGGCTTGGCACCGTTTTTGGGCCGGCCATTGGCGGCGCTGGCCCTTTGTATTGGGGTTATTACCACCTTCATTGCTTTTGTTGCCCAGGGTTTGCTGTTGAAAAAGGTATTTATGTACGACATGGGAGTCAAAGAACTGCCGGCATTTTTGTATGCCTGCGGAATTCCGCTGGTTTTGTATCTTGCCGGCTTTAACCAGTTTATTGTGTTGATTTCTTTTATCGGCGGCGTTTTGTTGTCCATTGACGGAATTTTGGTTTTGCTAATGTATAAAAAAATCGGAGGCAAAAAAGCGATTATATATCCGCTGATGATCTTTTTCGTGCTGGGAATCGTGTATGAGGTTATGTATTTTGTGAGATGACGAATTATTCTAATTAACCTAATTACTCTAATTAACCTAAATAAATCCTAATGCCAAAATCCCAAAACCGTTTTAAAAATTAGTCATTCACGTTTTTAGTCATTCCTTAGAATAATTAGGTTAATTAGAATAATTAGAATAATTTATGACCTGGTACTTCATCGTCATCATTTTTATCTTTTCCTGTTTTGTCCTTTCTTGGCTTAGCTCGCGGCTGGTCAAGTCTTTGGTTTCTATTGCCAAGTATTTGCATTGGCGCGAATTTATCATTGCCTTTTTTGTGATGGCGTTTGCCGCATCATTACCGGATCTGTTTGTTGATGTTAACGCCGTATTCCATGGCATTCCGCAGCTGGCTTTTGGAGACATCATTGGTGGCAACCTGGTGGATTTAACCTTGGTGCTGGCCATCGCGGTATTTTTCAGCAAAAAAGGGTTGTCGGCGGAGTCTCAAATGGTTCAGCAGAGCGCCATTTTCACTACCGTCATTGCCGTGTTGCCGCTCTTGTTGGTGCTTGACGGGAACTTAAGCAGGGTTGACGGTGTCATTTTGATTCTGGCGTTTTTGCTGTATTCCTGGTGGCTGTTTTCCAAAAAAGAACGGTTTACCAAAATTTACAAAAACAAAAAAGAACCGGCGGTCACGGGTTTTAAGCATTTTTTGGTGAACATGGGCAAGGTGTGGGTGCTATTGCTATTGCTGCTCGCGGCTTCGCAGGCGGTGGTTGCTTCGGCCCAGTTTTTTTCTGCCAAATTGGGAATTTCGCTGGCATTGGTGGGAATTTTAATTGTCGGCCTTGGCAACTGTTTTCCGGAAACCTATTTTTCGGTTATCTCTGCCCGCAAGGAAGAAAATTGGCTGGTGCTGGGCGACTTGATGGGGTCGGTGATTATTTCCGCGACGCTGGTATTGGGAGTCATTGGCCTCTTTGCGCCATTTGAGATAAAAGATTTTTCGCCCTTTTTGATTGCCCGAATTTTTTTGATTATCGCCGCTATTCTTTCTTTGGCTTTTATCAAAACCGGCAAAAAAATTACCAAAAAAGAAGGACTGGCACTGCTTTTTATATATATTGTTTTTTTGTTGGTAGAAATCTTCTTTAAATAATTATTCTAATTATTCTAAGTACTCTAATTATTCTAAATAAATCCCAAAACGTGAATGCCTAATTTCGAGCGTACGTTTTGGGCATTAGGTATTTTGTCATTGGGATTTGATTAGGTTAATTAGGTCAATTAGAATAATTAGAAATTTCGTAGATGGAATTTTCGAATTATACCGCCAAATCTGTTGAACAAGTAATGGCAGAATTAGAAACCGGTAAAGCCGGTCTCTCAAATAAAGAGGCGATTTTGCGTCAGCGCCAATACGGACTCAACGAAATTGCCGCCAAAAAAAGCAATTTTCTGGACATTTTGGCACGCCAGTGCAAGTCGCCGTTTTTCTATTTATTGTTTGGCGCCGGCCTGGTGTCGCTGTTTATCGGCGAAAAAATAGACAGTATTGTCATTTTACTGTTTGTTTCAGTCAATGTTCTGATTGGCTTTGTGCAGGAATTTCGGGCCGAGCGCGCCATTTTATTGTTAAAAAATTTAATTCCGCAAAAAGTGAAAGTCTTGCGCGATGGCACACAAGAAACCCTTGAAAAAAAACAATTGGTGCCAGGAGACTTAGTTTTACTGGAATCGGGAGACATCATCCCTGCGGAACTGCGCCTGGTCACTGCCCAGAATTTTTTGGTAGACGAATCGGTGCTGACCGGCGAATCGGCGCCCGTTACAAAAACCAGCGATGCGTTGCCAGCGCCCCAAAAAGAATTATATAAGGCAAGCAACATGCTTTTTGGCGGAACGGTGGTGGTGTCGGGCAAGGCGCAAGGCGTCGTGGTGGGCACCGGAAGTAACACGGCACTGGGCCAAATTGCAAAATTAGTTTCGCTCAACCACAGCCCCGGCAGATACGAAAAAGACCTGATGTATTTTTGCCGGCTGGTGCTCAAAATTGTGTTGTCCACTATTGTAATTATCTTTTTACTTAATTTTGTTATTAAGGGATCGCAGGCTAATTTTTTTGAATTCTTACTTTTTTGCATCGCATTAATTGTCAGTATTTTGCCCGAAGCCCTGCCGGCCATTGTCATTTTGGCGCTGTCCAAAGGCAGTTTGAAAATGGCCAAAGACAACGTGGTGGTAAAACGCCTGTCGGCCATTGAAGACTTGGGCAACATTGAAATACTGTGCGCCGACAAAACCGGCACCCTGACCCAAAATAAATTATCTCTGGATAAAATTGTTTCCAGCGACAAACACAAGGCGCTTTTGTACATGCTGCTTGGGTCGGGTGGTCAGGATAAATCGTCGGCGCATACCAACCCTTTTGACGCCGCCTTTTTTGCCCGGGCCGATTACAGCGTGCTTGCCGACCTTAAAAAATTTAACATCCTTTACGAATTGCCGTTTGATTCTTTTCGTATGCGGGCAAGCTACCTGGCGCAGGATTCCAAAAACCAAAAAGTTTTGATCACGCGGGGCGCGCCGGAAGTGGTGCTCAAACTATGTTCATCGGCCGGCCGCAGCTTTGAAAAAAAAGAGATTAAAGAAGCAACAGCTCGTGAGGGGCAAGATGGCAAGCGTGTCTTGGCAGTGGCTTACAAAAAGTTTAGCGGCCAGAATTTTTCGGAAAAAGATGAAAAGGATTTTACTTTTTTGGGATATTTTGTTTTTGAAGATCCCTTAAAAACCACCGCCGCCGAAGCCATCCGTTTGTCAAAAAAGTTGGGGATCCAGATAAAAATTATCACCGGAGATTCAGGCGAAGTGTCCGGCTATGTGGCCAGGCACGTGGGCTTGATTGCCGCCGCGCAAGATGTCATTTTAGGTCAGGAGTTGGAAAAAATGTTTAAAGACGATTTTGATCAGGCCTGCCAGGATCACACCGTTTTTGCCCGCGTTTCGCCGGAAATAAAACATAAAATTATAAAATCCCTGCAAAAAATCAGCGAGGTGGGCTTTTTGGGCGAGGGGATTAACGACGCGCCGGCTTTAAAAACCGCCGATGTTGGCATTGCCGTGGCTGAAGCTTCGGACATTGCCCGCGAATCAGCCGATGTGGTGCTCTTGCAAAAAGATTTGCGGGTGATTGTCAACGGCATCAAAAACGGCCGGACCATTTTTGCCAACATCAATAAATACATCAAGTGCGCGCTGGCCAGTAACTTTGGAAACTTTTATTCTATCGCCGTCATTTCACTGTTCATTCCTTTTTTGCCGATGCTGCCCATTCAAATTTTGCTGGGAAATTTATTGTCTGATTTTCCGCTCATTGCTATCGCTACCGATTCGGTGGACATTGAAGAACTTCGCAAGCCAAAAATGTACCAGCTGCATATGGCTCTGCCGCTGATTATTTCCCTGGCGCTGGTCAGCACGCTGTTTGATTTTATTTTCTTTACCATGTTTTACCACCAAGCGCCGGCGGCCATCCAGACCCTTTGGTTTGTGGAAAGTATTTTGACCGAAATCGGTTTAATATTTATCATCCGCACGCGCCACGTATTTTGGAAAGCAAAAAAGCCCGGATTTTGGCTTTTCTTTTTTACCATCATCGACGGCATTTTTATTATTGCCTTGCCCTTTTTGCCGTTTGGTCAAACTCTATTTCACTTTGTAGCCGTGCCGCTGTTGCAAGTGTTCCTGGTACTCTTGCTGGTAATACTATATTTTATCGCAAGCGAACTGGTAAAACTCATTTACTTCCACTACTTTAAAATTACAAAAAGGACAACATAGATGTGGTAAATCTTATTGTGCGACAAAAATAGTTGAAAAATAATTAGTAATAGTATAAGCTGTAAGTAAAGTGTTCCTGGTATTCAGTTCTTTTGAGAAAGGTGGGTGTTAGCGTGAAAAAGGTAACTTTGTTGGAAATTTCCAAGGGAGATGATGGTTATGTTATTACCAGTCCCTTGCTTCCGGAGTTGGTGATTGGCGGCGACACTTTGCGCCAAGTGATCAACGATCTCCCCGCTGCTTTAAGTGCCACCATAGCACTTTACGAAGATAAACCGTTGCGCGCCATTGCTTTGGCGCTGGAATAACATTCTTCGCGAGAGGGTCTAATTCTTATTAGCCCTCTTTTTATTTTGCAAAGTTTTGTGATAGTATTGCGGTAATGGATATTTCAATACTCTTTTATATTCTCGTTATTGTCGGCATTGGTGCGGTGATTTTTTTGCTTTTGCGCAACAAGTCGGAGCTCCCCAAAAAAGACGAAGGGCAAATTTTAATGCTCCAGCAGCAACTCAACCATATTTCGCAGGTGCTGGACTCAAAACTTTCCGAATCAAATAAAAACGCCCAGTTTCAGTTTAACCAGTCAGCAAAAATTATTGGCGACGTGCGGGAGCGGCTGGCAAAATTAGACGAAACCAACCGGCAAGTAGTAGGTTTTGCCGATCAACTCCAAGGCTTGCAAGATATTTTAAAAAATCCAAAACAGCGGGGAATTTTGGGCGAATATTATTTGGAAACGGTTTTAAAAAACGTTCTGCCGCCGTCAAGCTACCAAATGCAGTATGGTTTTCAAAATGGCACCATTGTGGACGCCGTAGTGTTTGTTGACCAGCGCATTATTCCCATTGATTCAAAATTCAGCCTGGAAAATTATAACCGAATGGTGGAATCTCGCGACCCGCAAGAAAAAAAGAAATTCGAAACAGCTTTTGTTAGCGATTTAAAATTGCGCATTGATGAAACAGCCAAGTACGTCAAGCCCGAGGAAAAAACCATGGATTTTGCTTTTATGTTTATTCCATCTGAAGCAGTCTATTACGATTTGCTGATCAACAAAGTGGGAGTAATTACCGAAGATACCAATAACCTGGTGTATTACGCTGGCAAGAAAAAGGTGGTGGTGGTTTCGCCAACGTCATTTTTGGCTTATTTGCAAACGGTGCTGCAAGGGCTTCGCAACCAAAAAATTTCAGAACAAGCGCAAACTATTATTAAAGAAGTGGAAAGGCTTGGCAAGCATTTATTTGTGTATTCTGAATACATGTCGCGCCTTGGCGACCACTTGGGAAACACGGTAAGCTCGTTTAACAAAGCCAAAGGAGAACTATTAAAAATTGATAAAGACGTGGTAAAAATAACCGATGGGGAATTGAAGATTAAAATAGGCGAGGTGGAGGCACCTCATATTGACGAATAGAAATATCTTTGATAAGATGGGGTAGTTGTCAGTTTAAAGTTTTAAGTTGTAGTTTGTGAGTTGTCAGTTTTAAAACTAAAAACTGAGTAACTAAAACTTTAAACCTAAAACCAAAAACTATCATGATTGCAGTGATTAAAACCGGTGGCAAGCAGTATCTTGTCCAGCCCGGCGATAAAATCAAGGTGGAAAAACTGGATGAAAAAGAAGGAAAAGAAATTACCTTTGGCGAGGTTTTATTGCTTTGCTCTTCTGAAGCTTTAGCGAAGGAGGGTGCGAGAAACAAAGATATGCAAATTGGCGCGCCGCTAGTAAAAGATGCCAAAGTAACCGCCAAAGTACTGAATCATGGCAAAGGCGAAAAACTGATTATTTTTAAATACAAGCCCAAGAAAAGATACAAAAGAAAAATCGGACATCGGCAACTGTTCACTGAAATTGAGATTTTAAAAATTGGAAATTAAAAAATCCGCAAAAAAGCAGCTATTAAAGCTGCTTTTTTAAAGATGGGGTCGGGAAGATTGGGTATCTTCCCGTGGAGGAAAACAGTCCTGTGCTCATGAGAATTTTTAGCAAAAAATTCTCATGAGCACAGAGACGTTAGAAACCGTGGGTTTCTAAGGAGCTCGCCCAAAAAAGGCGAGTGACGTTGCGGATTTTTTGAGTGGTCGCACCTTAACAACAAGGAGCAGGGTAATGATCTCCGAACGATTTCCTGGTTTTCCTCACATCCTGGAAGCACAGCAGTTTTCTCGAGAATGGATTGAGGGCCCATTTTTTCGGGAAGCGATATTGATGGACAGAGCTAATACGATGCAAGAACGAGTTGAATTAAAATGGGTAAGAACTCTTCTGGAACATCAAACCATGGTTCAGTTATTTTACGAAGAAAGTACTCGTACCAGGGCATCATTTTCTGCCGCAATGCTTAGGCTTGGTGGACAAACTATGTTTTCCACCGAAAACGCCGGGCTGTTTTCTTCGGCGGCAAAGGGCGAAATTCTTACCGATACCATACAGGTTCTTTGCCAGTATAAGCCTAACGTCATCGTTTTGCGCCATCACCAAGATGATGCGTCCAAAGAAGCGGCCAAAGTTTCCAGTGTTCCTATCATCAATGCGGGGGATGGCAAACAGCAGCATCCCACGCAGGCATTGCTGGACATTTTTACTATCCAAAAAGAGTTGGGTCGCATCGATAATTTACGCATTGCCATGGTGGGTGATTTGGAAAAAAGTAGGGTCGTGCGTTCGCTTTGCTACAACTTGGGTAAGTTCGAAGGTGTGCACATTGATTTTGTCTCGCCAACATGTGCTCAAATGAAGCCGGACATTAAAGCATACTTGGAGCGTCGAGGCATTGTGTTTTCCGAATCAACGAGCATTTTGGACGTAGCGCCGGAGATAGATGTGATCTACCAGACCAGAGTCCAAAAAGAGCGCGGAAGTAATTTTAAGAGCAACGACCGGAAACTCGGATACTTTACCGTTGATGGCAAGGTGCTTGAGCGCATGAAAAAAGATGCCATCATTATGCATCCGTTGCCCAGGGTGGATGAAATCGCGCCCGAAGTTGACGCCGACCCACGAGCCGCTTATTTTCGACAAGTAGCCAATGGGCTATCAGTGCGGATGGCTTTGCTTCGGATAATCCTTGCTCCAAAAGAATAGAACCTAACGGTTGGTGACCCAAAGTAATTTGGGTCTTTTTTTTATTTATGCAAGAATAAAAAAACATGCAAAAAGAAATCTCATGGCTTTTGAAAGAGAAATATCAGGGAAAGCCAACTGCAAAATTTCAACAAGATGTTAGGCGCCTGAAAATGGGGGAGCCGGTGGATTATGTTATTGGCTTTACTGAATTTTTAGGATGCAAAATTGATTTGTCGAAAAAGCCTTTGATTCCTCGGCCGGAAACGGAATATTGGGTCCAAAAAGCCACGGAAGACATATACTCTGATTTTAACGGCCGTGAAAAACGTAGTATACGAGTTTTAGATATGTTTGCCGGGTCCGGGTGCATTGGTGTTTCTATTATGCGACAGATTAAAAACGCGACTCTAACGTTTGTGGAAAAAGAAAAAAACTTTTTAGAACAGATAAAAATAAATATAAAAATAAACTATTCGCTTATTCGTACGAATAAGCGAATAGATAATAAGAAAAGGCATCATGTCGTTCAATCAGATGTTTTTAGTAATATAAAAGGCAGGTATGATTACATTTTTGCCAATCCGCCGTATATTCCAACGACACAAAAAAATAACATACAAAAATCAGTTTTACAATACGAACCCAAAATGGCTTTGTTTGGTGGAAAGGATGGATTGTTTTACATCAGGAAATTTTTGGCCGAAGCCAAAAATTTCCTAAACCAAAACGGAAAAATATACATGGAGTTTGACCCGCCGCAAAAACCTGGCATAGAAAAATTATTAAAAAAATACGGTTACAATCACTGGGAATTTCGCAAAGACCAGTACGGTAAATTTAGGTACGTGATTATTTGTGATTAGCTTAGCTCTTCACAAAATAAATAGGCGCGGCCCCGCGGGGCCGCGCTGATTTTATTTTGACCAGATATTTATCCACAAAAAAGAGATGGTAATGGCTCGCAAAATCGTGGTATAATTTAAGAATATGTCTGCAAAAATTTCGAATTTCACATTAGCACTATGTTAAAATGTAATGTAAAAAACATTTTTCTCCTGTCACTCATTCTTACCGTGTTTTTTGTGTTCCTGCCGGTATTCGCCCAAGCTGCCAACCTTACTATCAGTAGTTCTTCTACTACTTGCACCGGCAGTCCGGATTGGGCGACCAG
Organism: uncultured Candidatus Saccharibacteria bacterium; assembly: GCA_964599285.1. Taxonomy (GTDB): domain Bacteria; phylum Patescibacteriota; class Minisyncoccia; order Minisyncoccales; family Staskawiczbacteraceae; genus VGLO01. The sequence goes on along the minus strand of CAZREI010000001.1, from coordinate 95,837 downwards.
CGGTAGTGATTGCGTCGTCAATGTTACTGATATCCAAACCCAACTTAATGCAAGCACGAGTGTGAGCTTTACCGCCAGCGGAGGCAGCATCACCGTCAACAATGCCTTTACCAAATCTTCCGGAACTGATGCGACTGCAAGTTTCTACGCTGATAGTAATATTATACTCAATATTGGTGCAAATATTTCCTCTACATCCAACAAACTTAACATTTTATTGAATGCGGATAGAGATGCCGACTCTTCCGGCTATGTACTGATTGATAGTACGATTACATCTAATGGAGGGAATGTTACTGTAGGAGGGGGCAGCGGTACTATTGATACGGGTGCCGGGTTTGCCATAGGAAATTCTGGTCAGCCGATTGGTATTTATATTTCAGGGACAATAACCGCTGGCGGAGGCAATGTCATAGCTAATGGACAAGGTTTTGCCACTACTACCAATAACAATATAGGCGTTGGTCTTGACGGCCATATCACTACTACTGGTTCGGGTACCATTTCCATCACGGGTAATGGAAATGGTACCAGCAATAGCAATAGTGATTATGGTTTGCGAGTCGCGGCCGGTGGCAGTATTTCTGCAGAGAATGGCAATCTTACCATCAATAATAGTACCGGCGGAGGAGCAGGGTCAGGCGCTAATAACTATGGCGTTTATATTACTGGAACCAATAGCACCATTGAAAGCACGGGTTCGGGGAATATTTCAATTACCGGAACCGGGGGCAATCCCAGCGGGAGTAGCGGGAGCAATTATGGAGTATATTGCAATGTAGTTAATTGTATTCAAGCAACCGGTACTGGTGCTATTTCAGTTACAGGAACCGGCAGTACCAGCAGTGGAGGCAGTAACAATGGCATTTTTGTGGCCGGTTCTATTAATGCTTCAGGAGGCGCGATGACTATCACGGGTACTGGCGGCAATAGCAGCGGCAGTAGTAATGCCGGCATTCGCATTTCGGGCAGCACCGCCGCTATCAATAATAGCGGATCAGGCACCCTTGTTGTAACCGCCAATGGAATGGGAACTGGTGATAGTAGCCAAGACTATGGCTTGCAAATGGGAGGCGGTGCAATTGTTTCTACGGTTGATGGGAATTTAACTGCTACCGGTAATGGCGGTGGTGCGGGGACGGGCAGTACTAGTTATGGTGTTTTGATTGCAAATACTAATAGCACTATTAAAACTACCGGTTCGGGCAATCTTTCAGTTTCGGGTATTGGCGGAGATTCTGATGGTTCAGGCAATTCTAATGATGGAGTTGAGTGTCAGGTTTCTCATTGTATTCAAACAACCGGCACCGGAACCCTCTCGGTTACGGGGACTGGTGGTAGCGGGTCGGGTGGTGGATTTGGTAATTATGGTATTTACGTCAACGATGGCAGTTCTATTACCGGTTCGGGAGGCGCGATGACTATCACCGGTACTGGAGGCAGTGATGATGCCAGTAATGCTAATTATGGTGTTAAAGTCTCCGGTACCAATGCTCTTATGAGCAATACCGGATCAGGAAGTTTAAGTATTATCGGTAATGGCGGAGGCACTGGCAGCGGTAATGGCGATAGCAATTATGGTGTAACTGTGAGAAGTGGCGGCGCTATTTCTACGGCTGATGGTAATCTGAGTATCACTGCTACGGGCGGCGGAGCTGGAACAGGTAGTGACAATGTTGGAATTTCAATTTTTAATACTAACAGTACTATCAAAACTACAGGGTCTGGTAACTTGTCTATTATTGGTATTCGCGGCGGTGGTGATAGTTCTAACTACGGTATCCAAGTGGGCATATCTGGTGGCCTGCAAACCAGCGGCACTGGCACCATCACGGTTAATACAGATACCATCAACCTTGCCCAAGCCAATGACATCAACAGCGTTTCGTCACTGACGATCGCCCCTTACACTGCCAGCACCACCGTGGGAGTAGCCGGCGGAACGGGAACTTTGCAACTTGATAGCACGACACTGGGTTATCTTAACTACACTGACCTAACCATCGGTGACAACTCAAAAACAGATACGATAACATTAAATAGTTATTCCTCTTGGGATACATCGATTCATTTTATTGCTCAAAATTTCATTTTCCTTAATGGAAATCAAACCGCTTCCGGCAGTGGGGCATTTACTTTTAGCAGTGGATTTACTTTTCTTAACGCTAATGTAACTACCTCGAATCAGTCAGTGCTATTCAATAGTCCAGTTCAAATACCGACTAATTCTACCATTGATACAGGAAATGGTAATATTACCTTTTCTGATTCTGTTGATCGAGCCAACGGAACTACTCCCGTGTTCACCATTACTTCTTCTGGTCTCATCAGTTTTAATGGAACTATTGGAGGATTCTATCCTACCTCAGTCGTAATTTCAGGAGCAAATGGGTCATCAATTTTCTCTTCAGCAAACACGTTCGCTAATTTTACCATCGGCGCCCCTGAATCTATTGCCTTCCCCTCCTCTCTCACTCAAACCATCAATGGCACGTTCACTTGTGCCGGGAGTCCAGGAAATATTATTACCATTCGATCATCCACCAACGGAGTTCGTCATACCTTGTCCAAACCATCGGGCGTTGTTCATTGCGACTACCTTGATTTGCAAGACTCCGCTGCGACGGGTGGCGCCCAATGGTATGCCGGAGCAAACTCCATCACCGACCCAGACAACAACACCGGCTGGATCTTTTCCAATTCTCAGCCGGTAGTTACCACCGATTCCTCCGACAATATTGGCATTACAGCCGCCGATGTCCATGGCACCATCACCGATACCGGCGGCGAAGATGCCGACAAGCGAGGATTTGTGTATGGCACCACCAGCTTCCCATCAGATCCTGGTAACACTGCGCCAGGTTCTTCGGGCTACGACACGTTTACGGAAGATGCCAATGGTCCATTTGGTGCCATTTCATTCTCCTCTTCCCTAACTGGCCTCGTCTCAAGTACCACATATTATTTTAGGGCTTATGCTCACAATTCGCAGGGATACGCGTATGGTGATGAGTTGAATTTTACTACACGAGGCTCTTTTTTCGGCTCGGGTTCTGGCACCCAAAATGATCCGTATGTAATCACTTCCTGCACCCAACTCCAAGAAATGAATAACTGGCTTTCTTCCTATTTTATTTTAGACCGAGACATTGACTGTTCCGACACCGTCAACTGGAATTCCGGCGCGGGATTCATCCCCGTGGGAGATTTTGATAACACCTTCACTCCCTTCACAGGATCACTGAATGGCCAAGGACACAAAGTCACTAACTTATTCATCAACACTAGCGGCGTGGAAGCCATTGGGCTTTTTGGTTTCATTAACAATGCTACCATTCAAAATGTTGGTGTGGAATCAGCTAACATAAGTGGCAGTTATGAAGTTGGCGCACTTGTCGGCTGGTCATCTGGCACTTCAACCATCACCAACTGCTGGTCTACGGGAAGCGTAACCGGAGTTCCTACTAATGCTTTTGCTATTGGAGGCTTGGTGGGATACGTGGAAGACGATTTTAGTCCATATGACCGAATCACTACTATCACCCAATCTTACTCTACTGCCAACACAAGCAGCGATGATTCATCGTATGGTATCGGCGGATTAGTCGGTGACATGGATGGCATCCTCATTGTTGATAAATCCTATGCTACCGGAAATGTAACCGGTATCTACACTGGCGGCTTGGTGGGTGACTCAGATGGCACCCTTACCATCACCAACTCGTATGCCACGGGGAATGTAAGTGTTCTTGGGACGGGATTTGATAGCGGTGGGCTCATGGCGGGCGCGTATGGTCCCACTACCATTGTCAATTCTTATGCTACCGGTAATGTTTCTGGCGACGGTAACATAGGCGGGTTAGTGGGAATTTCTTTCGCTAATTTAGTTGTCATCACTAACTCTTATGCTAACGGTACCGTTTCTGGTACAGGTAACGTAGGTGGTTTAATAGGCAACACTAATGTAATTCCCACCATCACCAACTCCTTCTTCACTGACTCCGCTCACGACAACGGGCAAGGCACTCTGGAACCCGCCGGTGCCACTGTTTTCAAGGGAGCAACTACTCATGCCGTTTATGCTCAAGGCGGATCACAACCTTGGGACTTTGCCACTATTTGGAACATCGATAGCGCATTGGCGCGCAACGATGGCTACCCATATCTTCGTTGGCAGCTATTTATTCCTGATGCTCCAACTAATTTATCAGCTACGGCTATTTCTACCAGCCAGATTGATTTATCTTGGACGGCGCCTTCAGGAACGGTTACTGGTTACAAAATAGAAAGAGAATCTCCGGTTGGCAACGGATTTGCTGTTTTGGTGGCCGATACCGGGACGACTGCAACCACCTATTCCAATACCGGCCTGACTGCCAGCACCCAATACAACTACCGAGTTTCTGCTATCAATTCTGTTGGCATCGGAAATCCATCCAACGAATCTTCTGCTACCACGCCGGCCGCGGCTTCGCCAACGCCCACACCAACTCCGTCCGGTGGAGGTGGCGGGGGTGGCGGCATCGGCTGGATCGGCTCTCAGTTCAGCCTCTCGCTTTCCAACTCAAAGCAATCCGTTGCCGCGGGTAATCAGGTTACGCTCAAGGCTTACCCACAAGGTTTTGCCACCAACCCGTTGTATTCTTTAAGCGACCAGTTTACTCCATCAACTCCGGTAGTGTCTTTGCCACCCGTCACTGTGCCTCCGCAAAGCGCGTTGCTCTCCCGCTACCTTGGTCCGGGCGATCACGGCCCCGATGTCTTAGCACTGCAACAATGGTTGCACCAGCAAGGTTTCTTTCCATCAAACATCCAACCAAACGGAAACTACGGTCCATCAACCATCACTGCCGTAAAACTTTTCCAGCAATCTCGAAACATCCGCCAAACCGGAAACGTGGGCCCCAAAACCAAAGACGTTCTCAACGGACTGCTTATTCGTGAGAATAAGCAGTCCACGCCGCCCGCGCCTGCCGTGGCCACCAGTATCACCAACGCCAACATCAATGCCTTGGGCATCTTTACCTGGACTCCGACTCAACATGATATTGGAACGCACACCATCACCGTCTTTGCCAAAGATTCCTATGGCCATGAGGCTCGAGCGGTTGCCCAAGTTACGGTCATGTCACCCGTCATTGCGAGCCACAGCGAAGCAATCTTAAGCACGTCCTTGACTCGCTACCTTGGCCCGACCGACCGTGGTCCCGACGTTTTGAATCTTCAACAGCTTTTGGTAAAGTTGGGATTTTTAACCGCGATTCCCAATGGTTACTACGGACAAGCCACCACACAAGCCGTAAAACTTTTTCAGAAATCAAAAAACATTCGCCAAACCGGCAACGTGGGACCGGCCACACTGGCGGCTCTAAATACCGTTAACAAGTGACATTTGACGTTTGACCGGTGAAACAAACCTTACCGCATGCCGTCATTGCGAGCCGCAGCGAAGCAATCTTTTTGTGATGACTGGATTGCCGCGTCTCCGACTGCGGGCCCGCTTAGCGGGTCTGCGGTCGGGACTCGCAATGACGGTGGCGAGAGTTACCAAAACGGCGCGCCCGAGGGCGCGCCGTCTCGCAATGACAAAGGGCTTGTGATATAATAAATGAAAACTTATACTCCTATGAAAATCAAAAATCAAAAAAAATCAGCGGGGGCGGTGTCAACGGTCATTTTATTTTTAGGCATTTTACTGGTGGTTGTGGTGATTATCATTTTTGTGGCCATCAGGATCGCGGCTAACCGAAATGCAAAACCTAGTTCCAGCCCAGGTCCTTCTGGTGTTGTTGAGTCTCCCGAACCGGTCTACGAAACCACCATCGGCAACACTCGCTTTGTTTTTGAGTCGGCCCAGGACTTAGGCAGCGTTTTGGTAAGCCGAAATCGAGCCTTCCAGCAGAATTTAACCACCACCGACCGATTCGTTAAAGTGGTTGTCGGCGCGCAGAACAAAGGAAAGGTGAACATTCCGCGCGACTCCTGGGACGTGGGCAATATCATTGATTCGGACGGCCGGAATTTTGTCACCATCAACGACCAGGCGTTTTACTTTTTGCCCAACCCCAATTTGTGCGGTGCGTTATTAAAACCCGAATTTGAACCAACGCCTTGCACCAAATACTACGAAGTTTCTAAAGAATCAAAGGATCTAAAAATAGAAGTCATCGTGTCTGATCCCAATTCTTCCAAGAAGCAAAAGGCGATCATCGACATGCAGCTACAATAAAAGAAATGGTAAAAAAAGATAAAACTGAAAAACACAAAGAAATTGGTGCGCCCGAGGAGTTTTTGATTGAACAAGAAACTGCCGCTATTGCAGGGGAAACCAAAGAAACGCCGGAAAAAAGGGAATTATCGCAGGATGAACTTGATCATAAAAAAGTGCGCCAAGAATTAGAAGCGATGGATTTGGATGCAAAGCAAAAAAATGAAGCAGGGCAGCACGCGGCAAAAGCGCAATCACTGGATGATGAGAAAAAACTAGAACACCTGCTGCAGCTTGTCAAAACTAAAGGAGTGGTTTTTGCGGTGCAAGTCGCCAAAAAAATGAATGATCCGTACCTTTTGGATACATTCCATGACAAGCTGGCGCAAGAAGGATACTACAAAGAATTTTTAAAATAAAATTCCTTGCGAATTATTCTAATTAACCTAATTACTCTAATTGACCTAAATAAATCCCAATGACCAAAATCCCAAAACCGTTTTAGCAATTAGTCATTCACGTTTTTAGACATTCCTTAGAATAACTAGAGCACTTAGAATAATTAGAATAATTCACAATAATGCCTTTCATCATCTACGGCCTCATCTTGGTTTTTTTCTTGATTGTCTTTGCTTTTATGATTGCCCTACGCGCAGAGCAATCGGAAAAACGGGCGGTTTTTGGCGGATTAGAATCCGTCCTGTTTTTGATTATGATGCCAAAAAACGAAGCCAAAAAAGAAGGCGAGGCGCAAAAGGAAGAAAAAGTGTTAATTTCCCAAATGGAGCAAGTGCTGGCAAACTTTTTATATTTAAAAAAACCAAAAGTATTTCAAGAAGCGCCATCAATAGCTCTGGAAATCGCCTCAAAAACCGGCGGCAGCGATATTTTGTTTTATGTTTGCGTACCAACATATTTAGAGTCAGCTTTTGAAAAATACGTGCAGGGTGTTTATCCGCGGGCTATTGTGGACAAGGTTCCTGAAGACTATACCGTTTTTGAACCGCAGGGAGAATCGGCCGGCGCATATACAAAGTTGCAGGAAAATTATTTATTTCCCATCAGTACCTACCAAAAACTGGAAAAGGATCCCTTATCAACCATCACCAATAATTTAAGCAAAATTGCGCCCAGCGAAGGCGCGGCGGTGCAGGTGATCATACGGCCGCTATCGGGATTGAATTTACGGAAAAAAGGCGAAAAGGCTTTGCAAAAAATCAGGGAAGGCAAAAACGCCCGCAGCGCCGTGATAGAAGCCACGCAAAATATGGCCATGACGCTTTTGTCGGAAATATTTAAGAGCGGAGCCAAACCACAAACTCCATCTCAAAAAGAATTGGAATCCCAAAAACCCAAAGAGCAAGGTTTTGACCAAGTGGCTTACGACGCCGTGCAAAATAAAATTCAAAAACAGCCATTTGAAACAAATATACGACTGGTGGCTTGCGCCCAATCCAAAGATCGGGCGGAGGAAATTTTACATCACTTAGTTGGCGCCTTTTCGCAGTTTTCGCTTTCGGCCATCAATAGCTTAAATCCCGTAATCGTGCAAAAACGGCAGCTGAAAAAATTTATGTATCAATTCAGTTTTCGGATTTTTGACCAGTCGCAAAGCAATATTTTAAACATTGAAGAACTGGCCAGCATTTACCATTTCCCGACGCACTTTACCGAAACTCCTTATATTAAAGCCGCAAAATCCGCGGTGGCTGCTCCGCCCAGCGATTTGCCGGAACAGGGGATTAACTTATTGGGCAAAGTATTGTTTCGCGGTGAAGAAAAAAGGGTCTATTTTGCTTCGCGCGATGATCGCCGCCGCCACTTTTATGTCATTGGGCAAACCGGTACCGGAAAATCGGCCTTTTTACAGGAAATGATTCGACAGGATATTGAAAATGGGGAAGGCGTGGCAGTCATTGACCCGCACGGGGAATTAATAGAAGCGACGCTGGCCAACATTCCCAAAAACCGAGTTGACGACGTGGTGTTGTTTGAACCTTTTGACCTGGAGCGACCCATGGGTTTAAATATGCTGGAATACGATTCGCCCGAGCAAAAAGATTTTGCGGTGCAGGAAATGATTGCCATTTTTTACAAACTATTTCCGCCAGAAATCATCGGCCCGATGTTTGAACACTACATGCGAAACGCCATGCTGGCGCTGATGGCCGACAAGGATCACCCGGGCACGCTGGTGGAAATTCCCAAAATGTTTACCGACCCAGCTTTTTTGCAGGAACGTCTGGCCAAGGTGCAGGATCCGGTGGTCAGGAATTTTTGGGTCAAAGAATGGGCGCAGACAACAGGAAATACTCGCAGCGATATGTTGGGATATGTGGTGTCAAAAGTGGGGCGGTTCATTGAAAACGAAATGATGAGAAATATTATCGGACAGGGTCAATCCGGGTTTGATTTATCGGAAATTATGGATAGCGGAAAAATATTTTTGGCCAATTTATCTAAGGGTCAGACCGGTGAAGTTAACAGTTCTTTGTTGGGTCTGATTTTGGTTTCCAAAATGCAGATGGCGGCTATGAAAAGATCTGCTATGGCGTCTGAAAAGCGAAAAGATTTTTACTTGTATGTTGACGAGTTCCAAAATTTTACCACCGATTCCATTGCCACCATTTTATCTGAAGCCCGAAAGTATAAATTAAATTTAACCATCGCTCATCAATATATTCCACAACTAACTGATCAAATTAAAAATGCAGTGCTGGGGAACGTGGGGACGATCGGCGCTTTCCGGATTGGCGCGGAAGATGCTGAATTTTTGGAAAAACAGTTTGAGCCGGGCTTCTCGCGTTTTGACTTGGTCAATTTGGACAACTTTAACTTGATTGTAAAAATGATGTTAAATAACAAAATTTCAAGCCCATTTAAAATGGAAACGTACGCGCCCAAAAAAGGAAATCCAAAAATTGTGGAAGCCATAAAAAAAATCTCCAAATTAAAATACGGAAAACCGCGAGCGATAGTGGAAGAAGATATTGTAAAGCGCTCGTTTGTTATGGCTCCGGTAGTACCTCCAACTCCGCCACCCATAGTTAAAAAATAAGCAGTAAAAATTATTAAAATTAAAAATACATGAAAAATTTTTTAAAAGCAGTTATTTTATTAGGCGTTGTTTCTGTTTTTATATTCGGTATGCATGTTGCGGTAAAAGCCTACTCGGGAGAAACACCGGGTAATTTATCTCCTACACCTACTCCAATTAAATTGACTCATAATGAATGTGTTCAGGAGGCGGCGGGAGATATTACTACAGCGAAATGCGAAGTTAAAGATGGAGAGGGTAAAAATCAATGCCTTCGTGATGGAGATTGCTTTATTCCAGGATCTGGCTTCTTTCCTCCGGTTGTTATAGAAAATCACAACGAATGTGCTGTCGGAGAAGGAGGTCTCAATGTTTGCAAAGAAATAAATAGTCCAGGTATTAATGAATGCAATAGTGATGATGATTGTGCTAGTGGAAGAAATAATATATGTGTTAATCAAAGGTGTTTATTAGGTGGAGGTCATGGAGGATTTAATCAGTGTTATGGTGATTTCGAGTGTGGTGTGACTTCCTCAATCCATACCGAGTGTTCTCAAGAAACATGTATTTATGTAGCAGGAAAAGGTGATGATCAATGTAGAAATAATAGTGATTGTAAAAAAAGTACTCATTTTGTCTGTGTCGACGATGAAAAAGATCCACCTTACCAAAAGTGTGTAGAAAAAGATGGTCCAGGTTCTGACCAATGCAATGGTGGGGAATACGATTGCAGAGAATCTGGTTCCACCTGCCAAGATATGAAATGTGTATTTAGCCATGGAAATAAATTATGCCAAGAGAATTCTGATTGTTTGCTTGGGAGCTCTAATTATAATAATAGTAGTAATACTCAAAACCAGCCACCTTCAACAAGTTCAACAAATTCTACAAACCTTCCGTATCTTCTCCAATCCCAGTTACTGGCTTCTTTCTTAAGTTCTCTTGTGGTAAAAAGCCTTTTTAAAAAATTCCTGTAAAAACCTAAACTAAAAAAGCCGTCGCTCCAAACGCGACGGCTTTTTTAAATTTTAAATTATTCCGACGCGCGCTTTACGTATTCTCCCAGTTCCGTGTTGACTTCTATTGTGTCACCCTCTTCTATGAATAATGGAACCTGAATTTCCGCTCCCGATTCCAGCACGGCCGCTTTAGTTCCTCCCTGAGCGCGGTCTCCCTTAATTCCCGGTGGCGCTTCTTTGACTTTCAATTGCACCTTGATGGGCGACTTTACGTTGATGATTTTTTCATCAAACATAATACCTTCCACCATTGAATTAGGTTTAAAAAACTTTGCCTGCGCTCCCAGCATTTCCTCGGTAAAAAAGAAGCGCTTGGAGGGATCGTTTTCCTCGGAAAACCAATACTGGCCTTTATTAGAATACAAAAACTTAATATTCTTTTTTTCCAACATAGCTTCTTCAAACACGTCGCCCTGCTGGAAATTTTTTTCCTGAAACCGGCCGTCAATGAGGTTTTTTATTTTGGTCTGCACCACCGGCCGGCGCTGGGCCATTTTAACCAAAAGCGCGTCCACCACTTCCCATGGCTGGCCTTCAAAAATAAATTGAGTTCCTTTTTTTAAATCAGTGTGTGTCAACATGCGTGTGAAATTATTCTAATTATTCTAATTGAACTAATTATTCTAAATAATGACTAAATCAGTGAATGCCCAAGCACGATTTTAGGCATTAGGTATTTTTGTATTGGGATTTGATTAGAATAATTAGAATAATTAGGTTAATTTACTATTCTCCACTCTATGTCTTTGTCCTTGCCCGCGAACAAGAGCCATTCTCCCTGCTTTGAAATAACATAACGCTTGCCGTGTTTTTCTACTATCGGGTCACCCTGGTAAAACGGTTTTTTGATAATTTCTTTGGGCTTTAAGCGATCCAATTCCAGCCACTTTTTAAAAACCGTTTCAATGGTGTAATCCAGTTTGCGCGAATTGGCCCAGGCGGCTACCGTATCAATGGCTTGTTTGGCGCCTTCAATGGATCCAGCCAATTCTAAAAGCTGTTTTGCCGGTTTGGTGTAGCGGGAATAGATTATCTTTCTTTTTTTAGCATGTTCTTTTAATTCTTGCAAGCCCAGTCCCTTGGATTTGAAAAAATGGGTGATAATTTGGCGGATAGCGGTTTCTTCTTTTAATTTTTCGTAGTCTTTGATTTTTCCGAAGCCACCTGCGCCGCGCGCCCGCGGGCGCGCGGCGCTTTGAATATACTCCTCAATTTTCTTGGCATTTTTCTCTCCGATGCCGATATCCCGTATGCCTTTTAACCCCTTCTCCTGATAAATACTTGAAATATCCTGGGGTAGGGAAGCCAAAATCCGAGCCGATTTTCGGTAAGCATTGATTCGAAAAGCCGAATCTCCCTTAATTTCCAAGAGGATAGCCATGTCATTAAAAATATCAGCAATTTCTTTATTCATCATTTCCATAGTACCATGTTTAAAAGAACAAAAAAGCTCGAACCGGGATTCGAGCTTTGTCTTACGAAATTCCTCGCAAGACCTACCGTATCTTAACACCGTCAACGCCGCCGTTAATGGTCTGTTTGAGGAATTGGTTTTCCCTTTTCAGACCGTCAATGGCGCGTATTAGGGTAAGGAAAACTTCGGGGAGATGTTCCAGGAGATGATCTGCTTTGCTATCCAGATCACAATCTTGTGCCAGCGGAACCATTTCGGTTTCAAGAATGTGATAGGTTGAGTTTTTAGCGGAGTCCGGATAGATTATTTTTACTCGGAAGCTCCGTCCCGCTAAACTGTTTTCATTTTCATCCTGATTTAGTACGATGCCAAACCCCATTTTTCTATTGGCCGGCAGGTACAAATCACACGCCACCAGCGTGCGTTTTCGAATTTCCATAACTTCTCCTTAATTTGAATTGCCAAGTGGTTCCAATACTACTTTAACGGTAGCACGTTAGAAGTATATGTCAATAGTGAAACCAAAAAGTTTTTTTGATAAGCTGAACGCATGCATAAGCGACATCGAATTTTTATCGCCATAAATCTGCCTGGCGATGTCAAAAAGTTTTTGGCCGGTTTTCAAAAAAAATGGCCGGATTTGCCTGCCAAGTGGACGCCCGAAGAAAATTTGCATATTACCCTATTGTTTTTGGGAGACTTAACCGATGTTGAATTGGGTCAAGTCTGTTTGGATGCAAAAGAAGTCGCCAGCCGCCACAGGGCTTTTAATATTACCCTGCAAAAAATAGCGTACGGGCCGGAAGGAAAAGTTCCTCCTCGGGCGCCTAAATTTTTAAATAGCAATAGTGTCAGCAGCGATATGGTTACAGAAGATGAGAATATAGACAATGATGCGTTATCGATGCCAAAACTTAGGAGCCCGAGATACATTTGGGCAGGTGGCCAAGCAAATAGCGAAGCATCAAAACTTAAAAAAGATTTAGAAGACGCGTTGTTTGAAAGCATAAAATTTAAAATTGATAAAAATAGTTTTACCGCACATGTTACCTTGGCCAGAATTAAAGATTGGGAGTGGCGGGCGATTGAACCAGAGGAGCGACCGGAAGTCAGCCAATCCCTTGATGCGACATTCACGGTTGAATCGATTGAAGTAATGGAATCAGAACTGACGCGCCAGGGGCCGCGCTATGTAATTATTGAATCACATCAATTAAAATAATCCTACGAATTACGAATTTAAGCGAATTACGAATACGGCGAATTCGTACATTCGTAATTCGGCCAAATTCGTAATTCGTAAGAAATTTTTCCCGAGACGGGCGATCCGGCAAAGCCGGCCTCGCTCGCGTCTGGACAGAAAAATATGAAAATTCACGTTATTGGCATTGGGGGTATTGGGGTTTCGGCTTTGGCCCAATATTATTTGGGGCAGGGACACAAAATTAGTGGCTCGGATTTGGCACAGTCGGAAATTACCGATTTTTTGGAAGCCAAAGGAGTAAAAATTCTCATTGGCAATAAAGCAGAACACATAGATAAAAGTTTTGATTTAGTAGTTTATAGTCCCGCAGTTGCGCAGAATAACCCGGAATTGCTAAAAGCTATAAGCTATAAGCTAAAAGCTATAACTTACCCTGAAGCATTGGGAGAATTAACCAAAACATACGACACCATCGCGGTTTCTGGGAGCCATGGCAAAAGTACTACCACGGCCATGATTGCTTTGACGTTGGTAAAAGCGGGGCTGGACCCGACGGTGATTGTCGGCACTAAATTAAAAGAGTTTAATAATTCAAATTTTAGGATGGGCCAGAGCAAGTACCTGGTCATTGAAGCCTGCGAGTACGATGATTCTTTTTCCCATTATTTTCCTAAAATTACGGTAGTCACCAACGTGGACAAAGAACATTTGGATTATTTTAAAACGTTTGCCAACGTTGTAAAAACCTTCAAGCATTTTATTGCCAAGTTACCCCGCGATGGATTTTTGGTATTTAATAACGACGATAAAAATTTGAAAAAAATTTCTGGTGGGAAATTTTCCGCTATGCCATATTCGCTGCGCCAGAAAGAATCGGCAAAAATAAAAAAGATTTTAAAAATTCCCGGCCAGCATAACGTGTCCAACGCATTGGCGGTACTGGCAGTGGCCAGAATTTTGCATATCAAAGATGCTATTACGTTTAAAGTTCTTTCTGAATACAAGGGATCTTGGAGAAGATTCGAAATTAAGGAAGGGAATGTCAATGGGAAAAAAATAATCGTGGTTTCTGATTACGGCCATCATCCAAACGAAGTGTTAGCGACACTTAAAGCCGCACGAGAAAAATATCCTTCTAACCCTCCTTCGCGCAAGGCTTCGGAAGGGCGAAGAAAAATCTGGCTCATTTTCCAGCCCCACCAATATCAGCGCACGTTTTATTTATTAAAAGATTTTGTAAAAGTGTTTCGGCAAGTCAAAATAGATACCATTATTATTACCGATATTTACGATGTCGCTGGCCGCGAGGAGAAAAAAATCAGCAATGAGGTAAGCTCTGAAAATCTGGTAAAAAAAATCGCTCGCAAAAATGCAACTTATATGCCAACTGATCAAGCCGAAAAATTCGTAAAAGAAAACATAAAAAATGGGGAAGTATTAGTGATTATGGGAGCTGGAGATATTTATAAGCTTGTGGACAAGTTTTAAAAAAAGACGGCAAAGCATCAGCTTTGCCGCATTCGTGGTTTTGTGATTTTACTATTCCGGCGGACTCTTTGCCGGACAACGTTTGCCTTTCGGTTTGCACCGCATCATCAGGATAGCCACTTTTGAAAGCGGCTTTGAACCTATCTTGCCATGGCAAGTCGGGCAGTAGAACTGGCCTCTTGGCAGTTCTTTGCCGCAGTTGCCTCTACAAAAATTCTTCCCGAACCCGTTTTCACTGATGTTCATACCAATCCCTTGTCAAAGGACACATTGAGTTTTTGGCAAAACCATTCTGCCATCCTACTCGCACCCATCTTACTATGTTGAGAGTTATTGTCAATAGTTTTATTTTATTGGCAAATCAGTATAATAAACTCATGGTAAACATTGACCAGCAAAAAATTGAAGGCGTGTTGAGCAGGGGAGTGAGCGAAGTTATTGTGCGACAGGACTTGGGAAAAAAGCTGCTTTCGGGCAAGCGGCTTAGGGTATATTACGGCATTGATCCTACGGGGTCTTTGTTGCATTTGGGGCATGCGGTTGTTTTGAAAAAACTACAAGAATTTGTGGAACTGGGACATGAAGTTATTTTGTTAATCGGAGATTTTACCGCAAAAATTGGGGATCCTTCTGGCCGCGATGCCATGCGCTTACCGCTTTCTGATAAGCAAATCAAAGAAAATTTTAAAAATTATAAAAAGCAGGCTTCCAAAGTTTTAAATTTTTCCAACGTAAAAATAAAGTATAATTCCGCTTGGCTTTCAAAATTACGGTGGGAAGATATTCTAACATTATCCAGCCATTTTACCGTTCAGCAAATGTTGCATCGGGACATGTTTGATAAGCGCATGAAAGAAAATACTCCGATAAACCAAACTGAATTTATGTACCCGTTAATGCAAGGGTACGATTCGGTGGCCATGGACGTTGATGTGGAGATTGGCGGAAACGACCAAATGTTTAACATGCTTTGTGGCAGAACCTTGCAAAAAATATACCATCATAAAGACAAAGATATTTTAACCACAAAACTGTTGCTGGGCACCGATGGGCGTAAAATGAGTAAAACGTATGATAACGCGATTTACCTTACCGATACTCCTGAAAATATGTACGGAAAAATTATGTCTATAAAGGATGAATTGATTGGTGATTATGTTGAACTTTGCACGAATTTAGATTTACAAGAAATTAAAAAAATACCAAACCCGCGCGATCAAAAAGCGCGTCTGGCAAGCGAGATTGTAAAAATGTACCACGGAGAAAAAGCCGCTAGAGAGGCAACAGAAAATTTCGATAAAGTGTTTCGCCGGCACGAAACGCCTAGCGAAATAGAAATTTTTGAAACATCAAAAACCAGTTACCCGATTTTAGATTTATTGTGCGATAGTAATTTGGCTCCCTCAAAAAATGAAGCCCGCCGGCTGGTGGACGGTGGCGCGGTGACCATTAATTCGGAAATAAAAATTACCAACTGGAAAGAAGAGGTAGCGTTGGAAAATGAAATGGTGGTGCAGGCGGGCAAACGAAAATTTATAAAAATAAAGTTGAAATAAATAATGAAAAAACAAATAGTAACTCCAAAGATGGCTCAGAAAATGCAGGATGAAATTTTTAAGAAAATGACCGCAGCCCAAAAGATTAGCATGGTAGGTCAGCTTTTTGAGCTTGGTAAAACGTTAAACTCGTTAAACGATAGGAAAAAGCATGGAAATAACGGCCTTTCTCATAAAAATAGCTAAAATATTAGACCGGTTAAAAATACCTTATGCTATAACGGGTGGAATGGCAGTTTCTGTTTGGGGAAGGGTGCGTCATACCGCAGACGTTGATATCATCGTTGAATTTACTCCAAAAGATATTGGTACCTTGGCTAGAGAATTATTACAATTCGATAAAGATGTGTATGTTTCGAAAGAAGCCATGGGGCAAGCGTTAAAACAAAAGGGAGAATTTAATTTTGTTGATCCAAACACCGGACTAAAAGCAGATTTTTGGATTGTTAAAGATTATTTTAATGAACAAGAATTAAAACGAGCGGTTGCCAAAGATTTTTATGGTTATAAGATTAATTTTGTTTGTCCTGAAGATTTAATTTTAAGCAAGCTTTTGTGGCACAAAATGACGGAATCAACTCGACAGCTTGAAGATATAGAATCAGTGTTGGCTATTTCAGAAGTTGATTTAGAGCGGGTTAGAGATTTGGCGCAGAAGCAGGGAACATTAGAGATGTTGGAGGCATTAATTAAAAAAGTAGCAGAAAATTCGTAAAAATAAAGTTGAAACGAAATATAAACCTTTTGAATCTGTAAAATAATAAAAAATTATGCCTAGATTTCTAATCAGTGAGGCGGCAAAACATGTGGGCGAAAAAGTGAAGGTGGCCGGATGGGTCAGTGTGCGCCGTGCCCATGGCAAGATTGTTTTTATTGATTTGCGCGACAAGTCGGGGGTTTTGCAGTGCGTGCTGGTGCCGCAAAACGCAGAGGCTTACGCCACTTCGCAGGACGTACGTAGCGAATGGGTGGTGGAGCTTGTTGGCCAGATTATTAAGCGGCCGGAAAAAATGGTCAATACCGCTATTGAAACCGGTGGTGTGGAAATGGCTGTGGAAAGCTTGGCGGTTTTGGCAAAAGCGCAAACATTGCCTTTTGATGTAAGCACCGATGGCATGGAAATTAACGAGGAGATACGCATGAAATATCGCTACTTGGATTTGCGCCGACCGCGGTTACAGCGCAATCTTATTATGCGACAAAAAGTGACTAACTTTGCGCGCGCGTTTTTTGCCCAGGAAGGTTTTGTGGAAATTGAAACTCCAACATTAACCAAGTCAACTCCGGAAGGCTCGCGAGATTTTGTGGTGCCAAGCCGCCTGCACGCGGGGATGTTTTACGCGCTCCCGCAAAGCCCGCAACAGTACAAGCAACTGCTGATGGTAGCGGGGATTGAAAAATATTTTCAGTTGGCTCGATGCCTGCGCGACGAAGATCCGCGGGGGGATCGGCAAACCGAGCACACTCAAATTGACGTGGAAATGAGCTTCATTGAACGGGATGATTTTATAGAACTGTACGAACGGATGCTCATCGCGCTGGTCCAAACTCTTTTTCCCGAAAAAAAAATCCAACAGATTCCGTTTCCACGATTGAGCTATCAGGAAGCAATGGAAAAATATCAATCGGACAAGCCAGATCTTCGCACTGATAAAAACGATCCAAATCTTTTGGCATTTTGCTGGGTTGTTGACTTTCCCTTTTTTGAACCCGTCGAACCGGCTCAGGGCAAGCAAGGCGATGACGGAAAGTGGACATTCACCCACAACCCTTTTTCCGCGCCCAAGCCGGAGTTTATGCAAGATTTATTAGCCAAAAAAAACATCGCCAATATATTGACCAGCCAGTATGATATTGTGCTCAATGGTTGGGAAATCGGCGGAGGCAGCATCCGCAACAATACGCCTGAAGCCATTGAGGCGGTGTTTGAAATTATGGGGTATGGCAAACAAGAAATCAAGGAAAAGTTTGGTCATATGGTGGAAGCTTACACCTTTGGCGCGCCGCCGCACGGAGGAATTGGTAGCGGCATTGATAGGATTGTGGCATTATTATTGGGCGAACCCAATATCCGCGAAGTGATTGCTTTTCCTAAAACCGGTGATGGACGAGACTTGATGATGCAGGCTCCATCGGAAATTTATCCGGAGCAATTGAAGGAATTACATATTCAAATACAAAAGCATCCAGCTCCTGGCCACAAAACACTTGCCACAAAAAAAGCAAACATTCACGGTAAACATAAAAAATGAACAGGGTATACATCGCAAAACAAGCCGTAGTATTTTTTAAATGTTTGGTTTTGGCTTCGCTGCTGGTTACTTCAGTCCAGTGGCTTGCGACCAACGCGAGCAATTGGACTTTTAGTCACAAGGGATTTTTTACCGCAAGTTTGCCCGCGCCTATTGAAAACGTATCAGCTAACATTCAAAAACCTTTGCCATCGGACAGTCCTGCGGTTAAACCACTGGCTAATCCAGACACCAAGCCCACTCGCAATTGGCAAGTGGAAGACTTGGCGCTTGACGCGCCTTCAGCTATTGCAGTTGAAATTGGCAACCAACCTTCCAAAATATTATTTCAAAAAAATGCTCAAATACGTTTGCCGGTTGCCAGTTTGACCAAGCTGATGACAGCGCTGGCGGTGATGCAAAATCTTGACTTGGGCAAAAAAATTACCATAGATTCAGCGGCGATGGCACAAGAGGGTGAACAGGGAAGCTTGCAACTTGGCCAAACACTTTCGGTAAAAAACCTTTTATACATTACCTTAATGGAATCCAGCAATCGAGCCGCTTTTGCGCTTTCGGAAGTGATGGGTACTGACGCTTTTGTGTCAGCCATGAACGAGCAAGCCAAAAATTTGGGATTGACTCAAACCCATTTTAGCGATCCAGCCGGTCTGGACGTCGCGTCTCATTCCAGTGCCAAAGACTTGGCCGTATTATCAGGATACTTGTTTGAAAATTATCCGCTCTTTCGGGAAATTGTCAGCCAAAAGGAGCATTCGTTATATTTGGACGATGGCACACTTCATCACGTTCTGGTCAACACCAACAAATTACTGGGAACGGATAATATCATCGGCGGCAAAACCGGATGGACCGACAAGGCGCTGGGATGTTTTATGGTGGTCCAACAAAACCAAAAACAGGGAGATGATATTATTTATATTGTTCTTGGAACCGAAGACCGCTTCGGCCAAATGCAGGAACTGGTTGACTGGGTTGGGAAAGCCTACACCTGGTGATATCGCTACGAAATACGAATTTTTTACGAATATACCAAAACGGGCTACGAAATACGAAATCTTACGAATATACGAAAATGAGTCATAGGTTCACGTTCGTATATTCGTACTCGTTTCGTAATTCGTGGAGAAGCGAAGCGTTTCCGTATATTCGTAAAAAATTCGTATTTCGTAGCCAAGTTTAATGACACTTCTTACGTTTTATGTAATTAAGGTTTTGGGGGTTTCGGCCGCCGCTTCTATCATCGCCATTGCCTGGTGTCCTTTTTTAATACATTTTTTGTATAAGCATAAGCTCTGGAAAAAACAGGCTGGAAAAAAAGCTATCAGCGGAGAAGAAGCTGTAGTATTTAACAGTCTTCATAAAGAGCGTGAAACCAAGGCGCCGCGCATGGGAGGACTTTTAATTTGCATCACCACGGTAGCGGTTATTTTCTTTTTTTATATTATTTCTTTCCTGTTTCCTAATACTTGGTTTGCAAATCTGAATTTTTTATCAAGAAGCCAAACCTGGCTTCCGTTGTTTACGTTGATAGTCGCTTCATTGGCGGGGCTCTTAGACGATATGCTGGTAGTATCGTCGCTGGGTGGTTATGTTGGCGGGGGATTGTCTTTTAAAAAACGCCTTTTGATAGTAGCGCTGATTGGATTGGTAGGTGGTTGGTGGTTTTATGCAAAACTCGGATTTGACGTAATCAGCATTCCGTTATTGGGACATATTTCTTTGGGAATTTTTTATATTCCGGTTTTTATTATCGTGATGATTGCTACCTGGTCCGGAGGCATCATTGACGGGTTAGACGGATTGTCTGGCGGCGTTTTTGCTTCTATTTTTGGCGCCTTTACCATTATTGCTTTCTCGCAGGGCAAGGTGGATTTGGCAACTTTCTGCGCGGTCATTACGGGAACGCTTTTTTCTTTTTTGTGGTTTAACATTCCGCCGGCTCGGTTTTACATGTCAGAAGTGGGAACGGTCGGGCTTGCTACCACGTTGTCGGTCGTAGCGTTTTTGACAGATTCCGTTTTTGTCTTGCCCATCATTGCCGGTCTTTTGGTGATAGAAGTTCTGTCAGTGATTATCCAACTTTTATCCAAAAAATTTCGCCACAAAAAAATATTCCAATCCACACCCATCCACCATCACTTTGAAGCCATAGGCTGGCCAGCATACAAGGTTACGATGCGGTTTTGGATTGTTGGAATTGTATTAGCTATCATAGGAGTGGTAATACGGTTGTTGGGATAGCAACTCTTTGAGGCAGGACAATCCAAAACCGTACAAAGGGGGTCGGGGAAATTGGGTATTTCCCCGTGAAGGAAAACAGTGCCGCGAAGCGGACACGTTAGAAACCGTGGGTTTCTAAGGAGCGAAGCGACGGTTTTGGGTAGTGGGGGTGGTGCTGGCTATTATTGGAGTGGTTATTAAGTTATTGGGATGACGATCGCTACGAAATACGAATTTTTTACGAATATACGAATGAAAACGTTTTGGTTATTGGTATATTCGTAACTATTGGTATTTGGTAGCATGTTCATAAAATATTAATCTTCTGCGGTTACAATGCCTCATACGCTGCAAAAGCGTTTTTTGTTGAACAAGATTTTTCTTGCTTCCTGCTTCTGGTTTTTTGCTGATTAATACTATCTTCATTTTTCAAAGAATATAATGAACACGGCAAAAACCCCAGAAAAATGCTTGCCAATTGCGCCAAGGCTTGACAGCAACACACAAAAAGGGTAGCATGTAATGTCATACATCAAAAAGGATTCTTTTTTGATACGTTGTACTAAAATACTTTGAATTACGAAATGCCATTTGAAAAGGCGAGTTTCGCGTCTTTTCTCCAAATTTTGGCTATAAATTCGCTATAATTTTTCGGCGGAGCCGTTGGCTAAGCCGAAAAATTCTATCAAATTTCTATCTCAAAATTTGGAGAAAATACCTCGAAAGCATTTCGTAATTCAAAGTAAAATACATAAAAAGGTAAATTAATTTGACGCTTTGTTTTGTAGTGGGGATTTGCCAAGTTTCTCGGGCATCTACTTACGCGAGCCTAATAAAGCGCGCCACGATTATGAAGATAGTATATAAAGCATCGAGCACCGGCGCATTGCTGTTTTTTGCGTTGGCCAGCATCTTATTGTACCCGGGAGTAATATCGGCCGACTATACCTATGGCAACAGCGGCACGGTCATTGCCCCATCAAGTTATTTTAACGGGCTGACTATCGGCCCGATTGCCCAGTATGTTGTGGGCGGCCAAAACAGCCTGCAAGCCTGGGTCAAAAACAACGATGGATTTGCCAAGACGCTTGCTTTGCGCAAGTTTTCTTGTCGTTGCCAGGAAGCCAGTGGTTGGCCAGCCAGATCCGGAATCGGCCAGTGCCAGCACTACTGGACTCCCGACCAAAATCCCACCAGCCAGGCCTGCCAAGTCATTTCACAAGACGTAACCTTGCAACCCGGTGAAAGCAAATTGATAGAAGCCGACGTGGTGCAATTTAACAACCAGTCCTGCGGATCCATGCAGCTGGATTTTTTCATGGATGCCATCAATGGCGTCGCGCCAGTGGTAACTTACCCAGGTCAGCCTTTTGGGTATTCCTTTGCAAATTTAATAAATGATTGTCCGAGTCTCGTTCCATCTCCAGCGCCAACTCCCACCCCGACCCCAACGCCAACTTGCACGCCTAACGTCAGCCAGATCTGTCAAAATAATTCGGTATTTGATGTAGACTCTTGCGGAAATCAAACGTTTGACCATAGCTGTTCTTCAATCCAAACTTGCCAATCCGGAAGCTGTTTTAATAATCCCACGCCAACTCCGACTCCTTTTCCTTTCCAAGTTTCCTGTTTTGCTTTTCCAAACCCCGTATCGACCAACACCGCAATGCAATTTCATGCTTCGGTTACCGGAGGCGTTGGAAATTTCATCTATCAATGGACCGGCGATTGTAATGGTTCCAACCAAAGCTGCGCTCGCACCTTTTCAAATCCAGGAACCTATACGGCACATTTGCATGTAACATCAGGGAGCCAATTCCAGGATGCCACTTGCGATGTCCAGGTAAACCAGGTTTGCACTCCTAACGCATCTCAGCAATGTGCCACAATCAACGGAGTTACCGGTGTTTACAACTTTGATTCTTGTGGAGTGCGAGGCAGTCTTGCCCAAAATTGCACCACCAACCAAACCTGCGTCAACACCAGTTCCAGCACTGCCGTCTGCCAGAACCAAACTATCGCGTGCAACACTAACACCGATTGCGGAGCTACTGGATACACGGGATTCCCAAGATGCTTTAACGGCAGTGTGTGGCAAGATTTTACCACCAATACTTGTGTCAATCCTTCAACACCCAATGCCCGTTGTGACACCGCTACCGTGTTTCAGCAAAAAACACCTTGCAATGCAAACGAAACGTGCATGGGCGGAACCTGCATTCAAAATCCAAACCCTCTGCAAGTTTCCTGTTCTTCCTCTCCTAATCCAGCCAACACTAACCAGCAAGTTACCTTTACCCCTATACCCACCGGAGGCACTGGCAGTTATAGCTACCAATGGACCGGAGGAGTAGCCATGTGCGATAGCGCCCAAATTTGCAGGGTAGCGTATGCTTTTCCGGGAATCCACGTTGCGTCCGTAACCGTTACCTCGGGAAACCAAACCCAAACTGCTTCGTGCAGTGTATTAGTCAACCAAACCTGCACTCCAAACGCATCCCAGCAATGCACCACGGTCAACGGAGTTACCGGTGTTTACAACTTTGACTCTTGCGGAGTGCGAGGCAATTTGGTGCAGAATTGCCAAAGCAACCAAACCTGCTCAAACGGCACCTGCAATAACAATCCAACACCAACTATTACCGTGATTTCACCAAATGGAGGTGAGCAATGGATTCAAGGAACCACGCACACTATTACGTGGACATCAACTAACGTGCCATTAAATGCAAACATTCAGATTTTCCTTAATGATTATCGTGGCGTTGTTGTCAGTACGCTTATAGCGAATACCATTAATTCTGGATCATATTCATGGACAATACCAGCTGGGCTACAAGGCAATACATACAAAATAGAAGTCGATGATGTTACCCAAACCGGTGCTCCAAACGATCTATCAGACAATTATTTCAGCATTATAGCGCCAACTGCCGACCTGCAAATTTCTTGCAGCGGCGCTCCCAATCCCGCCACACCAAACCAGCCAGTTACCTTTACTGGAAGCGCCATCGGCGGAACGGGAAGTTATACTTATCATTGGATGTTGGCTTGCAATGGAAATAACCAAACCTGCGTAAACTCATTTGCGCCAGGAACTTATACTGCTGCGCTTCATGTAACTTCGGGCAATCAGGCCCAAGATGCGGTCTGCACGGTCCAGGTAAATCCAGGACCTACGCCAACCCCGACCCCAACTCCTACCCCAACCCCAACGCCAAATCCTTTGCAAATTTCTTGCAGCGCTTCACCAAACCCTACAACGACTAACCAGCAAGTAACCTTTTTCCCAATTATCAATGGTGGGAACGGCAGCTATACTTATCAATGGACCAATGCCTGCACCGGCTCCGGCCAAACCTGCTCCACTACGTTTAGCAATACAGGCACCTTTAATGCCGGGCTTCGGGTGACTTCGGGTGGTCAAGTTCAGGACGCAATCTGCAGTGTTCAGGTTAATCAAACTACCAATAATAATCTGCAAGCTTCGTGTTTGGCTGCTCCTAATCCCGCCAACACTAATCAGCAAGTAACCTTTGTGCCAACCGTCAGCGGTGGCAATGGAACCTATAATTACCAGTGGACCAACGCCTGTACCGGTTCCAGCCAAACTTGCCAAAATTCTTTTGGTAGCACCGGAACCCAAACCGCCAACTTGAGAGTAACATCCGATGGCCAAACTAAAGACACCACCTGTTCCGTTCAAGTTAACCAAACTCAAAGCAATTTACAGGTTACCTGCAATGCTTCTCCAAATCCGGCCAATGCCAACCAGGTGGTAACCTTTACGGCCAGCCCAACCGGCGGCAACAGCAGCTACACTTACCAATGGTCGGGAGCTTGCAGTGGTTCCAATCAAAGCTGTTCCAACGTTTTTTCAAACTCAAACTACTATTCAAATACCCAAACCGCTTCGGTCACCGTAACATCGGCTGGTCAGACGCAAAGCGCTTCTTGCAGTGTTCAAGTTAACCAAAATTGCAACCAGAATACCAGCCAGATTTGCCAAGGAAACGCGGTGTATAATCAAGACAATTGCGGCAACCGAACCTTCAGCTACAACTGCAATTCAAACCAAACCTGCCAGAACGGAAGCTGTATCAATAACAATAATAATTTCTGCATCAACCATTCCTACCAGCTCTGTTCCAACAATAATGTGTACTGGTACAACTCCTGCGGCAACCAGCAGGAAGTGGCGCAGTATTGCCAGGGCAACCAAACCTGCCAAAACAGTTCTTGTGTGGGACAGACGACAAGCCGGTCTTCGTTCATTGTGGTAAAAACCGTGCGCAACCTTTCCAATGGACTGTTGACCTGGGGAAACTTTGTCTATGCCCACGTTGATGATGTTGTCCAGTTTAAAATTGTAGTTTCTTCATCTGCCTTTCAGAACGTCAACAATGTTTCGGTGCGAGATCTTCTGCCTTACAACTTAATTTACAAGGGAAACTTAACGGTTGACGGCATTCCTAATTCCGGCGACGTGATATCGGGATTAAACATCGGCAGCATCACCCAAGGCCAGACAAGAACCATTACTTACTACGCGCAAGTATTAAGATAAAATATGCTACGAAATACGAATTTTTTACGAATATACCAATAACCAAAAACATTTGCATTCGTATATTCGTACTACATTCGTAATTCGTAGAGAAATTCATGACTAGTGCAAACAACGTTATTGTCACTACCACCGATCCCGGGTATGACCCAGGAAACGCCAGCGCGTCGGTGATTGTGACACCAGGACTTGGCCCAACTAATGTTTCAACTGGGCTGACCAATAATCTTTTGACCGATTCGTTTTTCCTGCCGCTGGTAATTGCGGTCATCGGCATTTGGATGTACCGGTCGGGATTCTTGGGAATCATGCCAAAATTGGGAATTAAAAACCCAAAGGACCTGATGGCCCAAAGAACCCTCCAAAACAAAATCCTCCAAATCCGCCAGAAAGAAAACGCGATATAATTAAGTAATAAAAAAAATTGTTTTCATAAATGAAAGCAATTTTTTTATGCAAAGAATTTGTTTTCACTCTACGTCAATGACGGTGGCGGAGTTTCATTTTAAAACCGTAGCGCAAATTTACAACGTTGTAAATTTAGGGTACGGTTTACATGTGAACCGTACCCGCTGTCATTCCCGCCGCAAGCGGGAATCCAGGAGGGTGTTGAAATTCTGGATCCCGGGTCGCGGCCTGGGATGACACGGTGACGGGGTTTTGCTTGAAGTACGAGGATTGCCGTGCTGCGCATTGCCTTGTGAAATATTTTTTGGTATAAATAGGACATGGTTTTTAATAAAAAAAATATTGGCTATGGGGTAGGATTTATTCTGTTGCTTTTGATTGCTTTTGGTGCCGGTGATTTATTGGGTAAAAGCCAGGTGGTCTGCAAAGTTTGCAAACCGGAAACGGTTGATTTTTCTTTGTTCTGGGACGCTTACAATAAGCTCCACCAAAATTATATCAATCCCGATAAAATTCAAGATCAGCAGGTGGTTTACGGCGCTATCGCCGGCATGACTAAAAGCTTAGGAGACCCATACACTTCGTTTTTTAATCCGCAAGACGCCAAAATATTCCAACAGGATTTGGCTGGATCATTTGAAGGTATTGGCATAGAAGTTGCCATCAAAAAAGACCAGCTGACTATTGTGGCACCCCTAAAAGGTACGCCGGGCGAAAAAGCTGGGTTAAAAGCCGGTGATGCGATTGTAAAAATCAATGGCAAAAGCACTTCTGACATGAGCGCCGATCAAGCGGTCAACGCCATCCGCGGCAAAAAGGGAACTCCGGTGACACTTACCATTTTTCGGGAAGGATGGAACGACACCAAAGATTTTACCATTACCCGCGCCACTATTATTGTGCCATCGGTGGATTGGCAGCTAAAAGATGGCGATGTGGCGGTTATCCATATCCACCAGTTTGACCAAACGTTATCAGATGATTTTAAAAAAGCCGCTTTTGAAATTTTAAAAAGTCCGGCCAAAAAAATTATCATTGACGTGCGCGACAATCCAGGCGGATACCTTGAAGTTTGCCAGGATATTGCCGGTTGGTTTTTAAAACAAGGCCAGGTGGTGACCATTGAAGATTTTGGAAAAGGCAAGGCGCAGGAGCAGTATAAAGCCGAGGGAAACGCCAGTTTTGCTTTGTATCCGGTGGTGGTTTTGATGAACAAAGGGTCAGCATCGGCTTCGGAAATATTGGCCGGAGCCTTGCACGATGATCGTAATGTCCAATTGATTGGCGAAAAATCGTTTGGCAAGGGATCGGTGCAGGAAGTAATAAATTTGCAGGACAACGCATCGTTTTTGAAAATTACCATTGCCAAGTGGCTGACGCCCAAGGGAAATTCCATTTCCGAAGTCGGACTTGCCCCCGATGTAAAAGTTGACATCAACGACGCCGATATCCAGGCAAAAAAAGATCCGCAGCTGGCCAAAGCCCTTGAAATCATACAGAATTTAAAGTAGAATATCAAATAGTTAGTAGTTGATAGTTTAAAGTTTAAGTTTAAAAAAGTTTTCGGTTTAAAACTTACAACCAAAAAACCAAAACCTAAAACTTTAAACCAAAAACTATATCCATGAAAGTAATCTTGCTTGAGGACATTGAAAACGTGGGGAAAAAGTATGATGTTAAGGAAGTTAAAGACGGCTATGCCCGAAACTTTTTGATGCCCAAGAATTTGATCAAAAAAGCTACCAAAGAAAATTTACTGTGGCTTAAAAAACAAAAAGAGGTCATGGAAAAAGAGGTTGAAGAAGATCTGAAAAAATCCCAAGAAATGGCATCGCATCTTGATGGCTTGGAAGTGCCGATGGCGGTGAAGGTGGGGGACTCGGGTCAGTTGTTTGAGTCCATTAGCGCCGTAAAGATAGTCGAAAAATTAAAAGAAATGGGCTTTGTGGTAAAAAAATCCCAGATTACGCTTGGTGAACCGATAAAGGCAACCGGAGAATTTCCGGTAAAAATAAATCTGGATCATAACTTGGAAGCAGAAGTAAAAGTGATTATAACGGAAGAGAAAGCATAGGGCAATGCAAATCTACAAATCTCATGCTAATCTACAAAATTGCTAATGTGTCTGGATTGCCACGCTGCGGCTCGCAATGACGGTGAGAGGCGTATATGCGCTCGTCGTCATTGCGAGTGCCGGCTCGCAAGCCGGACACGCGGCAATCCAAGATTTGTAGCATTCGCAATTTCGCGGCATTCGCATGAGATTTGTAGATTTGCATTACCATTATCATGAAGTATATTTTCGTCGCCGGCGGCGTGATGTCCGGAATCGGCAAAGGCATAGCTTCTTCTTCGATCTCCCGCATTCTTAAATCAAAAGGATATACGGTTACTGCCCTAAAAATCGACCCTTACATCAACGTTGATGCGGGCACTATGAACCCCACCGAACACGGCGAGGTTTTTGTTTTGGACGACGGCTATGAAACCGATCAAGACATGGGCAACTACGAAAGGTTTCTGGATGAAACACTGCCGTCTATTAACTACATGACCACGGGTCGGGTCTACCAGGAAGTCATCCGCAAAGAGCGCAATTTGGAATACGGGGGCAAGACCGTCCAAGTGGTTCCCGATGTGCCTCTTGATGTTATTCGTCGCATTAAGGCTGCAGGATCGGAGTCAAAAGCCGATATTGTGGTTATTGAAATTGGTGGAACGGTTGGCGACTACGATAATATTTTATTTTTAGAAGCCGCGCGTCTATTAAAGCATCAACATCCCCATGATGTTGCCAATGTTTTGGTTTCCTATGTGCATTCACCAAATCACATTGGAGAAATGAAAACCAAACCTACTCAACACGCCAATCGGGAACTCAATGCGGCGGGACTGCAGGCAGATATTATTTTGGCCCGTGCCACCGTACCGCTTGACCAAAAACGCAAAGAAAAAATCGCCACGTTTTGCAACGTATTGCCAGAGCGTGTTATCTCGGCTCCGGACGTGGAAAGCATTTACGACGTGCCTTTGAATTTTGAAAAAGACGGATTGGGAGATATTTTATGCGATGTGTTGGGATTGAAACACCGTCCAACCAATTTAAAAGAATGGGAGGGTTTTGTCGCCAAAGTAAAAAATGGCAGTAAAAAATTGCAAATTGCCGTCGTTGGAAAATATTTTATGTCGGGAGACTACGTTCTGTCAGACGTTTATATTTCCGTCATTGAAGCCCTAAAACATGCGTGCGCCGATCAGAATGTGGGGATAAAACTTTCTTATCTTGATTCCGAAGAATATGAAAAAGATCCCAAAAAGTTGGAGCAACTGCGCGCCTACGATGGCATCGTGGTTCCTGGCGGATTTGGCAGCAGGGGAGTGGAGGGCATTGTGCTTGCCATTGAGTTTGCTCGTGTCAACAAAATTCCGTACCTTGGACTGTGCTATGGCATGCAGTGGATGGTTATTGAATATGCCAGGAACGTCGCGGGGTTAAAAAATGCAAACACCGCCGAAGTAAATCCCGATGCGCCGCACAAGGTTATTGATTTGATGGTTGAACAAAAAGATAAAATGTCTCGGCAGGACTACGGAGGCACCATGCGCCTGGGCGGCTATCCGTGTGTATTGCATCCAAAAACTATTGCCAAAGAAGCGTATGGAGCCAGCGAAGTTCGTGAGCGTCATCGGCATCGATACGAGGTAAATATGGATTATATAAAACCGCTTTCGGACGCGGGGCTTGTGTTTAGCGGCACCTCCCCCGATGGTCGGTTGATGGAAATTGCCGAACTACCAAAATCCGTGCATCCGTTTATGTTGGGAACCCAGTTCCACCCGGAATTTACGTCGCGCCCGCTCAAGCCCAATCCGCTGTTTAGGGAATTTATCAAAGCCACAAACAAAAAATAGAATCGAGAGATTCTATTTTTTGTTAAATTCCAAATTACAATAAACAAATTACAAACAAATTCCAATTACTAAAACCCGAAATTCTAAATAAGTTTTAGTTTTAAAAATTCGAATTTAGATATTGTTTGTGATTTGTAATTTGTGGTTTGTGATTTACGTAAAATAAATAATTATTTATTTTGCGTCTACATTCACCACCTTAACCTGCCGTTGCCGTCCATTAAATAACTTTTTTAATTTAGTTGCAAACCGCACCGTTCCCGGTTTGTAGGCGTAGAGCGTATCGTCCGATCCGCGTTTTACATTTTTTCCAGGCAAATACCGCGTGCCGCGCTGGCGCACGATGATCATGCCGGTTTTTACCGTTTGGCCGGCGTATCGCTTAATGCCAAGGCGCTGTGCGGCCGAATCTCGGCCGAGCCTGGATGAACCTGATGATTTACTTGTTGACATGAATTTCTCTACGAAATACGAATTACCTGCGAATATACGAACATAAGCGTTTAGTTTCGTATATTCGTAAAAAATTCGTATTTCGTAGCAAGATAATAACTTTAATAGTTCAATTACATAACAATTGTATGTTAGCAAGAATACCTGTATTTGTCAAAAATTTTCCATCGTGTATACTGTAATCTATGTCAAAGGTACCAAATCATATCGTCTTATTTCCCGATGGCAACCGGCGCTGGGCGCAAGAAAAGGGTTTTTTGATGCAAGACGGTTACCTAAAAGGCAAAGATAAATTCAATGATTTTTTGGGCTGGTGCAAGGAAAGGGGAGTGAAGGTGGTCACCGTTTTTGGATTTTCCAGTGAAAATTGGAAGCGCCCGCAAGATCAGGTTGATTTTTTAATGCACGTGTTTGAAAAATACCTTAGCCAAGGCATTGATCGGTTTAACCAAGAAGGCGTGCGGGTGCGCGTCATCGGCCAAAAAGAAAAATTATCTTCATCTTTAAAAAAAGTGGTGGAAAATGTAGAAACTCAAACCGCGAAAAATCAAAAATTACATTTGAATCTGGCCGTAAGCTACGGCGGAAAATGGGACATTGTGCAAGCGGTCAAAAAAATCATCCAGGAGAAAATTCCGGCAGAAAAAATAACCGAAGAACTGTTTGAAAATTATTTATCAACGGCGGGCTTGCCCGATCCGGATTTGGTCATCCGCGCCGGCGGCCAGATGCGCTTGTCTAATTTTGTCTTATGGCAAGCGGCCTACGCGGAACTCTATTTTTCCGAAAAACTCTGGCCGGATTTTACCAAGGAAGACTTTGATAAAGCGCTGGAGGAATTTGACAGCCGCCACCGCCGCTTCGGGAAGTAAAAAACGAATGAACACGAATTGACGAACGAATTTCCACGAATCACGAATTTTTTATAGTCGTCATTTTTTTCACCGTCGTCATTGCGAGCCGCAGCGAAGCAATCTTCAGATTTATATTATACGACCCCGCTGAGCGGGGTCAGGGTCCGCGTAGCGGACCGACAAAACACTCCTACCCACCTACGAGTAGGAGTGTTTTATTATGCGACCCCGCTGAGCGGGGTCAAGGTCCGCTTAGCGGACCGACAAGATTGGTCAAAGTATGGACAAAATATACAAAGTGTGCTAAGCTAAAATATTCTTTCGTGTGAAGGAATACGCCCTAAAAAGCGTGAAGGAAAGCTCATTATATTTTAGGAGAACGTGCAATGTCCAAGAAGAATGTTTGCCGTCTTTCGCTGGAACAGTTGGAGTATAGGGAATTGCCGACAGGAGGTTTTTTGCCTCCACTGCCGCCGGTTGTGCCGCCTATGGTGCAGGTAATGAACCTGCCCGAAAGGCCGTTGAACATCTTGCCGGGCGCCACCAATCGGGTGATCGCCGACATGACCATCAATACTACGAACCGATCGTACGCAAGGCTGACAGAAATGCTGTTGGTCCCGGCCGTGGGAAGCGAAGTTTTGTGGCCTAATACCATAGGCATGAGGCTTCTGGCTGACCTTAACGGCGATTCGCGAGATGGCTGCGAAACCCCTATTGCCGCGGCGCGCGCAAACTACCAAACCGACGTGGTTGATTTTCGCACCTTCTATCCGGCGTGGGCTCGGCCAAATCGTTTGATCCATCTGCAAGTGGTCGCTTACTTTGGCAGCCACTTCACGGGAGACAAGATTGGTGTGGAATTAGCCCAGGCGTTTTTTGCCGACTTGCGCAATACGCCGGTTCCTAATTCCCATGTGGCGTATGGTGGCGCAAGTCCAACGCTCCACCATTTGAAATCCGCCGCGTTACTGGTAGTTTCTCAAAATTCCGCTTACCTAAACCAAACCGTTGCGCCCAATACGACTAACGTAAAGATTGGTTCTTACGTTTTACAAAACTTGGGAACGTCGGAAGCTATCCGGATCAGTTCCTTGAGCATTGCCACGACCGTGGCGGGCACGACTTTCAGTAACTTTTCGGGCTTGAAGACTTCGGACACCACTGGCTCTGGCTCACAAGCCATTCAGCCAACGGGCAACGATGTATTCTCGGTTAACGACATCTTGCAGTCCGGACAGTCCATGGTACTCGACATCTTTACCGACACCGGTCCAGATATCAGCGGCACCATTGCCACCATGCTGACAGTTTCGTCTATCGGCGTGGTTGACAACATTCCGGCTACGGTCGGCCCGATCACTGGCCAAACTTTAACACTAAGTATCGGCCATTTGAGCCGCCCCACGATTGTTACCGCTCTTACAACGCCGTCGCAATCCATCGCGGTCGGTAGTAGTGGAGCTGTCAATGCTTCCCAGGCAACCTACAACTTTGTTTCGGTAGGTGGTGCCTTGACTATTACCGCACTGAAGTTCACGGTTACCAACAACGCCGTTACCAATATTTGCGTAGGAACGGTGTGCGCGGCTCCGGTAAATGGAATTGCATACCTGACTGGTTTGAATCTTGCCGTTCCCAACGGTGGCGCTGGATTGATGATGGCAGTATTTGTATCTTACGCTTCGGTGGGTATAGGTGGCCTTCCGCCGGGAACAACCGCGACCATCGCATTGTCGTGGGTCAAATTTACGACTGGTGCAACAACCGGAACGATGGATTCGACTCCACCCGTTACAGCTCCTACAATGACCTTGATTTAGGGCGATGCTCAAAAGTATCGCCAAGCCCCTTCGCACACGCGTGTGGAGGGGCTTTTTTCTTGCATCCATTCGCAGTACAATAAACCCAGCACCTGCATAACTTCGATTTCTAACGCAAAGGGGTTTTGCGATGGTTTCTAAAAATCTGCGGTGGCACGCTCTGGTAATTTTGGCGATTGTTGCTTCCAATGTTGTTACGTATTTTGTTGCGACGTACGCAAAAGACATTCCCGATTACGTGGTATTCGTGGATGAAACAACCGCGCCAGAAATGAGTTTTTCGGAACGGGATCGTTGCGCCTACGTGGCGGTAGTCATTGAAGATTCGTTGGTTTCCAAAAATACAACGGAGCATCGGCAATGGGCGCAAAGCCTTGTTTCAAACAAGGACGCAAGTCGCTGGCGCTACTACCAAACAAAAAGGTATGTTGGTTTCACGGCCATCGTGTTTGAAGTGGTGCCGTCCTACCAAACAGCACAAACCCAATAACTGTCCTTTGCGCAACAAAAAAACCGCAGAGCGTTTCTGCGGTTCTTTCTTTTCGTTATTCGCAACTTTTTTTCTCCACTAGTCATCCTCGCGAAAGCGGGGATCCAGAGTTTTTTTAAAGGCAGTCGAGCTGGGAATGACAAGTTGCTGATGTATTTACGGTTTTTTAACTAACACTTGTGCCATCTCCATCCACTTGGATTTTTTGGGTTTTATTTTATATTTGGCGCTGGCTTTGTGGATTTGCAGAAGGCTCAACAAATCATTCTTTTTCCATTTGGAAAGCGGCGTCCGCTTATTTTGGTAAATAATTTGGACGGCTTTTTGCCACAGCGAAAAATCTTGTTTTTTATTGCCCGACAGCTTGTGTTGGGTAAAGTAGGGGATTACGCCATCGGCAATATCATCAATGTTCTGGACCGAAAATCGGGCTTGTGTAGCAGTTTTTGAAACCGTACCACAGCCGATAGTTTTTTTAGCTTTTTCCAAAATGTCAACTTGTTCTTTTGGCAGGGTAATAATAAATTGCGCCTTCCAGCGATAGTAAGTGGGGGAGCCGGTGCGATCGTGCCGAGTATCCTTGCGAAACTGCAAATCAAAACAGCCGTCATCGCTGGCAAGTTGAGCTAAATTAAATTCTGATATTTTCGCTGTCATAGTATAAGTATAGCAAATAAGTAATTATGCGACAAGAGTGCTTTTTATTGTGCAACCCCGCTAAGCGGGGTTTCGGTCCGCTGAGCGGACCGACTTCGTTGACTGGGTGTCGCGCTCGTGTTAGCATAAAACCAGTTCCTTCTTTTTGCCACAAGCGTTTTGTGGCTCCTGCTACTTTCTTGAGTGAAAGGATTGCGTCGTGAGCACCGCATTGTTAGAACGCCGGCCGATTCGATTTCAAGTTGAAAGCGAATCTTCTCAAGCTGACCAAGAGTCTGGCCCCGAAAAAACCGAGGCGTTAACACCCCTGTGTTTGGCCATGGAGCAGCTGGGAATCCAGCCGTTTACGCGTGAATCCGTGACAGCATACATGGATAGTGCAGTTCGTAACGCCCGTCGTTTAGATGAAAAGCTGTACGACGCCCTAGGTCCTCCCATTGTTATTGCAGCTATCTTGGCTCTTTTCGGGATTTTTGGGATGGGTGTTACGGCATGTTTTACCGACCCTCCTATTTGGTTTGTGGTATCCTGCAAATACGGTGGGTTACCCAGTATCATTCTTGGTATAGCCTTCGCTGTCTATTACTCTAAAACCATGCAAACAGACGCTAGTTGGCTTCCAAGAGTCATAGATGTAAATGACCAAAGTCTTTCTGTATCCGTGGCACAGATTATGAAGGTTTTGCGGGAAAAATGTGCTGACGTACAATTTGAGGTACGGGAATTGTGGGTGCGGCATATCCCGCGAGATTTTCACCTGGAAAATCCAAGCTCAATGAAGCGTTTTCCTGTCCATACTGATCTTCTTTTGGTGGCTTTAGATGAAGGAGACTCGAGGTACCACTATCGCAGCTACTGTATCGAAGTTTGGAATCAAGGACAGCAACCCCAAGCTCAAAAACCGTAAGCGTATCCACGCTTACCACGCAAAAAAAAACAGGCCCGGCGTCAGCAATGCGCAGGGCTTTTTCTTTGCCTCAATCTTATTATGCGACCCCGCTGAGCGGGGTCAGGGTCCGCTTAGCGACCGACAAAACACTCCTACTCGTAGGTGGGTAGGAGCGTTTTATTGTGCGACACATTAGGATTGGGGAGAGTGACTAAAACGGCTGACAGTTTGTTACTTTGAACCTGGCTCGCCGTGGAATTTTTGGTGGATATCTTTTAATTTTTTACTCGTAACATGGGCATATATTTGAGTGGCAACAATGCTTTTATGTCCCAGAAATTCCTGGATAACTCTTAAATCCACGCCTTGGGTCAATAAATCAGTAGCAAAGCTATGGCGCAGGACATGG
Source organism: uncultured Candidatus Saccharibacteria bacterium (assembly GCA_964599285.1). Lineage (GTDB taxonomy): Bacteria > Patescibacteriota > Minisyncoccia > Minisyncoccales > Staskawiczbacteraceae > VGLO01. The sequence goes on along the minus strand of CAZREI010000001.1, from coordinate 60,974 downwards.
GGGGTTGTGGTGACCGGCAGACCCGCCAAAATGATGTATTTTTTTAAGTTTTTTTCAATGGCTCTTGGAGTTAATCTGTGTGGTGAATTTTTTTTTCCGCTATAACTTACAAATAATGCCTTTTCTTTATCGTTTTGAGTATCTCGCGCGTCAAGGTATTTTTTTAGCGATTCTACGGTGCTTTTTGAAAAATAAACGGTTCTAGCCCTGCCTCCCTTGCCGACAATTCCAAGTTCTATTTCATTTGCACCTGGTTTGATTTTAATTTGCTCCCGATTTAAAGAAGTTAACTCTGATATTCTCATTCCGGTTGAAAAGAAGGTCTCTAATATGGCTTTATCTCGCAATCCTTGCATCGTAGAGGTATCTGGAGCTAAAAATAGCTTATATAGCTGTTCTAGTGTCAAAAACTTCACTATTTTCTCTTTATCGGGCCTAGAAAGCGTTATTTTATCGGGAGGCATGGAAAGTATGTCTTTGGCCACAAAATAGCCTAAAAAGGCCCTTAAAGCGATTAAATAGTAGTTTTGGGTTATCTTCTTTAAAGGCTGGTTATCGGGGTACCCAGGTCGGCTGGGTCGAGGGGAATGACGTGATAAGTGGACCCTATAGTCCCAAATATGTTCTTTGGTTAGCTGGTGGGGAAGCAAACTTTCTAAATTATTTTTTTTCAACCAAACCAAAAATTTTTCAAGGAATCTGCGGTAATTTTCTTGAGTTTTAGAAGATAATCCTTTTTCAATATCTATCCAATCTAAGAAGTTATTTATGTGTTTTGGGATTGGTATATTGCTTTGTTCCATATGTTTAAGGGCCTCTTATGGTACGCTTAACTATAATTATGCGAACTACTATTATCCATGATAAGCTCTGCAAAAAGCCCTGTCAAGACATACCCTACTTTACTTTGGTGCCAAAGATCGCGGAAAATTTTTGTGCGAAATAATTTTTTATTTTCTCCCAAATATTTTGCACTAAATAATCTTTTTGCTTGGTAAATTCTTGGGTTGCAGTGACCTTATCCTTGGCCACTTCCCTACTGACCTTGGGTCCAAGATACGCTTTGACCCAATCGTTGGCTTTGAGCCAATAGGAGTTTAGCTGCGCGATTCCTTGTGAGTAAGTGCCATTACTTCCATTACCCCGTTGTCGAAAATAAGGTAGTTGGCTCAAAAAAAGCACCACAAAGATGATGGCGATAATGGCTAAGTTTTTAAAAAATGCTTTTGTGTCCATATCATTTGTCGGTCCGCTAAGCGGACCCTGACTCCGCTGAGCGGAGTCGCACAATAAGATTGCGACGCGTTAATGTATTTTACCACATCCGTAAAATAATAAAAAAGCCCTGAAATTGAATCCAGGGCTTCTGTCGGGATTTGCCATTTCTAATCTTGCCCTTCAAAATATTGAGCAAGTCGGCTTGTCTCGGTTTCCATGTGAGCGCCATTGAGCTGGTAACGCATCAGGAACGCGTCTTCTCCGGTGTCTTCGTAGTAACTTCGAAGTACGCGCGTGGCTTCAAAGCCCTGGCTTCGGAAAAAGAGTTGCGCCGGCAGATTTTTTTCACGTACCTCCAATTCGATAGTGCGCCGATTTGGATGGCCTTCACTCGCGAGCTGGCTGATGAGTTTGCCTGCCATTTGACTGCCAATTCCTTGGTGGCGAAAGTCCGGATGGACGGCAAAATTCAAGATGTGGAATTTTGACCGGTGGAGCTCCTTTATGAAAAATCCGAGGACTTTTTCGCCATGCTCGGCAACCATGCCAATGCACTGGCGTTGGCGCAAACATCGCAAGAAGTCTTCATCTGTCCAAGCGTAATCAAAACTACTTTCTTCAATGCAGAGTACTTCGGGCATGTCGCGCCGAATCATCCAACGGATGTGAACCCGTAATGACTCTCTCTCTCCAGTACGTGGTGTTACCCGTTCCATGACAAATCCTCCCTGTGTATGAGTATGGCGCATCTTTGGTTTGGCGAAGGCAAAACTAAGATGAGCCATGTAGTAGGTGCTGAACTTCAGTATAGAGTAGTTTTATCTTTTTGCCAAGCCAAACTGTCGGTCCGCTAAGCGGACCTTGACCCCGCTGAGCGGGGTCGCACAATAAAAATGGCTAATTCGTGCGAATTAGCCATTCACGATAGTTCTAATCAAGCAGTGCTATGGCTTCTTGGATTCTTTGCATTGATTTTTCTTTGCCTAGAATTTCGGCTATTTCAAACGGGCTGGCCGATGCTTCTTTTCCAGACAAGGCTACTCTTAGCGGCCACAGCAAATTTCCTTTGCTTTTTGGATTGAATTTTTCAGCTTCTTTGACCAGTAATTCTTCCAAACCTTTTTTGTCCCATTTTTTTGCCGATGATAAAACTTTTTGTGAATGCTCCAATGATTCCCTCACTTCCCTATCCCCCATTTTTTGCCAGGCTAATAATTTTTTGTCGTATGATAATTTTTCTTGAAAGAAAAAATTTGTTAGTTCGGTAATATCGGAAAGTTTTTTTAGCCGCGCTTTGTATGCTTCTACTATTTTTTCCAGCGTTTTTTTAGGCAGGTTGGCCGCGCTTTCCGGTAAATACGGTAAACACAATTTCACCAAAGCCGCCGCAGATTTTTCGCGAATATAATAGCCATTTAAGTAATCCAATTTTTGCAGGTTAAATATGGCACCGGATTTTTGCACGTTTTCCAAGGAAAATTCTTTGACCAATTGGTCAAGCGTAAATATTTCTTTTTCAGCTTGCCCTGAGCGATAAGTCGAAGGGGTCCCCGGATTCCAGCCCAAAAGCGCCATGAAATTTATCAGCGCTTCAGGCAGATAACCTTTGTCATGGTAGTCCTTTAGTGTCACGTCCCCTTGACGTTTGGACATTTTGCTGCGGTCAGGATTTAAAAACAGCGGAATGTGCGCGTATATCGGATGCGAAAATCCTAGCGCTTCCTGCAATAGTATTTGGCGGGCCGTGTTTGACAGGTGCTCTTCGCCGCGGATGACGTGGCTTATCTGCATCAAAAAATCATCAACCACAACAGTGAAGTGAAACAGCGGAGTTTCCAGATTTTTGGCAATGACAATATCACCTAAAAGTCCCATGTCAAACTCCACATCAGCGCGCACCAAATCGTGGAATTTCACTTTTTTATTTTCTATATGAAACCGAATGACGCCCTGGGTTTTGTGCAAACCACGGCACTTGCCATCATATTTTGGTGCCAGTCCCCTGCTTTGCTGGTCTTGGCGTTTGGCTTCTAATTCTCCCGGACTGCAATCACAATAATAAGATTTGTTTTCTGCTAATAATTTTTCTAAATATTTTTGGTAAATATCAAGCCGCTGAGATTGCTTGTATGGGCCGAATTTACCGCCCACATCCGGACCTTCTTGCCACTCAAGGCCCAACCAGTGTAATTCGTCAATAATTTCCTGGGTCCATTTTTGATCTGAACGTTCTTTATCAGTATCTTCAATGCGCAACAAAAAGCTGCCTTTGTGTTGTTTGGCAAACAGGTAATTAAACAGCGCCGTGCGAGCGCCACCAATGTGCAAAGGACCGGTGGGAGAGGGAGCAAAGCGCACGCGAATATCATTTATTTTTACTTTTGATTTTTTCTCTCTCATTTTTTAAATTATTCTAATTGTTCTAATTAACCTAATTATTCTAAGGAATGTCTAAAAACGTGAATGACTAATTGCTAAAACGGTTTGGACATTTTGGCATTGGGATTTGATTAGATCAATTAGAATAATTAGGTTAATTAGATCAATTACGCATTGAGAAATTCCAAGATTTCTCTTGCAATCGCTTTGGCTGCCAGTGGCTTGGCAAATTGCAGGGCGGCTTGGCTCATGCTTTCCAACTCTTCCGGATGTGAAAAATAATTGCGCAGTTTTTCCAGAAAAAAGTTTGGGGTCAGGTTGTCTTGTTCTATGATCAGCGCCGCGCCATTTTTGGCGTACGCATAGGCATTTTTGGCTTGGTGGTTGTTGGCCGATGATGGCAAAGGAATAATAATGCTGGGTTTGCCGCAAGCGGCGATTTCAAAAATGCTGCCCGACCCGCCCCGCGAAACCACCAAGTCCGCGACGGCGAAGGCATGTTTTAGTTCTATTTCATTGAGGAATCCAAAAACATGGTATTGCGCTTTTGCGTCGCCAGTCAAAATCACGTCAGACTCTTCTTTGACTGCTGTTTCATTTTTTTTGCCACAGACATGGATGACCTGGTAACTTCTTGTCAGATCCTGCAAAATGCCAAGGATAAAATCGTTGATGGGCTGGGCGCCTTGCGAACCTCCCAAAAAGAGTAAAACCGGTTTTTGCAGTGCAAGATTGAAAATATCTTTTGCGGTTTTTTTGTCACCTTCGGTGATTTCTTTTAATATCGGGTTGCCCACTACCACGGATTTTGACGGGTCAAAGTAATCAGTTTTTTCAAATGAGGCAAACACTTTTTTGGCCCACGAATAGGCCAGCTTGTTGGCGCGGCCGGCTACCGAATCGGATTCGTGAATGAATATCGGGATGGCCAAAATTCTGGCGGCCAGTACCACCTGGGCCGATCCGGTGCCGCCTTTGCTGAAAACCAGATTGGGTCGGATAAAAAGCAACAAAAAAAAGCTTTGCAAAAATCCAAGGGGAATAAAAAAAAGCGCGTCGCTGATATTTTGTAAAGAAAAATAGTTGCGCAGTTTTCCGGCAACAATGGAATGAATGGCAATGTTTTCCTGGGCCAAAACCGCGCTGCCCAATCTGTCCGCGGGACCAATGTAGTGCAGGCTAATGGACGGGTCCTGCGACAAGCGCTTGAGTTCCCGGGCGATGGCAATGACGGGAAACAAGTGGCCGCCCGTTCCCCCACCGGTAAAAAGTATTTTCATATAATTGTAATGCTAATAAGGGCAATGCAAATCTACAAATCTTATGCTAATCTACAAAATTGCTAATACGTAACGTCATTGCGACCCGCTGAGCGGGTCTGGCCAGCTCAGCTGGCCGAGGCCGCAGCGCGGCAATCTTGTTCGTTCATGTTATCAAACTTGGCAGAGCCATAAAAGACTTGACATTATTATTTTAATGTACTAAAGTACAAAAGGTTACTATTTGCTCTTTCTTAACCAGGAGGCCATATGGTCTTATTTGATGAAATCAATATTCAAGAATGCCCAAACTGTCATTGGCCCATCGGTAACTATGATAGGTATTGTCGGCAATGTGGTAAACTTCTTCCTCTTCCGCCCAATTTGGATGCATTAGAAATAAGAGAGGAGAATTCCGAACAGGAGCGTCATGACGCTGACCCGCATAAATACCATCAAACCGAAAAAGAGGACGAGTGCGAACTTCCTGAAGAGGCAAGAAGCATTTATTGCACAGAGTGTGGCAAGAAGCTCTAATAACAGGGCGCCAAATCAGAATGATGAGGCGTCGTTTTTTTACGGATTCATAAATCCTAAATCATAAATCGTAAATCAAGCCACTTACCCGTTCTTAGAGATATTCAACATCAACCCCACTCCCATCAGTTCCGCTATGATGTGCGAGCCTCCGTAAGAAAAAAATGGCAGCGGAATGCCGCTTAGTGGAAACAACCCCAGGGTTGAGGCTATGTTGAAAAACGCCTGAAACACAATCCACAGGGTGATGCCAACGGCGGTCAGGCGAGCAAATGAATCAGTTGATTGGCGCGAGATTTTAAATCCCAAATACAAAAATGCTAAAAATGCCAGCACCAAAATAGCGCAACCGATGATGCCCAGTTCCTCTCCCAAAATGGCAAAAATAGAGTCCGACATGGCTTGGGGCAAAAAGCCGAATTTTTGGGTGGACATGCCAAGCCCCTTTCCAAACCAACCACCTGATCCCAGGGCAATGAGTGACTGTTTTAATTGTAATCCTTTGCCCAAAGGGTCGGCGTCCGGATGCAAAAATATCAGCAAACGGTTTAAGCGATAAGGTTCTTTAATAATAACCAGCGCCGCACCTGACACTCCAACCACTAGCAATGTCAGCGTGTGCCAAATCGGCGTGCCAGCAATAAAGTACATTCCCAAGAGCGCCACCATGATAATGCCCAGCGTGCTGATGTCTTTTTGTAAATAAAAAATGGCGGCGATGATGGCCAAAAAAATAACAAAAGGCACAAATACTTTTACCAGATTATCGTACTCTTTTTTTATTTTAAATCCAAAGCCTCTTTTTGATGACTCGGAGAACTTGCTGGCAAGCCAGCTGGCAAAAAATAAAATGATGGTGATTTTAAAAAATTCCGAAGGTTGGAAGGTGGTGTCTCCCACGCTAATCCAGCGCGAAGCACCCCAAAATTTGGTTCCCAAAAATGGCAAAAATACCACCACCAATCCCAAAACATTTATTACCAGCAATATCGGCGACAGTTTTTTTAAAAATCCCAGCGGCAGAAAAAATATGATGATGCCGGCAACAATGCCAATGACCAGGGCAATTAATTGGTGGAATAAATAGTGGTTAGTGTTGCCAAACACTTGCAGCGAGGCGATGGCCGAAAGGGTTGATAAAAACAGCAGACCGAATCCGGAAAGAATAATGGATAATCCTAAAAAATAATAATTTATGTGTTGCTTCATCACTATGCTACCAAATACGAATCTGTACGAATATACGAATGAAAACGCTTTGGTTATTGGTATATTCGTACAGATTCGTATTTGGTAGCCAGTTCTACTTAGCCAACTTTTTTACCAATCTGGTAAATTGGGTGCCTTTGTGTTCAAAGTTTTTCCATAATGAATAGCTGGGCGATGCGCAGGACAATAAACAGATGTGTCCTGGTGTGGTGTGTTTGTAGGCGAAGGCAATCGCTTTTTCCATGCTGCGAGTTTTTAGAATATTCAAACCCTTGGTGTTTTTTATGATGCGCGAGCCGGTGTCGGGAAACAGCACCACGTTCTTTATTTTATATTGTTTTAAGGTTTTTTCCAACTGCGAAAAATCGTAGCCGCGGTCGCTGCCTCCCAAAAAAATAGTTTGCACGCCTGGCAAGGCTTTGATGGCCATGATGGTTGATTCGGGCGTGGTGGAAATGGCGTCGTCGTAAAAAATAATTCCCTTAAATGTTCCTACGTTTTCTAATCGATGCGGTAAGCCTTTAAAACATTTAATGGCTTTTTTTATTTTTGCTTCCGGAATTTTTAAAATCCGAGCGACGGCGATGGCCGCTTTAATGTTGCTTTCATTGTGCTGACCCAATAATGGAATTTGGTGTTTTGGAACCGGAATTGTTTTGGCAAATGGCACCGGCTTGCCTCGATATTCTTTTAGCCACGGTTCAGTTTTTTTATCGTAGACAAAATATTGGTCGGGCTGCTGGTAGCGGATGATATTTTTTTTGGCATCGTAATAATGTTGAAGACTACCGTGAAAATCCAAGTGCTCCGGAAATAAATTTGTCACCACGGCAATATCGGGAGAAAACCGCAGGTCATCTAACTGGTAACTGGAAAGTTCCAGGACAAAAATGGTATTTTTTGCTATAGGATGGAGCAAATTTTCTAGCATGGGTTTTCCAATGTTGCCCAATAGTTTTACCCTGTTAAATTGTTTCGCAGTTTGCGAAACACCGCTTTTGGCGGATTTAACGGGGTGAACATTTTTTCCGGCGGTTTTTAAGATATGAAAAATGAGTGACGCGGTGGTGCTTTTTCCTTTGCTGCCGGTAACGCCGATAGTAAGATATTTGCCGGAAATATTTGAGAAAAAAATATTGGTGGCGGTGGTGTACGGAATTTTAATCAGTTCTTTTTTGATGCCTGGAGTTTTGATTGCCAGATCAAAAGCCGCGGAACTACGCGGAAATTCACGCGGAACTACGCGGAACACTTCCCTATTTTTATATATTTCGGCTATCCCAAGTTTTAATTTTGGGTAATATTTTTCAAGGTATTTCTTGGTAGCACTTCCCTCGTTGCCAAATCCGGCTATCAACGTGCTATCCATTCCCAAGAAAGTAAACTGTTCGGGAATGCGGGCGTTTTTGTTGGTCGTAAAAACTTCTTGGTGAAATGTTACGCGCCGGCCAAGTTGTCGCATAATAAAATCACGGGCGAATCTTTTTTTGGCCAGCCACATCGCGGTTTGCGCTTCTTCAAACGTGCCGACGCAATCAAAAGGTTTCATCGCGCCAAATCCCAAAATATCTTTAAATAATGGCAGGAGAGTTTTATCTTGGTACAAGTTTTTTTTAAAAATGTTAACCAATTCTTTTTTTGGTAAAAACGCCGACAGAAGTGTAAATACAAAAACACACTTAGCACATCGACCACACCATTTATTCCGCATTTTTCCGCGTAAATTTCCGCGTGATTCCGCGATTCTGAAATTGGAATTGCAGCTTGAAAAATGCGGAAAATATTTTTTATGACTTGCAAACAATTTTACAATCCGGATTTCGTAAAACCGCCGCAGCAAAGAAAAATAGGTTATGTCAGGCGTGATGAAAGTTTTTACATAGGTTTGAAAAAGCGTTTCAAATTCAAACGACTTGCTCCACTGGTGGTTAATGTCTAAACCTTTGTATTTGAGGTTGCCAAAGTTACTGCTGTATTCGTTGCCCACGATGACATAATCAAAACCGTAAAGTATGCCGGCAAAAAATCCCAAAAATGCCAGGATGGCTGACACGGGAACATGGCCATCATAAAGATGAGGTTGATGCACTTTTTCGTCTAGCAATCGTCGAATTTTCAGCGACGGCAGGCCAGTTTTTTTGATGATGCTATTTACCAGCGATGAGTCGCTGCTGGTTTGAACGTAAAACGCGGTGGCGTCAAACCCGCCTTCTTTCAATAATTCCGCGGCGACGATGGAGTCTTTTCCTCCCCCGATGCCCACGAGAGATCTTTTGGTAACCGGTAACGCGTAACCCGTAACGCGTAATTTACTGGTTACGGGTTCCTGGTTACGGGTTACCCCGTACGGAAATTTTGGAGCGCGGTTTGGATTCAGATTGTTTTTGTAAAAAAATTCGCCAAGGCCTTTTTTGTATACGATGTTCCAAAACTCGGCTTCTTGTTTTGACAGTTTCGCATCCTCCTTCGCCAAGGCTACGGCGGGCGGGCAATAAAACTTGTAATAACTGATGCCCAGTATTAAGTGCAGGCTTTGGAGGAGTTTTTTTAAAGGTTCTGGCGGAATGCGATCAAGGTTGGGAATCTTTGGCAACAAAATAGTTTCGGTAAAACGCAGCGGTGGTCGATCCTTAAATTTGGTGGTGTAACGGAAAAGAACCCTTTTTTTATCGGGTTCAAATGTATAAGAAGTAAATTCAAAAACCGCTGCGGATTGGGGCATGACAAAGCATAACCGTGAATCACGAAATGGTTTCTTTGGATTTTCCCCAATTTTTGAGATAGAAATTTGATAGAATTTTTCGGCTTACCCAAAGGGTCCGCCGAAAAATTATAGCGAATTTATAGCCAAAAATTGGGGGAAAGACAAGAAATATGTTTCTTATTGTCCATTTCGTGATTCACGGTTACAAAAGTTATTCGCGGGAGAATCGCCTGAACAAAATGATAAAGATTACTACCAGCACCAGGACGATCAAAAACCAAATAAACCAGTTATTGTTAAAGCTAAAAAAACCGGATCCCAATTTTGAACTTGGGCTGGCAGTGGGAGTAGCCGATGCTAATGCGCCATTGCCGGCGTTGGTAGAAACTACCAGGTAATCCGAATCGTACGTGGCCGTGCCCGAAGTAACGTTGGCAATAATTTGGGTTCCGGTCGCGCCGTTTGCTTGGGGTTGGACACTGGGTGATTGCACCGTCGCGCTAAAAGAAATAATTTGCGCTGTTTTGGCTGCCAGCGTACCAAGGTTAATTTGGGAAATATCGTTGGAAGGAGCCGTTGCGTTGTTAATTTGTAAGTCGCTGATGGTAAAAATCGGGCTGGTCAAATATGTTTTTACCGAGGCATCGGTGATGGGAGTTTCGGATTTATTTTTGACAACAATCAAAACGTCAATGGTGCTGCCAGTCGCCGCGGAAACATTTTTGGTCCATTGCGCGCTGTCGGTGTGATTTTTTCCAAAAACAGCAATGGTCGCGCTGGCGGTTTGAGAATTCTGAGCTTGCACCAAAACCGGCGAGCTTTGCGGGGTTGGTCTTGGGGTTATTGTCGTTACGGGGTTTTTACTGACGCATTGGCCGCTTTGACAGACCTGGCCGGTGGCATTACAGTTTTGGGCCAAGTCTTCCAGGACGCCACAGGAGTTATACCAGTAAGAAATATTACTGATGCATTGGCGCGAGGCGTGCGAGTAGCAGGTAATGGCTTTTGCAGGCTGGACCGGCAAAAAACTGGCAACGAAAAATAGCGCAATAATTCCCGCGAAAGCAAATAATGGTATGGTTTTCATAGGTTTAATGTAAATTGTTACTTGCTATTAATTCAAAGGTATTATGGCACAATTATAGATTTTTTCAAGGGGTTTGAGCTAGTTTTTCAGAGTCGTCGGCCGCGCGCGGCCGACGACTGAAATAACAAAGATTTTACGCTCTCCAACGTCTGGTTAAGTATAAAGGTCGAACCCAATATAATCCAATATAATCACATTAAATAAAAAACCTATGAACACTAAAAATATCCGATCTATCGCAGTTTTAGCAACGGGTTTGGCACTAGCGGCCATGATCCCTTTCGCGGCCCTGGCTGATAACCCCGTTCCTTTTGTCAACAACGTGGTTCCGTCATCGGTGGCAGCGGGCACGGCAGGTTTTACCCTGATTGTCCACGGCAGTAACTTTGTGCCGGGAGCCATGGTAAACTTTAATGGATCCAGCCGGCCAACTACTTATATTTCTTCCAACCAGGTAGATGCCTCAGTTTTTGCTTCCGACACCAGCAACACGGGAAGTTTCAGCGTTAACGTAACCAATCCGGGTCCTGGCGGCGGAACGTCCAACAGCGTAACGTTTACCGTGGGCAATATAAACGGGGTAGCCAGCATCAGTTCTTTGTCACCCTCATCGGCGGCTATGGGAAGTTCGGGATTCACGCTTACCGTCAATGGTTCAGGCTTTGTTTCCGGAGCTTTGGTGAACGTCAACGGATTAGCTCGATCCACGGCCTACATTTCCAGCAACCAACTGACCGTTCCGATTAACGCGGTAGACCTGGTAAATTCCGGCAGCTTCAACGTTACCGTAACCAATCCGGGAGCAGCAACCTCTAATGCATTGGCTTTTATTGTTACGGGCAACACTCCTACCCCTACCCCAAATCCAAACCTCACTCCGGTTATCTCCAGCATTTTGCCATCGTCAGCGGTAGTTGGCAGTGGTGCTTTCACCCTGACCGTCCTTGGCGGCAACTTTACCCCAAATTCCCAGGTATCTTTCAATGGATTGAACCGTACCACTGGCTTTGTGTCTTCCAATCGGCTGACGGCATTGATTCCGGCTTCTGATCTTGGAACTACGGGATTGTACGTGGTATCGGTAACCAATCCCGCTCCAGGAGGAATGTCCAACGATGTGCTGTTTACCGTATCGCCCACATCGGTTACTCCCGTTTTGCCTAACACCGGATTTGGCCCCGCTGACCAGCCTTCAGGATGGAACGCAGCAGCCTTAGCCGGCTTGTCAGTGTTGGGATTGTTCCTGGTTGCAGTTGGAGCACGACGCGCATGGATAGCAAAATAGCCAGATACTAAGAGCCGGGCAAGTCGCTCGGCTCTTAGTTGAGGAGATTTCTTCTTTTCGTCATTGCGAACCGCAGTGCGGCAATCCAGGCATTGTCAAAAAGATTGCTTCGGCGCGCCTCGCAATGACGAGAAGCTTTTATATTATGGCTACAAAAATCGTAAAAAACATATCCATCATTCTTGGCGGATTGGCGCTGATTGCGCTGGCAGTTTTTTATGGATTTTCTGGCCAGAATTTACCAACGCAAATTATTCCTGGAGCGTCCCAGTCGCCAACCCAAGCAGCCAGCCAAAATTTCCAAGCCAGTGCCGTAAGCACCCAAACTGGCCCCGGCCTGCCCGTGCATTTGAGTATTCCGAGTATCAAGGTGGACGCGCAAGTTATCAGCGTTGGATTAGCAGCTGACGGGTCTATTGGCGTGCCAAAAGGGCCTTACCAAGTGGCTTGGTTTAAACTCGGTCCGCGGCCCGGCTCGCAAGGCAGCGCCATCCTGACCGGACACTTTGGCCCATGGAAAAGCGGGGCGCATTCAGTGTTTGACAACCTTAGTCAGCTTAAAAAAGGCGACGTTGTTTACGTCAAGGACGATAAAGGCAAGCGATTTTCTTTTGTGGTCACCGGCAGCAAAATCTACAACCCAAACGACCGCGCTTCGGAAGTGTTTAGCAACAAAAACGGCGTGCATCTGAATTTGATTACTTGCAACGGAGATTGGATTGCCACCCAAAAAACCTACACGCAACGTCTTGTAATTTTTACGGATTTGGCAAAATAACCCAAAAAAAATCTGAAAAAATACCATCATTTTCGCAGGTGCGGAAATTATGGTATTTTTTTGAAACGAATGATTACAGTAGTTTTTTATTAGTTCTGGAAATTTTTTGCATAATACCCTGGGACTCTTTAACAATCCTTTGTGCCAACGGCCCATTACCCAAAAGAGTTGCCAGTTTTTTTGTAGAATTATTATGGTCTAATAACCAGAATGCTTCTGCTGGCAAAGTAATGGCAGGGTTTTTTCTTAAGATTAACTCCGCGCTAATTCTTGGTAAATGGTAAAAATTACTGACGATAAAATATTTGCCTATCTTATTTTTCTTAACGTACTTTTTAATGGCCATAATATTACCGGCAGTATTTCCTTTGGACTCTAAATACCCCACTTGTTTTGGGTTAACGCCAAAATCATGAATAAGCATCTCGCAAACGGCCCACCCCCGATTAATGAGTGGTGTTTCTTTACTATATTTTTGCTCATTTCCTCCCACGACAATTAATTTATTCGTAATGTTAAGTCGTATTACATTGGCAAATGCTTCAAGCCTAACGTCAGCAAATACTTCTTTATTTGAATTTAAATCTCTTTTTGCCGGCCGATACTTGCTCTTACGGTCTTTATCTTTCTCAATATCAAATGCAAGCCCAAAAACTATTTCGTTTGATGTTAACGTATGTTTCATTTTTCCATTGTACGATATTTTTATAAAATAAAAAAGCGTTTTGCGGGTAATTTCGTTTTCACGAATCCCGCAAAACGCTATGGACTAGTACTGAAATAGCTGGCCGGCGGCCAGGCACATCCGCAAAGCTCCGGCAAATTGGCTGGCCACCTTTGCGCGAGGGCGATCGCGCAGTACTTGAGCTTCAACTTTTTCAACGGTAACGGGTGTTCCAATGCCAACTGCTCCCAGTGCCATTGCCCCGTCAAACCCCCAGCTTATCGGCCCCAACTCTTGTTGGACGCGGTGGACGATGCATTGAGCGGCTGTAAGGACTGCCCGCAATACGCCCGGAGCAAACGCTTGGTACCCATGCGCGCAGGAAATGGAAAGCTTGCCGCGGGTGGTTTGGCGATAGAGTTCCGGAAAAAGATCAAGGTGGGCAAATTCATCAATGGAATCACTCCTTAGCGTTCCTGGCTCGAATTCAAGATCGCCGATTGCCATTCCATTGATGTTTATGGCCACTTCGATCAACCTGGGAATATCCGTAACGGGATGTTCCGCCGTATCAAGACGGACGACCGTTGCCAAAGGATATTGACCCAATACCCTGACATAGCCAGCAATTAAAGTGTCGAGCAGTCCCCTAGCATCGGCCGCGACCACTGGCTCGCAGGATCCAGAAACCTTGCCAGCAATGGTAGCTAACTCTGCTAATGGAAGGCCATTGAGAATCGGGACGATGACGGCTTTGGGCAGGGTGTTTTTTATCCGAGTTACAAATTCTCCATCTAAAGCGTCTTTGCCCTGGTGATCAGGAAACATAACCACAATGGGAACCATCGCATTCCTCCTTCAAACTTCAAAGGGATTAGGTTGTCAAAAACGAAGAAAAATTCTTCGCCGGGCTACGGTTTTATACTATCATTAAACTACTCTATTGTCAACAAATTGTCGGTCCGCTAAGCGGACCCCTGACCCCGCTAAGCGGGGTCGCATAATAAATCTACCAAGTGGTTTGCGTGGTTTGGATGAATTTTAGTGGATCTAATGCAGCTCCGCGCATCTTGATAGAAAAATGCAAGTGCGGGCCGGTCACGTACCCGGTGTTTCCCGATAGCGCCACCGTGTCCCCTTGCTTTACCGCGGCCCCCGTTTTTACGTTGAAGGTTTTAAGGTGCAGATATAGCGAATATAATCCCAGGCCGTGATCTATGACCAGTGTGTTGCCATAATCAGGCAAACTTTTTTCAAACACCACTTTGCCATCGTTGACCGCCAGCACCGGCGTGCCGATGGGTGCCGCCAAATCAACCCCCAAGTGCTGGATTTTATATTTTTTAGTTGCCCGGATATCGCCAAACGGTCCCACGATTTTAATTTCTTTGAGCGGGTCAATAAAAGGTTTTGCAATATAAGATTTTTTATGGATAACGCTTAGCACTTTTTCCAAACGCACATTTTCTTTGGTGGTGATATTTTTGATAATTTTTTTGGCCGTGTAGCCTTCTTGTAAAAGCTGGGGCGTTAACACCAATTCGGTAACCGGAAATTCCCGCGCCGCCACGGTAATGGTTTTTTGAAACGGCGCCTTGCCGGCGACCGTAACGGTGAGCAAATAATCACCAGGTTTTTTGCTAACAGGCATGCCCACTAAAGCAATCCAATCCTGTTGATTTTGACTTTGAAAAAATCGTAGCTTTACGTTGCCCAAAGTTCCCGCTGGTTTTACAGTTTCATTTTTTACGGCCACCAAAAGCGTGTCAGCTTGCGCAAGATGATCAGAAGAAATAACTACACCAGGCGCCGGCAAAGCATCCGCAATTGAAAACCGAGCGAAAAAAACCAGCGCCACCGATAGCCCAAATAAAAATAATTTGTATTGCAACCTCATGCTAATAATGACGATGAATCCCAGTGAATGATTTTAATATAGCACCAGCCGTCCAAAACGCAAACAAAAAAAGAGGTTAAACCCCTGATTTTGTCGGTCCGCCCAGCGGACCCTTGACCCCGCTAAGCGGGGTCGCACAATAAGTTGTGGACCCAACGAGATTCGAACTCGTCACCTCGCGCATGCCATGCGCGCGCTCTACCGAATGAGCTATGGGCCCAATGCTTTGAAATTACAAATTACAAGCACCAAATTACAAATAAATCCTAATGACTGAAATTCTAAACGTTTTTAATTTGTGATTTAGGTGTTGTTTGTGATTTGTAATTTGTAATTTGGGATTTGCTAAGGCTTCACCTTAGCTTTCATTTCTTCCACTTTCTTAAGCATCGCTGGGAGTTTTTTGAAACTTTCTTGAAACGATTTCATCATGGCTGGTGCTCTTAGTGCCGCTGATGGATGAAGCATCGGTGCCACAAACAGTGTTAATTCTTGTCCGGATTTACTTTTAACTACCACCTCAAACAGGTGGCCTTGGTCGCGGGTAATTTTAGCTTCGGGCAGAAAGTAATTCATGGAAAAGCGGCCAAGCGGGATAATAATTCTGGGATTGATAATTTCAATTTGGCGCGTTAAGTAAGGTTTGTAGGCGGCGATTTCTTCGGGCAACGGGTCGCGGTTTTCCGGAGGCCTGCGCTTGACAATATTGGTAATATACACATCTTCTTCTTTCCAGTCAAGCTCGCGGATGGATTTTCGCAACAGCTGTCCGGATCGGCCGACAAACGGGCGCACCAATTGGTCTTCCACAGCTCCGGGCGCTTCGCCAATAAACAGCACCTGGCAATCGGGGTTGCCTTCGCCAAACACCAAATTGGTTTTGAGGGGAAGGTTTGCGTTTTTTACCATTTCCTGGTGCAGTTTTTTTAATTCCAAAAATTTGTTCATACATTTTTGTGGTAGGCTTAGCCTCGCACAAATATCCGGATGATTTTCATAGTCATTATCACATACTTTAGAAGCTTTTTGCAAGCAAAACCGGCTCGCCATTTTTGGCGAGCCGGTTTCTAAAACTTACGCTGGTTTTCGTTTAAACCGTAACCTTGGAAATTTAAGATGCAGATGTGTCAATCTATATTCCCAGGCATGAGCATTTTGCAGGATAATTTTCCGCATGCGTTTTTGCTGTTTATCTTCGGAAATATTTTGCAACAAGCGAAATTGAGCGTACACCAAGAGTGCCATGCCCATCACAAACCCCACCGGATTAGCAGCGAAAAACACAACGATATATTCTAACCAAATAATCAAAATCATAGCAGTAGTATTTCCTTTAATAATGGATTGCCTCACACTGTCCGCATGCGACAGCGGCACTCTTTCAGGCATATTTAATTTCTCCTGAAAGAATATGGTTGCCGCTGGCGCATGCGGACACTGCTTAACCTTGCAGGTAATCATGCGAGCGTCATCATACAGTATGACGGCACCTGATGTAAAATCTTTTAAACTTTTCCTTGAATTACGAAATGCCTTTTTAGGATTTTTCTCAAATTTTGAGATAGAAATTCAATAGAATTTTTCGGCTTAGCCAACGGCTCCGCCGAAAAATTGTAGCGAATTTATAGCCAAAATTTGGTCAAGACGCGAGGCGCAATTGGCCGCAGTCAATTCGCCCCGTCTCGGAAAAGACAAAAAGAGTCTTCTTAAACGGGCATTTCGTAATTCAAGGAAATCTTAAATGATCCGTTGCGAAAATTAAAACCACTCATACTAAGTGGTTTTAATTTGATTATTTTCCCACTATTTGCTGGCCGCCTTCACGGTAACGGTATATTGCTGGGTTGATCCGTCCTGGGCCGTAACAGTGTAGGTAACCGGATTGGTAAAATCTTGCTGGGTGCCCGATGCGGGGACTACCGTGGCATTATCAGAAACCGTAATCGTGGGCGTCAGTTTGGTCAAGTCAGTGCCTTTGGGAACGGTTGCTGTGACCGTGTAGTTGGTGTTGTCAATGGTGGCGCTAACCGCCGGCGTCAAACCAGAAAAACTAAATGACATAATATATTTTGCCGAACTTTGAACTTGCGCGCTTGGCGATGGCGTTGTGGTAACCGTGGTTGCCGCATTTTGCTGGGCAAAGTACCACCAACCCAAAGCGATGATAATGATAATGACTACGATAACGATAATCCAAGTTGTGGTTGTATTTGAATCTTGAGCCATAGGTTTTGCTTTGAATTACAAAATGGACAATGCCATTCAAATCGTAATTCAAAATTTTAAAAAATGAATGATAATGAACCGTGAATTACGAAATGGATGATGAAAACGTATTTCTTGTCTTTCCCCCAATTTTTGGCTATAAATTCGCTATTATTTTTCGGCGGAGCCGTTGGCTAAGCCGAAAAATTCTATCAAATTTCTATCTCAAAAATTGGGGGAAATCCAAAGAAACCATTTCGCGATTCACGGTAATGAAAACAAGCCGACCCATTTGTCTTTCCCCCGAACCACCGCAACCAATGAAGGGAAATGAAGAGATTTGGCTGGGCGATTCGGGGTAGTATAATATGCGACGCAACAATAAGGGATTTCTTTTGAGGTTCAGTTGCTCAATCTCCTTGGGTGTTTGCCAATCTGCTTATCGAACCTTGATCCCCCTGGCGGAGTCGCACCCCGCTGGGCGGGGTAGGCCCGCTTAGCTGGGCCATAATAAAAAGATTTACCAACAGCTTCGTCTTATATGTTACTAAAGGTCGCGCATTAACAATTAATATCGTAAAAACCTATGGCAACCGTAATTAACAATCCTCCCTCAAGTCAGAATAATTCGGGTGATGGAATGGGCGCGGGACTTTTACTGGGTATTATTATCGCCATTTTATTGGTAATTATCGCCTTTTTCATTTACCGTGGTCGCTATCCGCAACCGCAAATTCAGCAAAGCGCTGGCCCATCTCAAACCCAAAGCCAGACCCAACAGCAAAATCGATCTCCCGGTTACTAAAGCACTCACTCGGTTAGACGTGAAAAAATACAGTTCAAGCGGACTGTATTTTTTGATGCGCCAATGATATTATTACCCAATAATTAACATTACATAAGTATGATCGTGCAACCCATTAAAACCAGCGTTCTCCGGCCACCGCAAGATGATCTTTTGGCGGCCATTGAAGATTCTGTAAAATCCATTCCCGAAAAAAGTATCATCGCCATTACCTCAAAAGTAGTGAGCATTTGGCAAGGATGCTGTGTGCCGATGATCGATCATAATAAGGACGAACTGGTAGCGCAAGAAGCTGATTTGTATTTGCCTCGCCAAGCCACCCCGGGAGCTTGGTGCATGCACACCATAAAAAATAATGTATTCATTCCCGCGGCCGGCGTTGACGAAAGTAACGCTGATGGCTACTACATTCTATGGCCAAAAGATGTGCAAGCCGCAGCAAAACAATTATGGACTTGGCTTCGAAAAAAATATAAGGTAAAAAATCTGGGCATTATTATTACTGATTCTCACACCCTCCCCCTGCGTCGCGGCGTTTTGGGAATTTCGCTGGCCCACTACGGATTTAATCCCTTAAAAGATTATCGCGCCAAGCCCGACTTGTTTGGAAGAAAATTTAAAATGGCTCAAACCAATATTGCCGATGGGCTTGCCGCGGCTGCTGTTGTTTTAATGGGTGAAGGGTCCGAGGCTACGCCGCTTTGCCTTATCACCGACATTCCCTGGGTAACATTTGTAACTAAACCCGTCGTGTCAAAACTGCCGTTTTCTTCATTTGAAATCAAAACAAAAGAAGATGTGTACTATCCCCTATTTTCTTCAATGCCATGGCGTAAAGGCGGTAGCGGTAAGCAAAGAAAAACCAAGAGCTAAACCTTCTTTGAATTACGAAATGCACATTAAAAAGTGGATTTCGGGTCTTTTCTCCAAATTTTGGCTACAAATTCGCTATAATTTTTCGGCGGAGCCGTTGGCTAAGCCGAAAAATTCTATCAAATTTCTATCTCAAAATTTGAAGAAAATACCTCGAAAGCATTTCGTAATTCAAAGAAGTCTTGGTTTTTTGGAAAGTGATGATGGAGTACGCGTATACATTTTCCTCATCGGGACCGTAGTCCCTTTTATTGATTTGGCTCCATTGGGTTGGCGAAAATTCTGGAAAGAACACGTCTCCCTCAAAGTCGTGGTGAACGTACGTCAGGTACATCCTGTCTGCCGTGGGCAAAAATTGCTGGTAGACAATTCCGCCACCGCATACCATGGTTTCTTGATTTTCCTGCGTCAGCGCCAAGACCTGATCTATAGAGTGCGCCAGAACACAATTACAATCGCTGGGGATTTCGTATGCCCGCTGGGTAGTCAGGATAACATGGGATCGGTTGGGCAACGGTTTTTTGCCGATGGATTCAAACGTTTTGCGTCCAACAATTAACTGTTTGCCAAACGTTTTTTCCTTAAACCATCGAAAATCATTGGGCAAATTCCAGGGCATGGCGTTTCTATAACCAATAACTCCGTTTTGGGCAACCGCGGCAATTAAGGAAATCATTGCAAAACTCCAAGATGAAGGATGGAAAGATCTACGTATTAATATACCAGAAGAAAGGATAATTACAACCATTAAAAGATAAGCAAATAACTGCCGGCAAATATAATAATGATTGCTACGACTTTTTGTGCAAGATGTTTTCTATCAACCCGTTCCTGGGCAACTTTTGGAAAGAATAGGGTCAGTGCGATGCCATAAATGAAAACAAAAAATGGTTGCAATCCATTGGCGACTGTCACAAGTGCAATAGGCGCCAGTAAGCTAGCATAGTTTACCATCAGCTTCGCTCCAATATTTACCAATTCATTTAAGCCATTAACGCCAATAATGGAAAGCCGGTTCTCCTTCAAAATGGTCAAAAACTGTCTTCGATACCTACCCGTAAAAGTAAAAATCAACAAACCCGCCAAAGCAATCCCGACTTCTTCATAAAAAGCGCTACCCCAGAAATTTTCTTGAAGCGCAACGATTTTAAAAATGAGAATATAGATTGCTACCATGAACGAAGAAAGCAACATGAGAAGGAGAACGCCTTTCTTAATTTTGAGATTTTCGAGGTCTACGGAAATCATTACTGCTCCAGCAATAATCAAAATACCGGCAAATATTCGCATAACTGATATCGTCTCTCCTAGAACAGCAAATCCTAACAAAAAGGAGAAAATAGAAACGGTTTGATAGAGTGGAACAATGATAGAAGTTTCATCTTTTGAAAGGGCATAAAAATATGGAATCATAGCAGCAATTAGGAGTATTCCATTGATGATAATTATTGCGGCGTGAAAAGGAGTCAGTGCTAATAATTGATGAGGAGCAAGAATAAAAATTAATATGGAAAAAATAAAGCCGACAATCCCGCCGAAAATAACAAGAGCGCCGATGCTTCCACCCTTCAAATAACGACCTAAGACATATTTATCGATATGATTGCTCACTGCCCAAAGCGCTGGAGCAGAAAAAGCTAGCAGATACCATGTCAACATATTCGCTCATCCTATCAAAAAATCACCCTAAAATAAAGGGTGATTTTGAGCGACTAAGTCATCAGACCCAGTCGGTCAGTTGACTTAGCACTGGTTTGTGCCCCCAGCAGGACTCCGCTTCGCTAGAACCCTTTCAAATCACCCCGACCCCCTGCTTTAAAAACCCTCGGTTTTTAATATTTTCCTACACGGGGTGATTTGGGTTCGAGTCCTGCTGGGAATAGAAACTAAAAAGCCACAGTTTTACCGCGGCTTTTTAGTTTTCTAGTGCCCCAACCCAGTTGTGAACCTGGGTTTTAAGAGGGAAATTAGGGGTTTTGAGTGGCTCCGTAACTAGGCCACTCAGTCTAGCTGTATTGTAAGGGGTTTTGGCAAAATATGCAAATTTTTGGCTATGTCTCATTTTTCCCATTTTGTTCGGTAAATAAGACAAATAAGACACAAGTCACGTGTCTTATTCTCGTGTCTTATTTGTAACATTTCGGTATTTTGGCTGTGTAACATTTTTCCCCGTTTTGTTCCTAAAATGTTACAAATGTTACACAGAAAGCCGTGTTTTCGGTGGTACTGACCGGTGTAACATTTTAGTTGTTTTCCATAAGCACAATAGGTGTGGATATATACCATAATAACTGTGAATTTACTGCGTTCAATCAGAAACATGGTATCATGAGATAATATGGCAAATCCCGATTCATTAAAACCATTCCAAAAAGGAAACGACCCGCGGCGGAACACCAAAGGCAGGCCGCTTGGTGCAGTATCAATCAAAAAACAAATCGGAGAACTGTTGAGGGAAAAGGCGAATAGTAAGGTCTGGGAGAGCAAGGATATTACCCATCTTGATTTATTAATCGAGAAACTCTTCCACAAGGCTATCGATGAAAAGAACGTCAGTGTTGCCAAATTCATTATTGAGCAACTGGAAGGCAAACCCGGCACGTCATCGGGAGTAACACTTACTTACCTTGAACAGGGGCCATACCTCTACAACCTGCCCAGCAACCTTGACCCGGCGGATCTTGAGGATCCTGAGATTAGAGCTCTCCTTCAGAACCAAGAAAAGGAGTTGAAGGGTCTTTTGATTAAGAAGGGAGTTATCAAGGATAGGTCAAACGATATTAATATTCCGGGATTAGAAGAGTTTTTAGGGCGACACTAAGTTTACTGGTTTTATTTTTTTAGGTATTTTTTGCGAGCAGACAGGTCGTCACTTTGTGCGGTGAAATTAATTCACTGTGTCACCTACTTGTTTTTGGGTTAGGATAATTCTTTTTCTGATTTTGTAGATCCACGCAATTACGGCACCGAAAATAAACCCTGCAATATGGGCAAGCCAAGCAACTGAAGAACCAATAGAATGAAACTGCAAAAGAACCCAAAGACCAAGATATACATATGCTGGTATTTCTATAATTTTGCTTACAAAAAGAGTTTTGATTTTTACCTTTGGGTAGAAAATAAAATATGCTCCCATGATTCCTGATATTGCGCCGCTTGCTCCGATTAAAGGAATGTATGACGATGGATGAAAATCAATATACACAGCACTTGAAATAATGCCCATTAATATATAAAAGGAAAAAAACTTTAGAGGTTTGATATGTTTTTCTATATGTGGCCCAAATATCCAGAGATAAAACATATTGCCGAACAGATGGAAAAAGCCTTCATGAATAAAGATGGCCGACAGGAATTGATAATATTTTCCTTGAGAAAAAACAACTGCGGGAACAAGCCCCCAAAATTGAAAGTAAAAATCAATATTAGAAATAAAAAATATCTGATACAGAAAAACACATACGTTTATAGCAATGATAATAATTGTTACAGCAGGAAAAATATTAATTTTTGTTTCTTCTTCGAGAGGAAGGATAACTGGAAAAAGTATAAAAGCGGGATTGCTAAAGACACTGCTAACATCTTTTATAGTTTGCTCCTCTCTTGCCTCCTCCCCTATTTCTTCTCCAAAAGCCTTGGCAAATGTGTCTACGGCCTTACCCCCTTTGTGAAAAGAGAGAAGATCGCTTACTTGTTCTTTACTTGCCCAGATACCCTCACAAGACTCACAGCGATAAACAATAATATTGGAATCAGCGGCATAATTAAAAGGCTCCATGAGCTTATTTTCCACAGGGCATAAAAAAGACTTCTCATCTTTGTGAACTTCACGGTAGGTATCTTCTTTTCTCTCCAAATCAAGCTTTTCTTCTGGAATATTTGGATTTTCTTTCACTGATATATCAAGAAATTCTCCGAGTGTGCCAAATGGAAACCAAAAACCGCCACAGCGGTAACACTGATACATTGCTATGCGCCTATCTTTATACTCGCTTAAATCTTTCTTGCAGTTAGGACAAAGCATAATAGAAACTTAAAAATACCCGTATTTAAAGCAGAAGCGATTGTGTCCTAAAAATTAACCGTAAAGGTAGGATCTGCCATTTTTGACCAATCATCCCCCGTACTTCCTCCGCTATCCTTCAAATCTTTCCCGATAGAATATATGATTTTTTTATCTACGGAATATTTTAATTCTTTGTTATCATAGGGATCCAAAGGTACGGACGGCAAATAGCCAGGAACAAGATCATCGAGTGTATTAGGATAATGACCATTTTTATCCTTATAGGCTTTCATGGCAAACATTGTTTGGGTGGATCCTATCAATACATCTTCATCGCACCTGTGGAAAAGATGATTTTTTATATTGCTGTCTGCGACTATATCATACAACTTTTCCCCAATGGCGTTTCTCTCTATGTATAGCTGAGCAAAGTTATTAGGAGAAATTTTGCTAACATTTATGGCATCAATATTATCACAAGAACCTTTTATACTATTTATATAAGTACGCCAAAGATTGGCATACAAAAGTTCTGTTGTGTTAGGTGAGAAATAATAATTTTTTTTAAGAGATTGAGTATCCTCGTTTTTTAACCTGTTTGCTTTAAGCAACTCAAAAATATAAGTTTCAGTATAATATTCATTTTTTAACGACGCGATAAATCCATCTTCATTATTGTAGTATTGATTCATCTCTTGCGTATACTGATTTATTGCATTAGGATCTAGTTTCGATTGGGAAAGAATTTGTTGGGCAGTCTGCAATCCAGTTTTTTTCATACTTGCGCCAACTAAATAGTCGATGATTATTGCTTGCGAGCTTTGAATTTTTTGGCCAATGTTAGCAGATTTTAACGCTTCATCCATCGCCTCTTTATCTTTTCCGAGTTTCGCCAAATAAAGGGCATGCAAAGCACTTATCTTTGCCATATTAAGATTAGCTGTCAGGTTTGTTAATTCAGGTAATTCAGTTCTTGAAGGATGCGCAAGTGCGGGGTCTTGAAATAGAGGTTTTGAGGCGGCACTATCAAAATCAGAAATAGCGTGGATGTTTTGGGAATACAGTTGGTTAAATAAATCATCGTCCCAAGTTTTTCCTGCGAGCATATCATTTACCTTTTGCAGTTCTTGTGGATTTTGCTGGCTGGTTGGGAAAGAAAGGTCTTTTACTTTTGCCAAATCAAAATAAGCGTTATCGGCGTCGGCAACTTCAATATTTTTAAGCTGGAGATCTGAATCATCTATGGTGGGTATATCTTTTGCAAAAAATGTATTCAGAAAAAATGGGATAGCAACTATAATCACAATTAAAACAATAATAGGTAGCGCTATTATTAGAATTATTTTAAAAACCTTCCTTTTGGGACGGTTTGGAGTAATGTCCGGAGTGATAAATGTTGGCTGAGGCGTTGATGATGTAATATTTTCCATAATTTTATTTTTAATAATCAATTCGTTCATTCTATCATAAATAAAAAATTAGAGAACAAAAGTTATCAACTCCTGGGGTCTGGACTCCCTAGTGGGGTTGCGTCATTCCTTGATGTAGAAAGGTCGAATACGAGTGGAAAAAATACTAAACCTTCATACAAAACCATGGAAAACGCAACTATAACAACGAGAGAAAAAACCGTGGTAATTCCCATACCGGTAAAATATTGCCTCTATGCCAGGAAAAGCACGGAGGCTGAAGACCAGCAGGCACTCTCCATTGAGTCCCAGATTAAGGAAATGCTGGTCATAGCGGAGCGTGATGGCTTAACGGTGGCAGAAATCAAGAAAGAGGCTCACTCATCCAAGGAAGTCGGTCAGCGACCAATCTTCAATCAGATGTTGGCTGATATCCGTGAAAAGAAATTCAATGGTATCTTGACCTGGGCACCCGACCGGCTGGCGAGGAATGCTGGAGACCTAGGATCAGTGGTAGACCTGATAGACCAAAAGTTGATCGTAGAAATCAGAACCTACAGCCAGAAATTCACCAACAATCCCAATGAGAAATTCTTGCTGATGATCCTTGGTAGCCAGGCTAAGCTAGAAAATGATAATAAAGTAGTTAATGTCATGCGTGGCCTTAAGACTCGATGTGAAATGGGCTGGCGCCCAAGCCAGCCGCCGACTGGTTACCTAAGCGAACACCGCACGGATAAAAAATGCCAGGTAAAGATTGACCCTCACCGCGGGCATATTATCAGACAGATGTTCGAAAAAGTGGGAAACGAGCAGTGGTCCGGCCGAAAAGTATTCCGCTGGCTGGTGGATAGCGGCTTCAAAACTAAGACCGGGAAAACTCTGACCCTGGGAAATATTTATATCCTATTAAGAAATACCTTTTACTACGGTGAGTTTGAATATCCGGTCGGCAGTGGTAATTGGTACCAGGGCAAGCATACCCCGATTATCACAAAGGAACTCTTCGATAAAGTGCAGGTGGTACTTAATGAAAAGTTTATCCCTAAAACCGAAAGTAAGGAATTCGCCTTTACCCAACTGATCAAGTGTGGCTACTGCGGATCCGGCATCACTGCCGATGAGAAATTTAAAAAGCTCAAGGATGGCGGGGTTAATCGCCACGTCTACTATTTTTGCTCTAAGGCTAGAAATATTGACTGCAAGAATCCGGCGATAACCGAACCCGGATTAATCAATGAATTTATAGAACTAGTCGATAAAATAGATCTTGATGAGCTGGGGATCAGAGCTTCCATTGAACTGGAAATCGCCAGATTCAATAAATTCAGGATCGGCGTCTTGGGCCATAAAAAAGAAGCCAATAATGCGGATATTGATATACGGAATTATGCAAAGTACCTATTACGGGACGGAACCATAACCGAGAAACGAGAACTCATGTCATTCATGAAAAGCAAGCTTACTATCAAAGATAAAAAGATAGAATTGGGTTAGAATCAAAAAAATTCCGGGGGAATTCATGGAGTCACTTCTTCTTTTAAAAATTTTAACCCATTTTTACTTCCCTCCGGAGTATTGGCATATACATCATAATGGACTTTGTTGTTAAAAATAATATCTGCCATCGATTCCCATTTTTTAATGACACCCTGAAGCCATTGGTCTATTTTTACTTCTTCTGGTTTGCGCGCACCAAAAAGATCCCATAAATATTCTCGCGAAGCACAAACAAGCAGTGTGGATTTTTGGGACTTGTCTTCGGACTCAAAATGAATACGAGTCCAATAAGTATCCTTTGTGAATTCTTCTTTTATTTTTTCTGGTTTTATGTTCATAGTTTTGGGGATCTATTTTTAGGTTCCCAGGTATTTATGTATTTCTCGTATTCAGCTACAGCTTCTTTTTCAATTGGGAATTCATTATATGCTTTGCGTGTTCCGACACTGGAATTGTCACTACTGGTTAGGGAGCAATCCCAGCATTCAAAAACAAAAAGATTTTCTTTTTTATAAACGGTATATATTCGGTATCCACCTTCTTTATCTACCGGTGTTTTATATTGTTTGATTGCGTTTTGAGATATCATCATTATAAATTCTAGCTTTTTTTAGAAACACTTTGAATCAATTCAAGGTTTTTCGAAGCACTGGATATTAATTCATCATAGGTAACAATTTTAATATATGGAGCCAGGTAGAAATTCCACTCTCGCAATAGCACTTCTTGATTGGAATCAATATTATAGCCAGCAAGTACTATGCCTATTGGATTTTGCACGCCATATGTTCCCGTGGTTTTCAGGTTGGCATATATATTAGCTCTGTGCATATAATCAATAATTTCGCTCAAGGCTTTTGATAAATCTGGGGCAATATTTAACCTTCCCATCTTCCCCACTGATACAAAAATTGGCAGATGTGGACTCTTGGCCTCAATAATACGGTTTTCTCCAAAAGCGGTAATAATGTGCAGGTCAATTTCAGAACCGGCATCAAGGTCTTGGTTTTTTGCTTTAACCTCGCAATCAAGACCTAAAAACCACCTATTTGAAGCAAGCTCCCTTTTTATATCCTCCTCTTTACCAGTTTTATTATCAATGGATTCTTTAATTATATCCTGGATTTTTTTGAGCGCAGCGGAGTACTGATTAATATTTCCAGAAATTTCTTTGGCTAATTCCTTATTTTGCTCTTGCTCGGTTAACTTTTTCTTTAGTAGGGAATTTTCATCTTCCAATTCTCTGGTTCGCGTACGCGACATTTCTAATTCTTGGTCACTTTTTTGAATATCCTCTTGGGATATTAGGTCGATATCTTTTTGCCAGTACTTGTTGAATAATTCTTTCACCGTCTTAATTAGCCATTGGAATAATCCGTTTACATCCATATCTTTTTGGATAAAAAAACTTTTGCGCCAACCTAAATATGGAGTTTTCTTAGCCGTTCTAATGGCAATACCCTCTGTTTTATTTTCTTTGAGTACAGTTGCCTGTGTAGTATAAGCACCGTCTTCATGAGTAACACTTTCAACCGGTTTAAGTTGAGAATTCTTCTTTTTTGGTTTTTTAGGCATATTTTTACTTCATTTTCCTGGCTTTCTTTAAAACCTGGGAAAGGGAGTCCACGCCCAGTGATTTTTCTGCGCCGCCGAGAGTTTTAATATTTTTATTTAACTTATTCAACACCGGATACTCTTTTCTAAGTTTTTCCATTGATGAATCTATTCTTTCCTTCCGGAAAGTCCCCTTCTCTGTTTTGACGTGTTTACCTAGTTTCATAATTTTGAATGATTTAATTATTATTTTGTTTTACGACGCTTACCACCACCCCATTAACCATATAATCCCGAAAGTCGCCCTCGTTAATATAAATCGGTTTCATTTCCATAATGGATTCCGACTCCAGCCGAATACGATGCTTTTCCTTATCGTTATAAAATCGCTTAATATTGGCCATTCCATCAATAATGGAAAGCACATAATTACCATTTTCCGGAGCAGTATTATCTTTATCAATAATCACATAGTCGCCCGATTCAATAGAGCCGCCTTTTACTTTTTTTGCAGCGTTCATGGAGTCGCCCACCGCCTCAACAATAAAGAGGCTTTCCTTCCGCTTTCTGCCGATTTTTTCGCGTGGTACAGCAAGGTAGCCTTCCAGGTTCTGCTCGGCAAAAATAGTTGCCGGGCCGCAGTTGGCTGTGCCAAAAATAGGGAGTTTTAGTAATCCCTCCGACGGACCAGCATCTGACTGCAGCATTGTAATCACCCCCGTTTCCTTGTTGATGGATATGAATTTTTTATCCTCCAACTGCAACAAATGATGAACTACACTTTGAGGGTGCTCAACACCAATAAGCTTGCCAATGATTCTCGGGTTTTTGAAATTGACGTTTACCTTTCGCAGGATATCTAATAGTTCTCTTTGAGTTTTATGCATAATATTGTAATAAAATTACTTGGTTTCCATATTACTCCAATCAAGTGCCATTGTCAATTCCATTGATAACTATTGACAATTCTTTTGCTTCGAAATACATTTGCAAACAAAAACCACTGATTTTTTCAGTAGTTTTTGTTTGGCTAATTTGGTGACCCCACCCCATCACCTGACTTAGCACATGTGTGTGCCCCCAGCAGGACTCGAACCTGCAACCAATTGCTTAAAAGGCAACTGCTCTGCCAATTGAGCTATAGGGGCAAAATTTCGCTATGCGAAATTTTGCAAATTACAAATCACAATACACAAATTACAAACAAATTTTGAAAATTAGAATTTGGGTATTGTTTGTGATTTGTAATTTGTGATTTAGGATTTGATTTCATTATAAACCTAAATTTCGTAATTGGTCAAGTAATTTTCTTTGTTCGCGAGATACTTTCTTTGGCGTGTTAATTTGCAGTTCCACGTACAAGTTGCCGCGGCCGTAGCCGTCAAAATGCGGAATTCCCTTCCCTGAAACTCGCAAAATCCTGCCCGACTCCGTCCCCGCCGGCACTTTCAGTAAAATGCGGCCGCCTTCCAGGGTTGGCACCTCAATTTCATCGCCCAACACTGCCTGCGAATAGCCGATGTATTCGGTCAAATACAAATCATCTTCTTTGCGAGCAAAAACATGGTGAGTTTTTACTAAAATCCGAACATACAAATCCCCCGCTCTGCCATTTTTTTTGCCCGCGTCGCCCTTGCCTTCTATTTTTATAACTTGGTTTGAATCAATGCCCGCCGGAATTGGTATTTCGATTTCCTGGCGCCCTTTGGTTCGGCCTTCGCCTTTGCAAACATTACAGGGTTTTTCGGGTTTGGTGCCTTCGCCTTTGCATTCCGGGCAGATGGCAAAAGTGGTGTAGCTTCCCAAAATAGTACGTTTTACTTCTTGCACCTGCCCCTGCCCGCGGCACATGACGCATTCGGTAATTTTGGTTCCGGGTTCGGCACCGTTGCCGCTGCATCGATGGCAGGTCACTAATTTTTCCAGGGTAATGGTGCGCGCAGTTTGGCGCAGCGTATCCTCCAAGGAAATTTCAATATCAACCTGGATGTCTTTTCCTTTTTTAATATCTTTTTTTGACGCGCGTCGGCCGCCTCCACCGCCAAAAGAAAAAAAGTTTTCAAACACATCACCTAAATCGTCAAAATCAAAATTCTGTGCTTGGTTTTGCCAAGCCCAGTTAAAGTCTTGTCCCGTGCCGCCCGGTTGCCCATTTTCAAAGACATGGCCGAACTGGTCGTACTGCTGGCGTTTTTGGGCATCCGAAAGCACCTGATAAGCTTCATTTATCTCTTTAAACTTTTTTTCATCGCCGCCTTTGTCAGGGTGATACTTGTGGGCCAGCTTGTGGAAGGCTTTTTTGATTTCGTCTTGGGTGGCCTGTTTAGTCACGCCAAGGATTTCATAGTAGTCCATGGCTTTATTTGGCTAATAATGGAACGTGAACCGTTTTTTTAGAAGATATATCAGATACGGTGAAAGATAGATTGTTGCCACCTCCTTTTAGTTGTTTTTTTGCATTCAAAAGCTCAATACCGTAAATAGTACCATCGGGAGCAATGTCTACATTGACTTCATCGCTAAGCTGAATAGTTGACACACCTTTTTCTTTCTTGTCTCGCAGTGACAAGTAGGCGATATTATATTTTGAATCGTAAGTGATTTTCATTGAATTTTACATTAAAAATATTTACAAATTACCGTAATAACCACAAATGCGCCTTCTTTTCCTATACCAAACACTTCAACTTGCTTTGCAGAATACTTGTCTTTGCTACTTGCAAAATTTCTTCTAAATCCCGACCTACCAAACTTTGCTTTAAATTTTTCACCAGTACGGATTGTTATTTCGACCTCCTTTTGGTTCGTACCACGTTCTTGCATTCTTTGCCGTGCATGTGGGTGATAAATTATTTTCATGGCTTAGTTATAAATTTTCCTGCTATATTTTCTTTTGGTTTCCTTACCGTCCTTTTTTATTTTTTTGGTAATTTCTTGATAATTTCAAGAAAATCTTTCTTGGTAGAATATTTCACCGACCCGTCTCTATCTTTTGCATTTTTTAAAATTTTTTTGGCAAAACTATTTTTAGTACTCATGTTTTTATGCCACAGAAATTTACAAAATTTTGAACTAGGAACTGTGGCAGCGCCCGCGGGCGCTGCCACAAAACTCATTACTTCTTTTCTTTAAACTCTCCCTCGTCCGCCTTTGGTTCTTCTTTGGGTTCTTGGCCTGAAGGATTCGAAGGGTTTCCTTCTTTATTTCCTGACGGATTTTGCTGGCCGGCCTTATGTAATTCCGCTCCCACTTTTTGAATCTCCGTTGATAATTCCTGCGTCTTTTTCTTTATATCATCAATGCTATCAGTTTTCAGCGCTTCTTTCAATGTGGAAATCTTTTCTTCCGCCGGTTTTTTTAGGTCAGCCGAAAGTTTATCTCCCGCGTCTTTTAATGTTTTTTCAGAAGTATAAATTAAGGCATCAGCCATGTTGCGCGCTTCAATTAATTCCTGTTTTTTCTTGTCCTCGGCGGCGTGGAGCTCGGCATCTTTTTTCATTTTTTCCACTTCTTCTTTGGAAAGCCCGCTTGACCCCTCAATTTTAATTGACTGCGATTTTCCGGTTGCCTTGTCTTTTGCCGACACATTTAAAATTCCGTTGGCATCAATGTCAAAACTGACTTCAATTTGCGGAGTGCCGCGCGGGGCAGAAGGAATGCCGTCCAACATGAACCTGCCCAACGTTTTGTTATCTTGTGCCATAGGACGCTCGCCTTGCAATACATGAATTTCAACTGACGGCTGGTTATCAGCGGCCGTTGAAAACACCTGCGTTTTAGCCGTCGGCACCGTGGTATTTTTGCTAATCAAAACCGTAGAAACTCCGCCCATGGTTTCAATGCCAAGGCTCAACGGCGTCACGTCCAACAAAAGTACATCTTTGACATTTCCCTGCATAATTCCACCCTGCACCGCCGCGCCAATGGCCACCACTTCATCAGGATTTACTTCTTTGTTGGGTTCCTTGCCAAACAGTTTTTTGACTTCCTCAATGATTTTGGGCATGCGAGTTTGCCCGCCAACCAGCACCACTTCGTTAATTTGATTGGCATCAATCCCCGCTTCCTGCAATGTTTTTTTAACCAATGCAATTGATTTTTCTATATAATCCCCTACCATATTTTCAAACTGCGCGCGAGTTATTTTATACAACAAATGCTTTGGACCATCGGCGCCCGAAGTAATAAACGGCAAGTTAATTTCCGTTTCCATGCTGGAAGACAATTCAATTTTGGCTTTTTCGGCCGCTTCTTTAATACGCTGTAACGCCAAATTATCTTTTGCCAAATCGATGCCATTGTCTTTTTTAAATTCACCAACAATCCAGTCCATTAATTTTTGGTCAAAGTCGTCGCCTCCCAGGTGCGTATCTCCGCCCGTTGCTTTCACTTCAATGGTATCGGCGCCAACATCTAAAATAGAAATGTCAAAGGTGCCTCCGCCAAAGTCGTAAACAATAATTTTTTCATCTTTCTTTTTGTTTAACCCATAAGCCAAAGCCGCGGCGGTTGGTTCGTTAATGACGCGCTTAACATCAAACCCCGCAATTTCTCCGGCAATTTTAGTAGCTTTTCGCTGGCTATCATCAAAGTAAGCGGGGCAGGTAATGATGGCCTCGGTAATGGTTTCACCCAGTTTGGCTTCGGCATCTGCTTTTAGTTTTTGTAAAATCATGGCACTAATTTCGGCTGGGTTGAGCCACTTGTCCCCCATTTTTACATCAACGCCACCGTCAGCCGATTCGCGAATTTCATAGGGTAAATTCTTTTTATCTTTTTGCACTTCGTGATCAGAAAATTTTCGGCCAATTAAACGCTTTACCGAAAAAATCGTATTGTGAGGATTGGTAACTGCCTGCCGTTTTGCCAGCACGCCAACCACGCGCTCACCAGCTTTGGTGATGGCAACAATGGAAGGCGTAGTCCGAGCCCCCTCTTTATTTTCAATAATCTGCGGCTCGCCATTAATAACCACAGCCATAGCACTGTTGGTAGTTCCCAAATCGATTCCTAATATTTTACTCATGTTTTGTGTTTCACTCGTCATTGCGAGCGAAGCGTGGCAATCCAGATTTAAAAGATTGCTTCGACGCGCCTCGCAATGATGATTAGAGTTATTTATTTTTTAGTTGATACATCAATATATCGTAACCTTTTGTTTCCTCATCATCTTTTGTTAGCCCAAATGGTTTTAAGGCCTCAAATAGTTCTGTTTTTACTTTCTCTGGATCCACATTATCGTCAGTCATTTTTTCAAGTTCTATAAAATTTCCCAAATCTTCTACACTGTCTAAACAAATCTCATATTCTCCTAACTTTCCTTTCTTGCGCTTCTTGTTTACTTCTACTACCGGTTTCCACTCAAGCAATAGTAATATTTGATGCATTGCCTCTCCGTCTTCAATCTTAGTTTCATACTCTGTTTTATCTAACCCAAGCCCTCGTTGTTGTTTTAAGGTAAGCGAATTTATGCCATTTTCATTGCGAATCCGGATAAAAGTATCCCCCACTTTTACGTTAGCAAATCCATCGAACATGCCATTGGAAACGTAGACAGTATCACGCTGCACAACTTCTTTTGAAATTACCAAGCCGGTATCGATTAGCTTTTTCTCCAACTCTTCTAAATTATTTATTCGCAATTTAATTTCAATTTCCCGCATATTATTTCAATAACTCTTTTACTAAATTTATTGGTTTGGCTCCAGCAATGTGCATGGGTTCTCGAATGTCTAAATCTTTTGATGTTACTTCCTTAAATACCTGTGAAGGCGTTCTAAATGAAATACTCATTACACCTATTACTTCGTTAGTTTCGGCATTGATTACTGGACAACCTGAATTTCCTGGATTTGAAATCGCGTCAATGATAAACCAAACTTTGGTAAAATTAGGATCACTTCCATCGGGTTTTATATTGCTCACCATGCCCCTATTTGCTACCAAAGTTATGCCAAATCCATCATTAATTAGTTGGGCAGCATAAGGAAAACCAATAAAATACACGTCCTGCCCTATTTGAACTTTTTCAGAATCACTTAGAACCAAACCTTCTGTGTAATTTGGTGCTTCTTGTAAAAATTCAAAAATTGCCAAATCGTTTTTAATATCTTTCTTACCTGGAACCAACCTAATGGGAAGCCATTTATATAATTCAAGTCCTTTTTCCGTAGTCTCTACTAATACACTAGCTTTTAATTTTATAATTTGTTCTTCAGTAAGATTATTAAGTAAATGAGCGCAAGTAATAAGTTTTCCCTGCGAAATAAATCCACTACCTAAAATAGTGATTTGATTAGGGGCAGGTTCAAAACCGATTGCCACAATTGATTTCCTTACTTTTTTTATGTTTTCTTTTAAGTTTGGTTCCATAATTTTTTAATTAATTTTTATATCAGATGAAGCAGTTGTATTGTGAAAAACATTTTCGTCGGCATCTTCAATATCTAAAGATTCATCGCTTGGTTCATAGTATTTAGTCACCACATCATTGCCACCGGTTAAATTTACATTAAATGTTGGCGAGTTGGTTTGGTTTTGAGTTGCCTTAAATAATATTCTCAAGCTAGCTATTTCCTTTTTAATTTCTTCAGTATCCTTTTTAATTTTAAACAAACTACCGATATTTATCTCAATGTTGCCCGATATTACCATAATCACCAGTAATGCAGATAAGAAGCAAATGGCATATAAAAGAGTCTGTATTTCTAACTTTAAAAATACTACTAAAACCAATAAGCTAACTATTAGAATTAAAATTGATAGAAAAGTTATTAACTGTCGCACTTCTCTATCCCTGATTAGCTCTAAAAATTCTTTCATAGGGTTTATTTCGCAATTCTCACTTTCGCCGGACGCAGTACTTTCCCGTTTATCATATATCCTCTTTGCACTTCTTCTATTACTATGTTTGGTTGGATTTCTTTGTTCTCCACTTCTTCCACCGCTTCCATGGTATTTGGGTCAAACGGCTTGTCTATTACTTCTATTTTTTCAATTCCCTCTTTTTGCAAAAATTTGGTAACTTCTTTTTGTGTCCGCAAAAAACCTTCAACCCATACATGATTTATCAAGTCTTCCGGAATTTCTTTTTCCGCAAAATAAATACTGTCTAAAATAGGAAGCATTTTAATAATCGTTTCTTCTTTGGTGTATTGGGCCAACAGTCCAATCCTTTCCACTTCATCCCGTTTGTAGTTTAAAAAATCAGCGCGCTCCCGTTTCCAGTTATTCAAATACTCGTCACACTTTTTTTGACATTCTTCCAGTTCGCTGATAGATTCTGGTTTTGGTTCATTTTTTATGTTATCTTCTTCCATAAGTATTGACAAGATTTTATATACATGCTAAGGTTAGTTACCATTCGTTAAGTACCTTACAATCTATTGTATTTCTGGAAACCCGCAACTGAATCTAACATTTAGGTGCAGTTACGGGTTTCGAGAAACTCTTTCTTTTTGGAGGGATCAGCTATGATTGCGCGCCACCCTTACAAGCCCTTGTCGGGCCGTAGATTTCCCATTTTGTCCATCTGATCGCCGGCGTCGCGCACGACCAGAACCGATGACCTTACTGAAAGGAGGATAAACAATGTGATGAGCTTCATCGGGGAACCCAGACCAAAGGGAAAAATGAAGTTCTATCACAGGGAATGGGCAACGGAGCATTTCCGTACCGTTACCATTCCAAGGAGCAGAACGCATTACGCGGCCTGCTCCTCTTTATTTATACATTTTCAAATTCGTCTTGTCGCACAATAAAATAGCTACCGATCATTATCAACGTCCAACATTATAACATTATATATAATAATATTATATATAATGTTATAATGTTGATTGGTCTTTGCTTTTTAAAAGCTTTCCAATTTTTCCAGTAATTCTTTCATGGTGTCTATGTTTTTGTCGTAGGTTGCTTGCGACGGCCCGATTATTTTTAACACGTTAAAAAGCATGTGTTCTTCCATTCGGTTAAAACTTAGCATGTGCGACAGTTCGGCCAGCGATTCGGTCAGTTCCTTTGCAAGTTCTAGTTCACGATCTATTTTCTGACGGGCGGTTTCCACTTCCTTTAAAATAAAATGGGCCACTTTGGGATCTTCGCGAGTAAACGTAATTTGGACAAAATATCGGTAAGCTTTGGGGGTCGGCACTCGGCCTGCCGAAGTGTGCGGTTGGCTGACGTAGCCTTGCTGGTCCAGTGTTTGCAGTTCATTGCGGATGGTCGCTCCCGAAATATCCAAACGGCACTTTTTTTGCAAAAGCTTTGAGCTGACAGGCGTGGCCTGGTCAATGTATTCCTTAATCAGCGATTGTAAAATTTTTTCCTGGCGTTGGGTTAGTTCCATGTTACGGTTGAAAAAATAATATTCGTATGATATGATTAAATTAATAAAGGTGTCTGCCTCATACGGCAGAGAGGCTTTGAAGCATGTGGCCTCCCAGGGTTAAATCCCAAAGAGCGTATGCTCGGCACCTTTAGGCCCCGCGGTGTGTGGTTTTGCCTTTTCAACACACACCAAGGGGCTTTTGCATTGCAATACAATCATCTTAGGAAATTAGCAGTCTCTTGTCAAGAGTGCCAAGTTCATGGAACATGAAACAATAAAAAAATCGGCGCAAACCGAAAAAAGTTGCCATTCAGACTCACTATTTTGTATTCCATTCCAGCTTCTAGATATAAGATTCCAGATTCACGTCTTTGGTTTTAAATCAAGACACACGGAATTGATGCAGTAGCGCTTGCCGGTTTTGGTGGGACCGTCATCAAACACATGTCCCAGGTGCGAGCCGCATTTGGCGCACAGAATTTCTATCCGATTACCGTCTTGGTTGTAAATGACCGACCCATCAATGGCTTTGTCAAAACTTGGCCAGCCAGTACCGGAATCAAACTGCGCATCCGAAGTAAATAACGGATTGGCGCAAACCATGCAAACATAGGTTCCATCGGCGTTTTTGTGGACGTACTTGCCCGAAAACGGCGCCTCCGTCCCCTTTTGACGCAAAACCTTATATTGCTCGGGTGTAAGTTTTTGTTTTAATTCTTTTTCGTCCATATTTTAATAGTATCAGCGAATAACGAATTACTTGCGAATTTGCGAATGACGACGACGTTGTGCACATTCGTAAATTCGTACACAATTCGTTATTCGTTGATTAAGTTTGCGAATTTTTCTTGTACTTTTTTTAGTTTGGGATTTATCACTACCTGGCAGTACGATTGGTTTTTGTTGTTTTGATAATAATTTTTATGGTAGTCTTCGGCCGGATAGAATTTTTCCAGCGTCTTAACTTCGGTTACTATTGGCGCACCTTTTTCGTTGGAATTATTCAGATCTTCAATAAATTTCTTGGCAATTTCTATTTGACTGGGCTTTGTCGGTCCGCTCAGCGGACCCTGATCCCGCTCAGCGGGGTCGCACAATATAATTGACCTGTATTGCGGGCCCACATCGTTTCCCTGCCTGTCTTTGGTGGTCGGATCGTGCGTGGCGAAAAACACTGTCAAAAGCGTTTCCAGAGAAACAACATTTGAATCGTATTCTATTTTAATAACTTCGGCGTGTCCAGTTCCACCACCACAGATTTCTTCGTACGTCGGGTTTTCGGTGTGGCCGCCGGCATATCCGGGCTCCACGGAAATTACGCCTTTGAGCATTTTAAAAACCGCTTCGGTGCACCAAAAACATCCACCTCCAAAAACAATAGTTTGATTCATTTCATTCATTATCAACGAATAACGAATTGTGTACGAATTTACGAATATGTGACGACATCGTTATTCGAAAAGCACTTGCGAGGAGGATGTTCAACCGAACATCCAGCGCAAGTAATTCGTTATTCGATGATGAAATATTAGAACGTCTGGCCAAGGTAAGCCAACAAGCATCCTATAATAATACATACCACCAGCGCGTAGGAAACCCATTCTTTGTGGCTCTTTACTTTTGCCGCGCCAGTTTTAATTACCTCTGGGAAAAACAGGCACACGATTCCCCGGACCAGTATCAACCAAGCCAAGATGGTGATAATGACTCTCCAGCTGCTGTCCCAAACGTTATACCATAATATCAGGGCGATTCCCAGCATCACATTTAAGATACCGAAGACCAGTTCATTTTTTGTATCTTCTACCAACGTCAAAATGTTCTCTACGTGCTTAGGTTTTATCAAAAATGCCAGCGAAACAATGATAAGCGAAAACCCCCAAAATTGCGCTAAAAAGTTTACAATCTCCATAATAGTTTTTAGTTTTAAGTTTCAAGTTGTAGTTTTTAAGTTCTTAGTTTTTCGAAAACTAAGAACTTTTTAAAACTAAACCTCTAAACTTTCAACTGATAACTTGTTTCCATTATACCACTTTTTGTAAAAAAGAGAGGAAGTTGGCGTGCTTCCTCTTTGACGCTGCCTTTCCTTTTAGCAACGGTTATGGGATTTTTTGGCGAATACCATTTTCTTTCAAAAGCTTGCGGGCCTCTTTTAAGTCCCAGTCGTTGACAAATGGAGACATGCGTTTTAATACGACATACCGGCATTGGATGTCTTCTTCCACTTCACTGATGTCGTTGAATCGGTTTTGAGCAATCAATTCTCTCCTAAAGCGTTGGTAGTGCGAGGTAGTAATCGCACGATCAACCTTCCGGTGCCAGCCAAGGAGCCACTGCAAAAATTTCACGATGACACCTCCGTTGTAAAAGATCCGAACTATCAACGAATAGCGAATTGTGTACGAATTTTCGAATACGCACAACGACACCATTCGCAAATTCGCAAGTAATTCGTTATTCGTTGATTAGCTTTTCTCTTGACGTTTAGCCTGTTTTTCGGCAATCTCCGTCAAATACATTTTTCTTATCCTAACATTTTTGGGCGTCACTTCCACCAGTTCGTCGTCGCCGATGTATTCCAGCGCGTCTTCCAGTCCCATGGTTTTTGGCGTATTGAAATGCTCATCGCTGCCTTCTCCCTTTGACCGCATATTGGAAAGCTGTTTGGTTTTACACACGTTCACTCGAATGTCTTCACTGCGCGAATTCTGCCCCACCACCTGGCCTTCATACACCTCAATGCCGTGGTTTAAAAAGAGCACACCGCGATCCTGCACGTTAATTAACCCATAGTGGTTGGTCACGCCTGATTCGCTGGCCACCAGCGATCCGTTGGCTCGATCCTTCCAGTTTCCCGGGTCAGGCAAATACTGATGAAATGACGCGTTCATGATGCCAAGCCCTTTAGTGTCGGTTAAAAATTCACTCCGATAACCAAACAAACCCTTAGTAGGAATGATAAATTCCAAAAGCGAAATTCCATTGTGGATTTTCATTTCTTTGACTTCGCCTTTTCGTGTTCCCAACTTTTGCATCACCGCGCCCTGGTATTGTTCGGGTGTTTCAATAAATATTTTTTCGTAGGGCGTCAGCTGTTGGCCGTTTATCTCTTTGGTAATTACCTGCGGGCGCGAAACCGAAAATTCATAGCCTT
Organism: uncultured Candidatus Saccharibacteria bacterium; assembly: GCA_964599285.1. Taxonomy (GTDB): domain Bacteria; phylum Patescibacteriota; class Minisyncoccia; order Minisyncoccales; family Staskawiczbacteraceae; genus VGLO01. The sequence continues at coordinate 22,122 of CAZREI010000001.1, read as the reverse complement.
CGCGGCGCATCCGTTCAATTAAAATAGCCAAGTGCAATTCGCCACGACCCGACACAATCCAGCTGGCACCACTTTCTTCCACGCGCAAGGCCACATCAGTTTCCAGTTCTTTAAACAGTCGTTCCCGAATTTGTCGCGATGTGCAAAACTGCCCTTCCTTTCCGGCAAATGGGCTGTCGTTGACCATGAAAGTCATTTTGATGGTCGGCTCTTCTATATTAATTAATGGCAAGGCGCTGGGATTTTCCGGGTCGGCAATAGTTTCGCCAATGGTTACGTCGGCAATGCCGGCGATGGCGGCGATGTCTCCCGCTTCTACTTCTTGTGCCTCTATTTTTCCAAGGCCCAAGAATGTCATCAAAGAAACCAGCCGATATTTTTTGGTTTGGCCTTGGCGGTTGATGTGCGCGATTTCCTGACCGGCCTTAATAGTGCCGCTGTAAATTCTGCCAATAGCCAGCCTGCCTTTGAAATTATCCGGTGTGATAGACGTAATGAGCATTTGCAACGGTTTTTGGGAATCCACAATCGGCGCCGGAATGTGTCGCACAATAGAATCAAAAATCGGTGTGATATCTTGCATTTTTGCTAAGTCTGGTTCTGATCCGGCCAGGCCATCGCGACCCGACGCATAAATGACTGGGAAATCCAGCGAGTGGTCTCCCGCGCCAAGTTCCAAAAATAATTCCAGCGTTGCTTCCAATGCCCACTGCGGCCGCGCCCCAGCTTTGTCAATTTTATTGATAACCACGATGATTTTGTGACCCATTTCCAGCGCTTTTTTCAAGACAAAACGGGTTTGGGGCATCGGCCCTTCCTTGGCGTCAATTAACAACAGACAGCCATCGGCCATATTCAAAACACGTTCCACTTCTCCGCCAAAATCGGCGTGGCCCGGTGTGTCAATGATATTGATTTTAATGTCACCATATTGGACCGCCGCGTTCTTGGAAAAAATGGTAATCCCCCGCTCCCGTTCCAGTTCATTTGAATCCATAATCATTTCCTGTTCAGCCACTTCCTTTTTCATCTGGGTTTTTGACTGCCGCAAAAGCGCGTCCACTAAAGTGGTTTTCCCGTGGTCAACGTGGGCAATGATGGCTATATTTCTGATATTAGTCATAATGCAAATCTACAAATCTTATGCTAATCTACAAAATTGCGAATCTAAAAAATAACATTCATAAGGTAGATTCTAGCATAAAAATTCACGACCGTCAAACCTTTCAAAAATCCTCCGACCGACAACCGTACTCCAAATTTAGAAGCTTCTAAATTTGGAGTACGGTGGGCTAATCAACATTTTTCAAAAAAAATATTCCTTTTAAAGGAATATTTTTTCTCACTTTGCCAATTTGATTATTTGGCTGGTGTGATTTTTAGCAAATCAACGGTAAAAATCAGCGTGGCGTTGGGTGGGATAATGTTGCCCACGCCGTTTGCGCCATACCCCAACTCCGGCGGAATGGTCAGTTTTCTTTCTTCGCCAACCTTCATGCCCAAGACCCCAAGCTCCCAGCCTTGTATCACCTTATTTTGACCGAGCGTAAATTCAAAAGGCGTGCGGCCCGGGTTTAAACTGGAATCAAATTTAGTTCCGTTTTCCAGCGTGCCGGTGTAGTTTACGGTAACCGTGTCGCCGACTTTTGCGCCTTCACCGGTCCCCTCTTTTACTGTTTCTATTTTCATATTTTGTAGTGCGTTATTAGTCGGCTCAACACTTACCGACGGACTTTGATAATTTTGCTGATTTTCCTGCGAACTATAATTGCTGGTCCCGTTATTGGCGATGAAAAAATAATATACCAGCCCGTAAGCGATTGCCCCAACTATAATGTAGATGATCAACCATTGCCACCAGGGCCGCTTGCCATAACCATATTGTGGCGGCGGACTTTGCGGAGCTTGAGGCGATTGATTGGGTGGCATCGGCTGACTAACTTGCGGCGGATTGTTTTGAGTTGTTTCTTCCATAATTTAGTATGATACCAATTTACCAATATTCATACCAATGATACGAATGCGAAAAGCATTAGTATTATTGGTATGGCCGTTACGCCCGTGGGCGTAACGGATTAGTATTATTGGTATCGCGTTTCTGTTACTATACAAAAAAATGCTGCACAATGTAAAGAGCCAAAAGTCCTGTTGCGGCCAACTGAACTATGGGAGTTATTCCAACTTCAAAAAATTTGGGCATGGCTGGCGTATATTCCCACTTGTCTGCTTTAAGCGAATACAGCTCCCAGCCATACGCAAACACTAAACTCGTTAAAGAAAATATAAAAAGATAATGCGCTGGAAATAATGCGTAACTGACAAAATAGATCATCACTATGACGCATCCATCAAAAAGCGCGCCTTTCAAAATTAAATACAGGTATCGGGGCAATCTTGCCTTCCAACACGTTTTATACAAAACGCTATGAAGCATTTCATAGAGCAAATTAAGGAAAAACGCCACCAAAAATATTTTTGCCAGTAGACCAAACATATACTCTTATTGTACTATAATCTTAATGGATTCAAAAACGTTTATAAAAAACATACTAGCGCCGGCCGGCATTACCATAAACGGACAGCACCCTTGGGATTTGCAAGTGAAAAATCCTGATGTTTATCGTACGGTTTTAATCAAGGGATCGCTGGGCCTGGGCGAATCTTACATGCAGGGCTGGTGGGAATGCCAAGCGCTGGATCAGTTTTTCTACCGTTTATTTTTGGCGAACGTGCAAGAAAAAGTTACCTTTGACTTGCCGCTTATTTTGCAATACCTGAAAGCGGCTTTGCTCAATTTGCAATCAAGCCAGCGCGCTTTTGAAGTTGGTAAAAAGCACTACGATTTGGGCAATGATTTTTTTGAAAAAATGCTCGGGCCGAGTATGGCTTACAGTTGCGGATATTGGAAAGGCGCGCAAGATTTAGATACCGCTCAATTTGCCAAGTTTGATTTGATCTGTCGGAAACTGAACTTGCAACCTGGCCAAAAAATTCTGGACATTGGTTGCGGCTGGGGAAGTTTTGCCAAATACGCGGCAGAAAATTATGGCGTCAGCGTTGTAGGAATTACCATTTCAAAAGAGCAGTTGGCATACGCCAAAAATCTTTGCAAGGGATTACCGGTAGAATTTCGCCTGCAAGATTATCGCCAGCTTAACGAACAGTTCGACCACATTGTTTCCGTTGGCATGTTTGAGCACGTCGGATACAAAAATTATAAAACCTACCTGCAAGTTGCCAGGCGATGCCTTAGAGGCAATGGCCTCTTTTTGCTCCACACCATTGGAAGCGCCACAACCGTCCGCGCCGGCGACCCGTGGCTGACCAAATATATTTTCCCCAATGGATCGTTGCCATCATTAAAGCAAATCGCCAGTGCCGCCGAAAAAATATTTGTTATTGAAGACGTGCACAACTTTGGCGCCGATTATGACAAAACCCTGATGGCCTGGCACCAAAATTTTGAAACTGCCTGGCTTGCCCGCCATAGCCTTGGCGTCAGTGAGCCAAAATCCTACCAGCAATACAGCCAAACGTTTTACCGCATGTGGCGATATTATTTACTATCCTGCGCCGGAGCCTTCCGAGCTCGCAACATCCAGCTATGGCAAATGGTGTTATCGCCCCACGGAGTTGAAGGCGGATACAAATCAGCGCGATAAAAATACTCCTATACACCGGTGTATAGGAGTGAAGTGTGTAGCATTATCTGCGCTACCTATTAACATTTTTCTTAAATTGTTGGTATGGGCGTTTTTGATACCGATGCGCTTGATGCCTGTCATTGTTTGGTGTTACTTGCTTTCCAAACGTCTGGTTTCTTTGATAAACCGCTTGCTGCTGTGGTGTGGTGGCAGTAAATTGCGGCGGCAAATCTGGCATTTGCGAAATAGGAATAGTGGATCTAATCAACCGTTCAATTTCGCGGACTTTGCCTTTTTGCTCGGGAGTTACCAGCGAAATGGCTTTGCCAGGCATGCCGGCTCTTCCGGTTCTGCCGATTCTATGAACGTAATCCCCGGGACTTTCAGGCAAATCAAAATTTACCACCAGTTCAATGCCCTTAACATCAATGCCGCGCGAAGCAATATCGGTTGCCGCTAATACCCGGTATTTTCCGGCCTTAAAACCATCCAGCGCTTCCCTTCTCTGGCCAAGCGACCGGTTGGAATGAATTTCGGCTGAAGCAAATCCCTTTTTTTGCAAGTCGTGGCAAATTTTTCGGGCGCCGTATTTGGTGCGCGAAAAAACCAAAACACTGCCTTTGTATTCTTGCAATAGCTTTTCCAACAAACGGACCTTGTAATCTTTTTTGACAAAAAATAACTCATGTTCCACTTTTTCAGCAGTGGTTCCCTGCCTGGCAATCTCAACGCGCACAGGAAGCTTCATGTAACCGGTAGCCAACTTAATAATACTGTCGGGCATGGTAGCCGAAAACAACATGGTTTGGCGTTTGGCCGGCACCGACAGCAAAATTTGCTTAATTTGCGGGGCAAAACCCATATCAAGCATGCAATCGGCTTCGTCTAAAACTAAAATAGAAACATCGTGCAGGCTTAGCGTTTTTTGTTTGATATGATCGTTAATTCTGCCGGGAGTTCCAATAATAACGTGGGGATTGTGGCGGATTTGGTTGACCTGCTGATACATACTGGCGCCGCCAATAAGTACGGCAGTTTTTAAACCAAATGGGCGGCCAATTTTAAGCAGCGTTTCATTGATTTGAATGGCCAACTCGCGGGTTGGCAAAATGACCAAACCCTTACACGGGACCTCTGCTTTCATCAGTCGCTGCAACATGGGAATTCCAAAAGCTAGCGATTTTCCGGTACCGGTTTGAGCAATACCCACCACGTCTTTGCCTTCAATGGCAATGGGAATGGCTTTGTGCTGAATGGGCGTTGGCATGGTAAAATTTAGTTTTTGCAAAACTTCCAAAATATTTTCGGCGATGCCAAGATCGGCAAAGGAATGTTGCTGGGGTTGGGTACTGTGGGTTGATGAATCTTTCATGATTTGATTGTATAATGAATTTACCCAAATGTCAAACTAATTTGATAATAGGTAATGCAAATCTACAAATCTCATGCTAATCTACAAAATTGCGAATGTGTCTGGATTGCCACGCTGCGGCTCGCAATGACGATGGATGAGGTAATTAGCGAACAGTGCTAATAACAGCGCTAACTAAAATTTGACTCAAAGTCAAGTATCCGATAAGATGCTTGTATGTCTTGAGTCAATTATTATTAAAAATAAAAACTATGTACACAACTTTAGCAAACCAAGAAACCATTGAGGAAACCATAAAAAATTTGGCGGCCAATAACGTGGAGGGAATTTTTGTTCAAACCAGCAAAGAAGCTTTGGAAAAAATAAAATCGCTGATTCCTACTGGTGCATCGGTGATGAACGGCGCTTCGGTGACGCTGGAGCAAATCGGTTTTGTGGATTATTTAAAATCCGGATCGCACCAATGGAACAACTTGCACGCGGCCATCCTGGCAGAAAAAGATCCGGCCAAGCAAGTTGTTTTGCGAAAACAATCGGCGCTGTCGGATTACTACTTGGGCAGTGTGCACGCTTTATCACAAACCGGCGAGTTTATCGTTGCTTCCAATAGCGGCAGCCAATTGCCTCACGTGGTTTTTACTTCGCCAAATGTGATTTTTGTCGTCGGCGCCCAAAAAATCGTGACTAATTTGGATGAAGGAATGAAGCGATTGCAAGACCATGTGATTCCTTTGGAAGACAAACGCATGATGGAACGACACAATGTCCATACCTATCCATCAAAGATAGTAATTTTCAAGCGCGAAGGTACCTTTACCCAACGAAAAGTGAAAGTGATAATTGTTAACGAAACGCTCGGATTTTAATTTTTGCCCGGTAAAATGAGAAAATCCAACCGTACTCCAAATTTAGAAGCTTCTAAATTTGGAGTACGGTTGGATTTTGGTGACTTTCCGTTCGCTTGTGCATTTTGGCGATCCTATCTTCACCTTTGCAACAAAATCTTTGCAACAAAAAACCGTGAGTTTTAAGGCTCACGGTTTTTTTATCGAAAAAATTAGTCTCCGTTAAGTTCCCTGCCTAAATCTTCGCTACTGATAGAACTTGGTGCTTTGCAAATTTTGGCGGATGTCTTAAACGTTTTCCACGCGGAAAGTCTGGCGCTCTGCCATGCCTTGCGGGCGCTTTTTACGGCGTTGGAAAAATCGGCCCAAGCCTTTTTTATCGCTGATTTTACATCGGCAAGTGTGGTTTTGGTGTAAGCATCTTTCAATGCGTTGGCACGGGCGGTGTAAGCCGAATTTACCGATGCGGTGTAGGCATTCAAGGCGCTATCAATGGCGCTTTCGCGAGTATTAACTGCGGTGCCCACGCAGGCGATTTTAGCTACCGTAGTTTGAGTTGGCGAAGGCGAAACCGACGGCGAAGCGGTGGTATCGGCCAAGGCGCCAAAAGCAAAAACCGAAACGGCGGCAATTGACAAGACGCTGATAATAATTTTTGTGTTCATGGTGATATCGCTACGAAATACTTCGCATGATTCGTATTTCGTAGCACATTTCCTCGACCTTTAAAATTTCCTTTACCTATAAGACGATTTCCCGACTCTATTATTATGCAATTGTCCGACCGCCGTCAATGGTCAGCACGGTTCCTGTCACAAAATCCGCTTCCAGTAAATACAATACGCCTTTGGTAATTTCTTCTGGGCCGCCCCAGCGTTTCAGTAAAGTGCCAGCCAGCACTTCCTCGTTTTCCTGATCAGTCAAATCCGGCGGACGAAGCATCGGACCGGGCGCGATGGCGTTGACTAAAATTCCGGGAGCCAGCTCTTTGGCAAAAGATTTTGTCAGCCCCACCACGGCCGACTTTGCCGCGTTGTAGGCCAGGTATTCTGTGTAAGGTCGCGACAAAACCGACCAATCCGAAAAGAAAATCATTTTGCCTTTTACCGGACCTTCATTTTTGAGCATCTGGTCGCCAGCGATTCTGCCAAACAAAAACGCGCTCTTGGCAATCACATCCATGTTTTTGGTAAAATCCGATTCATCCAAATTTTCCCACAGCGACTTTTGATAAATGGCCGCCATGTGAACCAAGCCGTCAATATGGCCGAATTTTTCTTGCGCCTGCGTCACAACTCGCGCCACGTCTTCCTTTTTTGAAACATCGGCTTGCACTCCAAATCCCAAAGCTGCTTCTTTTGAATCTTTTAAGTAAGCAATAACCAAATTAGCGCCCTGGTTTTTTAAAGCTTGGGCAACGTCCTGGCCGATCCTGGCCGCGCCGGTAATAATGATGGTTTTGTTTTTTAATTCCATAGCTTTTGCGTGGCAAAAGAAATTCTAAATTCTAAACTCTAAATTCTAAAACGTTTTGGGATTTCGTATTTAGAATTTGGGATTTATTTAGAATTTAGGATTTAGAGTTTCAATTGTTATTTCGTATTTGGCGTATTATCCCGATGGGGGTTTGCTCTGCCCCTTGCCCGAGCGGATTATCTTTAATAATAGCGGCAATTAACTTTTTGTTGACGCCAGAACTGGCACCCAAAATGTTTACCCCAAAATCGTTGGCGTCCACAATGGCAACCGGCACGCCAATCGCCTGTGAAATAGTTTCGCAGACTTTACTGGCATGGGCCGGACCCTTGGAAACGTGGGTGTTGTAAGGAGGAACGGCGTAAGGAACGGCCCCATCAATGGATCGCGCCTTGTGTCCCGCAATAATGTAAAACAATCCTTTGATGCCAATTAATTTTCCCAAAAATCCAATGGCGGCAGCTAGTAAAATTCGTAGCGCGCCCACTTCTTCAATGGCAAGCTGCATGGTTTGGGGCGAACCAAGCCCGATACCGATAGGCGTTTTGATTACAAACCTTGATAGCCAAGTGGCCAAAGCACTGGCTTTGATTTGGTGCAAAGGATACGACCGTCCCTGGGTAATGGCGACCATTTTTTCGCTAATAAAAACAATATCGCCAGGCTTAATATGTTGCTTTGCGTATTTTACCACAACATCAGCAGCATTGTCAGATGGCACTACCAAGTGTGTTTTGATTGGGTAACGGGCGTAGGAAATTCCATTGACTTGTATGATGAGTTTTTTTGAAGGATTTGGTAATGATTCCATACATCATTATACTGTAAAACTTATTTAATGCAAAAAATCGCTTTTAGCGATTTTTTGCATCAGCGTTTTATCAGCGTATATATCAGCGTTCTTTTCAGCGGATTTTATTTCTGCTCAATCTTTCGTTTCATATCCCCAATAACTTGCGCGGCCGTATCCTTTCCGCCCAAGCCAATGGCAATGGCAAGACCCAACCCCACCGACCCGACAATTCCCCACACAATAGCCATGTACAACGTTTTTACCAGTTCGCTGTTGGGCAGAAGCTGTTCCAAAATCAAAAAGATGGTGAAAATCCAAATGGCCCACTTTACAATAGACGCCGCAATGTAGCCGTAGCCAATTTTCATTTTTTCCACCGTTACCCGAATCAGCTTTTCTATAATATCCGAAATAATAACTGCCACAACAAAAATCAGCACCGCAATAATGACGTTGGGAACATAATCAAGCACCTGGGTCAAAATCAATCCAAACTGGGCAAGATGTAAAATGTCCACGGCGATGAGCAAAAACACAATCACAAACACCCACTTAAAAATAGCTCCAATAAATTCAGAGGGGTTTACATCTACGTTTGCCCTTTGCAAAGCTCTGTGCCAGCCTTCTTTATCAAAGACCTTGTTGAACTTGATGCTTTTTAAAATTTCGGAAATAATCCGGCCGATGCCCACCGAAATTAAATAACCGATGATAAACACGACGATTGCCAGGACTAAATTGGCAACAAAACTTACCAAGCCCTGCAAAAACGGCTGGATAATCGTAAGCGACCAATCGTTGTACAACATAATAAGTTTTTAGTTTTAAGTTAAAAGTTTTAGTTCTTAAGTTATTAGTTTTCAAACTAATAACTTTTTAACTACAACTTTGAACTATCAACTGATAACTATTAAGAATTAATTCATTATCTCTCGTATCAAGCTCTACAATCAAGCCCTGCCTGTGGATAACTTATTTTTAACATTTTACATTTGACTTTTGACATTTGACTTAAAAGCGTCGTCGTCGAATGTCAAATGTCAATGGTTAATTGTCAAATGTAGTTGCCCCATTCTTCTGGCGGTTCAATAGCAAGAGTAACAATGTCATCGGCGGTTGCCATCCTAAACGATATGCCGGTGGCGCAAAGGGCAATGGCTTTTGGGTCGCTCCAGGGTTGACCGCCATATTTTACATCTCCCATAATAGGAAAACCTGCCAGCGACAACTGCGTCCTAATTTGGTGAAACTGCCCGCCCTCTATTTTAATTTCTAGCAAGGAGTACTTTCCGTTTGATGTTAAAACCCGATAATAAAGCTCTGCCTCCCTGCCACCAGCCTGCTCCCTGCCTTTTTTTAATTTTTCATCTTTGATTAAAAAATTAGTCAGCACGCCTTTGTTTTCTGTCGGCTTGCCGCTGACCAGCACCTGATAGGTTTTTTGGACTTGCCGATTCCTAAATTGTTCGGATAAGCGCGAAGCCCCCTTGCTGGTTTTGGCAAAAAGCATAATACCACAAACCGGCCGGTCTAATCTATGCAAAAGCCCCACAAAAACATTGCCAGGCTTGTTATGCTTTTCTTTCAAATATTTTTTGACTTCGTCAAGCATATTGACGTCCCCCGTTTTGCCCGCCAGCAACGCTTTTTGGCGTAGCCATGCGGGCTGGTCACCCTGACTCAAAATACCCGCTGGTTTAAAAACCGCTATGATATGATTGTCTTCGTACAAGACTTTAATATTTACCATAAAAGTGTTATGAGTAGGATAGAGTATCAAAAACCATGTTTTGTTTCCCAAGAAAGGGGGAGACGCTATGAGGATTGACATTTATGTTACCTCAAAAGTAGGGGTCGGGGCGTTGACCAAAAGCTTTTTTAAAAAAAGCTTTGAATGGTTATCTGCTCTTCCAAAAACGGGTACTATTGTTCCTTTGTCAACTAGTGGCGACCATGGACTCTTAAAATATGGAGTAGTAACAGATGTTAGGTGCGTGTGCGGCTCAACAAGAGTTCTGTTGGCAACGGAAACGCCAACGAAAGATTTACGAGAAGTGCTTACTTCAGACGGCTGGGAAGCAACTCTTAGTTTTCTGGATTAAGCCTCGTACATAAGTCCCGCAAGGAAAACTTTTCTTGCGGGACATCTTCGTTTCATCTCAATGCGTTTTTAATTCTTTTTGCCTCGCTTTCAACCACCGCTCCGTCATAATCTCCGCTATGTCCTCGAGAACCTTCGTACGAAGGCTTTTTTTGATCCAGGTGAAGATTGAAAACGTAGCCTTTAGGTTCTAGCTTATAACTTTTGGCTTCTTTTATGTAAAGATGAAACCGCGGATAGTCGTTGCGCCCAATCTGTCGCACAATAGAAATTTCACCTTCGTTCTGAAAGTAAGCTGGTGAATAGCCAATCTGTCGCATAATAAGATTGATGCTTTTGTTGATGTTGGAAATTTGAAATTCCATTTGACAAATTATGAATTATATAATAATGTGTATTTAGCACACGGGCAAGCGGTTTGCTCGAAATTATCTCTATTCAGGGGACGAACTATGACAGCTCAAGATGCTCTTGCTGATCTGAAAAAAATCTGTACGCGCCTCGAATTTCTTGTTGTGTATGCTCAACCTCTCGCTCATAGTTCTCTCACGAAAAAAGAAACTCAAACCGCAATAAAAGATTTTACGACAGAAATCGAGGGCGACTTACTAGCGGAAATGGATGATTTTTGTCGACGCTGGTGTGAATTTCGAAGATTGTGATAGAGCTAATCTTACCAGTTGCGCCCAGCAGCTGGTTTTTTTATTTCGTATATTCGTAAAAAATTCGTATTTCGTAGCTAATTTCCGTGCTTGAATTCAATCACATCCCCGTCGCGTACCACATATTCTTTACCTTCCGTCCGAATCAATCCTGTTTCGCGGGCTTTGGCATAGCTTCCGGCTTTCAGTAAATCTTCCCAAAAAATCACTTCTGCTTTTACGAATTTTTGTTCAAAATCTGAATGAATAACGCCGGCGGCTTGCGGAGCTTTATTGCCTTTATGAATGGTCCAAGCGCGAGTTTCATCCGGCCCGGTGGTCAAAAACGTTTGCAAACCCAAGAGCTCGTACGATTTTTTAATTAACATATCGGTGCCGGATAACTCGGGTAAACCCAATTCAATTCGCTCTTGCCGACTCAAGTTTTCAGCTTCAGCTTCACTGCCAATATCCAAGACCACATAGTTTTTTAATATCCTAATATCCGTAATATCCAAAATATCTTCCGGTTTTCCATTTAGTAAATACAGGCGGGGTTTGAAAGTTAAGAGTTGGAAGTTTTTTAAAATTACGGTTTCGTCTTCTGAAAATTCCTGATCAATCAGAATTTTTTGCTGTTGCAAAAAATTCTGAGCTTTTTTTAATACTTCACTTTCTTTGACAGCGTCTTTTTTACCCGCGCGCACGTCTCCAGCCAGCCCGTCAATTCTTTTATTTACCGTTTCCAAATCTTTCAAAATTAATTCCACGTCCAAAATTTCCTTGTCTTTTAACGGATTTATTTCTTGCTGGGTATTGATAATATCCGGATTTGTAAACGCCCGTAGAACGTACGCGATGGCATCGCATTCGCGGATGTTGGCCAAAAATTTATTGCCTAAACCCTCACCTTCGCTAGCGCCTTTAACCAATCCCGCGATGTCCACAAAATCCACCGTTGCATAGATTTTTCTGGCAGACTTAGAAAACTCTGCTAATTTATCCACGCGCTCATCGGGAACCAAAACAACCCCGACATTAGGGTCAATGGTGGCAAAAGGATAGTTGGCAATCAGTACCTGCTTTTTGGTAAGAATTTTAAATAATGTGGACTTACCTACGTTTGGCAACCCCACAATTCCGATACTTAATTTTGGCATACGTTTTATAAAAATAACACAGTTTTTATTAAATGAAAAGAGGCAAGCATTCCACTTGCCTCATATTTAATCGCTTCAGCGATTTACATGCCCCTTGATAGGGTTGCTTTGCAGTACGATTCCAGAGCGCGCTCGCCCCAATCAATTTCTTCGCCTTTTTCAGAGCCGAATTCCCCAACAAGTTGGCGCTTGCGATAGGTAGCCGCTAATTCCGGCTGCCGTGCTTGTTGAGCCTGATCTTCCTTGGCCAAATCTTCAAGAAATTGTTCAGCTTCTCGATTTACCGCCGCCAGATACAGAACTAGTTCCTGTTTTTCTCGTCGACGCCGCAATTTGCTACGGCGCACTCGCCGAGCTCTTTCGCGTTGAAGAATCGTAAGTTTTTTCCGAGCCATTGCACTGCCCTCCATATCAAGGTTTCCTGTGCCAAAATAGCTATGGATACCATAGCATTTCTAAAGCACGTTTGTCAATGTCGCACAATATGTCCCTCTTAAATCCCTCCAAAAACTATATGGTTTTTATGGTGATGCTATTGACGTTTGCTTTATCCGAAAATGTAAATTCCGAATCGTAAACGCACACGATAGCATCGTTTGGCTTTAATAATCCTTTGGATTTTAAAATGGCGGCGGTTGGCAGCGTCAGATCGTTGACTTTTTTCATTGCCCGGACTTTTACCAAAAAAGGCATCACGCCCCAAACCAGTGACAGCTGGCGGGCCACGGTAGGATCTTGCGTCAGCGCCACAACAATGCTATTGGGACGAAAATGGGACAAAACCGTAGCAGACCGACCCGAAAATGTTTCCACAAAAATGGCTCGGGCGGATAGTTCTAAACAAATGCGGGCGGCGGACTTTGCCACCGACAAAAGCGCCGCGCTGCCCTGATACTCGGGACTTGGCACCTGGCGCTGGTTGGGCTGGGTTGATTCCAATACTTTGCACATCATGTCCACGGCTTCCAATGGGTACTTCCCGGACGCCGTTTCCCCGGAAAGCATCACGGCATCGGCCCCATCATAAACAGCATTGGCGACATCAGAAACTTCGGCGCGCGTGGGCAAGGGATTGCGAATCATGGAATCTAACATTTGGGTGGCCACAATGACTGGCTTGATGCTCTGGTGCACTTTTTCTACAATCTCTTTTTGGCGCACCGGCAGTTCCCAAAGCGGAGTTTCAATTCCTAAATCTCCTCGGGCCACCATGATGGCGTCGGCTTCTTTGATAATGTCGTCAAGGTGCGCCAGTGCTTCCGGCCGTTCAATTTTGGCGATGATTTTTATTTTTTTATTGCTAATGTAGCGCTTGGCCTGGCGCACATCTTGCCCGTCGCGCAAAAAAGAAAGGGCAATATAATCAACACCGGCTTTTTGGGCGAAGGCAATATCTTCTTTATCTTTTTTCCCCAATACCGAACCCTTAAGTTTGAGTGATGGAACATTAATTCCCTTATTGGAAAACAGCAAACCGCCTTTGGCCACCCGGGCTTCAAAAATCGAGCCATGTTTTTGGGTGATGACCAAAGCCAGTAATCCGTCATCCAGAAAAACTCGGGAAGCGACTTGGGTTCCTTCCAAGAAAGCCTTCGATGGTACGGGAATGGCATCACCGGTAAATTCCATTGCGGCGCAATCCAGCTTGACCACTTGGCCTTCCTTGAGCAGCAATCCTTCTTTGGGCATGATGCCGACCCGCATTTTTGGGCCTTGGATATCGGCGATGATGGCGGTGTGGCTTTGCAGTTTTTTGTCAATCTTGCGCACCATGGCGATTTTTTTCTGGTGGTCCTGATGGGTGCTATGGGAAAAATTGAGCCTGACGCAATCCACGCCGCGCGAGAGCATTTTTTCTAAAATATCTTCTTGCGCCGACGCCGGGCCGAGCGTTGCAATAATTTTTGTTTTTTTGTAAGTCATATCTAAAACAGTAGTTCTACCTTACCGCGTTTTGACTCGTTTTTCAATCCCTTTATCATGGCAATAAATTGTGGTACGATATTATAATTATTGTAGAGCTTGTGTTTTCCGGCACCTTTACAACCTACGCAAGGAGCAAACCGTGGAAGAAACGAATTGGTCGGTTCAATTGCCCACTGATGATTATTTGCCAACCGTGGTTACTCGTCCCGCGCCTTTGCAATTTTGGCGCCTGACCGGAGTAGCGGCCGTATCGCTGGTTACAGGATTTTTGATCTGCCGCTTTGCCTGGCCACGCGAGGTTATCATCAAAGAAAAAGGTGAAACCATCATGGTGTCTGCTTCAGCGATGCCATTGCAAAACTCCGGATTTACCATGGAAGTGCTGGCAAATGAAAAAATCTACCGAATCTTCCAGGAAAGCTGGCTGGGCGTTTTGGAAGTAAAAGACGGCCAAGCCCAAACGGTTTCGCACAAGCGCGCGGCGCTAGGCAGCAAGCAGGGATTTTACGACCTGAAAACCAACACCGCCTACACCGTTCACAATTATTTTGTGCACAACGGTACGGGCTATGGGCTGGTTGGGAACGATCTTCAGAATTTCTTTTTGCTGGTCTGGCACTCGGGCGCCACCAAAGCTCCAGCCGCCAATCCGGGAACCATTTGGATTTCACAAGGCCGCAATATCCAAATTGGCACTCCACCGGCAAAATAGCAAAACAAAACCTGCCCTCAAAAGCAGGTTTTTATTTTGTGGACCTGGCGAGAATCGAACTCGCATCTCCTCATTGCAAATGAGGTGTGCTACCACTATACCACAGGCCCCGACTAAACAATTGACAATTGACAATTGACAATTGACTTATGACAATTGACAAAACGACGTCGTTGGTTAAATATCAATGGTTAATTGTCAAATGTAGGTTTTAAAAATTAACTAATTTTTAAAACCTTCACCTTCATCTTCTTCTCTCGAATCTCATAATTAAATTCCTCTCCCACTTTGCGGTGCATCAGTAGGCTACCCAGCGGCGATTGATACGACATTTTATTTTTTAAAATATCCGCTTCGCCTGGCGCTACAATGTGATAGGTTTGCGTGGCGCCATCCATATCAATGGTCACTTGGCAGCCGATATGTACGTCATCCTGCTCCTTTTTTTCAAAGACGACCGCGTCATTAATGGCCGCTTCCAATTCCTCTATGCGCATCAGTAAAAAGCGTTTGCGTTCTCGGGCATCGTGATAGCCGGCATTTTCTTTTAAATCGCCTTCCGCCGCCGCGTATTTAATCAGCCTAATATTTTCGGGAATTTTGACCGTTTTTAATTCATGCAATTCGTCTTTAAGTTTTTGTAGGCCTTCGGCCGTGAAATATTGGGCAGACATCGTTTGTAAAATTCCAAATTACAATATACAAATTACAAACAAATTCCAAGTCCTTTATTCAACAATTCCATGGAATTGTTGAATAAGAAAACGTCTTTTGAATTTCGGAATTAGAACTTTGATATTGTTTGTGATTTGTTATTTGGAATTTCGTTAACTATACTGTTTTTTTCTCAAATTTTCAAGTAGCTGTGTACTTGCCCAAGAGCAGATTTAAACGGATTCTTAGCAAGTCTAAGAACGTTTTTTTGGCGTCCGAAATTTTGACGGTGCTTCGCAAGTCATTTTTCCAAACCACCGGGACTTCCTTGATGTTAAAACCTTTTATTTGGGCTACTTTGAGCATTTCAGCGTCAAACACCCAGCCATTAACCGTGCATCTTGGCGCAATGGCTTCAACCGCTTTTTTGGAAAACAGTTTAAAACCGCACTGGGTATCTTCAATGCCCCAAACCCCGACTACCAAATAAATTGCCAATTTAGAAATTTTGCCCAGCAACCTTCTTACGAAAGGTTGGCCAGGATTTACCACCGCTCCTTTTACTGATCGGGAAGCGATGATAACATCGTAATTTTTCATCATCGGCAAAAAATTTGGCAACTGGTCAATAGATGTTGAATTGTCCGCGTCAAGAAACAGACGCCAATCCCCTTTTACCGCCAACAACCCTTGGCGCACCACAAAGCCCTTGCCGTGGTTTTTGGCATTTTGCAAAAGTTCCAAGTTAGCGATGGATTTTTTGGCATCGGTAACCAGGCCCACGGTATTGTCAGTTGATCCATCGTCAACCACCATAATTTGGTAATCGTACGACTGGTTTTTTAAATAGTCATGCAGCTTAAAAAGCGTGGTGCCCAGGCGATGCTCTTCGTTATAAGCGGGAATGATAATTGATAAAAACATAGGTTAATTCTATAATAAACAAACGATTATTTCCATGCTCATCAGTATGTTATTTTTTATTTTCCAAACGCTTCTGGGGCGGGTTGCTCTTGATTTTTTTGATAAAGAAAATCGGTTTACACCACTGGAAAAAATCCTTAGCGCAATTGTGATAGGCGGCTTATTAAGCGGATTCGGCATTCTTTTGTTAGCGCTTCTGGTTAAATCACTGCTGCTTGGCATTAGCATATTTAGCGTTGGCGGTTTGGCGACGCTCATCTATTTTCACCGGCTTTGGCTTAAAAAACCGACTGTTTCATTTTCAACTAAAGATGTTTTTTGGATCATACCCTTGGCAATTATTTTACTATGCTACTGGATGCTCATCGCCAGCGTTCTCTCTTACTCGCCCGAGGGACACTTGCAAAGCGCCTTTATTAGCTGGGGCGACACGGCGCTCCACGTAAGCATGATTGAAAGGATGGCCACCGCCCAGCCATTTTTGATAGACAATCCCATATTGGCCAACACGCATTTAACCTACTCTTTTTTAATCAATTTTATTTCCGCGATTTTTTACACGCTTGACCATAATATCGTAACTGCTTTTCAGTTTCCGTTATTGATATACGGCACCACGGGCTTGCTGCTGCTCTTTGTGGCGGCGCTACGGATTTGCAAGTCAAAGCCGTTTGCGGTTCTGGCGCTTGTCTTGATTATTTGCGGCAGCGGACTTGGATTTTTAACCTTGGCAAAAGATTTGCAAAATAATCGATCAAACCTTATTACTTTTTTTGAAAATCCACCGCACGACTACACTCACCTAGACAATCGCACCAGCGGCAAAGTCGCCAGTAAGGAAACCAACGACAACATTGTTTGGATTGTGCCCGCGATTTCCTTTCTTTCGCACCAGCGCAGTTTTTCGGTGGGGCTTTGCGTATTTTCTTTGTTACTATTAGCCATTCTTTTGTACGGCCACAGCCCGGACTTTTGGCGACTTGGAATACTGGCCGGGCTTTTGCCGTTTTCGCATATCCACTCTTTTTTGGCCTTGTTTTTTTTAATGGCTGCCCTGTTTTGGTTTTACCGTAAAAACTGGGGAACGTGGCTGCGGTTTGCGTTTTTGACGGCCGCTGTTGCCCTACCGCAACTGGTATATTTTAAATCTGGGAGTCATCTTGGAACCTCACCCATTTTCCGACCTTGGCTTGGGTGGATGGCCTGCGACCACTCAACTTCCTGGTTTTGGTGCACCACTGCCGCTGGCACCGACCCCAACATTTTTTGGTTTTGGTTAAAAAATTTCGGCGTGATATTTATCCTGTGGCTTGCCGCGATGGTTATCTTGCCATTGATAAAAAAACAATCTTACGTTCCATTTGTTGTCGGTTCGCTTTTTTTATTTTTGGTGCCCAACCTTTTTTTATTTCAAGCTTGGCCGTTTGATAATAATAAAATTTTGTTTTACTGGTGGGTGTTGGCTATCTTATTTTGCGTCATTCCTTTACTGTTGCTGCTTTGGCAAAAAAACTGGACGGGAAAGATCTTGGTAGTGGTAATTTGTTTTTTTGCCGTCGTCGCGGGCGTGGTGGACATTGGGGCGCGCATCTTGCCGCCCCAGCAAGTAACATCATACGGCTATGCTGATGCCAGCAAAGATAACGTGACGCTGGCAGCGTGGATTGCAAAAAACACCAAACCCAATTCACTCTTTTTGACCGACAGTTCTGTTGACCCGACTCCCCTCTTTTTAGCGGGCCGGCCGGTTTACCTGGGATACGAAGGCTGGCTCTGGAGTTTTGGTTTAGATTATGTAAAATTAAAAAACGCTGCCCAAAAAATAATGCGAGGCAACTTGACATTAGCCTGCCAAGAAAAAATAGATTATATTGTAACTACCTTGCCGCAGAATTTTCCAGCTCAAACCATTGTTTTTTCCCAAGGCCAAACCGCCATTATTAAGCCGCCATGCCAACCATAAACCAATTGTTAAAAACTCACTGGCCGATAGTAACCCTGCTGGCGGTAAGTTTTCTGTTGCATTTTTGGTTCCTTGCCTACCCCAGCCAAGCAGTGTTTGACGAGGTTTATTTTGGTCCCTACGCCAACGCTTACTTTACTCACCAATATTATTTTGATTTGCATCCTCCGTTGGGAAAACTGATGCTGGCTGGCGCGGCAAAATTGGCAAATACTAATCCAGAAAACGCCGCGCACATCGGGCAAGCCTTTTCCACCAACGAATATATCGCCCTTCGATTTTTACCGGCGCTGGCCGGATCTTTATTGCCACTAGTCATCTATCTTTTGTTGCTTGAACTTGGCGCTGCCCGCAAAACCGCTTTTTTGGGCGCCTTTTTAACCACCTTTGATAACGCCCTTTTGACCCAATCAAAGTTTATCTTGATGGATTCTTTTTTAATGCTCTTTGGCTTTCTTGCTTTATACTTTTTTTTAAAACATCGGCGTGCCGCAAAACCAAAAACGCAGTGGATGTATTTTATCGCGAGCATAGCGCTGGCAACGTTTTCATCAAGCATCAAATGGACCGGCCTCTCCTTTTTGGGAATCATCGGCCTGGTATTTTTAATTGACGGGGCGCTAGCCACCTGGCCGATAAGTGATACTGCGGGCGATCGAAAAATAACATTTAATCCTCGCGCCGCTAAAACCGTACTGCCAAAATTGGCTGTGCTACTGGTACTTCCTTGCTTAATCTACTACGGAATTTTCTGGATTCATTTTTCACTGCTCGGTAAATCCGGACAGGGAGACGCTTTCATGTCCGCAGAGTTTCAGCAAACGCTTTTGGGAAACTCCCAAGCGCAAACCGGATCAACAATGTCCGACTGGCAAAAATTCACGGAACTGAACCAAAAAATGTACTACTACCAAGCTACCTTAAAAGCCTCCCACCCCAACGGCTCAAAGTGGTATCAGTGGCCATTTGACCGCCGCCCGGTTTGGTACTGGTCTCAAAATCAAAATGGCACTACGGCGAATATTTACCTCTTTGGCAATCCTTTAATATGGTGGGCGGTGCTGGCGAGCGTCATATTTTCGCTGGCTTACGGACTGGTGCTTAAAAATATCCGAAAAAAATTCCCACCGATGTTTTGGATATTAGTGCTGGGATACTTTGCCAACCTTCTGCCCTTTATTTTCATCGGCCGAGTGACATTTTTATACCACTACCTACCTTCATTGCTGTTTGGGATTTTAATTTTTTCGCTACTGTATGAAAAAGTATTGTCACCGACGCTTGTAGCTAAATTGGGGAAACATGGCGAGCAATACGTCTACGCCGGATTTTTGGCGCTGGTAGCAACGGTCTTTTTGGTGTTGGCTCCGCTAAGTTTTGGTTTTCCCATAGCAAGCACCTCAAGCCTCAATGGATTTTACACACATTTTATAAAGTTCATCTCCTGAAAACACGAATCAACACGAATTGACGAACGAATGAACACGAATCACGAATGCCACACTCACATATTCGTGAAAATTCGTGGCACCGCGGTGCCTGATTCGTGTTAATTCGTTTCTCTGCAAAGAAAAAAGCCACTATCTTAAAGAAAGTGGCTTTTGAAATTGGACCGGTAGGGTTCGAACCTACAATTCCGGAATAAAATCCGGCGGTTTAACCAATTAACCTACAGTCCATTTCATGAACAAGGAACAAGAAGATGCTGGTGGCAATGGATCCCAGCACAAGGCAATCGCTCACCGCATGAACAACTACCTTACCCATGCCACCAGCAAACGGAGACGGCAGGACTTGAACCTGCAACCTTCTGGGAAACCCCAGATGCA
The DNA here is from genome assembly GCA_964599285.1 of uncultured Candidatus Saccharibacteria bacterium. GTDB lineage: Bacteria > Patescibacteriota > Minisyncoccia > Minisyncoccales > Staskawiczbacteraceae > VGLO01. The sequence continues at coordinate 2,082 of CAZREI010000001.1, read as the reverse complement.
CCCCCAATTGTGCTACGTCCCCATTTTATAAAAAGAACAAAACAAAGAAATACCGGACGACCAACAAGGCGGAAGTGACCTTAGAAATGAGCGGCCACCACTTGTCGGCCGTCCGATATAAGATGCTGGACAACTGGCGCATAACCCAACCCCAGCGCAATGCCCTACCGTACACAGGCAGGGTAGGTCTGTTGAATAATGCTTCCTCTCCAGTCGTCCAGCAAAAGCCGCAAGAAGGATTCGAACCTTCAGCCTTCGGCTTACCAAGCCGACGCTCAACCATTGAGCTTTTGCGGCTTCGGATAAAACTAAAAATAACGAAATACTGGACAGTATTGAAGACTCGTTTTTATAGCGTGCTTTCCCCTAGGAAGCACTCCCCGAAACAAATCCTCGCAACTGCCCAGCCGTAAATTTTGGCAAGCAAAACTTGCGGCTGGGCAGTTTTTTTCCGCGTAATTCCCCGGCCTCGACTTGCCCTCGAGGCGAGGCGGGCGCGTAAATTTCTGTGGAATTCCGCGATTTCAAAATGAAATTCTTAAAGTTGTTTCGAATAGCCGGTTTTCTGTCGAACCGCGCAAAACGCAGATGATTAAAATACAAATTTTATATTTCAATCAAAGTCAACTCTTTTAAAAAAATGATCCACGAGCAGCTTCCGCTACCCGTGCCTTGTTCATGTTCGCTTCGCTCGCAGGATAATGCAAATCAACAAATCTTATGCTAATCTACAAAATTGCGAATTTACGAATACGACTTTACCCCTATATCGCTATAAGGCATGGACTATATCTTCATCCTGTTTTGGCAGGAGTTTGACGTGTAGTCTCTGAGGGTTCTTAAATTTACATTCAAGCCTTCCCTGCTGATTGACCGCACCTAAAAATTTTCACTCCTACCCACCTACGCGTAGGAGTACTTTAGGATACTCGGTTGTTCCAGCAAATAGTCAAATTTTGTCATCTACATTACTGTAGAGAGTCGCAACATGCAGATTGCACTGACGACTTAGCCCTTCTTACTGAATCTAGCTTAGGCCCATTTGCATGGAACTTCGGCTATCCCCAGCTTGCTTGGCTTGACGGGCGGACTTCGATAGTTAAGTTTACTTCGAGTTCCCACGTAGCGTGCGAATTTCTCGCACTACGCGAGTCCAATAAAATGTGTCGCGTCAACCGTTGTGGTCGGCGCGACATTCGTGAAATCAACCTACGGGATCGTAAGCCGGAAGTTCTTTGAGAATTTTCCGGACATCTTCCCGAAAATCGGAGCCGGCTCTTGCGACGGCCATGGTGTAGTTATCCATTGCGATAATGCCTTCGGCTACCGATTTTACCTCTCTTATTCGACGACCCTGTTCGTCCAGTGCTTCTATCAATTTCTGATCACAGGCTGATAGAGCGGCTCGAATCGACACAATCGCCTCTCGAAGGTTCATGAGACCCTCCTTTGGTTGATTTTTTCGTTGCTCCTGGAAAAACTTTTAAAAGTTTTTCCAGGAGCAACGAAGTATTTACATTTTTTGGTTTTGTCCTTCATTTTGGCCTAGCGCCAAAACTACTATGACGCAGCTGACTTCTCGTAATATGTTATAACTTTTTTAAGTTACGAGATCTCCTCGGGTCATACATATTTCTTTTCCCTGCATCCATTCAAGGTTACCTTATGTATCTTCCTTACGACCCACCGCTGATTCTGCGTAAGTCGATACACCTTTTGTTGTGAATGGCTGTAGTTTGCGTTCCGGTCCTTCACACTAGTCCTCGCGGATTTAGTGCTACCGTTCTGCTACGCTCTCATGGAGTCTAACGCATGAGAAGAAAAGATTTTAACTTTTTAGATATATATACTGCCGAGCGCCTTTAAATTTTGAGTACAAGACTCAGGAACGTATTCATCGCCACGTAGCTGATTGGCGATTACTAGCAATTCCAGCTTCATGAGGGCGAGTTTCAGCCCTCAATCCGAACTGAGACCGGCTTTGGTGGGATTATCCTCCAGCTTGCGCTTTCAGACCCATTGTACCGGCCATTGTACCACGTGTGCGGCCCAGGACATCAAGGGCCATGCTGATTTGGCGTC